>NZ_JBSFVT010000002.1:0-706584 GCF_053592455.1 Streptomyces sp. NPDC002676 | reverse complement strand
CCCGGGCAGGGCGAGGTGGGTTCGGACCACCCCGCCGTCAAGGAGGTCGCGGCCGAGACCGAGGCGCGGCTGGCGAAGCTGCTGGCCGTGGACGGCGACCGCACCCCCGACTCGTTCCACCGCGAACTCGGCGAACTCATGTGGGAGTTCTGCGGGATGGCCCGCACCGACGAGGGCCTGCGAAAAGCGCTCGACCGGATCCCGCAGATCCGCGAGGAGTTCTGGCGGCGCATCAAGGTCCCCGGCACAGGCGAGGAGTTCAACCAGTCGCTGGAGAAGGCCAACCGCATCGTCGACTACCTGGAACTTGCCGAGCTGATGTGTCTGGACGCGCTGCACCGCAGCGAGTCCTGCGGCGGCCACTTCCGCGAGGAGTCCCAGACGCCCGACGGCGAGGCGGCCCGCAGGGACGAGGAGTTCTCCTACGCTGCGGCCTGGGAGTTCACGGGCACGGGCGAAGCCCCGACCCTGCACAAGGAAGACCTGGTCTTCGAGTACGTCCACCCCACCCAGCGGAGCTACGCATGAAGCTCACCCTGCGCGTCTGGCGGCAGAAGAACGCCGACGCCGACGGCGCCATGTCCACGTACCAGGTGGACGGCATCTCGCCCGACATGTCCTTCCTGGAGATGCTGGACGTCCTCAACGAACAGCTCATCCTGGCCGGCGACGAGCCCGTCGCCTTCGACCACGACTGCCGCGAGGGGATCTGCGGGGCGTGCTCGCTGGTCATCAACGGCAACGCGCACGGCCCGGAGCGCACCACCACCTGCCAGCTGCACATGCGGTCCTTCAAGGACGGCGACACGATCGACATCGAGCCGTGGCGGGCCCGCGCGTTCCCGGTGATCAAGGACCTGGTCGTGGACCGCACGGCCTTCGACCGCATCATCCAGGCCGGCGGCTACATCACCGCGCCCACCGGTTCCGCTCCGGAGGCCCACGCCACGCCGGTGCCCAAGCCGGACGCCGACTACGCCTTCGAGCACGCCGAGTGCATCGGCTGCGGCGCGTGCGTGGCCGCGTGCCCGAACGGCGCCGCGATGCTGTTCACCTCCGCCAAGGTCAACCACCTGGGCGTCCTGCCGCAGGGCGCCCCCGAGCGCGAGACCCGCGTCCTCGACATGGTGGCGCAGATGGACGCGGAGGGCTTCGGCGGCTGCACGCTCACCGGCGAGTGCGCGACCGCCTGCCCCAAGGGCATTCCGCTCGTGTCGATCACCCGCATGAACCGGGAGTGGCTGCGGGCCACCCGGAAGGCGGGCAAGCGGTAGCCGCCCGATGAACGTTCGCCCAGGGACGGCGGACGGGCGGGGCCGGGAGTGGTGCTCATCCCCGGCCCCGTCTGGTTTTCGCCGTTCAAGATCTGGTTTTCGCCGTTCAACAAGCGCACATCCAGGCTCCTGACACCGGTCACGCGCAGGCCAACCGGCATCGGAAAAACAGGAGGAGCAGACCGGACCGCCGGACTGCCCCTCCTGCCGATCCCGGCCCGTGACCATGGAGAGAGCCATGACCGGCATCACCACGCTCGACCGCCCCGCGCAGCCCGCGCCACCCGCCCGCTACACCGTCTCCCTCGCCCGTGACGAGGCCGACGTACGAGCGGCGCAGCGGCTGCGGCACGACGTCTTCGCCGGGGAGATGGGCGCCCTGCTGACCACCCCGCAGCCGGGCCACGACGTCGACGCGTTCGACGCGTACTGCGACCACCTGCTCGTCCGTGACACCACGACCGGCCAGGTCGTCGGCACCTACCGCCTGCTGCCGCCTGAGCGGGCCGCGGTCGCCGGGCGGCTGTACTCGGAGGGCGAGTTCGAGCTGGGCGCCCTGGACCCGATCCGGCCCGGCCTGGTCGAGGTCGGCCGCTCCTGCGTCCACCCCGACCACCGCGACGGCGCCGTCATCGGCCTGATCTGGGCCGGCATAGCCCGCTACATGGTCGACCGGGGCCACGAGTGGCTGGCCGGCTGCTGCTCCGTCCCGCTCGCCGACGGCGGCGCCCTCGCCGCGGCCACCTGGGAGCGGGTGCGCGAGAAGCACCTCGCCCCGGCCGAGTACCCGGTACGGCCCCTGCTGCCCTGGGTCCCGGACGTCGAGGCCCCCGCCGGCCGCATGGAACTTCCCGCGCTGCTGCGCGGCTACCTCCGCCTCGGCGCCTGGGTGTGCGGCGAGCCCGCGCACGACCCCGACTTCGGGGTCGCCGACCTGTACGTGCTGCTGTCGATGCGCCGGGTCAACGCCCGCTATCTGCGGCACTTCCTCTCCCTCGTGCCCGCCTGATGAGCGCCTGGCTGCCCGCCGCGCCCTGCACCCCGGGCGCCTGTGTGGGGCCCGCCCCGGCCACCGTGGCCGTACCCCGGGCCGTGCTCCGGCTGCTCACGGTCGCCGTCCTGGTGATGACCGGGATCGTGCTGTCCCCGTTCGGCCGGAGGATCCCCGCCGACTGGATCAGCCGATGGTCCCGCATGGTCGTGCGGGCCGCGGGCGTCCGGGTCCGCGTCACCGGCACCACCGCGCCGGCCGGCGGGCTGCTGCTGGTCGCCAACCACGTCTCCTGGCTGGACATCCCGCTACTGGCCGCCGTACGCCCCGCCCGCATGCTCGCCAAGACCGAGATCCGGCAGTGGCCGGTGGCGGGCGCGCTCGTCGCGCGCGGCGGTGCCCTGTTCATCGAGCGCGACCGGCTGCGCGCCCTGCCCGGCACGGTCGCCCGGATCGCGCACGCGCTGCGGTCAGGCGCGGCCGTGGTCGCCTTCCCCGAGGGCAGCACCTGGTGCGGGCGAGCCCGGGGCACCTTCCACCGGGCTGTCTTCCAGGCCGCGCTGGACGCGGGCGTACCGGTTCAGCCGGTGCAGCTCAGCTACCGGCAGCCGGGCGGCGCCCCGAGCACCGCAGCCGCCTTCGTCGGCGAGGACACCCTGCTCTCCTCCCTGTGGCGGGTGGCCCGCGCCCGGGGCCTGACCGCCGAGGTGGCGGTACGGCCGCTGATCCCGGCCGGCACCCACCCCGACCGCCGCACCCTCGCGCAGGCCGCCGAGCCGGTCGTCCCCGGGCCGGCCTGGACGCATGCGGCCCTGGTCGCCCAGAGGCCGATCATGGGACGGGACGGGTGAAGGTGCGGCACAGGGGGTACCCGTAGGGCCGCATGTCACTACGTACTGAGGAGCGTGCGCCCATGTCGACCGGAACGCTTCTGGCCATCATCATTCCGATCGTCGTCGTGGTCGCCCTGGCCTTTGTGGCGGTCTTGCTGCTGATGCGGCGCCGCCGCCTCCGTGAGCGCTTCGGCCCGGAATACGAACGGACGGTCGAGGGATCCGACAGCCGGATGGCCGCCGAGCGTGAGCTGAGGGCCCGTGAGAAGCGGCACGACTCGCTGGAGATCAAACCGCTGCCCTCCGCCTCACGGGACCGCTACACGCGCGAGTGGAGCAGTGTCCAGGAGGAGTTCGTCGACCGGCCGGAGGACGCCGTGCACGACGCGGACCGGCTGGTGACCTCCCTGATGCACGAGCGCGGCTACCCGACCGAGGGGTACGAGCAGCAGATGAAGGACCTCTCGGTGGAACACGGCCGCACACTCGAGCACTACCGTGCCGCGCACGAGGTGGAGTCACTGACCACGCACAGCCGGGCGACGACCGAGCAACTGCGGGGCGCCATGGTGCACTACCGCGCCCTCTTCGACGAACTCGTCTCCGACGGCGGCGGCCGGGCACAGCCCGCCCGGTCCTGATCCCGATCACGACCTTGCACGGAGGGACGCCATGCACAGCAACGAGGGCGCGGACCGCAGCACCGGCGGTCCGTCCACCGAAGACCTCGCCCAGTCGTCCGGCACCGGCGCGGGCGAGGAAAGGCAGGCACCATCCACGGGAGCGCCCGTCTACCCGGGCGAGAGCACGGCGACCGGGCCTCCGAGCGGCGAGTCCGTCACCGGAGGAGCGACCGCCGCAGGAGCCGCCACCGGAGAGTCCGACGCCGAGGCCCGGGCCCCGGAGGCCGCGGCCGCCGAGGGTACCCCGGGCGCCGCGGACGAGGAGATGCCGCAGCTGCTGAGTGATGCGGAGGAACGGGACTACCGCGACCGCTGGCAGAAGATCCAGGGCAGGTTCGTGGACGACCCGCGCGAGGCCGTGCACGACGCCGACGCCCTGGTCGCGGACGTCATGCAGACCCTGGCCGGCACCTTCGCCGAGCACAAGAAGGACCTGGAGGGTCAGTGGAGCCAGGGCGAGAAGGTGGACACGGAGCAACTCCGCGGGGCACTGCGCCGCTACCGCTCCTTCTTCAACCGGCTGCTCAGCACCTGAGGTTCGACCTGCTGCCCATGCCCTGAGCGCTCCGCTCAGGGCATGACCCGTGCCAGATAGGGCGCCGTGACGCTGCCCGTCGCCTGTGCCACCTCTGCCGGTGGGCCGGACGCGACGATTCGGCCGCCGCGGTCGCCGCCGCCGGGTCCCAGGTCGATCACCCAGTCGGCGCCCGCGACCACCGTCATGTCGTGCTCGACCACCACGACCGTGTGCCCGGCGTCGACCAGCCCGTGCAGGCGGTCCATCAGCACCTCCACGTCGGCCGGATGCAGCCCGGTCGTCGGCTCGTCCAGGAGGTAGAGGGTGTGGCCGCGGCGACCGCGCTGCAGCTCGCTCGCCAGCTTGATCCGCTGCGCCTCCCCGCCGGACAGCTCGGTGGCGGGCTGGCCGAGGCGCAGATAGCCGAGGCCGACGTCGAGCAGCGTGCCGAGGCTGCGGGCCGCGGCCGGGGTGTCCGCGAAGAACGCCGCCGCGGCCTCCACCGTCAGGTCGAGCACCTCGGCGATGTTCCGTCCCCGGTACGTCACCCGGAGCGTCTCCGGGTTGTACCGGGCGCCGCCGCAGTCCGGGCAGGGCGCGTACGTGCTCGGCAGGAACAACAGCTCCACGCTGACGAAACCCTCGCCCTGGCAGGTCTCGCAGCGCCCTCCCGCCACGTTGAAGGAGAACCGCCCGACGCCGTACCCGCGCCCGCGCGCCTCGTCCGTGCCCGCGAACTCCTTGCGGACGACGTCGAACAGGCCCGTGTACGTCGCCAGGTTGGAGCGCGGGGTGCGCCCGATCGGTCGCTGGTCCACCCGCACCAGCCGGTCGACCCCCGCAACCTCTTCCGTCAACTCCCCGATGAGCGTGGACTTTCCGGAGCCGGACACGCCGGTCACCGCGGTGAACGCACCGACCGGGAAGCGCGCCGACACCTCCCGCAGGTTGTGCCGGGTCACCGGACCCACCGTCAACCAGCCGCGCGGCTCGCGGACTTCACGCGCCGGGCCGGGTGACTCGTCGAACAGGAAGACCGCCGTAGCCGAGTCCTCGACCGAGGCCAGCTCGGCCACCGGCCCGCTGTACAGCACCCGCCCGCCGTGCTCTCCCGCGCCGGGGCCCACGTCCACCAGCCAGTCGGCGCCGCGTACCACCTCCAGGTGATGCTCCACCACGAACACCGTGTTACCCGCCGCCTTCAGCCGCTCCAGCACGGTCAGCAGCGCCTCGGTGTCCGCCGGGTGCAGTCCCGCCGACGGCTCGTCCAGCACGTACACCACGCCGAACAGACCCGAGCGCAACTGGGTGGCGAGCCGCAGCCGTTGCAGCTCACCCGCCGACAGGGTCGGGGTGGAGCGGTCCAGGCTGAGATAGCCGAGGCCCAGTTCGAGGACGGGGGTGATACGGGACTTCAGGTCGTCCGTGAGGACCCGGGCGGTCTCCGTGGTCCCGTGCAGCAGCCCGGCCAGGCCGGTCAGCGGCATGGCCGCCAGCTCCGCGATGGTGCGGCCCCCGAAGGTCACCGCCAGCGCCTCGGGCCGCAGCCGGCTGCCCCCGCAGGCCGGACAGGGCGCGCTGGTCAGGAAGCGTTCCGCCTTGGCCCGAAGCGTGGGCGACTTGGTGTCCGAGTACGTCTTCATGACGTACCGGCGGGCACTCATGTACGTGCCCTGGTACGGCCGTTGGATCCGGTCGGCGTCCCGGACGGGGTGCACGGTGACGACCGGCTGCTCGTCCGTGAACAGGATCCACTCCCGCTCCTCGGCGGGCAGTTCGCGCCAGGGGCGGTCCACGTCGTGGCCGAGCGTGTCCAGGATGTCGCGCAGGTTCTTGCCCTGCCAGGCACCCGGCCAGGCGGCGATCGCGCCCTCGCGGATCGACAGCGAGGGATCCGGCACCAGCAACTCCTCGGTGGTGCGGTGCACTTGGCCGAGCCCGTGGCACTCCGGGCAGGCACCCGTCGGCGTGTTCGGCGAGAACGCGTCCGAGTCGAGCCGTTCGGTACCGGGCGGATAGTCGCCGGCACGCGAGTACAGCATGCGCAGGGAGTTGGAGAGATTGGTGACGGTGCCCACCGAGGAGCGCGAGGTGGGGGCCGAACGGCGCTGCTGCAGCGAGACCGCGGGCGGCAGCCCGGTGATCTCGCCGACCTTGGGCGCCCCGACCTGGTGGATCAGTCTGCGCGCGTACGGCGCGACCGACTCGAAGTAGCGCCGCTGGGCCTCGGCGTAGATGGTGCCGAACGCCAGGGACGACTTCCCCGAGCCGGACACCCCGGTGAACACGGCCAGGACGTCCCGCGGGATGTCCACGTCGACGCCCTTGAGGTTGTGCTCGCGGGCACCGCGAACGCGGACGTAGGGGTCGTGCGGGTCATGTGGACTGTGCATAGAGGCGCAACCCTATCTGCGCCCGCGCCCGTGCACTGCTACTGCGGAGGGTTGTCCGTGTCCCGCAGCTGCTCCTTCGGCTTGCTCTGCCTGAGCTTGTCCAGTACGGGCATGGCAGCCCTCCTCGTCGCTCGAGGCTTTCCTCCCAGGGTCACCGGGCCCGGCGGGGTCCGCATCTCGGGCCCGGTTCAGCGGCCCGGCGCGAACAGGGCCGCCAGTCGCCGGTAGGAGCCCAGCAGCGCGTCACGGTCGTACGTGCTGGTGGTGACGAGGACCTCGTCGGCTTCCGTCTCCTTCAGCACCGCCTCCAGCTCGGCGGCGACCTGCTCCTCGGGGCCCGCGATGTGTCCGGCGAGCCCGGACTCGTAGAAGCCGCGTTCCTTCGCGGTCATCGTGCGGGCCGCGAGCTCCTCGGCGGGGGCCAGCGGAGGGAAGGTGCCGTGGGTGCGGGAGTACGCCATGGACCAGGCCTCCGGGGCCAGCAGCCGGTGTACGGCCTCGGGGGTGTCGGCGACGGCGACCGTGCCGGAGATCACGACGTACGGCTCGTGCGCCCAGGGGGAGGGGCGGAACAAGGAGCGGTACTGGTCGATGCCGCGCAGCATCTTCTCGCGGCCCCGCAGATCACCGATGACCATGGGCAGGCCGGCGCGGGCCGCGATCCGCGCGCCCTCGCCCATGGCCAGCACGAACGGCGGCACCCTGAGGCCCTCCGCCGGGCGGGCGTGTGCCCCGGTCGGCGAGGTGCCCTCGAACCAGCCCAGCAGCTCACCGAGCTGGGCCGCGAAGTCCTCGGCGTCGCCCTTGTCCCGGCCGAGCGCCCTGCGCACCCCGTCCGTGAAGCCCACGGAACGGCCGAGCCCCATGTCGATCCGGCCCGGGAAGAGCGACTCCAGCACTCCGAACTGCTCGGCCACCACGAGCGGCTGATGGTTGGGCAGCATGACTCCGCCGGTGCCGACCCGGATCGTGCGGGTCGCCCCGGCCACGGCGGCGGCGAGCACGGTCGGCGCCGACCCGGCGACCCCGGGCACGCCGTGGTGCTCGGACACCCAGAAGCGGTGGTAGCCGAGCGCCTCCGCCTCTCGCGCCAGCGCGACGGTGTTCCGCAGCGCCTCGCCGGGCGGGCGCCCCTCGCGGGTGCGGGAACGGTCGAGGACGGAGAACCTGGTCCGGGCGATCACTGCGCTGCTCACGCAGGGTTCAACACCGTGGCGCGCGGGTGATTCCCGCCACCGCCCGCGACTCCCGCCACAACCGGGCGCCGGCGATTCCGGTCACAACCGGGTGCCCGAGTTCCCTGCCACGACCGGGCGCTGGCTAGTGTGGTCCGGTGACCGACAGCAGTAAGCGCCCGATCGCCGTGTTCGACCTGGACAACACCCTCGCCGACACGGCCCACCGGCAGCACTTCCTGGAGGGCAGGCGGCGGGACTGGGCCGGTTTCTTCTCCGCCGCCCCGGACGATCCGCCGCTCGCGGTGGGCGTGGCGCTGGCCCTGGACAGCGCCCGGGAGTGCGAGATCGTCTACCTCACCGGCCGCCCCGAGCGGTGCCGGCGCGACACGCTGGACTGGCTCGCGGCACACGGGCTGCCCAAGGGCGACGTCCATATGCGGGACAACGCCGACCGCAGGCCCGCCCGGTTCACCAAGCTGGAGCTGCTGCGCCGGCTCGCCCGGGACCGCGAGATCCGTGTCCTCGTCGACGACGACGAGCTGGTCTGCGACGACGCCGAGCGCGCCGGGTTCACGGTCGTACGGGCCCGCTGGAGCGCAAAGTCGGCCGTTCTGGAGGAGGCCCAGGAGCGAGAGGGCCGGACCTGAGGCCCTACGCGCTGTCCTCGATGCGGAAGCCCACCTTCAGGCCCACCTGCCAGTGCTCGATCTGGCCGTCCGTGAGCTGACCCCGGACCTGGGTCACCTCGAACCAGTCCAGATTGCGCAGCGTCTGGCCGGCCCGGGAGATGCCGTTGCGGATGGCCTGGTCGACGCCCTCGTGAGAGCTGCCGACGATCTCCGTGACCCGGTAGGTGT
Source organism: Streptomyces sp. NPDC002676 (assembly GCF_053592455.1). Classification (NCBI taxonomy): domain Bacteria; kingdom Bacillati; phylum Actinomycetota; class Actinomycetes; order Kitasatosporales; family Streptomycetaceae; genus Streptomyces; species Streptomyces sp. NPDC002676. The sequence continues at coordinate 697,858 of NZ_JBSFVT010000002.1, read as the reverse complement.
GGTTCGTCATGAGGGTGCTCCTCTCCTCCGTGACCGGGGTGTCACGCCGTACTCCACCGTGCCCCATGACCGCCCCGGCCGCACGGCGTCGCGGTCGTATCGGCGACATCCCTTGACGGGCTCGCCCAGGCGATCGTGCAGCAGAACCCCGGGCTCAAGGGCAAGCTCGGCTTCTTCCCGGTGCCCCGCAGCACCGCCGGCCGGCCCGGCACCGTCTTCACCGGCGGCTCCGACCTCGTCGTCCCGCGCATCACCGATGACCAGTTCGCCGCGACCGCCGGGGAGGAGGGGGTCGCCGCCATGGCGGCGGGGGCCGCGCACGGCCGGGCGACCCCCAACACGCCTCAGTGGGCCGAGTCGAGGCCGACAACCCGATCAAGGAGTACATGACCAGGGTGCTGACCGGACCCGCCCCGGCTCACCGGGCCACGTTCAGCGACAGCGCGAACCTGCCCTCCGCGTCGGTCCACCAGTGGGTCAACTCAAGCCCGGCCTCGGCAAGTTCGGCATTCACGCTTTCCCTGCGGAACTTCGCCGACACCTCGGTGCGCATCTCCTCGCCCGCCGCGAAGTGCACGGCGAGGTCCAGCGCGGGCACCTTCACGGTCTGTGCGGTGCGCGAGCGCAGCCGCATCTCGATCCACTCCTGCTCCGGGTCCCACCGCGCCACGTGCTCGAAGGCGGCGGGGTCGAAGTCGGCGCCCAGTTCGCGGTTGACGACGGCCAGCACGTTCTTGTTGAACGCCGCCGTCACCCCGGCCGCGTCGTCGTACGCCCGGACCAGGACGTGCTCGTCCTTGACCAGGTCCGTGCCGAGCAGCAGCCCGTCGCCCGGGGCGAGCAGCTTCCGTACGGAGGCCAGGAACTCGGCCCGCTCGGCGGGCAGCAGGTTGCCGATCGTGCCGCCGAGGAAGGCCACCAGGCGCGGCCCGGGCGTCTCGGGCAGCGTCAGGGGCGCGGTGAAGTCGGCGATCAGCGCGTGCACGTCCAGGCCCGGCCGCTCGGCGATGAGCGCCCGCCCGGCCTGGGTGAGCGCGCTCTCGCTGACGTCGACCGGGACGTACGCGGCAAGCCGGGGCAGCGCGTCGATCAGATAGCGGGTCTTCTCCGAGGAGCCTGAGCCCAGTTCGACCAGAGTGCGGGCGCCGCTCGCGGCGGCGATCTCCCCGGACCGGGTGGCCAGGATCTCCCGCTCGGCGCGCGTGGGGTAGTACTCGGGCAGTTCCGTGATCTGCTCGAACAGCTCGCTGCCGCGCGCGTCGTAGAACCACTTGGGCGGCAGCCACTTCGGGCGGACGGTGAGGCCGTGCCGGACGTCGGCGCGCAGCGCGGCGTCGGTCGCGTCCTCGGGCAGGGTGCGGGTGACTCGCAGGGGACTCACGTACAGGGCTCCTTCGGGGATACGGACGCCGGGTCCTCCAGCGGCGTGAGCAGCACGCCGGCGCGGCTCGCGGTGAGCACGGTGCGGTCGGGGACCTCCTGCCAGAGCGGGTCGTCGTCGTACGGCTCGGAGGCGACGACCGTGCACCGGCCCGGTTCCGTGCGGTGCCAGAGGCTGTCGCCCCAGGCTGTGGCGGCGATGGTGTCGCCGTCGGTGAGCAGGAGGTTCAGGCGTGAGGCGGGCGCCGCCTCGGCCAGTTGCTGAACGGTTTCGCCGAGGGCGCGGGCAGGCTCGTCGCCCAGGCGCAGCCGGTGCAGCACCAGCGCCCAGACGAACGCCGAGTCGGTACGGGCCTCCAGCGACAGCAGGTCGACCGGGGGCAGGGCGGACACCAGGGGCGCCGCCGACTGCGGCCAGCCCGCGATCGCGCCGTTGTGGCTGAACAGCCACCGCCCGGCCGCGAACGGCGCCGCCGCGGCCTCGCCGTCCGCACCGGCCACGGTCGCGTCGCGTACGGCGGCGAGCACGGCACCGGAGCGCACCACGCGCGCCAGGTCGGCGAAGGACAGGTCGGCCCAGATCGGCCCCGACCGGCGGTAGCGGGCCGGCACCGGATCGCCGGGGGCGTACCAGCCGACCCCGAAACCGTCGGCGTTGACCGTGCCGTACCGCTGCCGGCGCGGTGCCCACGACTGGCGGTACAGGCCGTGCGGGGGATCCACCAGGAGCCGGCCGAGCGGCTCCTCCGGTCCCAGACAGGCGAGGTGACGGCACATCAGGCACGCTCCGAGCTGGCGGTGCGGAATCCGGAGAAGATCTGCCGCCGGATCGGGTAGTCCCAGTTGCGGAACGTGCCCCGGCAGGCCACCGGGTCCACGGCGAACGAACCGCCGCGCAGCACCTTGTACTCGGGGCCGAAGAACACCTCCGAGTACTCCTTGTACGGGTACGCCGTGAAGCCCGGGTACGGCAGGAAGTCGCTCGCCGTCCACTCCCACACGTCACCGATCAACTGCCGTACGCCGAGCGCGGATTCACCGGCCGGGTAGCTGCCGGCCGGGGCGGGCCGCAGATGCCGCTGGCCGAGGTTGGCGTGTTCCGGCGCCGGGTCGGCGTCGCCCCACGGGTAGCGCCGGGAACGGCCGGTGGCCGGGTCGTGGCGGGCGGCCTTCTCCCACTCCGTCTCCGTGGGCAGCCGGCGCCCGGCCCAGCGGGCGTACGCGTCGGCCTCGTACCAGCACACGTGCAGCACCGGCTCGTCGGGCGGGACCACCTCTGTGACCCCGAAGTGCCGGCGCAGCCACTGGCCGCCGTCCCGGCGCCAGAACAGCGGTGCCGTGATCGCGTGCCGCCGGATGTGCGCCCAGCCCTCCGGCGTCCACCAGCGCTCGGTGTCATAGCCGCCGTCCTCGATGAACGCCTGGTACGACGCGTTCGTCACCGGTGTCGTGTCGATCCAGAACGGCGCCACCTCCCGCTGGTGTGCGGGGCGCTCGTTGTCCAGTGCCCACGGCTCGGTGGAGGTGCCCATGGTGAACGGCCCGCCGGGGACCAGGACTTCGGCCGCGCCCCGGAACGGGGGAGCGGGCTGCGGGTCGGGCGCGGTCAGGGCCTGTGGCCCCTTGCGGAGCTGATGGGTGATCAGCATGGTCTCGTCGTGCTGCTGTTCGTGCTGCGCGATCATCCCGAAGGCGAAACCGGCAGCGGTGAGCCGGGTGCCGTGGAAGTCCGCGCCCTCCAGCAGGTCCAGGGCCCGGCCACGCACCTCGGCCGCGTAGCGGCGGGCCTCGTCGGGCGGCAGCAGCGGCAGCGTGGGGCGCTCGGAACGCGGGTGCTCGAAGGCGTCGTACAGGCTGTCGATCTCCGGCCGCATCGCCTCCCGGCCGCCGACCGCCCGCAGCAGCCACAGCTCCTCCTGGTTGCCGATGTGCGCGAGGTCCCACACCAGCGGGGACATCAACGGCGAGTGCTGCGCGGTGAGTTCGGGCTCCTCGACACAGCTGGTGAGCAGGGTGGTGCGGGCCCGGGCGGTGGTGAGCGAGTCGAGCGCGCGCTTCCGGAGGGCCTCGACGTCGGTGTCGAGGCCGGCTGCGATATCGGTCTCCATACCGTTTTCGGGGGCGGTCATGTGCGGATGTCCTTCCCATGGGCGGTGCCGGTGGCGCTCAGTTGTTCCAGCAGGTCGTCGGCGGGGCAGCGGGCCCGGACGACATGGCGGTCGAGGAACGTCGCGACGGCGTCCGTGACTTCGGGTGTGGCGCCGATCCGGGGCAGGGCCTCCAGGGCGGCCGAGAAACAGGCGACGGCGGCCTCGTGCAGTTCCCGGTCGGCGAGGCCGTGGCGGGCCGCGTCGGTCCACAGGGGATTGTGCGGCGCGGGGCGGCCGAGGGTTCGCTCGGCCAGCGGCTTCACCGTCCGGTACGCCGTCTCGGCGGCCTCCGGGTCGTCGAACAGTGCCGCCGTCACCGCGAACGGCACGATCCAGCCGTCATCGCCGGGCTGCGCGTCGATCATGCGAAGTTCCAGGTGACCGCGCGGTCTGACCGGCGGGAACAGCGTCGTGAGGTGGTAGTCGACGTCCTCCCGCGCCGGCGGGCGGGGCGCCCCGGACCGGGTCCAGTCACGGAAGGTGAGGCCCTCGGGCACGTCCCAGGGTCCGCCGTCGCGCCGTACGCACATCACCGGGGCGTCCAGCGCGTGCCGGGCCCAGGCGGACCGGGGCTCGCCGTCCAGCGGAGGCGCGCCCGCCCGCCCGGGGCCGATCTCCGTCCACCACAGCTGCCGGCTGGACAGCCAGCCCGTGGGCCGCCCTCCGGCCAGCGGGGAGTTGGCGAACGCGGCCACCAGCACCGGGCCGAGCTGGTGCGCGAGCCACCAGCGCCGTACGTGCCCGAGCGGGCCGGGCTCGTCGTGGCCGGCGTCCACGCAGACCTGGACGGAGGCCGAACTGCACATCATCCGGCGGCCGGCCGCGCCGGTGCGGTCGAGGCAGGTCTCCAGGGCGTCGTAGCGCGGTGCGCGCAGGAACCGGCGGGGCTCGTGCCAGGGGTCGTTGCCGAAGCCGACGAGACCGAGCTCGTCCTTGGCGAGGACCGCGCGGACGGCGTCCAGATCGGCGGAGACGGTACCGATGCACTCCATCAGGGAGGCGGCGGGCGGCGAGCTCAGCTCCAGCTGACCGCCGGGTTCGACGGTGAGCGCCGACCTCAGGGGCACGGTACGCAGCGCGGCGTAGGCCGCTTCGAGTCGTTCGGGTGTCACGGGGAGCCGCGGTCGCCGCAGCTCATGAACGAGCCATTCCACTTCGACCCCGAGGAACCGGGGTGGTCCGGTCTTGAAGCAGATGCCCTTGACCAGGGCCTCCACCTCGGCCTCCGTGACGGCGGTGCGGTGCCCCGTACAGTCGCCGCCTTTACTCGTTGAACCTGATGAATCAGACATGTAGGGATCCTCCTGAGATTCCACCATGCCATCGGCCCGGTTCCGGATGAGCCGGGCAAACACTCGTCCCACCCAAGACCCTCGCGTCGCTTCGCACAAGAGTGCCCTTCGGGACGTCCGGAGCCGATCATCTCCGTTTCCTCGTGCGTTCCGGGACTGTTCCGCGGTGTTCAGGAGTCCGGGAAACTCCGTTGCACCGTCCGTCCAGCATCGCCCACGATGCGTACATGAGCACGGCGGAGGAAACCGCACGGGCCGCGCTCGTGGCTCCCACGGGGGTGGTGCCATGAGCGCGCGCCTGCGCGGTTTCCGCTGCTCAGAGAGGGTATGCGAGGGGCTCGGCGCGCCTCAGGTCCAGCCGTAGCGCTCGTGCAGCCGCTGCCGGACAAGGTTGAACCGCATGCGGTCCAGCGCGCAGGCCTCCCGGCGCATGCCCTCCTCGTGCAGCCGCAGGACGCGGTCCACGTCCACCCAGGAGTCCCGGCCCGTCCGGTCCCAGGGCCCGCTGCCGATCGCCACCCACTCGCGATCGCTGTCGTGCCGCTTGCTGGAGAGCTGCACCGCGAGGAAGGTGCCCGCCGCCTCCCGGGCGACGACCAGCACCGGGCGGTCCTTGCCCCGGCCGTCGTTCTCCTCGAACGGCACCCAGGTCCAGACGATCTCCCCGGGATCGGGGTCGCCGTCATGGGCGGGGGAGTACTCGGTGCGCACCCGGCCGACCTCGCGCGGATCGGCCTCGGTGGTGGCGTGGGGGCCGTGGCGGCCAGGGACGTTCTCATCCGTAAACGTGGTCACGGGGGCACCTTAGAGGGTGCCCCCGTGACTGCGCCCGCAGGGTTACTGCTCGTCCACCGTCACCTTCTGGGCAGGGCCGTCGACGGAGGGAGTACCGTTCTGCGCCTGGCCGTTCTGGTTCATCGAGGACAGCAGCTGGCGGGCCAGGCCGAGGCCGGTGCCGCCCATGGTGAGCGCCTTCGCGAACAACTCCGCCATGCCGTCGGCGCCGTTGAGCAGCACCATGTTGTCCACGTTGCCGAACGCGGACGCGCCGGCCTGGACGATCTCCGGCCACTTCTCGGCGAGTTGCTGGGCGACGACCGCCTCCTGGTTCTCGGCGAGCGCGGCGGCGCGGGCCTTGATGGCCTCCGCCTCCGCCAGACCCTGCGCCTTTGTCGCCTCGGCCTCCGCCAGACCCCTCGCCTGCGCGGCGGCGGCCTCGGCCTCACCGGTCGCCCGGGTCGCCGCGGCGGTCGCCGCACCCCGGGTCTTGGTCGCCTCGGCCTCGGCGCCCGCAGCCGTCTTGACACGGGTCGCCTCGGCCGCCGCCGCCAGCTCCGTCTCCTTCGCCTTGGCCTGCGCCGCCGAGATCCGCGCGTCGCGCTCGGCCTCGGCGAGCGTGCGCTTCTCGTACGCCTTGGCGTCCGCCGGCTTGCGGACGTCCGCCTGGAGCTGCTGCTCGCGCCGGTGCGCCTCCAGTTCCGCGACCCGCGTCTCCTGGACGACGACCTCCTGCCGGGCGGCTGCGTCGGCGAGTGGACCGGCCTGCCGGGCCTTCGCCGATGCCTTGTCCCGCTCGGCCTGGTAGCCGGCCTGGAGGATCTCGCTGTCCCGGGTCGCCTCCGACATCCGGGCCGCCGCCTGCTGTTCAGCCTCGGTGGCGAGCCGGTTCGCCTCCGCCTGCGCGATGCGCGCGTCCCGCTGGACGGCCGCCGCGTGCGGCATCGCCAGGTTCTGGATGTACCCGGTCGGGTCCTCGATCTCGTGGATCTGCAGCGAGTCGACGATCAGGCCGAGCTTCTCCATCTCGGTACCGCAGGCCGCCCGGGTCTGGCCCGTCAGCTTCTCCCGGTCGCGGATCATGTCTTCGACCGTCAACCCGCCCACGATGGACCGGAGATGACCGGCGAAGACGTTGTGCACCCGCTCCGACATCAGCCGCTGCTGGTCCAGGAAACGGCGGGCGGCGTTGGCGATCGACACGAAGTCGTCGCCGACCTTGAAGATGACCACGCCCCGCACCTTCAGCGGAATGCCCTGGTGCGTCACGCAGTCCACGTGCAACTCGGTCTCGTTCAGGTCCAGGGAGAGCCGGCGCACCGCCTGCACACCGGGCAGTACCAGCGTGCCGCGCCCGGTGACGATGCGGAAGCCCATGCCCTCCTCGAGGCCCTCGGTGCGGTGGTTGGACCCGGAGATGACGAGCGCCTCGTTCGGCTCGGCGACCCGCCACATCAACTTGAACAGACCGATCACTACAAGGACGGCAACGACGACCGCCCCCGCTACGACGCCGACAACCATCGGCATGCGCCCCCTTTGCATGGTGCCCGTTCGGCACCGAACGAAGGGAGTGTGCGCCTGTGCGAGCCCCGGGTGAAGACGCTGACGAATCCTTGTTGCAATCTTGATGCGCGTCGTCTCACCTGCGACGGAGCTTGCTCAACTGTCGTAGCGGGCGCGCTCAGTTGTCGCAGCGGACCTGCTCAGTTGTCGTACGCCGCCGTCACGTACACCGTTCTCGGCGGCAGGTGGTCCACCACCATCACCACCGTGCCCGGTGCCAACCGGCCCGTGCCGTCGGCCGGGTAGGCGAGAAAGTGCTCCGCGCCTCCGCGTACGCGGACGATCACCTCGCCGACGAGCCCGGGTCCGACCGTTCCGGTCACCCGTCCCATGAGCCCGACCAACGACGCATCGTCCATCGTCACAGGGTAGGGCCTGCGCGGTGGTGACAGAGAGCCCCTCACGCGGCTGCGGACGCGGCAGCCGTTCCGCCCGGCCGCTGCGGCCACCGCTCGAACCAGCGCAGCCGGTCCTCCAGCTGCGCGGCGACCGAGACCAGCACCGGCTCGCTGCCGGCCGGGCCGAGCAACTGCGCGCCCACCGGCAGCCCCGGACCGGCGAACCCGGCGGGCACGTTCACACCGGGCCACCCCAGCACGTTCCACGGCCAGGCATACGGACACGCGGCGATCATCGCGCGGTCCGTGGCCGCCCCGCCGAGCCGGTGCAGGGCGCCGATCGGGGGCGGGGGAGTGGCCGTGGTCGGGGCGAGGACGACGTCGTACGACCGGAAGAACGCGCCGATCCGCCGCTGCAGGACCGCCTCCGCGCGCCGGGCCGCCCGGAGCGGGGCCCCGCTCAGCAGCCGGCCCAGCCGGGCGGCGGACCGGGTGCGCGGGTCGAGCAGCGCCGGGTCGGGTACCTCCCGGACATAGTCCGCGATGCCGGCGGTGGCGCGCGGCACGAAGGTCAGCCCGATCTGGCCGTAAGGCGGGTCGGCCTCCTCCACGCTGTGCCCCAACGCGGCCAGTTCCTCCGCGAGTTGGCGGACCCGGTCGCGTACCTCCGGGTGCAGCCGGGCGGGCAGCGCGGTGAACGGCGGCTTCAGCGAGAGCGCGATGCGCAGCCGGCCGGGGTCGCGGCCGGTCCAGTCCGACACCGTGAGCGCAGGGGGCCGGTGCGGGTCCCGGGGGTGGTTGCCGCTCGCCGCGTCCAGCAGCAGGGCCGCGTCGGCGACGGTACGGGCGAGGGTGCCGTTGACGGTGATGCCGTGGAAGGCCTCGCCGCGCGGCCAGGTGGAGATGCGCCCGCGCTGCGGCTTGATGCCGATCAGGTGGGTCCAGGCGGCCGGGATCCGCACCGACCCGGCACCGTCCGAGCCGAGCGCGGCCGGGACCAGACCGGCGGCCACGGCGGCGGCCGACCCGCCCGAGGAACCGCCCGGGGTGTGACCGGTGTGCCACGGGTTGCGGGTCTCCCCGAACGCCGGGCCCTCGGTGAACGGCCACTGGCCCAGCTCGCAGGTGTTCGTCTTGCCGACGATCACGGCCCCGGCCGCGCGCAGCCGCCGTACCGCCTCCGCGTCCTCGGCGGCGGGCGGGAAGTCGCCCCGGCAGCCGAACGCGGTCGGCTCGCCCGCCACGTCCATGTCGTCCTTGACCGCCATCGGCACCCCGAGCAGCGGGCGGCGCGCACCGGCCGCCAACTCCCGGTCGGCGGCGTCCGCTTCGGCGAGCGCTGCCTCCGCGCGGACGACGCGGAAGGCGTTCAGGGTCGGCCGGCCGGCCTCGATCCTGGCCAGCGCCTGCTCCACCAGCACACGGGAGGTCACCTCACCTGCGGCCAGTGCACGGACGGACTCCGCGAGGCCTGCGGCACGGTCGGGCGTCATGATGGGGCACCTCCGGGGCTCGGGGCACGACTACTGAACGGTAACGTCAGATGGGGTGCCGCCGTAAAGCTTTCGCACAGGTCGGTTGGGCCGACCGGAGGTATGTGGCCGGTCAGCCCCGCCGCGGACGTCCAGCCGCCGCTGAAGCCTCGAATCAGACGGCCGTTGCCGAGCAGCACAACCGAAGCCGGGGCAGCCGAACGGATCCGGCAGGCAACCTGCGCACGGCCGGACCCCTCCTACCTGTCGAGTGAACCCCACCGGGACACGCGCAGCTCTCCGTGCCGTGCCCGTGCCCCTGCCCGCCACACGCGCCCACAGGAGCCCTCGTTTGGACCGCACCGCGCCCGAGCCCTCCGCCGGGCTGTCCCGCCGCAGGTTCATGGTGTACTCGGTGGCCGCGACCACGCTGACGGTCGCCGCACCACTCGCCTGCGCCTGCGCACCCGCCGAAGCCGCCGACGGCGCCGAACAGGCCCGCACGGACGCCGGTGTCCTGGCGACCGGCACCGACGAGGAGATGCTCGTCCTGGAGGTCACGACGGACAACCATGTCGTCGTCCGGCTGCCGCGCGCCGAGGTCGGCCAGGGCATCACCACCGCCGTCGCCATGATGATCGCCGAGGAACTGGACGCCCGCCTCACCGACGTCCGCATCCCGCTCGCCGACGCCCGCAGGAAGGGCAACCAGTACACCGGCGGGTCGAGTTCGGTGAGTTCGCTCTACGGCCCGGCCCGGCAGCTCGCCGCCACCGCACGGGCGAAACTCGTCACCGCCGCCGCCCGGCGCTGGCACGTGTCCCCGCGGCTGCTGCGCACGCACGACACCATGGTCGTCGCCCCGGACGGGCGGACGGCCACCTACGGCTCGCTGACCGAGAGCGCGGCCCGCATCAGCAACCCGGCCGTGCCGGGCCGTCCCAAGCCGGCGTCCCGGCACCGGGTGATCGGGAGGCCGGCGACCCGCATCGACGCCCGGGACATCGTCACCGGGAAGGCCAAGTACGCCGGTGACCTGGCGGTGGCCGGGGCGAAGCCCACGGTGGTGGCCCGGCCGCCGACCCTCCACGGCAAGCTCGTCGCGATGGACGACACCGCCGCCCGTGCCCTGCCCGGCGTCCACGCGGTCGTCCGGCTGCCCGGCGGGGTCGCCGTGGTCGCCGACACCTTCCACCACGCCTTCCGCGCCCGCGACGCGCTGCGCCTCACCTGGGGGCCGGGCCCCCTCGCCGCCCTGTCCGACGCGCAGATCGACGCCCGCCTGAAGGCCGCCGTGCCCCGGCTCGGCACCCCGCCGCGCGGATCCACGTCCGTCGAGGCCGAGTTCGCGTTCGCCTTCGTCAGCCACGCCCCGATGGAGGTGCTGACCGCGGTGGCCGACGTACGGGCCGACCGGGCCGAGCTGTGGTTCTCCTCGCAGACCCCCATGGACGCGCGGGACACCATCGCCGAGACGGTCGGGCTGCCCGCGTCGGCCGTCCGGGTCCATGTCGTGCGCGGCGGTGGCTCGTTCGGCAGACGGCTGGACTTCGACGCGGCGATCGAGGCGGCCCTGGTCTCCAAGGCGGCCCGCCGCCCGGTGAAACTGATGTGGAGCCGCTCCGACGACATCCGCCACGGCCGGATGCGCCCCGCGAGCCGACACCGGATCCGCGCGAGTGTGGCCGCAGGCCGGGTGGTGGCCTTCGAGCACGCGACGGCGTCGGTCGGGGAGGCGCACGACGGCAAGTCCGCCCGGACCCGGGCCGGCACCCCGCTGTCCGGCGACTCCGGCCTCTACAACTTCGGCCGGGTGTCCGGTGATTGGGGCGGCATCGAACTCGCCGTTCCGCTCGGCGCCTGGCGGTCGGTGGACTCCGGGACCTCGCGGACCGCCGAGGAGATCGTCGTCGACGAGATCGCCCGCCGCCTCGGCAAGGACCCCGTGGCCTTTCGCCGCGAGACCCTGCGCGGCAAGCGGGTGAGGGCGGTCCTGGACAAGGCCGCGAGCGCCGGCGTCTGGGGCCGCACGCTGCCCCCGGGAAGCGCCCAGGGTGTCGCCGTGCACGAGGAGTACGGCTCCTGCGTGGCCTGCCTGGCCGAGATCGACGCGAGCGATCCGGAGAACCCCCGCGTGACGAGGGTGGTGATGGCGGCCGATGTCGGCATCGCCGTCAACCCGCGTGGTCTGGAAGCCCAGTTGATGGGCGCGGCCGTCGACGGCATCTCGACGGTCCTGCAGGCCGGTCTGCACATCGACCGGGGCGCCGTCCGCGAGGGCAGTTTCGCCGACTTCCGCTACGCCCGCCAACGGCATGCGCCCCTCGCCTTCGAGGCCCACATCCTCCCCTCCACCCGTGAACCGGGCGGCGCGGGCGAACTCGGCGTCCCCGCCGCGTCCGGCGCCGTGGCCAACGCCTACGCCCGCGCGACGGGCAAGGTGCCCCACCACTTCCCGCTGACCTTCTGATCCTGCCGATGCCGCCGGTCCTTCCGGCCGACCACCCCGAAGGCACCCATGCGCTCGTACTCCTTCACCCTCAACGGCGAAACGGTGACCGTCGAGGCCCCCGCCGACATGCCCCTCCTGTGGGTCCTGCGTGACCTGCTCGGTGTCACCGGGCCCAAGTACGGCTGCGGCGTAGGGGTTTGCCGCGCCTGCACCAGCCACCTCGACGGCGCCGAGATCCAGCCCTGTGTCGTCCCCGTCGCCGACTGCGCGGGCCGTACGGTCACCACGATCGAGGGCCTGGCCGACGGCTGCACCCTCCACCCCGTCCAACAGGCCTGGCTGGACTGCGATGTGGCCCAGTGCGGCTTCTGCCAGCCCGGCCAGATCATGGCGACGGCGGCCCTGCTGAAACGCAATCCGCACCCGACGGACGCCGACATCGACGCCATCCAGAACGTCTGCCGCTGCGGCACCTACTCCCGAATCCGCGAGGCGATCAAGAAGGCCTCGCAGAGCGGAAGTTGACGCGCAGAGCCACCGTCGTGCAGAGGGCGACCAGCACGCAAGCGCTCACCGCCCTGCTCGGCGCGCCCCGGACCACCCTGCTGCGCCTGCCCGCCGACCCCCTCCCCAGCAGCCCGCTCGGCGAACGGCTGGCGTCGGCCTGATTCCGGCTGGTGTCGCCATGGCTTCTTTGCCGCGGCCCGTGTCGGTCTTGCCGCGGCCGGTGTCGGTTTGACGTCGAGCGCGCTCGAAGATCTAGCGTCGGTCGGGTCGGTGACTGGAGCGGTGCGGGCGGACGGAGACGGCCATGCGCGTGGGCGTGCACATCAACCGGTTCGATCACCCCGGCGGCGGTCCCGCGCTGGGGGCCGAACTCGCCGCCGCGGGTGCCGCGGCCGAGGCGGCCGGCGTGAGCTGGCTGTCGGTGATGGACCACTACTTCCAGATGGAGTTCAACGGCGGCGCCGCGGACCCCATGCTGGAGGCCTACACCACGCTCGGCTATCTCGCCGGCAAGACCTCCACGGTCCAGCTCGGCGCCCTGGTCACGGGGGTGACCTACCGTCACCCGGGACTGCTCGCCAAGGTCGTCACCACGCTCGACGTACTGTCCGGCGGCAGGGCCGCGCTGGGCATCGGGGCCGCCTGGTACGAACGGGAGCACCACGGTCTGGGCGTGCCCTACCCGCCGCTCGCGGAGCGCTTCGAGCGGCTGGAGGAGGCCGTGCGGATCTGCCTGCGGATGTGGGACCCGGCCGACAACGGCCGCTTCGAGGGCCGGTACCACCGGCTTGCCGAGACGCTGTGCGTGCCCGCGCCGCTGAGCTCCCCGCATCCCGAGATCATGATCGGCGGCGGGGGCGAGCGCAAGACGCTGCGGCTGGTCGCGCAGTACGCCGACGCCTGCAACCTCATCCCCGCCTCGCCCGAGGAACTGCGGCACAAGCTGGCCGTGTTGCGCGGCCACTGCGAGGCGGTGGGCCGCGACTACGACTCCATCCGCAAGACCATGGCGTACGTCGGCGACCCCGCGACCACCGGCGACCTCGACGCCTTCCTGCGCGACATCGACGGCTACACCGGGCTCGGTATCGACACCGTGATCCTCGCCCCGCGGCTCGGCGAGACCTCGGGGTGGATGGAGCGGTTCGCGGCCCCGGCGGTGGAGCGGCTGGCCGGGCTCGACTGAGCGGCGCGGCAACGCGTGAGGGCCGGAACCGATGCGGCTCCGGCCCTCACGGGGCACCGGTCAGGGTGCCTGCGGGGTGCGTACGGCTCAGCCGGCCTTGTGCTCGGTCACGACGACGTGCAGACGCTCCAGGACCTCGGTGAGCTGGGCGGAGACCTCGGCGTCGTCGATCGGGTGGGTCTCGGCGAAGCGGGTCACGGAACCGGGGATGGACAGCTTGATGTCCTCGATCGGCTTGCCGCCCGCGATGCCCACGGCCTTGCGGGCCTCGTCCTGCGCCCACACGCCGCCGTACTGGCCGAAGGCGGTGCCGATCACGACGACGGGCTTGCCGCCGAAGGCGCCGGCACCGTACGGGCGGGACAGCCAGTCGATGGCGTTCTTCTGGACGGCCGGGATGGTGCCGTTGTTCTCCGGGGTGAAGAACAGGAAGCCGTCGGCGGCCTGAGCGGCCTCGCGCAGCTTCTGCGCGCCGGCCGGGACACGGCCCTCGACGTCGATGTCCTCGTTGTAGAAGGGGATGTCGGCCAGGCCCTCGAAGAGCGCGATCTCGGCGCCCTCCGGAGCGAGCTTGACGGCCGCCTCGGCGAGCTGACGGTTGTGCGAGCCGGCGCGGAGGCTGCCGATGAGACCGAGGATGCGAACAGACATGGGAACTCCAAAGGGCTGATACATCGCTGAGCACGAACCGGACCGAGGTCCGGTTAGTTTGTAGCACTTGAACCGGACCGCGGTCCAGTTCTTTCCGTGATGCTTTACCCTGGCGTCATGTCCAGCTCCCTGCCATCCATCCCGCCCTCCCAGGAGCCCCCGGACGCGCAGCAACTGCTCGCCATCGGCACCGCCGCGGACGAGCCGTGCCTGCGCGCGGACGCCGCCCGCAACCGCGCCCGGCTGCTGGAGGCAGCCGCCCGGCTCATCGCGGAGCACGGGGTGGACGGGGTCACGATGGAGGCGGTGGCCGCCGCCGCCCAGGTCGGCAAGGGAACGGTCTTCCGCCGCTTCGGCGACCGTACCGGGCTGCTCACGGCTCTGCTCGACCATTCGGCACACACGCTCCAGGCCGACTTCCTCGCCGGGCCGCCGCCCCTGGGCCCCGGGGCGCCGCCCCTGGAGCGGCTGCGGGCCTTCGGCGTGGCGGTGCTCTACCGGTCCGCCGAACAGCTCGACCTGCAGTTGGCCGCCCAGCCGCAGCCGACCCGCCGGCTCGCGCACCCCACGGTGCAGGCGCTGCACACGCACGTCGTGATGCTGCTGCGGCAGATCCTGCCGGGCGCCGACTGCGAAATCCTCGCCCAGACCCTGCTGGCTTATCTCGACCCCGCCCTGATCCACCATCTGACCAGGCAACGCGGGATGCCCATGGAACGGCTGGAGGCCGGCTGGATCGACCTGGTCGCCCGAGTGACGTGCACGCAGCGGCCCTGCTGAGGCGCCCACTTCGGCCATGGTCGGGGGCGCGTTCTGGGTATGGGCGTGGGACACGCTTTGGTTGAGGCCGGAACGACGTTCCCCCGCCCGCTTCCGGCTTCCGCCCCTCTGCAACACTGCGGTCTGTCATGGTGCAGATACCGAACACGCCTACGAGTGCGGACGTGGCCCGTCTGGCCGGGGTCTCGCGCGCGACCGTCTCCTACGTCCTCAACAACACGACCGCCGTTCGGATCAGTGAACCGACCCGCCGCCGCGTCCACGAGGCCGCGCGGGAGCTGGGGTACGTGCCGCATGCGGGCGCGCGCAGCCTGCGCGCCGGACACAGCCGGACGGTCCTGATGCCCGCGCCGTCCTTCCCGGTCGGCCCCCTCTACAACCGGTTCCTCAGCGAACTCCAGTCGGCCCTCGGCCGACTCGACTACACGGTCGTGCAGTACGGCACCGTCGGCCTGCAAGGTGACGAAGCGGCCCGCGCCTGGGCCGAGCTGCGGCCGGTCGCGGTACTCGTACCGGGCGCCGAACTCGGGCCGCGTGGCGTGTCGGTGCTCAAACGGGCCGGTGCGCGGGCCGTGGTCACCCTCGGGCCCGAGCGCGTCGAGGGCGCGCACGCGCTGCTGATGGACCACGACCTCGTCGGCCACTGCGCCGGCGTCCACCTGTATGCCCGCGGCCGGCGCCGTATCGGCGTCGCGGTGCCCGAGGAACCCGGCCTGGAGGCCTTCTCGGCGCCCCGGCTCAAGGGGGTGCGCGACGCCGTGCACGGCACCGACGCGACCGTGACCGCGCTGCCGCTCGCCTACACGGAGCGGGCAGCCGCCGAACTCGCCGCACGCTGGCCCGAGTCGGGGCTGGACGCGGTGTTCGCCTACAACGACGAGTACGCGATGCTGCTCATGCGCGCCCTCCAGGACGAAGGGGTGCGCATCCCCGCCGACGTGGCCGTGATCGGCGCCGACGACCTCATGCTCGGACGGCTGCTGCGGCCCCGGCTGAGCACGGTCCACCTCGAACTGCCCTCGGGGCGCGAACTCGCCGAACTGGTCGACCGGGCCGTGCGCCACCCGGGCGGCGAGCCGGAGGTGCGCACGGTGCTGGGGGCGTCGGTGGTGCAGCGCGAATCCAGCTGACCCCTCCGTGCCCCCCGACGCCGAGAGCGTCCTACTCGGCCTGCTGGGCGGCGATGCTCTTGCGCACCTCGTCCATGTCCAGCTTCCGGGCCTGCCCGATGATGTCGGTGAGGGCGGCATCCGGCAGCGCGCCCGGCTGGGCGAACACGGCGACCTGGTCCCGGACGATCATCAGCGTCGGGATCGACTGGATGCCGAAGGCCGCGGCCAGCTCCGGCTGCGCCTCCGTGTCCACCTTGCCGAAGACCAGGTCCGGGTTGGCCTCGGCAGCCTTCTCGTACACCGGGGCGAACTGACGGCAGGGTCCGCACCAGGCAGCCCAGAAGTCGATGAGAACGAACTCGTTCTCGGTGACCGTCCGGTCGAAGTTCTCCTTGGTCAGCTCCACGGTGCTGCTCATGGCGTAATCCCTCATTCCTGGTCTGTGGGCGAAGCCGTCGGGTCAACACGGCCACCCGGGCACGTATTCCGCGCCCTACCCGTGTGGCCCACGCGCACACCACCCAGCAGACTGGCCCCATGACGGAAACGGAATCCATCGCGTACGACGTCGTGGTGCTCGGGGCCGGACCCGTGGGGGAGAACGTCGCCGACCGTACTCGCGCGGGCGGCCTCACGACGGCCGTAGTGGAGAGCGAACTGGTCGGCGGCGAGTGCTCGTACTGGGCGTGCATGCCCAGCAAGGCGCTGCTGCGGCCGGTGATCGCGCAGGCCGACGCCCGCCGCCTGCCGGGCCTTGCCCAGGCGGTCCAGAGCCCCCTCGACACCCCTGCCGTGCTCGCCCGCCGGGACGAGTACACCTCGCACTGGAAGGACGACGGCCAGGTCGGCTGGCTGGACGGCATCGGCGCCGACCTGTACCGCGGCCACGGCCGCCTCGCCGGGCCCCGCACGGTCACCGTGACCGGCCCCGACGGCACCGTGACCACCCTCACCGCCCGGCACGCCGTCGCCGTGTGCACCGGCACCCGCGCCCAGCTGCCCGACCTGCCCGGCCTCGCCGAGGTCCGGCCGTGGACCAGCCGCGAGGCCACCAGCGCCAAGGCCGCCCCCGGCCGGCTGATCGTCGTCGGCGGCGGTGTCGTCGCCACCGAGATGGCCACCGCCTGGCAGGCCCTCGGCTCCCGGGTCACCGTCCTGGTGCGCGGCAAGGGCCTGCTGAACCGCATGGAGCCCTTCGCCGGGGAACTGGTCGCCGAGGCGCTCACCGAGGCGGGCGCCGACCTGCGCACCGGCACCTCCGTGACGTCCGTCAGCCGCGAGAACGGCACCGTCGTCGCCGTCACGGACCACGGCGAGCGTATCGAGGCCGACGAGATCCTCTTCGCCACCGGCCGCGCCCCGCACACCGACGACATCGGCCTCGACACCGTCGGCCTGGAACCCGGCTCCTGGCTGAGCGTCGACGACAGCCTGCGCGTCGACGGCACCGACTGGCTGTACGGGGTCGGGGACGTCAACCACCGGGCCCTGCTCACCCACCAGGGCAAGTACCAGGCCCGGGTCGCGGGTGCCGCGATCGCCGCCCGTGCCGCCGGTGACCCCCTGCTGGAGGAGCAGTGGGGCGCGCACGCCGCCACCGCCGACCACGGCGCCGTGCCCCAGGTCGTCTTCACCGACCCCGAGGCCGCAGCGGTCGGCCTCTCCCTCGCCGAGGCGGAACGGGCCGGCCACCGGGTCCGCGCGGTCGACGTCGAGTTCTCCTCGGCCGCGGGCGCCGGCCTGTACGGCGACGGCTACAAGGGCCGCGCCCGCATGGTCGTGGACCTGGATGACGAGATCCTGCGCGGCGTCACCTTCGTCGGCCCCGGCGTCGGCGAGCTGATCCACTCCGCGACCGTGGCCGTGGCCGGGCAGGTCCCGGTCGACCGCCTGTGGCACGCGGTCCCGTCGTACCCGACGCTCAGCGAGGTGTGGCTGCGGCTGCTGGAGGCGTACCGGGACAGCTGAGCGGGGCGCGCGTGACCTTGAGCGGGGCTTGCACGAGCGGCTCTACGGCAGCTCGAAGCCCAGCTCCCGGGCGGCCAGCTCGGGCGTCGGCTGCGCCCAGCGGGCCGCCACCGCCTCGTTCGTGGACAGGGAGCGCAGCTCCGCGCGGTCGAGGTAGAGGGTGCCGTCGAGGTGGTCCGTCTCGTGCTGGACGATGCGGGCGGGCCACCCCGTGAACACCTCGTCCACGGCGCGCCCCTGCTCGTCCTCGCAGCGCAGCCGCACCTCGGCGTGCCGGGCGACCACCGCCTGCCAGCCCGGCACGCTCAGGCAGCCCTCGTAGAACGCGGCCCGCGCGGTGCCCACCGGTTCGTACGACGGATTGACCAGCACCCGGAACGGCTGCGGCACCCGGCCGCGGGCCAGCGCCACCTCCTCGGGCACCGGCGCCGGGTCCTCGGCGACCGCGATCCGCAGCGGAACCCCGACCTGCGGGGCGGCCAGGCCGACGCCGGGCGCGGCGTGCATGGTCAGGCGCAGCGCCTCGATGAAGCGGGCCAGGAGGGCGGGGCCGAGCTGCCCGTCGTACGGCTCGGTGCCGTGCCGCAGCACCGGCTGCCCGGCCGCGACGATGGGCAGGGGTCCGCCGGCGGCGAGAAGCTCCTCGACCCGCATCGCAAGGGGTACGCGATCACTGGGGGTTGCCATCAGGCCAGGATGCCACGGGCAACGCCCCGCCCTGTGCCCGCTCACTCCTCGGGGAAGTCACCCGCCAGCGCGGAGGCGATGCGCAGATGCCGCTCGGCCTCCTCGTGGCGCGCCTGCCGCTGGAGCGTGCGGCCCAGCATCAGCTGGGCGTAGTGCTCCACCGGGTCGCGCTCCACAATGACCCGCAGCTCGGCCTCCGCGCGGCGCAGTTGGGCCGAGTGGTAGTAGGCACGGGCCAGCAGCAGCCGGGGTCCGGTCTGCTCCGGCACCTCCTCGACCAGCCCGACCAGCACCTTCGCCGCGTCCGAGTAGTCCTTGGCGTCGAAGAACTGCTGTGCGCGCTCCCAGCGTTCGGCGGGAGTCCCGTGGTCGTAGTACGTCGTGTCCACTCCTGACCTCCTTCGACGCGCTCAACCGAAGCAGGTCGTTGAATATTCCACTATGGCCCGGAGGGTCGACGGCGACGGGTCAGCCCATGAAGGCGATGGCCTTCACCCCGGCCACGAGGGCGGCGACCCGGTCGAAGTGACGCTGGTTCAGGGGCGACGCAGGTCTGGCCCGCGTTGCGGAACCTGGCCTCGGCCAGGCGCGCAGCAGCTCCCGGGCGCCCGCCGTGTGCTCCAGTCCTATGGCGAGGGCGATGCCTTGGCGGTGAGAACGCCGCGGACGCGGTCGGCGCACGCGGCACCCGTGTCGCCTGCGGCCCGCCGGGCCCGCGCAAGCGCCTGGTCGTGCAGGCGTCCGGCGAGCCGTCGGAAGGCGTCGTCCTTGTTGCGGACGTAGTGGTGGACCGTGGACCGGGACACGCCCATGGTGGTGGCGATGTCGTCCATCGTGGTGCGCCGCACGCCGTACCGGGTCAGGCAGTCGTACGTCGCGTCGAGAACCTCGTCGAGCCGGTCGGTGCCCATGGTCAGGCCAGCTTCTTGAGCAGTTCGGCGGCGAGGGGTGCGGAGGAGGCCGGGTTCTGGCCGGTGACCAGGTTGCGGTCGACGACGACGTTCGGCGCCCACGGCTCACCCACCTGGACGTTCACGCCGGCCTCGGTGAGGCGGTCCTGGAGCAGCCACTTCGCCTTGTCGGCGAAGCCGGCCTGGGTCTCCTCGGCGTTCGTGAACGCGGCCACGTCGTAGCCCTGGAAGGCGTTGGTGCCGTCTGCCCGGGTGGCGGCGAGCAGCGCGGCCGGCGCGTGGCAGACCACGCCGAGGGGCTTGCCGGACTCCAGGGCGAGGGTGAGCAGCCTGCCGGAGTCGGCGTTGACGGCGAGGTCCTCCATCGGGCCGTGGCCGCCGGGGTAGAAGACGGCGGCGTAGTCGTCGAGGCTGACGTTCTCCAGCTTGATGGGGGACTGCAGCTCGGCCATCGAGGCGAGCGTGCCGGCGACACGGTCGGCGTTCTCCTGGCCGCCGTTCACCTCGGGGGCGAGGCTGCCCTGGTCGACGGTGGGGACGACACCGCCGGGGGTGGCGACGACGATCTCGTACCCGGCCGCCCTGAAGGCCTCGTACGGGGCGGCGGCCTCCTCGGCCCAGAAGCCGGTGGGGTGCTGGGTGCCGTCGGCCAGCGTCCAGTGGTCGACGCCGGTCATCACGAAAAGGATCTTCGACATGGGGTGCTCATCTCCGAGGGGACGGATTGACGTTCTGCGTCCGAGGTGTCGGTCGGGCGATGTCCTCGAAGGTAGGCCGCGCGTTCGGCGCCGACCAATGACGGATCCAATGCCTGCCATAGGAACCTTCATGGATCGCGGGGGAACAACGCGAGCAGCAGGGGTATAGGACTGTTCTAGGCTCATACGGGTGAGCCATAGCAATCCTGATGGGCCCGGGCAGGTGTCCACCCCGCCCGACCTCAACCTCCTGCGCACCTTCCTCGCCGTCTACCGCTTCGGGTCCTTCACGGCCGCGGCCCACGCCCTCGGCCTGTCGCAGCCGACCGTCACCACGCAGATCCGCAACCTGGAGCGGCAGACGCGGCGCGAGCTGTTCGAGCGGCTGCCCCGGGGCGTCGCCCCGACCCCGGTCGCCGACGAGCTGGCCGCGCGCATCGCCGCGCCGCTGGACGCGCTCGCCACCGCGGCAGGATACGGCCCGGCCGAGGGGGCGCGCCCGGAGCCCGTGCACCTGGCCGGACCTGCGGAGATGCTGGCGACCTTCGCGCTGCCCGCGCTGGGTCCGCTCGTCGCCGAGGGAGTGCGGCTGCGCGTGACCATGGGCCTGACCGATCCGCTCCTGGACGAGCTGCGGGCCGGGCGCTACGACCTGGTCATCTCCACGACGCGCCCTCGGGGCCGCTCCCTCGCGTGGGTGCCGTTCGCGGACGAGGAGTTCGTGCTGGTCGCCGCGCCCGTGTGGGCGGACCGCGCCAGGGAACAGCTGGCCGCGGAGGGGCCCGGGGTCCTGCACACCGTGCCGCTCGTCTCGTACGCGGAGGACCTGCCGATCGTCCGGCGCTACTGGCGCCACGTGTTCGGCAAGCGGCTGAACTGCCACGCGGCCGTCACCGTGCCGGACCTGCGCGCCGTCTTGGCCATGGTCGTCGCAGGCGGTGGCTTCAGCGTGCTGCCGCGCTACCTGTGCGCCGCCGAGCTGGCCTCCGGCGCGCTGGTCCTGCTCAACGACCCCGAGGACCCGCCGATCAACACCGGCTACCTCGTGCAGCGCCCGGGCTTCTCCACCAACCCGGACGTCGACCGAGTACGGGACCACCTGGTCGAGGCGGCCAGAGGCTGCTGACGCCGACAGGATGGGACTCACCAATGCGAATACTCAACTAATTGAGTACTCTGCTGGTGTAAGCCCACGCATCGCATTCCATCCACCAGGGACCAGGGGGCGCCGGACCATGCCCAGTCCGCAGATCGGCTACTCGCGCTATGTGGCCCTCGGCGACAGCCAGACCGAGGGGGTCGGCGACGGTGACGACGTCACCGGCCTGCGTGGCTGGGCCGACCGTCTCGCCGAGCAGCTGGCCCGGCACGACCCCGGCCTGCGGTACGCCAACCTGGCGGTGCGCGGCCGGCTCGCCGGCCAGGTGCGGGCGGAGCAGCTCGAACGCGCCCTGGCGCTGAAGCCCGACCTGGCGACCGTCGTGGCCGGAGTCAACGACCTCCTGCGCCCGCGCTTCGACGCGGACGAGGTGGCCGGACACCTGGAGGCGATGTTCTGCGCGCTCACCGCCCAGGGCGCGCGGGTCGCCACGCTCACCTTTCCGGACGTCGCCCGCATCACGCCGCTCGCCCGCCCGGTCGGCGGACGCGTCGCGGCACTCAACCAGCGCATCCGCGCCGCCGCCGGCCGGCACGGCGTCGTCGTCGCCGAGACGAGCGGCCACGCCGTGGTGACGGACCCCCGCCTGTGGAGCCCCGACCGGCTCCACGCGAGCCCGCTGGGGCACCAGCGCATCGCCGCCGCCGTCGCGCACGCCCTGGAGCTGCCGGGCACCGACGACTCCTGGACGCACCCCCTCCCGATCCCGCTCCCTTCCGTGCCGGGCCGGCGCGCCGGCCTCGGCGAAGTGCGCTGGGCCGCGGCCTTCCTGGGCCCCTGGGTCCTCAGGCGCCTGCGGGGCCGGTCGTCCGGCGACGGACGCACGGCCAAGCGCCCGGATCTGGCGACGCCGGCTTGAGGAACGCCGCGTGGATGTCGCGACGTTACGACCCCGGGCCGGTGTAGAACGCCTGCAGCGCGCGCCGACGGCTACCGCGTCAGCTCACGTGGCGGGGCCGGTCGTGGTGGTGCCGCGTGTCCTGCGCGCATGGGAGCCATGGTGGTGCCCCGTGCCGGCGGCCATGACGACCAGGCCCAGGCAGAAGATCAGCGCCAGTGCCAGGCCGGAGCAGAAGACCCCGAGCGGGCTGAGGGTGGCGATGTGGTGACCGAGTACCGACACCGCGTAATCCGGGCCGCCGGACAGGTTGCCGACGATCGCCAGGACGGTGAAGGCGCCGGTCGCCACCAGCAGCAGCAGTCCAAGGAAGCGCATCCGATCCATCTCCTCGGGAATCCTCAGGAAATCGTCCTGCCGGTTCGAGTACCTGCGGCACGGCGGATTACACAGCGCCGGGCACGGGCTCACCGCACGTGCTCCCAGCCGATCTCGTCACGGCCGGTGAGAACCGCTACGACGTCGTCGGCACCCAGGGGCAGCGGCAGCGGGTACCGCGGGCGGACCCTGTCGAGTGCCCGGTGCGAGCGGACCAGGGCGGCGAAGTCGCGGGGGTACGCGGTGGCGTCCGCGCCGGTCAGGACTCCGACCTTGCGGGCGCGGGCCGCCGTACGCTGCCACGCCTCCGCGTCGGCCAGACCGATGGACTCGGTGCCGTGGTTGAAGAGGATGACGCGGATCTCGTCGAACGGGTCCGTGGTGTCCAGGTATGTCTCGAGGCCGGCACGGAACGTCTCGGTGCCGAAGACGGTCCAGTACGGCACCGAGCCGGTGCGCAGCGCCTGCCAGGGGTCGAGAAGGAGGAACGACTCGACCAGGAGGCGGTCGGTGGGCAGGCCCGCTGGGACTTGTGCGTCCTTTGGCGACGATGCCCGCTTACCGCCGCTTCAGGAGCCGAGTACCCAGGAGCGCCCGGAATCGATCAGCCGTGGGAGGAACGGTGACATCACTGTCGCCCCGGCCGCGGCGGACAGGGCGATGCTCCAGGCGATCGGGCCGAGGGGCGTGCACCCGAAGAACTGGCTCAGGACCGGGGTCTGGACGACGGCCGCCAAGGCGACCAGAGAGCCGAGGGAGGAGAAGGCGATCGCTCTGCTGCGGCCTCCCACCAGAAGGGTCTGGCCGAGTTGCGCGCCGACGAGCGCGACCAGGGCGATGGTGCGGGCGCGGGCGGCACGGCCGGTGAACCGACCGGCGAGCCAGCCGGCCGTGGCGCCGACGGCGGTGGCCACCGCACGGCGCACCATCTCCTCGCTCAGCGCCGTGCCGAGCGAGACCTCGGGTCCCTCGCGGAGCATCCGCTCGGCGGCCTCCGGCCGCGGGGGACGCAGGGCGACGGCCATGGCCGGGACAAGGTCGGTGAACAGGTTGACCAGCAGGAGCTGACGGGCCGTCAGGGGTGAGGTCCCGGTGGCAGCCGCACCCAGGAGGGTGAAGGCGATCTCACCGAGATTGCCGCCGACCAGGATCGCCAGCGCCTGCCGTACGGAGGCCCACATCGCGCGGCCCTCCACGAGCGCGGCGAGCACCGTCTCCAGCCGGTCGTCCGTGACGACGAGGTCGGCCGCCGCACGCGCGGCAGGAGTGGCCCGCGCCCCGAACGCGATCCCGATGTCGGCGAGCCGGATGGCGGGCGCGTCGTTGGCGCCGTCGCCGGTCATCGCGACCGTACGGCCCAGGCGCTGGAACGCCCGCACCACACGGACCTTGTGCACGGGGGTGCCGCGGGCGACGACGCCGACGTCGGGCAGCAACTGGTCGAGGGCGTGGTCGTCCAGGTCGTCGAGTTCGGCTCCGGTCACCACCCGTCTGCCGTCCAGGACACCCAGTTCGCGGGCCATCGACTCGGCGGTGCCCGGGTGGTCGCCGGTGATCATCACGATGTGCACCCCGGCGTCGGCGAGTCGGCGTACGGCGTCGCGGGCGGTACCGCGCACCCGGTCGGCGAACGCGAGGAAGCCGAGGAAGTCGAGGCCGTCCACCGTCTTGTCGGTGAGTGTGCCGCCGGGCGCGTCCCGGAGTTCGGCGACCGCGAGGACCCGGTGGCCCTCGGCGGCCAGCTTCTGGCCCGCCGCGAGGACGGCCTTCCTGCCCTTGGGGTCCAGGCGCCGGCCACCGCGGGTGGCGCAGCGCTCCACGACCTCCTCCGGCGCCCCCTTCACCGACAGGATCCGATGCGGGCCGCAGCGGCCTCGCGTCGCGTGGAAGCCACGGCTGGGTTCGAAGGGCAGGCTGGAGGTGCGTCGCCAGCCCGCCGCGGCCGTGGTGCGGCTCACCTGCGCCTCCCCGGCGCCGTCGGTGACCGCGCCGTCGGTGGCGTGTTCCAGTTCCCCTCCGTTGTGCGGGCGGGGTGTCGCCCGCAGCGCCGCGGCGAGGACGGCGCGCTGCTCGTCCTCCAGCCGTTCGAGGGGGCGGCTGTCGCCGTCGGCGGCGACGGCGACGAGGGAGATCCGCCCCTGCGTGAGCGTTCCCGTCTTGTCGAAGCACAGGACGTCGGCACGGCCGGCCGCCTCGATGGTGCGGGGATGCCGGAGCAGGGCTCCGCGTGCGGAAAGCCTTCGGGCGGAGGCGAGTTGGGCGGCGGAGACCAGGAACGGAAGTCCTTCGGGCACGCTGGCCACGGCCAGTCCGACGCCCGCGCCGACCGTGTCCCGGGCGGGGCGCCCGCGCAGCAGGCCGGCCGCCACCACGGCAGCGGCCGAAGCGAGGGCCACCGGCAGCGTGGTACGGGTGATCCGGGCCAGCCGGCGTTCGACCCCGGCGGAGGGCGCCGCGCCCCGTCCGCCCGCCGCGGCACGGCCCGCCTCGGTGGCCGGGCCGGTCGCGACGACGACCGCACGGCCGCGGCCGGCCGCCACGGTGGTGCCCTCGTAGACCATGGACGTACGGTCCCCCAGCTCCGCGGCCAGAACGGGGGCCACGCTCTTGGCCACCGGCAGCGACTCCCCGGTCAGCGCGGATTCGTCGACCTCCAGGTGGTGCGCCTCCAGCAGGCGCCCGTCGGCCGGCACCACCTCACCCGGGTTCAGGTTCACCACGTCGCCCACGACCAGTTCCCCGGCGGGGGCGACGGTCTCGGCCCCGTCCCGTACCACGTTGGCCATCACGGCCGACTCCCGGCGCAGCCTGGCGACCGCGCGGTCGGTCCGGTACCGCTGGAAGCCGCCGAAGAGCCCCGACAGCGCGGTCACGGCCACAATGACGACGGCGTCGAGGACGGCGCCCACCGACGCCGACATGGCCGCCCCGGCGCCGAGGACAGGTGTCAGCGGATTGGCCATCTCGGACAGGTAGGCCTGGCCGAGCGAGGCCTTCGGCGCCGCTTCGCCGGCGCTCGTGGCCCGCTCCCGCGCCTCCTCGGCCGTGAGGCCCTCGTCGCCGCCACCGGTCCTGTCGAGCACGGTGGCCGGGTCCATGGCATGCCACGGGTGCGGCGGCATGGGCAGCGGCGGCGGTCGCCGCAGCAGCCGTACCGCCACCCAGACACCGGCCACCAGGCCCAGTCCGGCAGCCGCGTTGAACGCCGTCACACCTCGGGCGGCCGGGCGCCGCGCCCGGCCCGCCAGCACCGCCGTCGCGCCGACCGCGGCGGCGGCCTGGGCGAGCCGCACGCCCGCGCGCGCGGTTGTCCGGGCGGTGCGGCAGGCGCTCACGATCACCACAGCCGACGCCGGATCGCGGTCCAGGTACAGGTCCGCGCCCCAGGGCGGTGTCCCCCGCGGGTCGGCGAGGCCCACGCCGACATCGGCCGCCGCGAGCGCGCGCCGGTCGTGCGAGAGCAGCAGCACGCCGTCGCCGTCGCGCTGCAGCTCCCGTACGTCGTCGAGCAGCCGGTCGCCTCCCGCACGGACCTCGTCGGCCTCCCGCACGGACGCGTCGGCGGTGTACGCGCCCGCGGCCACGACCTTGAGCCCGGCCGCGTGGGCGGCCGGGACGAAGGCGCTCGCGGCGTCGTGCATCTCGGGCAGCACCGAGATCACCGCGAGCAGGCGTTGTTTGTGCGCCAGGCCCAGCACGAGCCGCGCACCTTCCCGCCGCAGCCGCTCCCGCGCCCGCTTCCCCTTACGTCCCTGCAACGTCAGGCGCTCGACCGGCCCCAGCACCCACTCCCCGTCCCGCTGCACCCGTTCCGGGTCGGAGCCGTCGAAGAGGCGGTGGGCCGTCGCGGCGAACTCACCCGCGGGCGCGTCCTCGCCGAGGGCGACAAGATCGGCCGGCCGATGCGCCCCGGTGGCCAGCGCGTCCGTGTCCAGCAGCACGGCGCCGATCCGGTCCAGCCTCCGCAGCGACCCAGGGTCGGCCACGATGACTCCCCGGCGGGCCAGTCCCCGGCCGAAGGCGCAGGCGAAGCCCTCGCGCGCGAGGGGCGGCGCCTTCGGGATCGCCGCGAGCGCCGCCCCGACGGCCCGCCCGGGGCGCCTGGTGAGCAGCAGCGATCCGGCGAACGACGCCGCCGCCACGGCGAGGGCCTGGTCGGCGTAGCGCTCGATCGGGCCCGGTTTCAGCGGCACTTCGCGGGGAGGGGGCCCGGGCACCGTGCGATGGGCCCCCGCCACGGGGCTGCCGGCGAGGCGCGGCTCGGCCGCGGCCCAGGCGGCGGTCTCCGCGTCCGCCTCCATCGCGCGCAGGGCGTGCCGCAGCAGGTCCACGCCGACCCCGGCCAGACCGCCGGAGCCCGCCTGACCCAGCGCGGTGAGCGAGGCCAGCAGCACTCCGGCGTTGTCCGCGCCGACCGCCTGCTCCACCCGGCGCCGCAGCCGGGGGTGAGAGTCGACGAGCGGCGCGAGCGCCGCGATGCCCGCGGGGATGGGAGTGCGGCGCGTCAGACCGGCCAGCGCCGCCAGCGGCGCGGCGGCCACGTGCAGGGCCATGGCCGAGGCGGAACGGCGGACCGGCCCGCCCGACACGGGATGCTC
The DNA here is from genome assembly GCF_053592455.1 of Streptomyces sp. NPDC002676. NCBI lineage: Bacteria > Bacillati > Actinomycetota > Actinomycetes > Kitasatosporales > Streptomycetaceae > Streptomyces > Streptomyces sp. NPDC002676. The sequence continues at coordinate 670,958 of NZ_JBSFVT010000002.1, read as the reverse complement.
GGGCAGGGGATGGGCGACCCCGTGGGCCTCCTCCACCGCCTCCACCGCCTGGATCAGGGCGTCCGTGATCGTCTCGCCCTCCCACGCGCCCTCGGTGCCGACGACGGCGTGACCGAGCACGGTGTTGACCACCGCCCACTCCACCGCGGGCAGGGCGGCAAGGCACCGCTCGACGTCCTCGGCCAGCTTCTTCGCCGCGGACTCCGGCAGGTCACCGGGGCGCAGACCCCGTACGGCGATGTGCGCGCGCCTTCCGAAGAACCGCACGCGTGTCCCGGCCTCGTCCTGGAGCACACCGGCCGCACGGGACACCGCGTCCCGCAGCAGTCCGCGTCCTGGCAGTGCCACAGCGCATCACCAGCTCCCTGCGTCCGGCACAGACTCCCTGTGCACAGTGGCCCGGCATTTCCACCGCAACGCGTTCCCTTCGCGCACGCCACCGCAAGCGCGAGAATTGAAGAGGCACACCTTGCCGACTCCGATGAGAGGAGGAGGGGGATGGCCAGGACAGCGCAGAAGGCGCAACAGGAACCCCATGTGGTCGACGGTGCGGGTCTGCACCTGCACATGCGCACGCTGCATCCTCCGGTGCCGGTTCCGTACGTCACCAAGGAAGAGATGACCAGCACGGCCCGTGCGGCGACGGCACGTCTGCCCGGTACGCCCGACGTCAAGGATCTCGCGTTCTACGGAGGCCTCGGAGCAATGGCCGTGGCGGGTGCTCTGGAGTGGCCGGTCGCACTGGCGGTCGGCGGAGCCACCTGGCTGCTGCGCAGCGGACGGAAGGAGAAGCAGGCGAAGCAGGCCACACGTGCCCGGACGTAGCCGTCCAGGTGCAGGGGAGGTACGGCGCCCGGTCCGGGCGCCGTGGTGTCGCCGGGCGGCGGACTCGGTCCGGCGGTTCCTGCGCCGCCCCGCCGCCTTCACTTCTCTTCTTCTTTCACCTCGTCCGGCATGTCCTGCGTGGGCGGTCGGTCCCGAGGGACGGGACGGTGCGCATGCCCTTCGGACGCACGCGCGAGGGCATGGATCGGGTGCCCGAGGAGCAACCGGATTCGGGGGTGGTCAAGGATCAGGAATCGCAGAGACATCGTGGTCATTCCGTGGATCGGGGTTCACGCCGACTTGGCGGTGGCGAGCACCTCGTCACCGATTCAACGTTTCACCGGCCTGTCGAAGTGCCGAAGTGTGTCGTGCCTCGACTACCCGTCCGGGCCCGAACGAAGCGGATGCGGCCCACGACCAGTGGGTCAGTGCTGGCAGTGCGGGCACCACACCGTGCGGCGGCCGGAGACGCGGCGCGAGCGCAGACGGCTGCCGCAGCGCGGGCACCCCGGTTCGTCGTCGTCGCGGTGACCGGTGAGCCACGTGCGGCGCGGCGGCACGCATGCGGCGCGTACGGAGGAGGCGAGCACCCGACGCATCGCGGTGAACACGTGCCGTGCCTCGCCGTCGCTGAGGTCCTGCGCCGGCCGCCCGGGGGCCACCCGGGCCCGCCAGAGGATCTCGTCGCTGAGCAGGTTCCCGAGGCCGGCGAGGGCGGACTGGTCCATCAGGACGCCCTTGACGGCGCCCCGCCGCCCGGCGAGCAGCGCCAGGAAGTCCTGGCGCTCGATGTCGAGGGCATCGGGTCCCAGACCGGCCAGGAGGCGCTCCACCGCCTCGGCCCCGTCGGCGAGCCGTACGCCCTGGAGCTTGCGCTGGTCGCGGTAGCGCAACTGCCGTTTGCCGCCGAGCGTGAAGACGATCCGGTCATGGGCGTCCAACGCGTCGTCCGCGGACGCGCACAGCAGCGCTCCGGTCATGCCGAAGTGCCAGACGAGGACCGGGCCGTCGCCGACCGGGGCGATCAGCAACTTGCCGTGGCGGCTCGGCCGCCCCAGCCGCCGTCCCTCGACCTCCCGCCGCAGACGCTGCGCGGTGACCCCGCGCAGCACGCCCGTGTCCCGCACCTCGACGCGCTGGACGCATCGCCCCCGTCCACAGGAGTCCAGCACCTCGCGAAAGCCTTCGACGTCCGGCAACTCCGGCATGCGTTCCTCCAGAAGTGCCAGGTCAGCGGCAGCTACGACACCTGCTACGACACCGGGCGGGAGTCGTAGAGCACGCTGTGGAAACGACCGGCCTCCTCCCGCCCGGACGGGTCACGGCCGAGTTCCGTCACCGCCTCGATCGCGTACTGCTGCTCCCCCTCGTCAGTGAAACGCCGCTGCGGGTAGGAGCGGGACTGATCCACCGTGGTACGCAGCCCGTAGGCGGCCAGTTTCCGGGCTACCGGCTCGTACGACACGGTCCGCAGGACGAACGCGCTCACCCACACGGGGCGCCGGGTGCCGTCCAGCAGCGTGGCGAAGGTCCGCTCGGTGATGTAGCTGCCGCCGCCCGTCAGGGTGATCAGCCCGACATCCGCCAGTGCGCTGCTCAGCCGGGGGCTGGGCGGTGCCTGTTCCAGGTCGTCGGTGAAGGCACCGTCCAGCAGACCGGTCTGCTGGGCGTACTGCACGGCCGGTGCAGCGATGTCCAGGCCGTACACCGGCAGCGTGTCAGGCCGCCGCCGCTCGGCGTAGAACTCCTTGTCCCACGCGGCCAGTTCCGCCGTCGACATGCGACGCGCCGTATCCGAGGTGTACCGCTCGTACAGCTCGGCGAGCGTCACGTCGTGATTGAGCAGCGCGGCGTTGATGCCGTACGAGCAGCACACGTCCAGCACCACCGGCTTGCCGGGCCGGCCGTCGTCGAACGCCGCCCGTTCGGCGGCCACCTGCCGGAAGACCGGCTGGGCCTGGTGCGGGATCTCGTACTCCAACGGGGCCAGCCGGGTGAAGTAGGCGCGTGGGTCAGGCTGGACGTAGACGTCGTCGAACCGCGACTTGCCACCCGTCATGGCGTACTCCCTGCTCGACCCCCCTGCTCGCGGACACCCCTCCAGTCCCATCATGTTCCGATGTCGGCCACGCGCCAGGCGACCGACGTCACCATCTGTAGCTGAGCGCAGCGTCACGTGCGCTTCGGGTCCACGCGACTCCCGGAGGAGGACGATGCCCAGCGCGCCGAGCCCGTAGACGCTGATGCCCATTACCCGGGCAGGGAGGTTGACCCGCGAGGGTGAAGCAGACGGTGGCCGCCGCCGGCAGTCCGAGCTGCCAGGCGCCGGCCGTCACCGGAGAGCCGTGCCCGGGGCGGATCCTGGCCAGGGACCACGGCAGCAGGCCGTCCCGGGCCAGTGCCACCTGGTAGCGGCCGATGGCGACGGCGGCCCACCGCGACCGGGTCGAGGGGTAACCCATACTCTTCACCCGGCCGGTCCGGGCCGGGGGTCCGAACCGTTGCGGCCCGGCCGGGACACCACACTTCGGGAGGACACCATGTTGAACCTGTCGGTCCTGCTAGAGGACTCCGCCCGCGCGCACCCGAACCGTGACGCGCTGGTCCTCGGCCCGACCCGGCTGACCTACGCGCAGGTCGACGCCGCCGCGAACCAGGTCGCGAACCTGCTCGTCGAACGTGGCATCAACCCCGGCGACACAGTGGCGTTGAGCTGTCCGAACCTGCCGTACTTCCCGATCGTCTACTACGGCATCCTCAAGGCCGGCGCGGTCGTGGTGCCGCTCAACGTGCTGCTCAAGAGGCGCGAGATCGCCTACCACCTCGAGGACGCCGAGGTGGCGGCGTACTTCTGCTTCGAGGGCACCGCGGACCTGCCGATGGGCGCCGAGGGCTTCGCGGCGTTCGACGAAGTCGCCACGGCCCGGCACTTCTTCCTGATGACCGCCGACCCGGCCGCGCCCAGTCCGGTCGAGGGTGCCGAGACCATGGGCGCCGCGCTCGCCGGCAAGAGCCCCGTGTTCGACCCGGTCGTCACCGAGGCCACCGACACCGCGATCATCCTCTACACCTCGGGCACCACCGGCCGGGCCAAGGGCGCCGAACTGTCCCACGCCAACACGATGATGAACGTGATGGCCTGCAACCGGATGTTCGAGAGCAGGCCGGCGACCGACAGCCACGTGCTCTGCCTGCCGCTGTTCCACACCTACGGAGCGACCGTGCAGATGCACGCCGGTTTCGCGACGGCCGCCACGCTCCACCTGGTGCCGCGGTTCGACGCGCGGCAGGTCGTGCAGTTGATGAGCACCGAGGAGATCACCTTCTTCGCCGGCGTCCCGACGATGTGGTGGGCTCTGCTCTCCGCGCTCACCGACGACATCGACGTGGACCGGATCGCGAGGAACCTGCGGGTCGGCGTCTGCGGCGGTGCCAGCCTGCCGGTCGAGATCATCAACCAGGTCAAGGACCGGCTGCACGTGCAGATCCTGGAGGGCTACGGCCTCTCCGAGACCAGCCCGGTGGTCACGTTCAGCGACCCGGACCAGGAGCCGCGGCCCGGCTCCATCGGCGTACCGGTGTGGGGCGTCGAGGTGAAGTTGATCAACGACGACTGGTCCGAGGTGACGGCGGTCGGCGAGGTCGGCGAGATCGCCGTCAAGGGCCACAACGTCATGAAGGGCTACTACAACCGCCCCGAGGCCACCGCCGAAGTGATCAAGAACGGCTGGTTCCGCACCGGCGACCTGGCCCGGAGAGACGAGGACGGCTTCTACTACATCGTCGACCGCTCCAAGGACATGATCATCCGAGGCGGCTTCAACGTGTACCCGCGCGAGATCGAGGAGGTGCTGATGACACACCCCGCGATCAGCCTGGCCGCGGTCGTCGGCGTGCCCCACCAGAGCCACGGCGAGGAGGTCAAGGCGTTCGTCATCCTGAACGCCGGCGCCGAGGCCTCGCCCGGCGAGCTGGTCGCCTGGGGCAGGGACCAGATGGCCGGCCACAAGTACCCGCGCATCGTGGAGATCGTCGAGGCCCTGCCGATGACCGCCACCGGCAAGATCCTCAAGCGCGAACTCAAGTGACCTGCCGCGTCACCGCAAGAAGACCTGAGTCCGCCCTCGGCGCGAGCTGTCGGTAGATCGTTGCCAAGTTCCCGGACAAACCAGTAAATTTCCGACAACTGCATCGAGGTGTCACCGGCAGACGGGGCCAGAGGATGAGCACGGACGACCGCGTCGCGGTGACGCCCGGGATCGCGCGACTGCACGCGTCGCCCGGACTCGCCGGGCCCGGCCGGCTCGGGCTGGTGACCAACCACACCGGCGTCCTCCCCGACCTGCGCCCGGCCGCGCCCGCGCTGCTCGAAGCCGGCGCGCGGCTGGTCGCGCTGTTCGGTCCCGAGCACGGGTTGCACGGGACCGGCCAGGCAGGCGAGAGCGAGCCCGTTCAGGCGGACATGGACCCCGGCACCGGTCTGCCGGTCCACGACACCTACCGGTGCAGCGGCGAGCGTCTCGACAAGCTGCTGATCGACAGCGGCGTCGACGCCCTGGTGTACGACCTTCAGGACATCGGGGCCAGGTTCTACACCTACGTGTGGACCATGTTCGACCTGATGGTCTCGGCGGCCCGTACGGGCGTGCGGTTCGTGGTCGCCGACCGGCCGAATCCCCTCGGTGGACTCGTCAGCGAGGGCCCGCTGCTCGACCCGGCGTGGGCCAGCTTCGTCGGGCGCGCCGCGGTACCCGTCCGGCACGGCCTCACATCGGGCGAACTGGCCCGGCAGCTCAACGTCTGCGCCGTGCCCCAAGCGGCGGGCATTTCCGCCGACTTGACGGTGATCGAAGCGGCCGGCTGGCAGCGCGCCATGGACCAGGAGGCCACCGGCCTGCCGTGGGTCGCGCCCTCGCCGAACATCCCGACGCCCGCCACCGCCGCCGTCTACCCCGGCACCTGCCTGTTCGAGGGCACGAATCTCTCGGAGGGCCGTGGCACCACGCAGCCCTTCGAGCTCGTCGGGGCCCCGTACATCGACGCCCGGTTCGCGCCCTCCCTCGCCGAACTCGCCCTGCCCGGAGTGCACTTCCGTGACCTGCGGTACGTACCGACCTGCCACAAACACGCCGGACGGCCGCTGCGCGGAGTCCAGCTCCACATCACCGACCGCGAGGCGTTCGCTCCCGTACGCACCGCTGTCGCGATGCTCGCCACGCTGCGGCGGCTGTACCCGGACGACTTCGCCTGGCGCACCACGGACGGCGGCGCGGAGGGGACCGGGCACCGTCACTTCATCGACCTGCTGTGGGGTTCCGACCGGTTGCGGCGCGCCGTCGACGCGGGCGACGACCCGCTGCCGCTGTGCGAGCCGCCGGCGCCGCCCGGCAAGTGGGCCGGCGACGACGTGCTGCTCTACCCCTGAGAGCGGAAGGACAACCCGTCGATGACCGATCAGACCGATCGCACGACGACAACCCGGGCCGCGATCCGCGGCTTTCGCGCGGGCGACGGACCGAGGTTGGTGGAGGCCTGGCGTCGGAGTGTGCCGGCCGACCCCATCACCGCGGACCGCTTCCGCTGCCTGGTGCTGCTCGACGCCAATTTCGATCCGGAGGGGCTTCGGGTCGCGGTCGACGGCGGCCGTCTCGTCGGCGCCGCCTACGCGGTGCGCCGTCTGACGCCGATGTGCGGCACCGACCTGGAGCCCGAGCAGGGCTGGATCCCGTTCTTCTTCGTCGACCCGGCCGCCCGCGGGCGCGGCCTCGGCCGCCGGCTGCTGACCGAGGCCCTCGACTGGCTGAACAGCCACGGCCGCACCCGGGTGGACTTCTCCTCGTACACCCCGAACTACATCCTCCCCGGCCTGGACGCAGAGGCGTACCCGGAAGCGGCCGGACTCCTTGAGTCCCTGGGCTTTCGCACGCTGTACGAGGCGGTGGCGATGGACCGCGGCCTGGTCGGCTATCGCCTCCCGGCCGAGGTCGCGCACCGCCTGGACGAACTGACGGCGCAGGGCTACCGGTTCGCCACCCCGTCCGACGACGACCTGGTGGAACTGGTCGCGCTCGCCGGGAACCACTTCAACCCGGACTGGGCGCGCGCGATCCGGGAGTGTCTGGCCTCGGGCACGCCGCTCGACCGGATCGTCGTCGCCCGGGACCCCTCGGGCCGCCTGGCCGGCTGGGCGATGCACGGCGCGTACGAGTCGGTGGACGAGCGGTTCGGCCCGTTCGGTGTGCGGGAGGAGCAGCGCGGCACCGGACTCGGCAAGGTCCTGCTCCACCTCGTCCTGGAGCGGATGCGGGCGCGCGGTGCGCACTCCGCTTGGTTCCTGTGGACCGGCGAGCGGTCGCCGGCGGGCCACCTGTACCGCACGGCCGGTTTCACCACGACCCGGGTGTTCCGCGTGCTGCGCCGGGAGGCCGCCGGATGATGCCGTCCCGCCGCACCAGGGCACCTGGCGGCCTGAGCCGCCGTCACTTCGCGTTCGGGCTCCCCTCGGTGCTGCTCAGCTCCGGCGCCTCCGGATGTGCCGCGCCGCACCGGGGCACCGGGCGGCCCGGGGATCCGATCGTGCTCACCCTGCTCTCCCACTACGCGAGCGGGGAACTCAAGGCGGCTTTGCAGGGCCCGGTCGACGAGTGGAACGCCACGCACGACCGGGTCAAGGTGCGGACCAAAGCCGTCGAGTTCACGGACCTGCTGACCACGCTCATGGTCCGGCAGGCCGCGGGCCAGGGCGCCGACATCCTCCACCCGTATTGTCTGTGGAACGGCCAGCTCGTCCAGGCCGGCGTCCTGCGGCCCGCTCCGCCCGAGCACGCCGAGGAGATCCGGCGCGGCTACGGTGAGGCCGCGGTCGGCGCCGCGTCGGTCGGGGGCAAGGTCTACGGCTACCCCACCGAGGTGCAGACGTACGCCCTCTACTACAACAGGCGGCTGCTGCGCGAGGCCGGTGTCGACGGCCCTCCGCGCACCTGGCGGGAGCTGGAGGACACGGCCTACCGCACCGCCAGACGGGACCGGTACGGCAACACGCTGGTCCAGGGGTTCGGTCTTTCGACCTACGACGACTCCACCACCGTCGGCCAGACGCTCGCCCTGCTCAACGCCGCCGGCGGAAGGTTCGTCTCCGCGGACGGCAGGAGCACCGCCATCGACTCACCGGCCGGCCGGGCCGTGTTCGACCTGGAGCACCGCCTCGTCGTCCGGGGCGCCAGCGCCCCCGGCGTCAACGTCTACAAGGCGTTCGCGTCCGGGCAGGTGGCCATGGTGATCAGCGCCGGCTGGTGGACCGCGGACCTGAAGGGCCTGATGGGCAAGGACTACGGCGACATCGGCGTCGCACCCGTGCCCGTCCCCGAGGCGGACGACCGGCGCGCCACGCTCTCCACCGGCTTCATGCTGGGGGTCAACACGTCCGGCAAACACCCGTGCGAGGCCTGGGAGTTCCTGCGCTGGCTCAACAGCGAGAAGGTGGGTGTGAAGAACGCCGGTGCCCTGAAGGGCGCGACGGCGACCCGGATGAGCTCCCTCCAGGTATCGGTCGGCTCCCTGACCGGCCGCGCCGACGACATGCGGACACTCCTGAGCAGGGGCGGCGATCCGAACCTGCGCCCCTTCCTGGACGCGCTGGCGTACGCGGTGCCGGAGCCGAACGTGCAGGGCGCGCAACAGGCCAAGTCGCTGCTGCGCAAGAACATCGAGGCGTTGTGGACCGGTCAGCAGTCGGTCGACGAGGCCCTGCGCACCACCCGCCGCCAGGTGGATCAGGAGGTGTCGCGCTCATGGTGAACGCCCTGGCGGGGGAGACCACCGAGACGACCGAGCGGGCGCCGCACGGCCCGCGGCCCGCCGCTTGCGCGGTCGACGGCCGCAGCCGGCCCCGACTCCGGCGCCGCCAGACCGTCGTCGCCTGTCTGTTCCTGGCGCCGACGCTGTTGTTCTTCGCGGTCTTCCTGATCCTGCCGCTCGGCTTCGCGCTGCTGCTGTCGATGTCCCGCTGGGCCGGGTTCGACCTCGGCGACATCGAACCGGTCGGCCTGGACAACTTCACCGGCCTCTTCGCGGACGGCTCCACGTTCCTGGCGCCGATCCTCACCAACACTCTGTTGTTCGCCCTGGGCACGGTGGCCCTCGCGCTCGCCGGCTCCGTGGTCGTCGCCACCTGCATCGACAACCTGCGGTTCCAAGGGCTGTGGCGCACCCTGTACTTCCTGCCGATCGTCACGACCGTCGTCGCCGTCGGCAACGTATGGAAGTACATGTACGAGCCGGGCGGCCTCGTCAACGGCGTCCTCAACGCCCTCGGGCTCGGCTCGGTGGCGTTCCTGCAGGACCCGGACACCGCACTGCCCTCGGTCGTGGTCGTCCAGGCCTGGGCCTCGGTCGGCTCGGCGATCCTCATCCTGACCGCCGGGCTGAAGTCCGTTCCCGAGTCGTACTACGAGGCCGCCGCGCTCGACGGCGCCGGTCCCGTCACCGTCTTCTTCAAGATCACACTGCCGCTGCTGCGGCCGTCTCTGCTGTTCGTGTGCATCACCCAGTTCCTCACCGGGCTGCAGTCGTTCGCGCTGATCATCGTGATGACCGAGGGCGGGCCGGGCGACGCGACCAATGTGGCCGCGCTGGAGATGTACCGGCAGGCCTTCTCCTACGGCGACTGGGGCACCGCGAGCGCCGCCGCCTTCGTGCTGTTCGTGGTGGTCCTCGCGGTCACCCTGGTGCAGTTGTGGATCTTCCGGCGCAAGGGGGAGGACGCATGAACCGCCGCCGTTTCCCGTGGTTGTCGTACCTGGTGGTCGTCACCGGCGCCGTGCTCACGGTGGTGCCGTTCCTCGACATGGTGATGACGTCCTTCAAGGGGCCGGGTGAGGCGGGCACACTGCCGTACCGGTTCCTGCCCAAGGCGTTCGATCTGTCCAACTACCGGGCGGCGATCACACAGTTGGACCTGCCGGTGCTCTTCCGCAACAGCGTCGTCGCCACCGCCGTGATCACCGGATCCGTGCTGCTCACGTCGTCGCTCGCGGGCTACGCCCTCGCCAAACTCCGGTTCCCCGGCCGGGACTTCGTCTTCCGCCTCGTACTGTCGACGATGATGTTCCCGCCGTTCCTCTTCTTCATCCCGCACTTCCTGATCCTGGTGCACTGGCCGCTGGCCGGCGGCAACGACCTGTCCGGGCGCGGGGGAGCGGGCCTGACCGTCAGCATCGTGGCGCTCGCCATGCCGTTCCTCGTCAACGGCTTCGGGATCTTCCTGATGCGCCAGTTCATGGTCTCGATCCCGGACGAGGTCCTGGAGGCCGCGCGCATCGACGGGGCCGGCGAGTTCGCCGTGTGGTGGCGGATCGTCGTGCCGCAGACCAAGCCGGTCCTGGTGACGCTCGGCCTGCTGACCTTCGTCGACGCCTGGAACGAGTACATCTGGGCACTGCTCGTGTCGACCGCCGACCCGGACGTGATGACCCTGCCGGTCGGCATCCAGCTCCTGCAGGACCACGTCGACCCGACCCGCACGATGCCCATCGTCATGGCCGGTCTCGTCCTGAGCATCCTGCCGGTCCTGATCCTCTTCCTGCTGCTGCAGAAGTACTACATCCGCGGCGTCATGCTCAGCGGCCTCAAGTAACACGCGCTCCTCGACGAGAAGGAACCCTCAGGACCCTCAGTGGTCCGCGTGTCCCCCGGAGTCGTGCGGTTCCAGATGGGAGGCGAGGACAGCCGCCTGGACCCGGCGCTGGACGCCCAGCTTCGCCAGCATCCGCGAGATGTGGTTCTTGACGGTCTTCTCCGACAGGTACAGCTTCTTGCCGATCTCACGGTTGGTCAGACCGTCCCCGACCAGGGCGAGGATGTCCCGCTCGCGCGGCGACAGGCTCGCCAGCTCGGGCGGCAGCGACGGGGTCTGCCCCGGGTCGGCCCGCAGGGAGTTCATGAGGCGGGCGGTCGTCGCGGGGTCGAGCATCGACTGTCCCGAGGCGACGGTGCGGACCGCGGAGACGAGGTCGGAGCCTTTGATCTGCTTCAGGACGTAGCCGGAGGCTCCCGCCATGATGGCGTCCAGCAGGGCGTCATCGTCGTCGAACGAGGTGAGCATCAGGCACGCGAGTTCCGGCATCCGGCTGCGCAGCTCGCGACAGACCGAGATGCCGTCCCCGTCGGGCAGACGGACATCGAGCACGGCGACGTGCGGACGCAGAGCGGGTCCGCGGGTGATGGCGTGTTCGGCAGAGTCCGCGTCGCCGACCACGGTGATGTCCGGTTCGGCGTCGAGCAGGTCCGTCAGGCCGCGTCGCACGACCTCGTGGTCGTCCAGCAGGAACACCCGGATCGGGTCCTGCTCCGTGAAGGTGCGTGTCTCGGTCATGACGACCTCTCGTTACCGGGGACGGACAGACCACGGGCGGTCCACGAGGCTGATCATCCATCCGCGGGTGCCGTGTGGACTAGGGCCGACCGGCCCTACTCACTCCATGATCGTCCACTCCATGGTCGTCGCGTGCGAGGTCGAACTGCACGTCCACCACTCCTTCCACGGCCCGCACCGGGCGCGCGGCCACCGGGACCAGCGCGTGACGACTCCGTCGTGCAGGCCCTCGATCACGGCAGGGCGCTGACCTGCCAGTCCTGCATCAGCCGCACGATCTCCTTGAACGGGGCCCGCCGCTCGACGGCGACCGGTGCGTTTTCAGCATGTGCCGGCGCCGACGGACGAGCCATGGGCCACTAGGCCCTGCCGTCAAACTCCCGCCTGCCCCGCGACGGGAGTCTGACGACAGGACCCAGACCTGCGGGTGGGCCGTTCGGCTTCCCGCCGCCCGTTCCGTGTGGTCAGTGGTCCGTGCACCACGCCCGGTACGCGGACACCGCCGTCGGCAGGGTCGGGAAGATGCGCTCGGCGCCGACGGACTCCGCGAGGCCGTACGCCTCCAGGTCGTCCAGCAGGTCCTGCTTGACCCGGGCGAGGGCGAACACGATGCCCCGGTCCGTCAGCTTCCGGCGCAGGTCGTCCACGGCGTCGAGCGCGGTGATGTCGACCTCCACATTGGCTTCGGTGTTGAGCACGAACCAGCGGACCGGTTCGGTCTGTTGTTCGACGGCGGCCAGCGCGCGGCGGTGGAAGTCCTCCGCGTTGGCGAAGAACAGGGGCGAGTCGTAGCGGTACACCAGCAGCCCGGGGATCGTGCGTGCCTGCGGGTAGTCGTCGATGTCGTGCATGCCCGCGACCCCGGGCACCAGCCCCTCGATCGCGTCGTGCGGACGGGCCACCCGGGTCAGCAGTTCGGCCACGGACAGGCCGACGGCCACGAGGACCCCGTAGAGGATGTCCAGGGCGAGCACGCCCGCCAGGCAGCCGAGCGCGAGGAGGAGTTCGCGGCGTCGGAAGGAGGCGAGCCGGCGATAGCCCGCGAGGTCGATCATGTGGACGCCGGCGTACACGACGAGCGCGCCGAGCACCGCGGCGGGGGTGCGGGTGAGCAGCGGGCTCAGGAACAGCAGGACGGCCAGCACCGCCGCCCCGGCGACCAGGGAGTACGCCTGGCTGCGTGCGCCCGCCGAGGCCGCCAGCGCGGTACGGCTGGCGCTGCTGCTCACGGGGAAACCGTGCAGCACACCGGCGCCCAGGTTGGCCGCGCCCAGGGCGAGGAATTCCTGGTCGGTGTCGAGCGGGGCCGCCGGCTCGTCGTCACGCTTCGCGAACGCCCGCGCCGTGAGGATGAAGTCGGTGTACGCCACCAGCAGGACCCCGAGGGCGGGCAGCACGAGGCGGGGCACCTCGGGGAGATCAGGCAGGGCGAGATCCGGAAGCCCGGACGGCACCCTGCCGATCACAGCGACCCCGTGCCGGCGGTCGAGGTCGAAGGCGGCCACGGCGGCCGTCGCGAGGACCACGGCGAGCAGCGGCCCGGGAAGCGCGGGGAGGAAGCGGGCCATGGCGAAGAGGAACACGAGGACTGCGGCGGACAGGGCCACCGTCGCGGGGTGGATCCTCGTCAGGTGGACGAAGAAGGAGGCCAGTTGAGGGAAGAACGCCGTACTGCTCGTGCGCACGCCCGTGAGGCGGGGGAGCTGGTCCACCATCATGATCAGCGCGACCCCCGTGAGATAGCCGATCAGCACGGGGCGGGAGAGCAGGTCCGCGAGAAAACCGAGCCGGACCACTCTGGCCGCCAGGCACAGCAGCCCGACCGTGACGGCGAGAGCCGCTGCCAGCGAGGCGTAGCGCCCAGGGTGTCCGGCGGCCAGAGGAGCCACCACGGTGGCCGTCATCAGCGCGGTCGTGGACTCGGGGCCGACCGACAGCAGACGTGAGGAGCCGAACAGCGCGTACAGGGCGAGCGCGGGGAGGATGGCCCACAGCCCGGAGACCGGCGGCAGACCGGCCACCGCGGCGTACGCCATGACCTGCGGGACGAGATACGCGGCGACCGTCACCCCCGCGGGCACGTCGTTCCCGAGCCAGACCTGCCGGTGGCCGAGGAGGTCATGGAGCCCGGGCAGGAGGGACCGTTTCCCGGGTGGTCGTCCGTCCGCACCTTCGGCCATGCGCTGCCCTTCGCCGTCCGCTCCGGCTTCCACCGGTGTGGGGTACTCGTTCCTGGTAATCGTTCCCACGCCGCACGCCCGACGGCTCCGCCGACAGGGCCGGTCGGTCCCGCACAGGGCCGTGCGGCCCCTGACCCGGCGGGCACGGCGTCACCACGCTGGAGCTGGATCCTCGTCCCGGGAGGTGGAGACAATGCCCCGAACCGTCACGGTAGGTCTCGACGGCTCGCCCGAGAGCCGGGCAGCGGCCGAATTCGCGGCGCGCGAAGCACGGCTGCGGGGTCTGCCGCTGAAGGTCGTCCACGTCTGGGAGCCGCTGCCCGAGCCCGTGGCCCAGGCCCCCCTGCTCGGCGCCGAGACCCTGCAGCAGTGGACCGAGGAGGTTCCCCGTGAGGCCGCCGAGGGGCTGCGGCTGCGCCACCCCGGTGTCGAGGTGATCACCGATCGGCTCACCGGGAACCCGGCCGAGGCCCTGATCGAGGCGGCGGACTCGGCCGAGCTGATGGTGCTGGGCTCGCGCGGCCTCGGCGCGATCGGCGGGTTCGTGGTCGGCTCGGTCAGCCTGGCCGTGATCGCCCGTGCCGGACGTCCCGTGATACTGGTCCGGGCCGGCGAGCAGGCCGCCGACGAGCACCAGATGGACCCTGCGGGCGTGCCCTCCGCCGCGACCCCCTTCCGGCCGGTCGTCCTCGGCCTCGACACCGGCGGCCCGGACGAGACACTGCTGGAGTTCGCCTTCGACGCCGCCGCGCGCCGCGACGCGTCCCTGCGGGTCGTGCACGGCTGGAGCGCGCCGCCCACCTCCTTCTACCGCTTCTACGGTGACGCGGAGCTGTACAGCACGCTCGCAAGCGAGCAGGCCACCGCCCTGACCGAGGTGCTGCGCCCCTGGCGGCAGAAGTTCCCGGGTGTGGAGGTGACCGAGGTGAGCCGGTCCGGCAGCGCCGCGCAGGTACTCGTCGACGCCTCCCGCGAGGCCTCCTTGGTCGTCGTGGGCCGGCACATCCGCACGGGCCGCCTCGGCACCCACGTCGGCCACGTCGCGCACGCCGTCCTGCACCATGTCGAGGCCCCGGTCGCCGTCGTTCCGCACGACTGACCCGTCAAGGAAACGGTGAGCACGATGGACCGTCCGATCGTCGTCGGTGTCGACGGCTCCGAGCCCAGTCTGCGCGCTGTCGACTGGGCCGCCGACGAGGCCGCCCTGCGCGGAGCACCGCTCCGGCTCGTGTACGCCTCCCTCTGGGAGCGCTACGAAGGCGCCCTGCTCGCACAGGAACTCGGCAAACCGCTGGAGGAGGTGATGGCCCGGGACGTCGTCGGCACCGCGGAGCAGCGCGCCCAGCACCGCCAACCGGGCGTGAAGGTCACCACCGACGTGCTGCCCGACGAGCCGGACCACGGGCTCGTACGGGAGAGCAGCATGGCCCTCGCCGTGGTGCTCGGCTGCCGGGGCCGCAGCGGGGTGGCCGAGGCGCTCCTCGGTTCCGTCAGCCTGGCGGTCGCCGGGCATGCGCACTGCCCCGTGATCGTGCTGCGCGGCAGCCACGACAACCAGGCCCGCGCCGGGACCCGGGGCCGCATCGCCCTCGGGGTGGGCGAGAAGCCGGAGAGCTCGGCCGCCGTGCGGTTCGCCGTCGAGGAGGCATCCCTGCGCAGAGTGCCCCTGGCAGCCGTACGGGCCTGGCGGCGCCCGGCGCACGCGACCACCGGTCACCCGCTGCTCGCGGGCGAGCCGGCACACGTGCGGCAACAGCAGGCTGTGGAGCTGCTGGAGGAGGCCCTGCGCGACACACCGGCCGACCTCGAGACGGACCGTCGCGCCGTCGAGGGCCATGCCCGCGACGCCCTGGTCGCCGCTTCCTTCGAAGCCGACCTGCTCGTCATCGGCTCCCGGCGCCACCACGGCCACCTCGGCCTTCCGCTGGGCCGCGTCGCCCACGGGGTGCTGCACCACGGGGCGTGCCCGGTGGCTGTCGTACCGGAACCTTCCTGACGTCGTCGGCGCACGCGCCGCGACCCCGTTCAAGGAAGCCGTGCGTGCAGCTCGAAGACGTCCCCCAGTCCTGCGGCCCGCAGCATCCGCCGGAAGGCCGTACTCTCCGCGACCAGCCGCAGCCGTCCCCGCCGGGCCAGTACCCGGTTGCGCACGCGGCACAGGATCCCGAGCCCGGAGCAGTCGATGAACGTGACCGGCCGCAGATCCAGGACCAGGTCGGGGCACGGGTGCGCCGTGAGCGCGTCGAGTCGTTCCGACAGCGCGGACACCGCCGGAAGGTCGATCTCGCCGTGCAGGGACACGACGGTTGCCGCGTCGGCCGCACGATGGGCCACGACCACGTCCGGTTCGGTGTGGGGATCTGACACGCGGGCCATGTCGTTCTCGGACATAAGGAGAGCAAACCTGGAACCCGGACGGGGTGGTAGGGCCGTCCGGCCCCACTCGCCGGTCCGTTCCGGGTACCGCACAGCCTCACGGCGGGCCGCGGCCTTCGACAGGCACGCTCCGGTCGAGCGCGAGGGCCGGACGGCCCAAGCGGCACGACCGCCCACTGGCGAAGCTGAACGTGCGGGACGGTTCCGGCGCCCTGCCGAAGCCACGGATCCCGCGGCGGACCGACCGAAGAGGGTGAGGAGAGCCATGAAGGGCTTCGTCTACCGCGGTCCCGGGCAGGCATCCTGGCAGGACGTCCCGGACCCCGCCGTCAAGGAACCCACCGACGCGATCGTGAAGGTCGACGTCGTGACGATCTGCGGGACGGACCTGCACATCCTCAAAGGCGATCTGCCCGAGGTGCGCCCCGGCACGGTCCTCGGCCACGAGGCGGTCGGCGAGATCGTCGAGGCCGGCAGCGACGTGCGCACCGTGCGGCCCGGCGACCGGGTGCTGATCTCCTGCATCACCCCCTGCGGCCGGTGCCGGTTCTGCCGGGACGGCTCCTACGGCCAGTGCCGGGGCGGCGGAGGCTGGATCCTCGGCCACCTCGTCGACGGCACGCAGGCCGAGTACGTCCGCGTCCCCTACGCCGACCTGTCCGTGCATCCGCTGCCGGGCGCCGTGCGCAGCGAGGACGCCGTCCTGCTCGCGGACATCTTCCCGACCTCCTACGAGGTCGGCGTCATCAACGGCCGCGTACGCCCCGGGGACACCGTCGCCATCGTCGGCGCCGGTCCCATCGGCCTCGCGGCGATCGCCACGGCCCGCCTGTTCTCCCCCGAGCGGATCATCGCCGTCGACCTGGCCCCCGCCCGCCTGGAGGCTGCCCGACGGCTCGGCGCCGACGCCGTGGCCGACGTACGGGAGGCACCTGCCCAGCTCGTCGCCGACCTGACGGACGAACTCGGCGCGGATGTGGTCATGGAGGCGGTCGGCGTACCGGAGAGCTTCGAGCTGTGCACCCGCATGGTCCGACCCGGCGGTCACGTGGCCAACATCGGCGTGCACGGCAAGCCCGCCACGCTGCACCTCGAAGACCTGTGGATCAAGAACGTGACGATCACGACCGGCCTGGTCGACACCTACTCCACGCCCACCTTGCTGCGGATGGCCGCGGCAGGCCGGCTGCCGACCGGGCAACTGGTCACCCACACCTTCCCGCTGGACGACATGGAGGAGGCGTACGACGTCTTCTCCCGGGCCGCCCGGACCGGCGCGCTCAAGGTGGTGCTCGGCGGGGAGCAGCATGCGGAAGTGGCCGTTCCCACGGAATGACCGAGAAGGGGCGGAGGGCTGCTCAGCCACGCTCCTGCGCCGCGTCCCTCCCGGTGAGCAGCACACCCGAAACCAGTTCGGGACGGATACGAACCGCCTGATCCATGCTCTGCTGCGGCACCCAGGGATCCAACAACCCCCGTATGCGCGCCAGTTCGGCGGGATCGGTGACCAGGCGGGCGTAGCCGGTGACCACCACGCTCCAGCCGATGTGCGTGTCCGGGTCGATCGCGTCGGCCTCGTAGGCGACGACCACACCCGCGCTGTCGCCCTGCCGGGCATGCGAGGTCAGGGCCGCGCCCTCGTGCATACGGATCACGATGTCACCGCTGTCCAGGATGTGGTTGACCGGGCGGATGGTGGGCAACGCCTGTCGGGTGAAGACGACCCTGCCCAGGCGCACGCTGCCGAGCAGGCGCAGTGCCTCGGCCCGGTCGAGGTCGATGCGGCGGTTCCTCGAATCGTGTTCACGGATCATGGCTGGCTTCTTCGCGGGTGCGTGGCTCTGCGCTCGGCGGAAACGGCGGAAACGGCGGAATCGGTGGAGACGGCGGATTCGGTGGCTCCAAGCCCGGGTGCGGGCTGTGGCGCCTCGTCGGTGGAGCGACACCGCGGGGGATCGGTGCCGCTCCTGATTGCACTGTCGCCCATGGCCTCCGGGCCTCTCCAGTGCCGTTCGGCCCTCGATCGAGGGCCGGTCGTCCTCGGGCCCGCTCACCGGCGTCACCGGCGTCACCGGCGTCGGAGAGGCCGGTTGCCGCTGCGAGGTACAGTCCTGCGCCCGGGACGGATACCGTGGAGGTGGCCCGTGGGTACCGGGTCCGCACGCCTACGGGAGCAGGAGGGATGGGGTGACAGGCCCCGAGGAGCCCCGCGTACGACTGCCACAGCTGAAGCTCGACGAGCTGCTGGAGGAGCTGCAGGCCCGGATCGACGCGGCCCGCGGCACGCAGAATCGCGTGCACAGTCTGCTGGAGGCGGTCCTCTCCGTCGGCCGGGAACTGGACCTGGAGCAGGCCCTGCACGCCATCGTCGAGGCGGCTGCGGCGCTCGTGGACGCCGAGTACGCCGCCCTCGGCGTCATCGGACCGGACGGCAGCCGGCTGTCCGCCTTCCACACGGTGGGCGTCACCGAGGAACAGATCTCCGCGATCGGCCCCTATCCGGAAGGCCACGGGATCCTCGGCGAGCTGATCCGGCACCCGCAGCCGCTCAGGCTCGCGAAGATCTCACAGCACCCGGCCTCGTACGGCTTCCCGCCGCACCACCCGCCGATGAACAGCTTCCTCGGTGTCCCGATCCGGGTCCGCGACCAGGTCTTCGGCAACCTGTACCTGACCGAGAAACGCGGCGGGCTGGAGTTCGACGAGGAGGACGAGTCGGTGCTCTCCACGCTGGCCGTGGCCGCCGGCGTGGCCATCGACAACGCCCGCCTGTACGAGGACTCCCGGTTGCGGGAGCGCTGGCTGCGGGCGAACGCGGAGATCGGCCACAGCCTGATGTCCGGCAGCGACCGCGCCGAGTCCTTGGGGCTGATCGCCGAGCATGCCCGGGAGATCTCCGGCTCGGCCCTGGCCGCGGTCGCCATGCCGATGGAGGGCACGAAGTCGCTCAACGTGCAGATCGCCGTCGGAGTGGGCGCCGAGGCACACCGCGGACTGGTGCTGCCCATGGACGAAAGCCTGATGGGGCTGGCGTACACCGCCGCTTCCCCGGTCACCAGTGACGACGTCATCCGCGACCCTCGGATCTCCCCTCAGCCACCGCGCTTCGTCGGGCTCGGCCCCGCCGTGGCCGTCCCGATCGGCACGGGTGCGGGCGGCGTTCGAGGGGTGGTCCTGGTGGCCCGGGAAGCCGGCCGGCCGGTCTTCCTCCACAAGGAGACCGAGATGCTGCAGGGCTTCGCCGCCCAGGCCGCCATCGCGATGGAGCTGGCCGAGCGGCGGCAGGACGCTCAGCAGATCGCGCTGCTGGAGGACCGCGACCGCATCGCCCGGGACCTGCACGACCTGGCGATCCAGCGGCTGTTCGCCACCGGGATGACCCTGCAGAGCGCGGGCCGGTTCATCGAACACCCGGAGGCCTCCGAGCGCGTGCTGCGGGCCGTGGACGACCTCGACGAGACCATCAAGATCATCAGGTCGACGATCTTCGGACTGCGGGCACGGGAGGGCACTGCCGCAAGCGGACTGCGGGCGAGGGTCGTCCGTGCGGTCGGTGAGGCCGCCCCCGTGCTGGGCTTCGCGCCCAGCGTGCGCATGGAGGGCCTGGTCGACACCGATGTGCCGCCCGGGATCGCCGACGACATCGTGGCCGTGCTGACCGAGGCCCTCACCAACATCGCCCGGCACGCTCATGCCGACCGGGCCCAGGTGGTCCTGACGACCGACGGCCGCGAGGTGCGCCTGCAGGTCTCGGACGGCGGCGTGGGCATCCCGCCCGGTGGCCGGCGCAGCGGACTGCTCAACATGGCCGAGCGGGCGGAAAAGCTCTGCGGGCGGCTCGAGGTGACCAGCCCCGAGGGCGGCGGCGCCGTACTCGACTGGCGCGTCCCGCTGCCCGCCGAATAGGCCTCCTGGGCCTCCGAGGCCTCCCGGGCAGGGGATCGGGCCCACTCGGCCCATGCACGACCGGGTCCGAAGCCGCAGCCTGAAGATGTCGGAAGGCGGGACCCGAGCCTCTGGAGGACGCCATGAACAGCACCCCGGCCCTCGTGAACGACGTGATGACCCACCGGGTGGTCGCCCTGCGAGCCGGGGCGTCCTTCAAGGACATAGTGAAGGCCATGCGCGAGTGGCGGGTCAGCGCCCTCCCGGTGCTGGACGACGCGGGACGCGTCGTCGGCGTCGTATCCGAGGCCGATCTGCTGCCCAAGGAGGAGTACCGCGCCGCAGACACCGGCCGAAGCGGGCAGGCGCAGTACCTCGCCGGGGCCCGCAAGGCGGACGCCGTGACCGCCGCCGAGCTGATGACCACGCCGGCCGTCACCGTGGCGTCCGACGCGACACTCGCCCACGCCGCACGCATCATGGCCCGCGCCGGCGTCAAGCGGCTGCCGGTCGTCGGCCGTGACGGCACTCTGCAGGGCATCGTCAGCCGCTCCGACCTGCTGAAGGTCTTCCTGCGGGACGACGAGGACATCGCCGAGGAGGTCCGGCGCGAGGTCGTCGTGCCTCTCTTCGGCACGCACACCACCACCACCGTCGTCGTGGAGGTGCGCGACGGTGTCGTCACGCTGGCCGGCGGGGTCCACGAGACCGCTCTGGTCCCGGTCGCGGCGCGCCTCGCACGGGCCGTGGCGGGCGTGGTGGACGTCCACTGCGCCCTGGCCGGACCGCCCCGCCGTCCGAACCTCGACCCCGACTTTCCGGACGCGGACCGGGCCCACACGCCGTGACGCAGAACCTCGGACCCGCGAGAGGGAGCGGCGACGATGCCGCGGACACCTCCCCGGCCATCGGCTCAACACCGACGGCCGGGCCGGCCCTTGCAGTTGCCGCCCTCCCGCGGTTTCACTCCGTGCCGGCCGCGGTGAGGCGGCAGTCCACGCTCACGACACCCTCGACACCGCGCACGAGCCGTGCGGCGAGAGGAATGCGGTCGGCGTCCGCCACCCGTCCCGTCAGGGTCGCGACGCCGTCGGTGACCACGATGTGAACGGGCTCGACCGGGGCCGGGAAGAGGGGGTCGACGATGTCGCGCCGGATCTCGTCGGCGAGGTCGTCGTCCGGGCGCAGGAACACCTTCAGCAGGTCCCCGCGGCTGACCACGCCCTCGAGCAGGCCCTCGGCGTTGACGACGGGCAGCCGCTTGACGTGACACAGCGCCATGATGCGCGCGGCTTCGGCGAGGGTGGCGTCGGGGTGGACGGTGACAGCCGGAGTGCTCATCAGTTCCTCGGCGGTCAAGGCCCCGGCCTTGGCCAGGTCGGACAGCCGGCGCCGCTGGGTGAACCGGTCCGGATCGCTGTCCCGGAACTCCTCCTTGGGCAGCAGATCGGCCTCGGACACCACGCCGACCACCCGGCCGTCGCCCTCCAGCACGGGAAGCGCGCTGACCTTCCACTCATCCATGCGCTCGACGACGTCCTTGAACAGGGCCTTGCGGCCCACGGCGACGACAGCTCGCGTCATCACGTCACTCACCCGGTGCGGGCTGCTGTCCATGCGGTACTCCTCACAGGACCTCCGGTCACATCTGGCCACCGCTGCCGTAGGGGGCGTAGAGGTCGAGCAGCCGGATCCGGGAGGCGTGCAGCCGCTGGGCGACCACGCGCCCGACCCAGACGGCGATCGCCCGGCCGAACTCGGTGTCCTCGGCGCACAACGCCCGCACGTCCCCGGCGTCGAACTCCCAGGCCCGTACCGGGGTCGTCGCCTCGGCGCCCAACTGCCACAGGTACGGCTCGAAGTGCCAGGACCAGCCGATCAGCTCACCGTGACCAAGGGTCTCGATGACGGCGGGCCGCCGGCCGGGCACGTGCAGGTCGAGGGCGACGGTGCCGGTGCGCACGATCCAGAAGCGGTCGGCGCGCCGGCCCTCCTCGAACAGGCGGGCCCCGGCCTCGAAGGAGACCTCACGGGCCATCCGCGTCAGGCGTTCGCGGTGCACGGGCTCAAGAGCGGCGCTCATCGTGGTGGTGGAGGTCATCGCACCGGCTCCCTTCACGTCTTCTGCACCCAGCGTGGCGCGCCCGGCACCGGGCACCAAGGGCCACTCGGGCCCGGCCGGGGGCCCTTCGGCCCCCGGTCCGGACGACGGTGCGCGGCCGGTGCGGGGCTCGGGCCTGCGCCGGGTTTCAGGCGCGTCCGCGGAGCATGAGGTTCCAGTAGAGGAACGGCAGGCCGTAGCGCTTGAGGTACCACATGTCGCGGCGTTCGTGGGTCGCGTCGATGAGGGGGAAGGTGGGACGGTGTCGCAGGGTGTAGTCGAACTCGGCGAGCAGCATGGTGTGCCGAGAGGTGGTGATCGGGCAGGAGGAGTATCCGTCGTACGAGGCGGGCAGTGGCTCGGCACCGGCGAGGCCGGCGCTCACGTTGCGGGCGACGACCGGTGCCTGTTTGCGGATCGCGGCTCCGGTCTTGGAGTTGGGTGACGAGCCGGCGTCGCCGAGGGCGAAGATGTCGGGGTAACGCACATGACGCATGGTGTGCTTGTCGATCTCCACGTAGCCGCCGGGGTCCGCGCGATCGGCCAGCGGACTCGCCTTGAGCCAGTCGGGTGCCGACTGGGGCGGCACGACGTGCAGCATGTCGAAGCGGATGGTGTCCTTGCTCCCGGATTTGTGGTCGACGACGATGGCGTTGCGGCCGTCCGGGTCCACCTCGGCCAGCTCGCTGTTCTTGTGCACCTCGATGCCGTAGCGGGCCACGACCCGTTCCAGTTCCTTGGCGAACACCGGAACCCCGAACATGCCCGGCGTGGGCAGCACGAGGACCACTCGTATGTCCTTCAGGACACCCTGCTCGCGCCAGTGGTCCGCGGCGAGATACGCGATCTTCTGGGGAGCTCCACCACACTTGATCGGGCCCGACGGCATGGTGAAGACGGCTGTCCCCGAGCGCATGGAGCGGATCAGGTCCCAGGTCTTGGGCGCCAGTTCGTAGGCGTAGTTGCTGGAGGTGTGCGGTGCGGCGACAGCCTGCGCCATGCCGGGCACCCGGTCCCAGTCGAGTTGGATGCCGGGGCAGACGACGAGCCGGTCGTAGCCGACGGTCCTCCCGTCGGCCGTACCGACCGTCCGCCCCTCGGGGTCCACGGTCTCCACGCGGCTGCGGATCCAGGAGACACCCTTCGGTAAGACGGACCGCTGGGGGCGGGCGCTTGCCCGGGCTGTGGCCCGGCCGCCGCCGACGAGTGTCCACAGCGGTTGGTAGTAGTGCGTGTCAGAGGGCTCGACGAGCCCGATGTCGCGGATGCCGTGGCGCAGCAGGCGGGCCGCGACGCTGACTCCGGCGGCTCCTCCGCCCACGATGAGGACCTTGTGATGAGCGTCTGTGGTCATGTACGCCTTCCCCCTCGCGGCCGTCCCGGCTAATGTACGTACATTATCTTTTCGAATGTACGTACACAAGGATGAGAATCATGGGTGAGGAACCCACTCCCTCGGCTGGCCGGGGCGCGCGTTCCCAGGCAGGCCGGGGCGGGACTCCGCTGTGGCGTCATGTGCGCGACGACCTCAGGGCCCGGTTGGAGCGAGGCGAGTTCGTCGACTCCTTCCCCGGCGAGAACGAGCTGGCCGCCCGGTACGGAGTCAGCCGGCACACCATCCGTGCGGCGCTGCGCGGGCTGCGGGAGGAAGGTCTGGTCACGGCGGCGAAAGGCCGACGGCCGCGACCGGTGGGCGAGGCTGTCATCGAGCAGCCCGTCGGCGCGCTCTACAGTCTGTTCGCCTCCGTCGAGGCGGCTGGTCTCGAACAGCGCAGCGTCGTCCGCAGTCTCGACATCCGCGCCGACGCGCACGTAGCGGTGCGTCTGGGCATGGAGGAGTCGACGCCGCTTCTGTACCTGGAACGCATCCGCCTGGCCGATGGAGAACCGCTGGCCCACGACAAGGTGTGGCTTCTGGCCTCGGACGCCCGGGCGCTGCTCGACGCCGACTTCAGTCACACGGCGCTCTACGACGAGCTCGCCGATCGGTGCGGTATCCGTCTTGTGGGCGGAGAGGAACGCATCCAGGCGGTCATTCCAACTGCCGCAGAACAAAGACTGCTTGGCCTCCCAGAGGGCGTGGCGGCGTTCTCCATCGAGCGGGTCGGCCGCGCGCACGGCCGCACTGTCGAGTGGCGCACCACTCTCATCCGTGGCGATCGCTTCAGTGTCGTGGCGCAGTTCGACGCCCGTGCCGGCTATCGCCTCGACCCGGCGGGGAGCCGGTTCACGCGCTCGCGTCGGAGCGCACGGCGGTTCGATCCGGTGCGGTGAGGGGGCCTTCAGCAGGCCTCTTGTTCCCGAATTAGCTGAAACCGTTCCCGAATTGGCTGAATGTTCGTGCTCGCACCATATGCCCCTACGGGTATGTGGCGCTGGGGGGAGTGTCTGAAATGTTCTTCGTCGACACGATCGAGGTCGCTGGGCTCGGCAACCGTAGCTACCTGGCGGGCGGCGAGCGCTCGGCCGTGGCCGTCGACCCGCCGCGTGACGCCGACCGTGTGCTGGAAGCCGCGGCGCGCAGGGGCGTGCGGATCTCACATGTCGTCGAGACCCACATCCACAACGACTACGTCACCGGTGGCCTGGAACTCGCTCGTTTCACCGGCGCCGCCTACCTCGTACCCGCCGGGGCCACCGTGTCCTTCGAGCGAATACCCGTGCACGACGGGGACCGCACGACCATCGACGCCGGGCTCGCCCTGCAGGCGCTGGCGACACCCGGTCACACCCCGCACCACACCGCATACGCCCTTCAGCAGCACGGGACGGTGGTCGCGGTGTTCACGGGAGGCTCTCTGCTGATCGGCACCGTCGGCCGTCCCGACCTGGTCGAGCCCCGCCTGACAGAGCGCCTCGCCCGGGCTCAGCACGCATCTGCGCACCGTCTTGCCGCGGAACTGCCCGACGCCGCCGCGGTGTTGCCCACGCACGGATTCGGCAGCTTCTGCTCCGCGGGCCAGGCCGAGGGGAACGAGACCACCATCGGCAAGGAGAAGGCGTCGAACGAAGCGCTCACGCAGGACGTCGACACCTTCATCACCCGGATGCTCGCGGGACTCGACGACATCCCCGCGTACTACGCACACATGGGGCCCGCCAACTCCGCCGGACCCGCTCCGGTCGACCTCACGGCGCCCGCAGTGGCCGACGCCGAGGAGCTCGCGGCGCGACTGGCCGCCGGGGAGTGGGTGGTCGACCTGCGCAACCGGATCGCGTTCGCCGAAGGGCACGTCGCCGGCACCTACAACTTCGAGGCCGACGGGCAACTCGCCACCTACCTGGCCTGGTTGATTCCCTGGGGCAAGCCGGTGACGCTGCTCGCCGAGTCGACGGAGCAACTGGCTTACGCACAGCGAGAGTTGGTGCGCGTCGGCATCGATCGCCCGGCCGCCGCAGCCACCGGCGGACCGTCGGCCTGGACGGCCGGGAGCGAGGCCCTGGCCTCCTTCCCTCGCGCGACCTTCGCCGACCTGGCCGGGCGACACCCGGCGGAGGACGTGGTCGTGCTGGACGTCCGGCGTGCCTCCGAGCGGGCTGCCGGCTACATCGAGGATTCGGTCCACATTCCGCTGCACACCCTGCACCGCCGCCTCGACGCGGTGCCGCCCGGTGAGGTGTGGGTGCACTGCGCGGGTGGCATGCGCGCCGCCATCGCCGCCTCGCTGTTGGACGCGGCAGGCCGTGATGTCGTCGCGCTGGACGACTCCTTCTCCGCCGCCGACAAGGCCGGACTCACCCTCCGTACCGCCTGAGCCCACCTGGGCCGGACCCACCCACTACTGCACAAGGCGAGGATCACGCATGGAGACTTCCCAGTCCGGCATAGGCCGGATCGCCGTGGAGGAAGCGGCCGAACGTACCGGGCACGGACCTGAGGGCGCAGCGTCCGTTCTGCTGGACGTCCGGGAGCTCGACGAATGGAACGCGGGTCACGCGCCCGGAGCCGTACACCGCTCCCTCACCGAACTCTTCGAAGGCATGCCACTGCCTTCCGAGGCCCAAGGACGACGCCTGGTCGTCATCTGCCGCTCGGGCAACCGGTCCCGGCAGGCCGCCGAACTGCTCACGGACAAAGGCGTCGAGGCTGTGGATGTGATCGGAGGCATGCGCGCGTGGGCGGGGGCCGGGCTGCCCGTGGTGGACTCGCAGGACCTGCCCGGTACGGTCGCGTGAGTGCCCTGATCCTCGCCCTTGTGGCCGGCGCGCTGATCGGGCTGGCCCTCGGCGCGCTCGGGGGCGGTGGCAGCGTCCTGGCCGTTCCCGCCCTGATCTACCTGCTCGGCTTCACCCCGGTCGCGGCGACCACCGCCGGACTGGTCATCGTGGCCCTCACCTCGGCAACCGCCCTGACCGCCCACGCCCGTGACGGACACGTCCGTTGGGGCGCGGGACTGCTCTTCGCCGCAGCCGGGATCGGCCCGGCGATGCTCGGCTCCGCGCTCGCCGCCAACCTTCCTGCGGGCGCCCTGTCGGCGGCCTTCGCGATGGTCGCGGCAGTCGCGGCGGTGCGCATGCTGAGGTCCAGGGAAGAGGACGATGCCATCCGGAGGATCAGACCCGGGCACGCGGCAGCGGCAGGCGCCGGACTCGGCGCGGTGACCGGTCTCCTCGGAGTCGGCGGTGGCTTCCTCGCCGTGCCGGCTCTCGTGGGTGTACTCGGCCTCCGCATGCGCGAGGCGGTGGGCACCAGCCTCCTGGTCATCACCGCCAACTCGCTCGCGGCACTCGGACTGCGTGGTGGCACTGCGAGCCGGCTCGACTGGGCGGTCGTCGCCCCCTTCGCCGGCGCCGCGATCCTGGGAGCGTGGGACGGCAGGCGCCTGGCGTCGAAGGTGAGGGGCAGGACACTGCAGCGGGCCTTTGCCCTGGGGCTGCTGGCAGTGGCCGCTTTCATGTTCATCGACGGGATGGTCTGACGTACCAACCTCTGAGGACGCGGCTCGTGCATTGACTACGAGCGCTGTTGACGCCGGCCGGGCTTGAACATGTCGAAGACCTCCGGTGTGGTGGAGCTGTTCAGGACTGCACCGCGCGGAAGTCTTCGTGTCCCGCCGTGATGCCCGGTTGACCACTCACGGCAGGCGGCCTTTACGTCGTCGGTGGCCGTGACCGGGGGCAGGCCCATGTACGGGGCGAGGTCTGCGCCCTCGACCTGCGCACCCGTCGGTGGGGCCGGCGTGCCCCCATGCCGACGGCCCGCGGCGGCATCGCGGCGGCGGCCATCGGCACGACGATCTACACCTTCGGCGGTGAAGGAAATCCGGCACCCGGATCCCACGGCGTTTTCCCCGACACCGAGGCATACGACATCACGCGCGACCGCTGGCAGATCCTCGCGCCCATGCCGGTGCCCCGCCGCGGCACCGCCGCTGCCGCCGTCGGCAACACGATCCACATACCCGGAGGGGGCACCGAGGGCGGCGGCGCCCCCGTGGACACCCACGACGCCTGCCGCCCGCACGGACGCTGACCCGGACACCACGCCGTGCGGGATGGTCGACAGAGCTCAAGCGGCGGATTCGCGGCCGTCGGAGTAGATCACCAGTGTCTGCTCCGGCTGTTCGGCCAGGTGGAACGCGGTGTAAGCGAAATCGACCACCCCGCGTCCCGGGCTCCGTAGCCGCTTCCGTCCGCCGTGCCGGGCTTGCACGTCGTACTGCGGCCACCAGGCACGCACTTCCGGGCTGCCCGCGTTCAGCTCGTCGATCAGCCGGGTGTACCGGACGTCGCCCGGGTGGCGTCCGGCCAGCGCCCGCAGCCGGGCAAGCAGACCGCGCGCCTCGGGCTCCCAGTCGACCAGAACGTCCCGGGCCGCAGGTTCGAGGAAGACCCAGCGGGCGAAGTTCGCCGGCCGGTCTGCTGCCGCGGTGAGGTGCGGGAACAGCTCGTCGGCCGCCTGGTTGTGGCTCAGCACGTCGTAGTTGCCGCCGATGATGTACGACGGGTGCGGCTGGAGCAGGAGCGGGACGGCCGCCACCTCGGCCGCGAGCGGCTCAGCTTCTTCGGGTTCGGCCGCAGGCGCGTGTCCGGCCAGCCGGAAGAGGTGACCGCGCTCGTGCCGGTCGAGCCGCAGCACCGAGGCGAGGGCGTCGAGCACCTGGTCCGAGGCGCGGATGTCCCGGCCCTGCTCGAGGTACGTGTACCAGGTCGCGCTGATCCCGGCGAGCAGCGCGAGTTCCTCCCGGCGCAGGCCCGGGGTCCGGCGTCGGCCGGTGTGTGGCAGTCCGACCTTGTCAGGGGTGATCCGCTCCCTGCGGCTGCGGAGGAAAGAGCCCAGCTCACGGCGTTGGTCCGGCTGTTGCGGCATGACGGATGGCACTCCTGGTTCCAGAATAAACACGCTCTGGATACCAGGCTAAAGCCATCGCAGACTGAAGCCCGAGCGGGAGGTGCGGCTCTCACCGGTGGCCTGCGGCCGGTCATCCCGGCGCCGGGCGGCCCCGGTGCGCGGACGCGTTCAGGCGATCACCGGGAACCAGTACTGAGAAGGAAGAGGAAGACATCATGTCGGGAATCGACGGCAAGGTCGTGGCGATCACGGGAGCCGGCAGCGGCATCGGCGAGGCGACCGCACTGCTGCTCGCCGCGCGAGGCGCACGGCTCGTCCTGGGTGCGCGCCGGTCCGAGCGCCTCGCGGAGCTGGTGGCGCGGATCGAGAAGTCCGGCGGCGCGGCCGTACAGATCCGTACGGACGTGACCCGACGGGACGACCTGCACGCCCTGGTCGCCCTGGCCGGCGAGCGATTCGGCCGGCTCGACGTGCTGGTCAGCAACGCCGGGGCCGGCACGATCTCGCCCCTCGACGATCTGCGGGTGGACGAGTGGGACCAGATGGTCGATGTCAACATCAAGGGCGTGCTGCACGGAATCGGCGCCGCGCTGCCGATCTTCCGGGCCCAGAGCACGGGCCAGTTCATCACCATCGCCTCCACGGCCGCATTTCGCATCGTGCCGACCATGGCGGTCTACGCCGGTACGAAGTTCGCGGTCCGGGCCATCTGCGAGGGCCTGCGCCAGGAAGCCGGTGACTGTCTGCGGGTAACCACCGTCTCGCCCGGCGCGGTCGGGACCGACTTCGCCGAAGCATCAACGAATCCGCAGGTCCGGGCGGAGATCACGGCCATGCGGGACCGGATCGCGATACCGCCTGAGGCGATCGCCCAGGCCATCGCGTTCGCCATCGAGCAGCCGGCGACCGTCGACGTGAACGAGATCGTCGTCCGGCCCACGGCCCAGAGCTGAACCCGCCCAAGTCCGAGGCGCATTGCGGGCCCGGAGGACGGAATGCACACGGATCCCTGCTGGTTGGCCTCTACGCCGACGACATCCAGCGGCACCCCCGCCCACGCCGCGCGGGCCGAGCCGTGGCACCCCGGCACCCCGGTCCCGCTCGCCCTCGCGCCGAACTCACCGCGCTCGCCGGCCACCTCACCCGCCCACGGCCTGGTCCTGGGGATGCTCGCCGCACCTCTGCCCGGCATTTCAGACGAGGTGTGGTGGTGGCGCTTGCTCAGGAGTCCGTCGGGGGAATGAGGTTGTCGAGCGCCTCGGCGCAGTCCTGGGCGGCCTGGGCCGAGCGCGGCAGCATGAGGTTCTCGTAGGCGCGGACGGCGTCGTCGATGCTGGATTCGGTGATGAGGGCGTGGGCGAGGTCGGTGCCGTCGAGCATGGCGAGGTTGGCACCGAGCCCGACGGGGGGCATCAGGTGCGCGGCGTCGCCCAGCAGGGTGATGCCAGGGACGTGTTCCCAGGTGTGCGGGGCGGGCAGCACGAACACGGGCCGGTTGACGAACCCGCCGTCGGGGTGCCGCAGGAGGTGGAGCAGGTTCTCGTCCCAGCCGTCGAACATCTTCAGCAGGTGTGCGCGCACGGCCGCCGTGTCGTCGAGTTCCACGTCGGCGGCCACGTGCCAGTCATATGGGGCGCGGAAGGCGACGTAGACGCGGATGTGGCCGTTGCTGTTGCGTTGGGCGAGCAGAGCCTTGCCGTCGGCCGCCGCCAGCAGGGTGCCGTTGCCGACCATGCGTGCGAGGGCGGGATGGCGGGTGTCGCAGTCGTCGAAACCGGTCTCGATGAAGGTGACACCGGTGTAGCCGGGTGTCGCGTCCGACAGGGCTGGGCGGATGCGCGACCAGGCGCCGTCGGCGCCGACCACCAGGTCGGCGTCCTCGGCGGTGCCATCGTCGAGGAGCAGGCGCCAGGAGCCGTCCCCGAGCGGGGCGGCCTCGGTGACAGTGCGGCCCCACCGGACGGTGCCCTCGGCGAGGGATTCCAGGAACAGGCTGCGCAGCTGGCCGCGATCGATCTCCGGGCTGTCGTCGTCGTGGCCGGGCCCCGGGACGGGCAGGGTGGTGGCGGTGACGGGGTCGACCACGCGCCACTCCTGGCCTTCGGGGCGGGACAGGGCGCGGAACCGGTCGAGCAGGCCCGCCGCGCGCAGAGCGATCTGACCGGTGTCGTCACGTATGTCGAGGCTGCCGCCCTGGGGGCGGGCGCCGGTGGCAGCCTCACACTCGAAGACGGTGACGGAGCGGCCATGGAGCTGCAGGACGCGAGCCAAGGCAAGGCCGCCGAGTCCGGCGCCGACGACCGCGATGCGGGGGCCGTGAGCGGAGTTCATGGGGGTGTCCCCTCGAAAGGTGGGTGAGTTGCCAGGAGGTCCGGCGCGGGACCAAGAAAGCACACTCACCAAGAAAGTGCCTCTGAAATACGGTGCGCCGGCACCGAACCGGCCAGGCGCCACCAGAACCTGACGAAGCACTGACGGGCACTCCTCCGCAGTGAGGCTGCGTCGGCCGTGCCGCTACTCCGCTGCGGTGAGAACCCGTCAACTCGCCTCATCGCGCGATGACTTGCCGAGTGCGAGGCAACCAACGCGCCCTTCTCACCCTTTTCACAAGTGACACACATGTGACCTCCGACGGCTGCCAGGGGGATCGGCAGCCACCGGACGACGCACGCGAGAAGGAACCGATGACCAGACACCACCGCCATACCCTCGGACGCGCGGCGTTCATCGCCACCGCGGCCCTCACCGTCGGTGCTGCCGGAACACTGGCGGCGCCCGCTGCTGGAGCGGCAACGCCGACGGGCACCCCAAAGCTGAGGCTCATTGCCGCGTCGGACACGGTGACCGTGGACCGCTGGAGAGGTGAGCCGGGGGTCTACCTCGACCTCGGCACCTACGTCACCGTCGACGACGCACCCCTCGAACTGCGGGTGACGCGCAAGTCCTACAACGACCCCGTCGTCGCCTCGCAGATCATTCGCTCAGGCGGCAGGACCGTGACCAAGTCCCTGCCCAAGGACCTGGTGAAGGACTTATCGGGGCTGCCCGGCTTTCTCAAGATCAGCATCAGCGACCAGTCGGGCCGAAAGGTGGCCGACACCTCGCAGACCTTCTGCCCGAACAACCAGGCGGGGCGGATACGGCCGGACGCTCCGGCCACCTCGAAGTACCCCGGCAGCTGCTCCGACAACCCGTTCGCGCTCGGCTCCGTATGGGGCGTCGACAAGGGCTGGGCGGCGGCCACGTCACCGGGCTACGGACCGAACGCCTCGGTAGACCTGAAGCCCGGCGTCTACACCGCAAACGTCTCCGTGGCGAAGAAGTACCGGGACTTGTTCGGCATGCCGTACCAGACACGGACCATCAAGGTGAAGGTCCGCGAGCAGAATCCCGGCGGCGGTGAGGGCCTGCTCAAGGCCAAGGGGAAGAGCCTGAGGCCGGCCGCGAAGCCTTCGGCGGGCCGAGCGGGCGTCCCCGCTGACGCGCCCAAGCCGGACCTGCGCGCCCTGCCCGCGTACGGCATCACCGTCAACCACGGGGACGGGGAAGGCGCCGCCCCGGCCAAGGACTACCTCGCCTTCAGCGCGACCGTCTGGAACGGCGGCTCCTCACCGCTGGTCGTGGACGGGTTCCGCCGCCCCGGCGCAAAGATGATGGACGCCTACCAGTACTTCTTCGACGCCAAGGGCAAGCAGGTCGGATACACGCCCACCGGCACCATGGAGTGGGACCCGCGGGTGGGCCACCAGCACTGGCACTTCAGCGACTTCGCCAGCTACCGGCTGCTCGGCGCGGACAAGAAGGAGATCGTCCGCAGCGGCAAAGAAGCCTTCTGCCTCGCCAACACCGACGCCATCGACTACACGGTGAAGAACGCCAACTGGCGCCCGTACAACACCGACCTCGCCACCGCCTGCGGTGAGGAGTCCTCCGTCTCCGTCCGCGAGGCTCTGGACATCGGCAACGGCGACACGTACTCCCAGGAGCGGCCCGGACAGTCCTTCGACATCACCGGCCTGCCGAACGGCACCTACTACATCCAGGTCTTCGCCAACCCCGATCACCGACTCACGGAACAGAGCACGGCCAACAACGTCACCTATCGCAAGGTGATCCTCGGCGGTAAGCCGGGCGCCCGCACGGTGACCGTCCCGAAGTACGGCCGCGTCGACGCACCGTGATCCTCCGCGGGCGGGGGCTCCCATGTCCCCGCCCGCTCAACTGGGACGACACGTCTTCGGCTCGCTGATCCGGTACGCGGCCTCGACGACCACAGCGCGGTGCTCGCCCAGCCGCTCCGGTGACGAGGTCCGCCCGACCGCCTCGGTGTCCACGCCTTGCGCGTCGGCAATGGCCCGTTGCAGCACCTCGTCGGACAACTGCTCCTTGTCGCCGAAGCAGGCGTAGATCAGCCGCTTGTTCGCCCCCGCGGCCTCAGCGATCCGGCCCCCCGGGCCGTGGTGGCGCTGGAATCCCGTGGCATGCCCGCCTGGGGGCGGCGGCCCGGCTGACCCTTCCGCAGGTGCGGGCCATGGGCTCGCAGCTGCTGGCCCTGATCGGCCGGTTGGACGCCGCCTGCCGGGCCGTGGACGACCACGCGCAACCGGTGGAGGCGTCGTTTCTTCAGCACCCGGACGCTGACATCATGCTCAGCTTCCCCGGCATGGGCGTCCAGCTCGGCGCCCGGTGCTCGCCGAGACCGGCGACGACCGCGGGCGGTTCGCCGACGCCCGCGCGCTGAAGGCCTACGCGGGCTCGGCTCCCATCACCCTGCCTCGGGCAAGAAACGGTTCGTCGGCCGCCACTTCATCAAGAACAACGGCCTGGCCGACGCCGGCCATCAATGGGCCTTCGCGGCCCTGAAGGCCTCGCCCGGCGCCGACGCCCACTACCGGCGCAGGCGCGAGCACGGGGACCGCGCCGCAGGCCTGGGCTACTGTCCCCCGGCCACCCGGAGGATCGCTCCAGTCGCGTACGACGCATCGGCGGAAAGCAGCCAGGAGACGGCGGCGGCGATCTCTTCGGGCTGTCCGGCACGGCCCAGGGGGATGGCGGAGGCGACCTTCCGGGGCCGTTCGGGGTCCTGATGGAAGTCGGTCCAGATGGTGCCGGGGGCAACGCAGTTGACGCGGATGTCCTGCGCGGCTACCTCCTTCGACAGCCCCACCGTCATCGCGTCTACGGCAGCCTTGGCGGCGGCGTAGTGGACGTACTGTCCCGGGCTGCCGAGCGTGGCTGCGGCCGAGGAGATGTTGACGATCGCTCCGCCGCCGTGGCCGGCCATCTCCTGGATGGCGCGCCGGGCACAGAGGAGGTATCCGAGGACGTTGACGTCGAGTGCCCTGCGGATACCCGCGGCGTCGGCGTCGGTCAGCCGGCCGTTCGGCCCGCTGGTACCGGCATTGTTCACGAGCGCGGTGACGGGACCGAGGTCGGCGGCACGGTCGAAGAGTCCATCGACGTCCGCTTCGTCGGCGGTGTCCGCACGGACGGTGACGCACCTGCGGCCGGCCTGTCGGACCAGTTCGGCGACCGACTTCGCCGCGGAGCTGTCGGAGCGGTAGCCGAGGACGATGTCGTGTCCCTCGTTCGCAAGGCGGGCGCAGACAGCTGCGCCGATCCCGCGACTTCCACCCGTGACCACCGTCACGAGTCGTGCTTCCATGTCAACCTCCCAAGGCTGTGTGGGAATTCAAGACTGTTCCGGGCCCGAGTGCCCCGGGCCGGCTCCGGTCGCCCTCAGACCCGTTCGCCGTCGGTCTCCCGGCCGGGGGCGACGTCTCGCGCTTCGGCCGAGCCGAAGCGGTCGCGGTATTCGGCGGGGGCGATCCCGACGCGGCGGTGGAAGGTGCGGCGCAAGGTCTCGGCGGTGCCGAAGCCGAGGCGGCGGGCGAGTGCGGCCACTGGCTCGTCGGCCTCGGTGAGCGCCCGCCGGGCCGCCTCCACCCGAACGCGTTCGACGTAGGCCGCCGGCCCCACGCCGATCTCCGCGGTGAAGCGACGCTGAAGGTGACGTGGGCTCAGGCCGGCGCAGTCGGCCAGTGCTGCGATGGTGTGCCTGCCGCCGGGGTTGTCCTGGACCGCCCGCACGGCTTTGCGGATCGGGTCGCTGGTCGGCTGCGCCGACCACAGCGGAACGCTGAACTGGGACTGGTTACCCGGCCGCCGCAGGTACAGGACCATCTCGCGCGCGGCAGCCAGCGCGATCTCCGGGCCGTGGTCGTCCTCCACCAGGGCGAGCGCGAGGTCCATGCCGGCGCTGACCCCGGCCGAGGTCCACACCCGACCGTCCCTGATGAAGATCGGGTCGCAGTCCACCGTCAGCTCGGGGTGCTCATCGGCGAGTTGCCGTTCACGAGCCCAGTGCGTGGTAACCCGTCGTCCGACGAGGAATCCGGTCGCGGCGAGGAGGAGCACCCCGCTGCACACCGACGCGACCCGCCGCGCACCGGCCGCTGCGGCGGCGATCCACGCGACCAGTCCGGGGTCGCGGCGCGCGTCGTTCACGCCTGGTCCGCCCACCACGACGAGGGTGTCCAGCCCTTTGGGGGTGAGGTCGCCGATCCCGTGTGCGGCGAACATCGGCAGGCCGCTGGAGGACCGGACCGGACCGGCGTGGGGCGCCACCACCTGGCAGTCGTAGCCACCGACCGCTTGCTGTGCGTAATGGAACACCGAATGCGGGCCCACCAGATCGACTGCCTGGAACCCCTCGTACACGACGAACACCACCCGACGCATGGCAGCAGGCTGCCTGACCTGCGCGAAAGGCGTCAACGACGCGCAACCCACAGATCACGCCACATGCCGCGGAGGACCCTTGACCTAGGACCGGTCGGGACGTTGCATGCAACAAAGCTGATTTTCTACGGACTGGAGGGCAGGCAATGACCGCTACCACCCGCGACCTGTTCGAGCGCTACCACGCTTGTTGGGAGGCTCGCGACCCCGATCGGATCGCCGAACTCCACACGGTCGACTCGGTGTTCCATCTGCACTCGGGTCAGCCCCCGGCGTGCGGGCGGGCAGCCGTCCGTCAGGCGGCGGCCGGCACGTTCGAGCTCGTCCCTGACCTGACGTTCGAACTTGTCTCGCTGCGTGTCGGGGAGGACTTCTGGGTTGCCCAGTTCAAGATGACCGGGAAGTCCGCCTCCGGCGCCGCACTCGACGTCGACCTCGCGGACTTCGTCCTGGTCGAGAACGGGGCGGTGAAGGAAAAGCACTCCTACGTCGACGGAGTGGCGATGCAGGCCGCGATCGCGCCCGCTGAGGTCTCCCCTTGATGTCGGACGCGTGGAGGCTGGGCGATGCACGCCCGGAGGAAGCAGCATCAGGGTGGGGTTCCGCGCTCGCCGAGGGAAGGGCGATCCGCGGACGACTCGCGGCGCGAGTTCGAGAACGCGGTAGTGAGAAACGGATGGCGTGAAGGGGGTTTGCTCACGCGGTCTGATCAAACCGGGCGGGGTGGATTTCACCTCGCCCGGCTATGTGCGCGCCGGACTGGAAAGCCCCAGCTCAGCGCACTCGACCCCGCGCCTTCAGCGGCACCGGCGGCAGCTCCGGCGCAGGCAGCGGATGCAGCTGCCGGCCGGTCCGGCGTACGGCACGGGCCTGCCCGGCGCTGTCGTCACCGCTGAGGCGGTAGATGCCGCTCTGCTTCACCCTCCGGCCAGTACTCCGCGGCCCTTGGCAGCTTCTCAGGCGAGTGTCGGCGGGGCGTCCCGCAGAGTGACGTTGGCGTGGCTCTCCTGGAAGCTCTGGTCTGAGACCAGAGTGAGCCGGGCGGTGGACTGGAACTCTGCCAGGGTGGTGGAACCGCAGGAAACCATCGTGGTCTTGAGCTTGGCGATGGTCAGTGCGAGCCCTTCGTTGAGGTCGCCGGCGTAGGGGACGTAGCCGTCGACGCCTTCCTCGAAGACCAGCCCCTGACCTCCCTGGCCGTAGCGTTGCCAGTTGCGGGCACGGTTCGATCCTTCGCCCCAGTACTCCTTGACGAAGCCGTCGCGAGTGGGCAACTTCGCGCCGGCTGCTTGGTCGAAGCGCGCGAAATAACGCCCCATCATGACGAAGTCGGCTCCCATCGCCAGAGCCAGGGCCACGTGGTAGTCGTGCACGAGCCCGCCGTCGGAGCAGATCGGCACGTACTCGCCGGTGCGCTCGCGGAAGGCGTCCCGAGCCGCAGCGACGTCGAGCACTGCGCTGGCCTGCCCGCGGCCGATGCCCTTCTGGTCGCGGGTGATGCAGATGGAGCCGCCGCCCACGCCGACCTTGACGAAGTCCGCCCCCGCCTCGGCGAGGAAGGTGAACGCCTCGCCGTCGACCACGTTGCCGCCACCGACCGGGATCTCCGGATAGTGCTTCTTCACCCAGGTCAGTGCCTGTGCCTGCCAGTCGCTGTACCCGTCGGAGGAGTCGAAGCACAGCACGTCCGCGCCTGCCTCCAGCAGCGCCGGGACACGCTCTTGGTAGTCATGAGTGTTGACGCCCGCGCCCACACGCAGGCGCTTGGCGGCGTCCACGACCTGGTTCGGGAAGCGCTTGTTGTCGGTGTAGTCGGATCGGAACACCAGATGCTGCAGGTGGCCCTCGGCGTCCAGCACCGGGAGACAGTCGAGCCGTTCGTCCCACAGCCGGGCGTTGGCCTCGGAGAGCGTGGTGTCGGGTCCGGCATGGGGAAGATCGGCGATGGCGGTCATCCGGCCGCTGACCGGTCCGTCGAGGTCGTGGCGTTGGGGGTGGAAGTCGCGGGAGGTCACCAGTCCGAGGAGGCGGCCGGTGGCGGTCCCGTCGTGGGTGACTGCGGCGGTGCTGTGGCCGGTGCGGCGCATGGCGTCTGCCAGGAGGCTCAGGCTGTCGTCGGGGCGGACGTTCGTGTCGCTGGTGACGAATCCGGCCTTGAAGTTCTTCACCTGGCGGACCGCGGCGGCCTGGTCCTGGATCGACTGGTTGTGGTGCAGGAAGCTCAGACCGCCGTTGCGCGCGAGGGCGATCGCGAGATCGGGTGTGCTGACAGCCTGCATGATCGCGGACGTGAACGGGGAGTGCAGCTCGATCGCCGATGCTTCGCCCGCGAAGTGCCGCACCAAGGGCGTGCGCAGGTCAACCGTCGCAGGCGAGCAATCGGTCCGGGTCCGGTTCGGCAAGAGCAGAAATTCGTTGAACGTCCGTGAGACCTCGGCGATGATCTGTGCCACTCGTTCCTCCTGACTCGTCGACGGGGCCCGACTGCCCCGCCGTCAAGATCGCCCCCGTGTCCCAGGGCCCGGGCAGGCAGGAGTCGGCAAGGCAGCCGTGGAGGTGCCACAAGCTGCGGCAGAGCCCTGACCGGCCCGTGGATCGAACACGGTGCGATCGTGACCTGGCACCCTATCGACTGCACCGGGGGCTGCACGAATCGCGTCCTGTCGTCAGCAACCGCCAGTCGTGGGCGGTTCTTTCCGGTCCTCGGCTCGGGCAGCGAGGTACTCGGCCCAGTCACGTTTGCCGTAGGCGACCCAGCGGAGAGCGGTGTGGCGGTGCATCCCGGTCACGTCGGCGAGGACGGGGCTGGGGGAGATCGGCAGCGAGGGCGGCCGGCGCCGCGTCGCGCGCGGTGCGAACCGGGATGCCGTGCCGGTTGAGGCGTGCCGACGACGAACTGCTGGCCGGCCTTCACCTGGACGAGGACGAGCGGGCGTCACTGGTCCAGGCGGCCGGACTGTAACGCGCAAAGCACCCCGGGCAGGCCGACGGCCACGGCTGCCGGACTCCGATCCCCGATGGTCGGCCTGCTTCGGCTGTTGCTCCTTGCGGTCGTCTTCTTCCAGGCTGCGAGTTCGACCGTTTTCGGCGGTGCCGTCGCATCGCAAGGTGGCAATGTGCGCCTGGTGTTCCGGTGGCCAGCAGGCGGCATTCAGCTGGAATGCACACTGTTTCCAGATCGTGTCGCCAGAGTTCCG
Organism: Streptomyces sp. NPDC002676; assembly: GCF_053592455.1. NCBI lineage: Bacteria > Bacillati > Actinomycetota > Actinomycetes > Kitasatosporales > Streptomycetaceae > Streptomyces > Streptomyces sp. NPDC002676. The sequence goes on along the minus strand of NZ_JBSFVT010000002.1, from coordinate 632,989 downwards.
CCTCGTGTCTACCTCACACTCGCGTGCCGGCGTCGCCTCAGTATGCGCCGCGGCTTTGACGCTTTCAGGACTGCTCGTGACAGGGATGGTTGCCGCTCAGCCTGCGGCTGCCGCAGACCCGGCCGGCTACCAGAATGTTCGGATCAACGAGGTCACCTCGTCGAACAGCGACACGGTGGAGCTGTACAACACCGGCTCGATCGCAGTGAGCACCAGTGGCTGGAAGATGTCCGACGACAGCTTCTCGCCGCAGACGTTCAGCCCGTCCTCCAGCACGATCCCGGCAGGCGGCTTCGTCACCTTCAACTCGCCCAAGGGGCTCGGTGATTCGGACAAGCTCGTGATCTACACGGCCGGCGGCGCGGTGGTCGACCGCGTCGAGTGGGCCACCAACGGGGCGAAGCCGGCGATGGCGCGTTGCGGCGGCGACGGCACCGGGGGGTGGGTGACCACGACCGCGGCGTCCACGTTCGGCGCCTCGAACGCCTCCGGCTGCCCGTCGTCGACACCGGCGGCGAGCCGGGTGCGGATCAACGAGGTCACCTCGGACGGCGCGGACACCGTGGAGCTGTACAACGGCGGAACGAGCGCGGTCAGCATCGGGTCGTGGAAGTACGTCGACAACGACACCACCCACTCCCCGGTCTCGATCTCGTCCTCCTCGCCGAGCGCGACCAGCATCCCCGCGGGAGGCTACGTCACGTTCAACTCCACGCTCGGTCTGGGCGACAACGACTCGGTCTTCCTCCTCGACAGCAACGGCAACACCGTCGACTCGGTGACCTGGGAGACCGCTGGCGCCAAGCCGTCGGACGAGCGCTGCGCCAACGGCACCGGCTGGTTCCAGACCTCCACGACCGCGACGCTCGGCAGCGCGAACTCCTGCTCGGGCAGCGGCGGTGGCGGTGGTACCGGCGGCGGTGGCGGTCAGCTGCTGGGTGGCGGCGGCGCGCTCACCAGCGGCTGCACCCCCGAAGCGCCCTCCGGTACGGGTTCCACCCCGGCGGGCACCCTGGCCTGGCCGGGCGGGCTGGACGTCACGATCGCCGACAACGTCTGCGCGTTCACCACGCCCACCGGCCCCGAGGGCCGGGACCTGAGCGGCCTGGCGTTCGACCCGGCGAACCCGTCGGTGCTGTGGGCCGCCAAGAACAAGAACTGGCTGTACAAGCTGGTCAAGAGCAACGGCAAGTGGATCCCGGACGCGTCATGGAGCGCGACCGGCAAGCAGATCCGTTTCGCCGGCGGCACCGGCCAGCCGGACTCCGAGGGCCTGACGGTCGGCGCCAACGGCCACATCTACGTGACCTCCGAGCGTGACAACACCAACAACACGGTCCCCAAGGACACGATCATGGAGTTCGACCCGGCCGCGACCGGATCGACGCTGACGCCGATCCACCAGTGGGACATGACCTCGCAGTTCCCGCAGCTCAACACCGGCAGCAAGGACGACGCCAACCTGGGCTTCGAGGGCGTCGGCTACGTACCGGACAGCTGGCTGACCGCGAACGGCTGGGTCGACCCGCTCACCGGCGCCGCCTACAACCCTGCGGACTACCCGCTGCACGGGTCGGGCCTGTTCTTCGCAGGCCTGGAGTGGGACGGCACGCTGCATGTCTACGGCCTGAACTCCGACGGCACGTTCACCACGTTCGGCACGATCGCGACCGGCAAGGTCTCCGTGATGGATGTGACGTTCGACGCCGGAACCCAGCGCATCGTCGCGACCTGCGACAACACCTGCGGCGAGACGCACACCTTCATGAAGGTCAACGCCGACGGCGCGATCGTTGCGGACCTGACCTACACGAACCCGGCCGTCATGCCGACCGACAACCTGGAGGGCTTCGCGATCGCGCCGACGTCGACCTGCGTCAACGGCTTCCGCGAGGCGGTCTGGACCGACGACGGCATCTACGGCTTCGGCTCCGGAAGCTCCTCCTACGGACACGCTCTCTACAGCGGCACCTTCCCCTGCTGATCCTGCCGACCACGGGAGACGGCTCGCGCACGGGGCCGCCTCCAAGGTGAGGCGCCCAAGCAGTACACGGCGACGAAGCTCCCGGCAGACGGGGTGACGACCAAGACCACCCGTTGACTACCAGGAGCTTCGTCGTGCCTGTCCCGGGACCGCCTTCGGCCCGGGTTGGAGGCCAGGCGAATGCCCTGGTCCGTACGTCCGTACCGGTCACGATGCGAGGAGGTCGGCCTGGTCTCCGAGGTACAACTGGCGAGACTTCCCTGTATCAGGCGAGCTGCGGTACGACCTCGGCCGCGACCCACTCCATCGCCTTCTCCACATGTTCAGCTGCAATGGGCAACCATAGGGTGCAGACGGCGAGCCCTGCCTCTGCGAGCTTTCCGAGGGCGTCAGCGACGCTCGCTGCGGTAGGCGAAACGCCGCCGAGTGGCTGTCCCGGAGACGAGACAGCCGCAGGTATTCCGGGTGGCGTGAGGAACACGGCCGAAGCGAGCGTCATGCGGTCGGCCTCCTCTGTGGTGGAGGCGAGTTCGCGCAGGCGGCGCTGCACGTCGGCGACCTCCGCAGCGTCGACGCCGGTGCCGTACCAGCCGTCGCCGAACCGCAGTGCGCGGCGCAGAGCGGCGTCACTGTGACCGCCAACCCACACCGGCGGGCCTCCGCGGGTGACCGGAGGTACTCCCAGGTGAGCGGCACGGAGTTTCGTGAACGGCCCGTCGAAGTCTGCCGGACGCGTCGTCCACAAGGCCCTGGCGGCCGCGAGATGGTCGTCGGTGCGGGCGCCTCGTTCTCGGGAGGGTACGCCGACAGCTTCGAACTCGTCAGGGTTCCAGCCGGTACCGATGCCCAGGATCAGACGGCCGCCCGACACGACGTCCAGCGTGGCCGCCTGGTTGGCGAGCACCAGCGCCGGATAGTACGGCGCGACGAGTACGGACGTCAGCAACCGCAGGCGTGTGGTCACACCCGCGACGGCCGACAGCAGGACGAGAGGGTCGGTGTCGAGGCCGAATCCGCTGTCCAGGAGGCGGTTTCCGACCGCTACGTGGTCGAAGCCCAGTTGCTCGGCATGCAAGGCGGCGCGGAGCGCGGCGGTTCCGTCGTCGATCGGCCAACGCGGCTGGAGGGAGACACCGAGACGCAACAGTGACATCGGAGGAAACCTTTCAGTGGCGGTCTGGTTCTGACAGGACGGCTACCGGACCGCCCCGTCACCACACCCAACCACCTCCCGGCGTAGGTTCATCCGCCGAGAAGCAGCGCGGCTTCCTTGCCCTTGGCCCAACGCCGAGAGCGCCCGATGAAGCTGACGCTACGGCGGTGGACGTCGCGCAGGTCAACTCAAGGTCGTGACACGGCCTGTCAGTTCTCTCGCCTAGGGTCGTCCGCATGGCTGAGCCCTCCTTTCTGACCGCCGTCCGCGAGTCGTACGACACGGTCGCCGCCGATTACGTCGAACGCGTCCCGCCTCCAGCCGCGATGGACCCGCTGTCACGCGCGATGCTGGCGGGGTTCGCCGAACTCGTGCGGACGGCCGGTCTGGGGCCGGTCGCGGACCTGGGATGCGGCCCCGGCCGCGTGACGGCGCACCTGGCCGGGCTGGGGGTGTCCGCCTTCGGCGTCGATCTGTCGCCGAAGATGATCGGGCTGGCCCGGCACGCCTATCCGGACCTGCGGTTCACCGAGGGCTCGATGACCGCGCTGGAGATGAGGGACGACGAGCTCGGCGGCATCCTGGCCTGGTACTCCACCCACCACACGCCCCCGCAGTGGCTGCCGGCGGTGTTCGCCGAGTTCCACCGCACGCTCGCGCCCGGCGGCTACCTGCTCTGGGGAGACTATGTCGGCGATGAGCGGCTGCAGCCGACCCAGGGCTATGGCCGTCCGGTGTCCTACGAGTCGTATCTCCTGCCCCTGGACCGCATGATCGGCCTGCTGAAGCAGGCCGGACTCGTCGTCACCGCGAGGCTGGAGCAGGAGCCTGGCGGACGGGTGAACAGACCGCGCGCCTGCCTGCTGGCCCGCAAGCCCGAAAAGCCCTGACGGGGCTTGTTCCTGCGGCGAGGCCGCTCGTGTCAGATCGCCGACGGTCACGGCGCGGCGGTGCTGGGCGGCCAGGACGTCGGGGTGGCGGGCGTTCTGGTTGCGCCAGTGCAGGTGGAGGTGCAGCGCGTGGGTTTGGACGGTGTGGTTGGGACGGTTGGCGTTGGCGAGGGTGAACTGCCGCAGCGGCCCGAAGTGCGCCTCGATCGGGTTGGTCCAGGACGCGTTGGTCGGCGTGAAGCAGGGCTCGACCTTGTTCCTGGCCGCCCGGATGCTCTGGAGCGCGGCAAGACTGTGATCGGCGCCTTGCGGCGCCGGTTGACACCCCAGAGCGTGTCGTCGCCGACCGAGTAGCAGCCATGGAAGTAGCGCACTCCGTGGGTGCGGTGGAAGGCGGCCGGGAGCTGGTCGGACTTGCCCTGGCCGGCCCAGCAGGCCCCGGCGGTCGGGCGGATGCCGAGTGGGCCGAACTCGTCGAAGGCGAAGGTGCGGCCGGGGCGCTCGTGGAGGGCGTACTCGATCCGGTCCAGCTTGGCGTCCTTGTCCGGGTCGGTGGACTCCTTCCACGTCTTACGGAGCAAGGTGATCGGCGCCCTGGGCGTGTTGGGGCTGTGCGCACTCGCACCTACCTACGTGGTCGGCCTGCGACGACCGGCCCCGAAGGGTGATGGGACTCGTGGGCCTCGGCGGCCTGCGCCACCGCCCGGATGATCTCCGGGTGAGCACCCCACGTAATACGCGGAGCATGCAGGCCCACCCGCATACACCGCCTCCTGAAACCGCCGCGGGGTCTGCCGCGCCGCCGGCTGCGGAGACATGCAGACTCCAGCAGGACCGAAAGAGAGAGGACCAACCGACCGTAACGGCGCCGCCCGTATACACCTGCGCGACGTACCGGCAGACGGCAGCTGCTGCTCGCCGCCGGAGACTTGGGTGTCAGTGGTGGCGCTTATCGTGTAAGTCCTGTTGAGTGGCGCGGTGTGCTGAGACTGGTTGGTACGGTTGGCCGCTCTCGTTCGGGTTTCCGGAACCGCTCCTGGGCGGGGGTTGGCTCAAGTGCCTGAGGTGTCTTTCTCGGCCTGGCAGTCGCCATCTGCTGCATGCGACTGGTCCGCCCCACCACGGAGGACACGGTCTTGAGGTTATGCGGGACAGGTCAACGAGTAATTCGATATGCGAATAGGTGTCGTTCACCGATCTCCGGGTAACCGCTCGGCTTGCCCTCCGTCGGTTCAGGGCTACGCTGATCTAGCACCTAACGTCGGCTCTCCGCATTCCGCGCCGGAGGCTCCCGCCCGGGTTCACGTTGCCGACCGGATACGGCAATCGCGGCGACTACGGCCGCCCCCTTCCGCGTGATCGTTACTGGTCTCAGTCGCTGAAAAGGCCGACTTCGCCTTGTATGCCGAGGAAGTGGAAGCACATGACTGCCTCTGGGATCTTGAAATCAGGCAAGGGCAGACTGGCCCTCGGAGTGGCGGTGCTCTCCGCCCTGACCTTGGTGCCGGCTCACGCCGCAGACGACCTCGGCAGGGCCCCGGAGGGCCGGAAGCCGACCGTGGTGCTCGTACACGGAGCATTCGCCGACGGGTCCAGCTGGAACGGAGTGGTGCAGCGCCTGCAACAGGACGGCTACCAGGTCATCGCCCCGCCCAACATGCTGCGCGGTATACCCCAGGACTCGACCTACCTGAACAGCCTCCTGAAGACCGTCGAGGGGCCGATCGTCCTCGTCGGACACTCGTACGGCGGTGAGGTGATCTCGCAGGCGGCCGCCGGGCTCGACAACGTCAAGGCACTGGTGTACATCAACGCGATCATGCCGGACAAGGGTGAGTCGTTCGCCAGCCTCTCCGGCAAGTTCCCGCCCGCCCCGCTCACCACGGCGCTCAAGCAAGTGCCGTTCCGCAATGGCGACGGCACCACGGGCACGGACGTGTACATCCAGGCCGACAAGCTCCACGCGACCTTCGCCCAGGACCTCCCGCAGAATCAGGCGGCCGTCATGGCGTCGACGCAGCGCCCGATCGCGCAGTCGGCCTTCGCCGACAAGCTCACCGCAGCGGCCTGGCGGGACAAGCCGGTCTACGTGCTCGTCGGCAGGCAGGACCGGGGCATCAACCCGAGCCTCGAGCGGTACGAGGCCGAGCGCGCACACGCGCGCACGACGGTGGAGATCAACTCCTCGCACGTTTCCCTGGTCTCCCACCCCCAGGCGGTCACGGATCTCATCGTGACCGCGGCCCGCGATTCCGGTCACCAGTAGGCGAACGGGCAGCACCCCGAGCGCACGCGGCGGTGGGCCTCCACCACACACCGGAGGCCCACCGCCGAGCGCGTCCGTGGTCACCCACGAGATGGGCAGCAAAGACGCAAGAGCCCGGGATCACCCGGAGCCGGGTTCATCAGGCGGCAGCTCGGTCATGGCCAGCATCCGCCGCGGGAGTGCGGCCGCACTCCGGCCAATACGGATGGAAGAGCACCGCAGTCGACAACGGCGACGCCCCAATCGCCGCTGCGGTGGCCGAGCTGACAGCTGTCACCGCGAAGCGTCAGTCCTCTTGATGTTGCCAGCGAGCTCGCGGACGGGGCGTCGATGGCAGTACAGGAGGCGGGTCTGCTCCCTAGTCCCCAGCCTCCGCCTTTCGCATCCTAGAGCAAAGGGCTGAATTCCATGGGATCAGCTCCTCAGTATTTGACCAAGCAGCGTGCTCACCTTGCAACAGGCATGCCGAGTTGGCTTCGCAGGCGTGATCCGGAAATGTCGGCGCTGCGCCGCGCACTTCGCGTCGCTGTCATCACACCAATACTCTTCGCAGTGGCAGCTCTTGTGATGGGTAGGCCGACGATTGCAATTTTCGCGGCCATCAGCCCGATAGTGCTGACGATGTTCGTAAACTTCAGTGGCCCGATGCGCGAACGTGTGACCTCACAGGCGACCCTGGTCGTCGTCTCCACCCTCCTGCTCTGCCTGGGAAGTCTGACCGACCAAGTGGTGTGGCTGGCCGTCGCCGCGACTTTTCTGGCTTCCTTTCTCATCCTGTTCGTAGGCATCATCAGTTCCATGCTGGCAGGAGCAACAACTTCGCTCCTTATCAGTTTCGTGCTCCCCGCGACATTCACAGGCCCGGTGAGCAGCATCCCGGACCGTGTCGCCGGCTGGTCGATGGGCGGCGCGGCTACTGTCGTCACTACCGCCATCCTGTGGCCGGCTCCCGTCAGTACGCCCCTAAGGACCTCCGTCACACGAGCCTGCACCCTGCTTGCCCAGCGCCTACGCGTGGAGATCGAATGCATCGGTTCCTGGTTCTCCCCTGTACACACAGATGCGCTCAACGCGGCGGTTCAGGATGCGACGACTGGCGTGGCAGATCTACGGAATTGCTTTTTCAGTACACCGTATCGGCCCACCGGTCTGTCCGCTGAATCACGCGCCTTGGTCCGACTTGTGGACCAGGTGATATGGCTCGACAAAGTTCTGGAGCAAACACCCTCGAGAGAGCAGCCTCCCCTCAGCGAGGGCGTGGTGTGCGAGGTCAAGGTGGCGGCAGCAGTGCTCTTGGAGCACGGGGTGGCGCTTCTGGAATCCAGTACGACCGCTCCTCAGAGCCTGATCGTCCACATCGATCGACTTGAACAAGCCCGGGCGGCATTGGAAGAGACGATGACCACCGTCCTTCCTGAAATCCTCACGCCCAAACCGGCTCAGGACCTCTCCCGGTCTGCCTCCCTTCCCGCCCCTGGGCCTATGAATACTTTGCTCCGTGCATTGGGTCCCAGCTTCCGCGCCCAGGAAATGAGCTTCGTTGTATCCGCTATTGCCGCGAATATCGAACTCAGTGCTTCAGCGCGGCAGCGGACCTGGTGGCAACGACTGCTCGGGTATCGCCCTGCAGGGGCGAAGTCAGTTCTCTCCTCAGCCCGAGAACGTTCTCGAGCTCATCTGGACCGCCACTCGGTTTGGCTGCGCAACAGCGTGCGAGGGGCCGCCGCGCTGAGCCTTGCGGTGCTTCTCGCCCATGCGAGCGGTTTGGAACATTCGTTCTGGATCGCCTTCGGCGTACTGACCGTCCTGCGATCCAACGCGCTGAACACCGGTCAAACCGTCGCTCGCGCCTTGCTGGGCAACGTCATTGGTCTCGTCGTCGGCGTAGCGCTCATTCTCGCGCTGAGCTCACACCCCACCGGCCTGTGGCTGCTACTCCCTGTCGCAATCGCGGCCATGGGGCTCGAGGCAGCGGTCACTTCACTCACAGCAGGGCAGGTCGGCTTCACTGTCGTGCTACTCATCATCTTCACCATCATCGCCCCTGCCGGCTGGGAGATCGGACTCATTCGGATCGAGGATGTGGCGCTCGGGTGTGCGGTGAGCCTGGTCGTGGGCATCCTGTTCTGGCCGCGCGGCGCCACCGCTGGTCTAGGGCGAGTACTAGGCGATGCCGTCGGCGACAGCGCCCAGTACGTGCGTAGCGCCATGGCGTTCGGACTCACGCGATGTGACAGCCTTGCCCTGCCTTCTCAAGCCCCTGACGACGACAGAGAACGGGCCGCGGCCTCGGCCCGTCGGCTCGACGACGCATTCCGCACCTATCTTGCCGAGCGTGGTACCAAGCGTCTGGTGCTGGCTGATGTGACCGCACTCGTCAATGCAGTCGTGACACTGCGTATGACCGCCGATGCCATCGACGATTTGTGGTCTCACGCCAGCTATGTGCCCACGGGGGATCGTGCCGCGGCGCGCGCCGAGATCCTTGACGCGAGCGCACCAGTTATTGGATGGTTCGAGAGAGCAGGTCGAGCGATTGCGGACGGTGAGCCCACTCCTGGCGAGATGGTAGAGCGAACGGTGGCGGGCAAGGCGCTTCAGGACGCAGTGTGCCGCGACCTGGCCGGGGGTGCGGTGTCCGGCACCGCTACAGCTGTCAGGATGGTGTGGACGGCGAAGTACATGGATACTCTTCGCCGTCTCCAAGCCGAGATTGTCGGGCCTGCCCGGGCCGCCGCTTCTGCTGGCGGAAGGCGATTGATTCGAAGCGGCGACTTCAAAGGATCAGGCCCGGAGCAGGGCTGAGGCGAGGTGCGCGCGGCCCTGGAAAGCCGGCCGGCAGTTCGGCCTCTTTGATGGCGAGTTCGCTTGCGGCGATGGCGTCGTACTGACCAGTCCGGTTCGGCCCCGCGTCTGCTGTCCCGACGCACCCATTGCGGACCTGCTGGGCGTTGGCTGTCGACCGGCCAGCAGGCTCTGTTGGCCTCGCCCACCTGCGCGCTGCAGCGACGCCAGCGCCTCTCTGCACTGGCTTCCACGTCGCCATCGCACACAGGTGCGCTGTCGAAGCCGGGCTCGCTGCAGCTCCAATCGGGCTCACGTCACAGGGCGGTTCCTCGCGTTCGAGAAGCAACGCTGAAGATCCTTGGCGATCAGCCGGCAGAACCTCGCGGTCGGGCATGCCCGCCCAGGCGCGGTCACCTCGAGGTCCTCGAAGAGCCCAGCCGGCCCTCCGCGGACACCAGGAACTGGCGCTTCCAGTGTCCGACCGACTACTCGGACGCCTTCGCCCGCCGCGCGGCCTCGGCGACCGTGATCTCACCGGCCAGGATCGACAGCACGATCCGGACCTCATAGAGCAACGGCTTCTCACCGCATAGGGCGTGGTCTCTTTCTCGATTGGCGTGTTCCGGGATGCGGGCGCTGTTGGGCGGGAATTGGTTGCGGTGGGCTTGATGTGTGTTGGCGGCTGGTCGGGCGGCTACGTTCGTGATCTTGTGCTGCCATCCTGTTGCTGGTCCCGGTGGCTGCTCTTACGGTTGAATCATGGCCGTCTCGGCGGCATGTCCGGTGGCAGGCGCGAGGGTCTCGAGATCTTCGACGGGCTGGGTCCTGGGGAACTGTTGTTGCAGAGGCTGTGCGCGAACGACTGCGGGTGGTCGCCCGGACGGGATTGGCCGGGTCCACGCCGTCCTGTGTAGTCGATGTCGCCGCCATGTGATCGCCAGTCCCGACGGGTCCCGGCCGATCGGTGTTCGCCGTCAGTCGATTCTTCCACCTCCGGAGAGGTGTTCCCATGGCCAAGGTCTTGTTTGTGCTGACCGGAGCGAGCTATTGGACGCTCAAGGACGGTCACCGGCACCCTACCGGGTACTGGGCTGAGGAGTTTGCGAGTCCGTTCAGTGTGTTTACCGGGGCCGGTCACGAGGTCACCGTGGCTACTCCGGACAGTGTCATACCCGTGGTCGACACGATGAGTCTCCGGCCCCGGATGGCAGGGGGAGAGGAGGCGTCCCTCAAGCTGGAGGGGATCATCGAGGAGGCGGAACAACTTCGTCACCCCGTCTCGATCAAGAGCGTCAACCTCGACGACTACGACGCCGTGTACTACCCAGGGGGCCACGGCCCCATGGAGGACCTTGCGTCCGACGCCGACTCCGGGCTGCTGCTGAGGAGGGCTCTCGCGTCCGGCAAGCCGCTGGGTATCGTGTGCCACGCCCCCGCGGCTTTGCTCGCCACCCGGGACGAGAAGGGTGACACACCCTTCGCCCATTACCGCGTCACCGGATTCTCGAACGAGGAGGAGGCGGGCGTCGGCTTCGCGGATAAGGCCAAGTGGCTCATGGAGGACGAGGTCAGGGCACTTCCAACGAACTACTCGTGCGGCCCGATCTGGGAGCCGTACACGGTGGTTGACCGTAATCTCTACACGGGGCAGAATCCGGCCTCCTCTGGGCCGGTCGCGAAGGAGATGCTCAAGAAGCTTTCGTAGGCGGGCAGGCGTGAAGCCCCTGGCAGGACAAGTTCAGCGCGGCGACTGCTCGGTGTAAAGATCGCGCACGACGTCGCCTCCGCCCGTCGCCTCACGAGAAAGAACACCTACGGCCCCTGGCCGGGGCTGATACCACTTGGGCCAGCAACCAGAACGTGATTCCTGTGCCCACGCCGTAGGCGAGGTGGGAGCCGAGATCCCAGGCCACGAGCTTGGCGTCGTACTCCCAGATCGGCTTGTAAAGTCCGGCGATCGGCAAGGAGATGTAGTCGCTGGCGAAGACCGCAGCGCCGAAAGGCACGCCGTATGCGGGATACGGTGTGGGCAGCGATCCAGCCAGGATGCCGTACACCGTGCCCACCACTGATCCGTAGGCCCAGTGAGCCATGGTGCTCGTGAGCCAGGCCGAACTGTCGGGGATTTTGCGCTGCGTGAAGCCCTCGATCACCCGCTTCGCTACCTGACCCGGATCAGGGGCCTTCTCCCAGTTCTCGATCGGCGCGAATTCCCAGGCGAGCGGGCTCTCCTTACCGCCTGAGCGACGGTACTCCAGGTAGTGGACGGCATCCAGGCACACCGTTCCTACGGCCCCGGCCAGCAGGCCGGCAGCCACTGCCGCGAGTGGAGTCAGCGGGTTTCGTTGGGCGCGCATGATGAAATCTCCCTCGTGGTCAGGGTGCGAGCCAGGCCGGGTCGCTAAACCGCTGCCTCGGTACTGGTCCGCGGGGTGGGCTGGAATGGCCGGCGTTCCCCAGCACCATGACTTGGGTTTTCTGCCTGAGTTCGGGCCGCCGGCTCAGGGGTGGCAGGTCGCGTATCAGGTCCGGCCCGCTCGGGGTCGTCGTCGCCGATGAATCACCGCGCTGCGTGATACCTCTGTCGCTCGGGGTGATCCGCGGTGCGCGATACACCTCAGCCGCCCCTACGGCCTTTCTGGGGTCACGGGCGCGGACCGACGGTGTCGTGCATGTGGGAAGCCCTTTGACGGCGAACGGATCTCCGCCGCTGACGACGGCCGGCGATCCGCACGCAGTGGCCTTCGAAGACCTCGTTGAGAGGGCGTTCATGCTGTACTCCTCTTGTCACAAGTGTCACACTTGCGGACCGCCTGCTCTATCGAAGATGAGCTGGCCGGAGGACTGCGATCTGGTAGGCCGCCTCAAAGCGGCGTCCACGTCCCGGAGGTTGTCGGTGTCGGGTGACCTGGCTTGACGCACCTGTCTGGGCCACTGCTGAGGCTTGCGGTCATGAACTTCCTCGCCAGCATCGGCTTGGTGTCGTCCTGCTCATCGAACGCTTCTGGTCTCTGAATGCCCTCCCTCGTGCTGCGTCGAGCCCTCGTCTGCCACCTCAGTCAGCACGGTCGAGTTCCGGTGCTGGTTCGGTGCAGACTCTGCTTGGGGTGCCATGTGCACCGCTTCCTGGTGCGCGGTGGTGGTCCGGCAAGCAGCCCGACCCGTCAATGATGCTCGCGATCCACAGAGGACAACTGCCGGACCTGGTGGCGCTGAGCGTCTCGCGGGGCGAGGATGGCGGTGCCGGACAGGGTAGGCGATCGGAGCAAGGTGATCGGCGCCCTGGGCGTGTTGGGGCTGTGCGCACTCGCACCTACCTGCTCGGGCAGGGCGACGTCACCCAGTCGTCCATGCCGCGGCCGGAACTCTCCGCGCCGGCCTGGGGGCCGCAAGGCTCGGGCGTTCGTCCTACTCCACCTGAACCGGTTGGGTTCCCACAACCACCCGAGTGGTCGGCCTGCGACGACCGGCCCCGAAGGGTGCTGGGCTCCGGAGGCAGCGTCAGCCGACTACGCGATGCAGACGATCTGACCCCCATGCCGGGCTCCAAGGGGCGACCACACCGCTTCACCATGTTCTGATGGCTCGTCAGTAAAGTCGGCATTGGGCCAGCATTCGTCCGGCCAAAGCTGCCCTCGGATGCCCAGACCTTGGAAACGCGGACAGCCTCGGAGGAGCCCGTGCGGCAGCATCCAAGCGCCCGCGTCACCAGGGGTCCTCGTGGCCGGACAGGCGTAGACACGGTCTCGAACTCCCTGGACGGGAGAATCGGGCTTTCCCAGGTCAACGCACCCTTCCGCGTGGCTTCAACGGCACCGGCGGCAGCTCCGGCGCAGGCAGCGGACCCCCGGCGTACCCCTTCACCTCCCCGAATCGCGACCCGCTCATCCAGTCCTCCCGGGCCTGCGCGATGTCCTCCTGGGTACGCCCGACGAAGTTCCACCACATGATCAGCTCCTCGGCGAAAGGCTCGCCGCCGAGCAGCATGATCCCGGCGTCCGACTCGGCGCGCAGCGGGAGTTCGGTGCGTCCGCAGCCCAGGTACAGCATCGAGCCCGGCAGCACCGGCACCCCGTCCACGTGGACCTCGCCGGACATCGCCAGCACGCCGTACTCGAAGTCCGCGTCGAGAGGCAGGCGGACGTCGGTCCCCCGGGTGAGGGCGAGGTCGGCGCCGACGATCGGCGTGTACGTCGTGCCGGGTGAGGCGGAGCCGTCCAGGGCGCCGAGGATCACCGTGGCGGTCAGGCCGGGTGCGGTGACCGTGGGCAGCTCGGGGTGGTACTCGAACCGGGGGTCGGTGTGGCGGTGCGCGTCCGGCAGCGCGACCCACAGCTGTGCGCCGTGCAGGAACCGGGCGTGCGGACGGGGGCTCTCCTCCGAGTGGCTGATCGCGCGGCCCGAGGTCATCAGCCCGAGCTGTCTGGGCCGGATCGTCTGCAGGCTGCCCGTGGAGTCGCGGTGCAGCACCTCGCCCTCGTGCAGCCAGCTGACCGTCTGCAGCCCCATGTGGGGATGCGGCGGGACCTGCATGCCGGGCTCGTCGGCGATGTCGTCCGGGCCGTAGTGGTCGACGAAGGCCCAGGCACCGATCATGCGGCGGCCCAGGTTCGGCAGCAGCCGACGCACCTCGGTCGACTCGCCGAGCTTCACATGACGGGGGCTCAGCAGCTCGCGGACGGGCTCGGCGACGACGAATCCGCGTCCGCCGCACACACTGGGCACGGGCGCGCGGTCAAGGTTGCTCATGGCGGCCAACTTAGCGCTCGGCCGTCTCGGCTGCCGAGCAGACGCTCGGCCACGCGCCGAGGTCAGCGTACGGCTCGCCGAGGAGGCGGGGGACATCGTCGTCCGTGCCGCCGAATGGCCGTGCCGAGATGCCGGGTCGACGATGGACGCGTAAGGTGCGCCTGCGTCGCCGTGGGCGGCCCGAAAGGGAGGACACCGTCATGCTGGAAGTGAAGACGGTCGACAAGCCGGACGAACGGCGCGACTTCCCCCGCGGCCACATCGAGGCCCTCCACCTGAGCGGTCTCGACTTCGCGGTGGCCACCTTCGAGCCGGGCTGGTGCTGGACGGGTCCGTGGCCCCTATCGCGGGCACCGAGACCTGCCTGGCCCGCGAAGTCGTACAGATGGCGAACGAGTGCGTCAAGGGGTCGTAGGGCACGAGGACGAGCGCCTCGCTCACGTCACCGGCAGCAGCCGTCCCACCAGCGTGCCCAGCTGCCGTGCCGTGCGGCACTCGTGCATCTCCACCAGTTCGGCGTAGGCGGGCGCCGCCGAGTCGCCCGTGCCCCACTGGGTGCGTGCCTCGGGGTTGAGCCAGTAGACGCGGCGGGCCCGCCGGGCGAGTTCGCGGACGGCGGGGAGGTTCGGGTCGCTCATGTTGGTGCGTGCGTCCCCGAGGACGAACACCGTCGTGCGCGGTCCGACCGCAGCGCCGTAGCGCTCCGTGAACTCGCCCAGGGCCACGCCGTAGTCGCTGCTGCCGTGCCAGCCGGTGAGCGTGGCTTCCGCGCGGATGCGGGCGCTGAGCCCGTCCGGGTCGGCCCTGCCGTGGTCGAGGAGGCCGGTCACCTCGTCCAGACGGTTGACGAAGGCGAACACGCGGAACTTGCTGAACTGGTCGTGCAGCGCCTGCACCAGCAGCATCGTGAAATCCGAGAAGCCCGCCACCGAGCCCGAGACATCGCACAGCAGGACCAGTTCGGGGCGGGCCGGGCGGCGTCGGCGCAGCACCGGCCGCATCGGGACCCCGCCCGTGGACAGCGAGGAGCGCAGCGTGCGGCGCAGGTCGATACTGCCGCGCGCGGCCCGGCGGCGGCGCGCGGCCAGCCGGGTCGCCAGCTTGCGCGCCAGCGGCTGAACCGCCCTGCGCAGCTCGGCCAGTTGGTCCCGGCCGGCGTAGAGGAAGTCCACCCGGTCGGCGGTCGGCCGGACCGCGCGCCGGGCGATCTCGTCCCGGCCGCGCCGCTCGGCGACCCGGCGCCGGGCCTCCGCCGCGACCATCCGCCGGAACTCCTCGATCCGGCGCCGGATCTCGTCGTCCAGCAGCCGGTCCGCGAATCCCGTGCCCCCGTCCCGCCCGCGTACGTCGGCCCGCACCCGAGCCAGCAGGGTCTGCGGACGCAGCCGGTCCAGGGTCTGGTACGAGGACCAGCCGTCCGACTCCGGTGAACTCCCGTACCCGCCAAGGCCGTCCACCGCCTCCGCCGCCAACTGGGCCAGCAGCGAACGGTCGTCGGCGGCCAGCGCGTCCGCGAGCCGGTCGCGCAGCTCCTCCCGGTCCGCCGCCTCCCGGTCCGGACGGCCGATGCCGCGCGGGAAGTACAGGTCGAAGACCGGGTCGAACACCGCGCGTTGGCCCGGTCCGTGCAGCAGCGTGGCCGCCAGCCCCTCGCGCAGCAGCTCCCGGTCCGACAGGCCCAGCGCCTCGACAGCGAGGGCCGCGTCGACGGTCTCCCCGGTGCCGATCCGCACACCGTGCGCGCGCAGGGCACCGACCAGCCCGGTGATCCGCTCGGCGACGTCGCTCACCGCGCGTCCAGCGCGTCCAGGTCGAGCTTGGCGGCGGCCTTCTGGATGTCGTCCTGGTGCTTGAGGATCACCCCGAGACTGTCCCGTACGACCGTCTCGTCCAGCGCGTCGGCGCCCAGGGCGAGCAGGGTGCGCGCCCAGTCGACGGTCTCGGCGACGGACGGTGCCTTCCGCAGGTCCATCGCGCGCAGCGCCCCGACCACCCGCACCACCGATGCGGCCAGCGCCTCGCCGAGCCCGGGCACCTTCAGCCGTACGATCCGCCGCTCCAGCTCCTCCTCCGGGAACCCGATGTGCAGGAACAGACAGCGGCGGCGCAGCGCCTCGGACAGCTCCCGGCCGGCGTTGGAGGTGAGGACGACGAACGGGCGGCGGGTCGCCGTGACCGTACCCAGCTCCGGGACGGTGACCTGGAAGTCGCTGAGTACCTCCAGCAGCAGCCCCTCCATCTCGACGTCGGCCTTGTCGGTCTCGTCGATCAGCAGCACCGTCGGCTCGTCGCCGCGGATGGCGGTGAGCAGCGGGCGCGGGAGCAGGAACTCCTCGCTGAAGATGTCGGTGCGGGTCTCGTCCCAGGTCTCGTCGCGGCCCGCGCTGATGCGCAGCAGCTGCTTGGCGTGGTTCCACTCGTACAGCGCCCGGGACTCGTCCACGCCCTCGTAGCACTGGAGCCGTACCAGCCGGGCGTCCGCCACCTGGGCGACGGCCTTGGCCAGCTCGGTCTTGCCCACGCCCGCGGGGCCCTCCACGAGCAGCGGCTTGCCCAGCCGGTCCGCGAGGAAGACGGTCGTGGCGACGGCGGGCGAGGCGAGGTAGCCGGTCTCGGCGAGGCGGGCGGAGACGTCGTCGACGGACGTGAACAACGGGGGCCTCCGGCGGGTCGGGAGCGTGCGGGTCGGTCACCATCTTTGTGCTCAATCTATGTGGCACTATCTAAGCGCTTGTTCAGGGTCTGTGTCACGTGGAATCGGCCACGTCCGATACCCGACGGATCCGCCTGGTGCCGCACGAACGGGCCACCCCGGCGCGCCGACCCGTACGCCCGCCCGTGCAATGGAGAGGTGACCGCGCCCCCGCACGACTGCCTCACGCGCAACGAGTGGATCTGCGGCGCCTATCTGAGCACCCGCCGCCAGATCGTCCTCGACGCGGTCGTCCAGCACCTCCAGCTGACCGCGCTGTCGGTGCTCATCGGCCTGGCCATCGCCCTGCCGCTGGCGGTGCTGGCCCGGCGCTGGGCCTTGGCGGCAGGGCCGGTCCTCGCGGTGACGACGATCCTGTACACCATCCCGTCGCTGGCGATGTTCTCGCTGCTCCTGCCCCTGTACGGCCTCTCGGCGACCCTGGTCGTCGCGGGTCTCGTGCTGTACTCGCTCACCGTGCTCGTCCGGAACATCCTCGCCGGGCTGCGCGCGGTCCCCGAGGAGACACGGCAGGCCGCGCGCGGCCTCGGCTACGGCCCCGTGCGCCTCCTCCTCACCGTCGAACTGCCCCTTGCCCTGCCCGCCGCGATGGCCGGGCTGCGCATCGCGACCGTCTCCGCCGTCTCCCTGGTCACGGTCGGTGCGATCGTCGGTTTCGGCGGCCTCGGCAACCTCATCTACACGGGCATGAACACCTACTTCAAGGCCCAGGTGCTCACCGCGTCCGTGCTGTGCGTGCTGATCGCCGTCGCCGCCGACCTGCTCCTGCTCGGCGTGCAGTGGCTGATCACGCCCTGGGCGCGGGCGGCCCGCGCATGAGCACCCTCACCGCCGCCTGGGACTGGCTCAGCGACCCGGCGCACTGGTCCGGCGACGACGGCGTCCGGCACCGGCTGCTCCAGCACCTGCTGCTCACCGTGGTCTGCCTGCTCGTCAGCTGCCTGATCGCCCTTCCCGTCGCCCTCGTCCTCGGCCACCTCGGCAAAGGCGGCGCGCTCGCCGTGAACATCGCCAACGCCGGCCGTGCCGTGCCCACCTTCGCCGTGCTGGTCCTGCTGCTGCTCACCCCGGTCGGGAAGTGGGGCGAGGGGCCCACGGTCGTAGCCCTGGTGCTGTTCGCCGTGCCGCCGCTGCTCACCAACGCCTACGTCGGCATGCGCGAGGTCGACCGCAGCGTCGTACGGGCGGCCCGGGGCATGGGGATGGCCGGGCGGCAGCTGCTGTTCCAGGTGGAACTGCCCCTCTCGCTCCCCATGGTGCTGAACGGGGTTCGGATCGCCGCCGTCCAGCTCGTCGCCACCGCCACCATCGCCGCGCTCGCCGGTGGCGGCGGCCTCGGCCGGATCATTACGGCGGGCTTCAACCTGGCCAGCACACCCCAGGTGGTCGCGGGCGCGTTCCTCGTCGCCGTGCTCGCGCTCGTGGTGGAGGGCGTCTTCGAGGCCGTCGAACGGCTGGCGCCCGCCTGGGCGAGGAGGGGACGGTGAGAGGGCGCACCGCAACCGCTGTGGCCGCCCTGCTCACCCTCACCGCCTGCTCCACCGGCCCCTCCCTGGAGAACCGCGGCCAGGTCACCGCCCCGCCCGGCGACAGCCACCACCTGACCATCGGCTCGGCCGGCTTCACCGAGAGCGATCTGCTCGCCCAGATGTACGCCCAGCTGCTGAACCAGGCCGGCTACAAGACGTCCATCCTCACGGTCGCCGACCGGGAGCTGTACGAACCGGCTCTGGAATCCGGCCAGATCGACGTCGTACCCGAGTACGCGGCCACCCTCGCCGACTGGCTCAACGCCAAGACCCACGGCCCCGGCGCGGAGCCGGCGGGCTCGCCCGACCTGGCCGCCACGATGAAGGCCCTGCGCGCACTGGCCGCCCCGCGCGGACTCACCGTCCTCCCGCCGGGCCGCGCAGTGGACCAGAACGCCTTCGCGGTGAGCGCCGACTACGCCCGCCGGCACCGGCTCAGCACCCTCAGCGACCTCGGTGCCTCGCGGCTGGGAGTACGGCTCGCGGCAGGCGACGAGTGTGTACAACGGCCTTACTGCGAACCGGGGTTGAAGAAGGTGTACGGCATCGACATCACCGGCGTCGACCCCAAGGGCGTCGGCACCACCCCGGCCAAGCGGGCCGTGCAGGAAGGCCGGGACCAGATGGTGCTGACCACCACCACGGACGCCACCCTCGACGCCTTCGGCCTGGTCCTGCTCGCCGACGACAAGCACCTGCAGAACGCGGACTACGTCGTCCCGGTCGTCAACCGCTCCCGCGCGGGCAGCTTGGGCGTGACGAAGGCGCTCGGCAAGCTCAACGAGGCCCTGACGACAAGGGACTTGGCGCAGCTGAACCAGCAGGTGGACAGCTGGCGGCGGCTGCCCGCCGATGTGGCCCGGACCTATCTGAAGGACAAGGGCCTGCTGAAGTGACGTACCTCCGGGGAGGTTCAGGCATCCGCCACCGAGTCGAACGGCACCTGCCCCCGCGAGACTCCCCGGGCATCCGCGTCCACCGAGCGGCGCAGCGTCTCGTGCAGCTTCGCCGGGGTGAGGACGCCCAGGAAGCGCGCGCCGTCCAGCACCGCGACCCAACCGGCGTCGTACTGGAGCATCACCCCGAACGCCTGCTTCAGCGGGGCCCCGACCGGCACCCATGCGGTCATCCGATGGGCGAGGTCGCCGACCGCGCCGCCCGCCGCCAGCTCGTCGATGCCGGCCCAGCCGTGCAGGTCGCCCGCGCCGTCCAGTACGACCGCCCAGCGGGAGCCCTCGGCCCGCAGCCGCTCCAGGGCCCGCTCGGCGGGCTCGTCCATGCGGGCCACGGCCGGCTGCTCCAGATCGTCCGGCTCGATCGCGGTGACCGAGAGCCGCTTCAGGCCCCGGTCGGCGCCCACGAACTCTGCGACGTACGGCGTGGCGGGCGCCCCCAGCACGGCCCCCGGCGTGTCGAACTGCTCGATGCGGCCCTGCCCGTACACGGCGATACGGTCGCCCAGCCGGACCGCCTCCTCGATGTCGTGCGTGACCAGCAGTACCGTCTTGCGCACCGCCGCCTGCATGCGCAGGAACTCGTCCTGCAACTGCTCGCGCACCACCGGGTCGACCGCCCCGAACGGCTCGTCCATCAGCAGCACCGGCGGATCCGCCGCCAGCGCCCGCGCCACGCCCACCCGCTGCCGCTGGCCGCCCGAGAGCTGCTCCGGATAGCGCGGCCCGTACGTGTTCGGGTCCAGGCCCACCAGATCGAGCAGTTCGGCGGCGCGGGCCCGCGCCTTCGCCCGCTTCCAGCCGAGCAGCGCCGGGACCGTGGCGGTGTTGTCCAGGACGGTGCGGTGCGGGAAGAGGCCGACCTGCTGGATGACGTAGCCGATACGGCGGCGCAGCCGCACCGGGTCGACCCGCGCGATGTCCTCGCCCGCCACGAAGATCCGGCCGGAAGTCGGCTCGATGAGCCGGTTCACCATCATCATGGTCGTCGTCTTGCCGCAGCCGGAGGGGCCGACGAGCGTGACGAGTTCGCCCTCCGCGACCTCGAAGGAGAGGCCGTCCACAGCCGTCGTGCCGTCCGGATACCGCTTGGTGACCTGCTCGAACCGGATCATTCCCCCACGCTAGCCACTGGGCGCGTCACCCGCGCGCTCAGTCGCCCGAGCCGCTGACCAGCACCACCTCCAGGGTGCGGGGGCCGTGCACGCCCTCCACGCGGTCCAGCTCGATGTCGCTGGTGGCCGACGGGCCGGAGATCCAGGTCAGCGGGCGCGTGGGGGAGAGGCGTTCGAGGGCCTGCGGGACCGAGGAGACGACCTGGCCGGGCACCCGCACCACGCAGATGTGATGGTCGGGCACCAGACTGATCCGGCGCCGCCCCTGGTCCGGGCCGCCGTCCAGCACGATCGTGCCGGTCTCGGCGATCGCCACCGCGCAGCCCGTGACCACGCTGTCCACCCGGTCCAGCTCACCGGCCGTGCTCTCGGCCCGGTCGGCGACCCGTACGACCTCCGCCCGCGCGAGCCAGTCCTCCGCGAGCCCCGGCGGGACCAGCGCCGAGCCCGACTGCCGGTCGGCGAGCAACCGGCCGATCAGGGACGGCAGTTCACCCTCCGTGCAGCGGTGTACGAGTGCCCGGTAGTCCGCCAGGTTCTCGGCCAGCAGCTCCACCGTCTCCTCGGCCGTGCGCTCCCCGTGCTCGCGCAGATAGTCCCGCGGCACCGCCTCCTCGTACGGCCGCTCGTCCGGCTGTACGTCCGCGAGGGCGCGCCGCACCCGCCCCAGGATCCGCTCCCTGCTGCTCACTTCGCCTCGTCCTTTCCGCCGCGCGTGCGCTGCCACCAGTCGCGGAACGGCTCCGCCGGCACCGCCGGCAGGTCCCGGGCGCCGCTCCACGCCCGGCCGGGACCCGGCAGGGTGCGAGGGTGCAGCCGGCGGGTGCGGGAGGCCAGCCGCTGGCCCGCGCGGAGGGCACCCGGATGCGCGAACGCCCAGCGCGCCGCCCGCATGGCCGCCCGCTCGGCCGCGTGCCCCTTGGCCGGCTTCAGGACGACCTTGTTGCCGTGCCGGACGGCCGGTCCCCCCTCCACGACCCGTTCCCGCAGATGCACCAGCACCTCGGGGATGTCGATGGCGACCGGACACACCTCGTAGCAGGCCCCGCACAGGGAGGAGGCGAACGGCAGGGAGGCGTCGATCTCGCTTGCGGTGCCCCGGAGTTGGGGGCTGAGGATGGCGCCGATCGGGCCCGGGTAGACCGAGCCGTAGGCGTGCCCGCCCGCCCGCTCGTACACCGGGCACACGTTCAGGCAGGCCGAGCAGCGGATGCAGCGCAGCGCCTGCCGGCCGACCTGGTCGGCGAGGGTGTCGGTGCGGCCGTTGTCCAGCAGCACGAGATGGAAGGTCTGCGGGCCGTCCTCGTCCGTGGTGCCGGTCCACATGCTGGTGTAGGGGTTCATGCGCTCGGCGGTCGAGGAGCGGGGCAGGGTCTGGAGGAAGACCTCCAGGTCCCGCCAGGTCGGTACGACCTTCTCGATGCCGACGACCGAGATCAGCGTCTTGGGCAGGGTCAGGCACATCCGGCCGTTGCCCTCGGACTCCACGACGACCAGGGTGCCGGTCTCGGCGACCATGAAGTTGGCGCCGGAGATGCCGACTTCGGCCCGCAGGAACTTCTCCCGCAGATGCAGCCGGGCCGCCTCGGCGAGTTCGGCAGGGCTGTCGGTCAGGCCCTCGGGGGCCGGGCGGCCCCACGCGCCCATCTCGGTGCGGAAGATGTCACGGATCTCGCCCCGGTTGCGGTGGATGGCCGGGACCAGGATGTGCGAGGGCCGGTCCCTGCCCAACTGCACGATCAGCTCGGCGAGATCGGTCTCGTAGGCGCGGATTCCCTCGGCGAGCAGGGCCTCGTTGAGCCCGATCTCCTGCGTGGCCATCGACTTGACTTTGACGACCTCCGACTCACCGGTCTCCTTGACCAGTCGGGCGACGATCCGGTTGGCCTCGTCGGCGTCCGCCGCCCAGTGGACGGTACCCCCTGCCGCGGAGACCGCCTCTTCCAACTGCTCCAGATACCTGTCGAGATGGCGCAGGGTGTGGTCCTTGATGCGCCGGCCCGCCTCCCGCAGCCCGTCCCAGTCGGCCAGCTCACCCACCGCCTTGGCCCGCTTGGCGCGGATGGTGTGCGTGGCGTGGCGCAGATTGCCGCGCAGGGTGGGGTTGTTGACGGCATCGTGCGCGGCCTGCGGGAAGGCCGGCTGGGTGGGTGGGGGAAACACAGGCATCCCGACGAACGTTCCGCTCATACCGCCGCTTCCTCCTCCGTGGTCGCCAGGATCTCCGCGAGGTGCACCGGCCGCATGCCCGTTCGCAGCCGGCTCATCGTGCCGCCGATGTGCATCAGGCAGGAGTTGTCGGCCGCGCACAGCACCTCGGCGCCGGTCGCCTCGGCGTTGCGCACCTTGTCGACGCCCATCGCCGCCGAGACCTCGGAGTTCTTCAGCGCGAAGGTGCCGCCGAACCCGCAGCACTCCTCGGCCCCCGGCAGCTCGACCAGCTCAAGACCCTTGACGGCCTGAAGCAGCCGGCGCGGCCGGTCGCCGAGGCCCAGGCTGCGCAGGCCGTGGCAGGTGGGGTGATAGGTGACGGTGTGCGGGTAGTACGCGCCCACGTCCGTCACGCCGAGCACGTCGACCAGGAACTCGGTCAGCTCGTACGTCTTCGGCACCACCGGGGCCAGGGTCCGGGCGAGCGAGTCCCCGCGTCCCTCGGCGCGGGCCCGCTCGCCGAGGCGCGGATACAGCTCCCGCACCATCGCCGCGCACGAACCGGACGGGGTCACGATCGCCTCGTACTCCCCGAAGACCTCGGAGAAGTGCCGGGCCATCGGTTCCGTCTCGTGCCGGTAGCCGGTGTTGTAGTGCGCCTGCCCGCAGCACGTCTGGGCCATCGGGAAGTCGACCTCGACGCCCAGCCTGGTCAGCAGTTTCACCACGGCACGGCCGGTGTCCGGATAGAGCGTGTCGTTGACACAGGTCAGGAACAGAGCGACACGCATCGCGGCTCCTCGGGGTCGGCCATCGGACGGGTGCTGGGGGCACCTCCTACGGGCGTTCAGGGTAGTGGGGGAGCACGGGGACGGCTCGGCCGGCGGCCGGGCCATGTGCTGAACTGGGACTCGTCCGTCCCATCCGTCCCGGGAGCCCCGTTGAGCCTCAGCTACCGCCAGCCCGGCGTCGTCCTCACCGACCGCCACTTCACCGTGCCCCTCGACCACACCGACCCGGGCGGCGAGACCATCGAGCTGTACGCCCGCGAGGTGGTCGCGAGCGACAAGGCCGGGCAGAACCTGCCCTGGCTGCTGTACCTCCAGGGCGGTCCGGGCTTCGGGGCGAACCGTTTCGTCGGACGGCAGGCCTGGCTCGACCGTGCCCTGAAGGACTACCGCGTCCTGCTGCTCGACCAGCGCGGCACTGGCCGTTCCACACCCGCCACCCGGCAGACGCTCCCGCTGCGCGGCGGCCCCGCCGAACAGGCCGACTATCTGGCCCGGTTCCGCGCCGACTCGATCGTCCGCGACTGCGAGGCCATTCGCCCCGAGGTCACCGGCGGCGCGCCCTGGACCGTGCTCGGCCAGAGCTTCGGCGGCTTCTGCACGGTGTCGTACCTCTCCCACGCCCCCGAGGGCCTCGACACCGCGATCGTCACCGGCGGGCTGCCCTCCCTGGACGCCCACGCCGACGACGTCTACCGGGCCGCCTACCCGCGCATCGAGCGTAAGGTCACCGCGCACTACGCCCGCTACCCACAGGACGTCGGGCGGGCCCGCCGTATCGCCGACCACCTCCTCACCCACGACGTCGTCCTGCCCAACGGTCACCGCCTCACTGTCGAGGCCTTCCAGTCCCTCGGCCTGATCCTCGGCACGAGCGACGGCAGCCACCGGCTGCACTACCTGCTGGAGGACGCCTTCGTCCGCACGCCGGGCGGCGCGCAGCTGTCCGACGCCTTCCAAGAGCAGGCGCAGGCCCTGCTGTCGTACGCGGGCCACCCGCTGTACGCCCTCGTCCACGAGGCGATCTACGGCCAGGACGACCGCCCCACCGCCTGGGCCGCCGAGCGCGTCCGCGCCGAGTTCCCGCAGTTCGACGCCGCCAAGGCACTGGCCGGTGACGCCCCGGTGCTCTTCACCGGCGAGACGATCCACCCTTGGATGTTCGACACCGACCCGGCCCTGCGCCCGCTGCGCGAGACGGCCGAACTGCTCGCGGCCCGTACCGACTGGGCTCCCCTGTACGACACCGAGCGGCTCGCCGCCAACGAGGTCCCGGTCGTCGCGGCCGTCTACCACGACGACATGTACGTCGACACCGCCCACGCCCTGGAGACCGCGCGCGCCATCCGGGGCCTGCGCACCTGGGTCACGGACGAGTTCGAGCACGACGGGCTGCGTGTGGGGGCGCCCCGTGTGCTGGACCGGCTGCTGGCGCTCGCCCGCGACGAGGCGTGAGCCACGACGTACGGCGCCTGCGGCAACAGGAGTTGCTCTGACAAAAGGAGTTGCGCCAGGGGCGCGGCGGCATAGTCTGCGCCCCATGACCGACTCCAAGATCACCCAGCTCCAGCCCCTGCCCGACGACTGGCAGCGCGCCCTCGCCGTGGTCGCGCACCCCGACGACCTGGAGTACGGGTGCGCGTCGGCCGTCGCCGCCTGGACCGACGCCGGCCGCGAGGTCGCCTATGTGCTGGCGACCCGCGGCGAGGCCGGCATCGACACCCTCGACCCGGCCACCTGCGGCGAGTTGCGCGAGCGCGAGCAGCGGGCGAGCGCGGCCGTCGTCGGCGTGGACACCGTGGAGTTCCTGGACCACCGGGACGGGATGATCGAGTACGGTCTCGGGCTGCGCCGTGACATCGCCGCCGCGATCCGCCGCCACCGCCCCGAACTCGTCATCACCCTCAACCACCGCGACACCTGGGGCGGCGTCGCCTGGAACACCCCCGACCATGTCGCCGTCGGCCGCGCCACTCTGGACGCGGCGGCCGACGCCGGCAACCGCTGGATCTTCCCGGAACTCGCCGAGCAGGGGCTGGAGCCGTGGAACGGCGTCCGCTGGGTCGCCGTCGCGGGTTCCACGCAGCCGACCCATGCGGTGGACGCCACGGCCGGACTGGAGCGGGCGGTGCGCTCCCTGCTCGAACACCGCACCTACATCCAGGCGTTGACCGACGAGGACCCGCAGACGTACGCCCGTGACTTCCTGACCGCCAACACGAACGCCAACGCGGAACGCTTCGGCGGCACACCGGCCGTGGCCTTCGAGGTGTTCAGCCGATAGCGCCGATCTGCGCGGGGGCGGGGCGCCGCTCCAGGCCGAGCCGCAGCCCCTCCGGCATCACCGTCAGGCGTTCGGTGACCCGGAGCCGGTAGTCCGGGTCGGCCCGCAGCTCGTAGCGGCGTAGCAGCAGGCCGAGGACCAGGGTCGCCTCGTGCAGCGCGAACTGGCGGCCGATGCAGGCCCGCGCGCCGGTCCCGAACGGCTTGAAGGTGTGCGCGGGACGGGACCGTACGGCCTTGGCGTCGAACCGGTCCGGGTCGAACTGCTCGGCGTCCTCGCCCCATACCTCGGGGTCGCGGTGCAGCAGCGGCAGCAGCACCAGCGCCCACGCGCCGCGCCGCATCGGGTGGTCCCCGGCGAGCACCGTGTCCTGCAGGGCCTCCCGGGCGTAGGCGGGCGCGGTCGGCCACAGCCGCAGCGACTCGTCCAGCACCCGGCGGACGTAGCGCAGCTTGGCGACCTGGTCGTAGCCGGGCTGCGGGGTGTCGCCCCAGACGCGGTCCACCTCGGCGCGGGCCTTCGCGGCGATCTCCGGGTGCCGGGCCAGGTAGTACAGGGCGAAGGAGAGCGCGCCCGAGGTGGTCTCGTGGCCCGCCACCAGGAACGTGATGACCTGCTTGCGGACGTTCTCGGCCGACAGCCGCTCCCCGGTCTCGGGGTGGGCCGTCTCCAGCATGCGGTCCAGCAGGTCCCCGTCCCCGCTGCCGGAGAGGCGCCGGGCCGCCACGACCCCGTCGACCGTGTCGTTCAGGAAGGCGATGTCGGCATCGTTGCGCCGGGAGCGGTCGCGCAGCAGCAGCGGCGCCAGCGGCCGGGGCACGCTGTTCAGGCGCTGGGCGTAGGTGAGCGTGCCCACCATCGCCTTCACGAAGGGGTGCGGCCGGTCGCGCTCGAAGGAGCCGAAGTCGTGCCCGAACCCGGTGCGCGCGATCGTCTCCAGCGTCAGCTTGGTCATGTCGCCGGGCACGTCCACCGTGCGGCCGGCCGCCAGCTCCCGGTCCCAGTGGCCGGTGAGCCGCTCGGCGACGTCCAGCATCATCCCGTGGTAGCCCTCCATGGCCTCCCGGCTGAAACCGGGCGCCAGGACGTCGTGCGCAAGCTGCCAGTTCGGCTCGTGGTTGTACGCCGTGAACAGGCCGTCCCCGGCGAGCGGACGCAGGTTGGCGACCCCGAGGCCCACATGCTTGGCGAACCGGGACTCGTCGGCGAAATCGGCGACCAGGCGGGAGCCCCACACGAACACGAACTCGTTGCCGAAGGCGCGGCGCCGGAAGATCGGGCCCAGTTCGCGGCCGAAGCGCATGGAGTCCTGCACGGGCCGGCGCCGGTCGACGCCGAGGACATCGCCGAGCAGGGGAAGCCGGCGCGGCGGATGCGGGATGCGGTCCAGCTCGGGCCAGCCCTGCTCGGCACCCCGGAACCCCTTCGGCAGCCCGGTCTCCCTCGTCTCCGCCATGGCGTGATCTCCCTTGATCCAGCGGGGCGTTGTCCTTGCGCGCACGCGTGTTGTACGTGGGTTCAATAAGGCTTCCAGTGTGGTCCGCTTGTTGAACCGGCGTCAAGTAAAGTGGCGGCATGCCCGCGAACCAGGGGGAGCGTGCCCGGCGCAGACTCAGCACCGAGGAGCGCCGCGAACAGTTGCTGTCCGTCGGGGCCAGACTGTTCTCGGAGAGCCCGTACGACGACGTGTGGATCGAGCAGGTCGCCGAGATCGCGGGAGTCTCGCGGGGGCTGCTCTATCACTACTTCCCGACCAAGCGGGACTTCTTCGCGGCGGTGGTGGAGCGCGAGAGCGAGCGGATGCTGCGCATGACGGCGGCGGTGCCCGGAGTGCCGGTGCGCGAGCAGCTCACCGCGGGGCTCGACACCTACCTCGGCTATGTCCAGGCCCACGCCCATGGCTTCCGTGCCTTCCACCGTGCCGACGCGGCCGGGGACCAGGCCGTTCGGCGCGTCTACCAGCATGCGCTGGCCGCGCAGGAACGGCAGATCCTCGCCGCGCTCGCCGCCGACCCGGAGTTCGGGCCCGTCTTCGAGCGCAGCCCCGAGGTCGGCCTGGCCGTGCGCGGCTGGCTCGCGTTCACCACGGCCGTCTGCCTGGAGTGGCTGCGCGACGGCTCGCTGACCCGGGAGCAGGTCCGGGACCTGTGCGCACGGGCGCTGCTCGGTGTCATCGGATAGCTCCCCCGATCGGGTGGGTCATGGTTGGCGCCTGCCCCGAACTCCGATAAGTTAGGCAAGGCTTACCTAAGGAGGTCCGGGGATGGGTGACGGCGTGGGTGACGGGATGGGTGACACGCAAGGCTGGGTGGCCGGGCCCGGCGCGGCGGAACGGGCGCGTTCGGTGCTGGCCGCCGCCTGGTCCTGCGCGGTGACCGCGGACGGCGCCCGCGAGGAGTACGTCGCCGTGCACTCCGTCACCGAGGACGGCGGGGTGCGGCTGGCGGTGCCCGACGACGGTGCCGACAGCACGCTGCTCACGGCAGCCCTGTGCGCCCCGCGCGGGACGCCGTCGGCCGTGCTGGAGTTCGCCGACGTGGCCCCCGTCCCGGTGCGGTCCCGGATCCGGGCGCGGCTCTGGCTCGTCGGCTGGTTCGCCCCGGCCGACGGCCACCTGTACTTCAGGCCCACCCGGGTGGTGCTGCGGCAGCCCTCCGGCCCCGTCCTCGTCGACCTCGACGAGTTCGCCACCGCCCGGCCCGACCCGCTGACTGATGCCGAAGCCCGGCTGCTGACCCATCTCGCCGATGCCCACCCGGACGCCGTCGAACGGCTCACCCGGCTCGTCAGCCCTCAGAGCCTGCACGGCGCGACCCGCGTCCAGCCCCTCGCCGTGGACCGGCACGGACTGACCCTGCGCATCGAACGCACCCGCGCCCACGGCGACGTACGGCTGCCCTTCCACGCGCCCGCCGACGACGTCGCACAGCTCACCGAGCGCATGCACGTCCTGCTGTCGCAGGCGAGCACCGCCGCCTGTGCCCGGGCGCCAGGGGGTGTCTTCTGGATCAGGTCGGCCGGTAGCAACGGTGCCTGATCGGGCGACGCCGGCAAGATCCAGAAGGCACCCCCTAGAACGGCAGCGCGCAGACGGCGACGGGTGAGGCGAACGGCTGGCCCGCCAGGCTCAGTTCACCGTTCTCCGCGTCCACGTGGAAGACGCTGACGGTGCTCGACCGCTGGTTCGCGGTGAACAGCAGCCGCCCGTCCGGCGAGAAGGCGAGCTGCCGCGGCCAGTCTCCGGCCACCGGCACCGTGCCGAGCAGCCGCAGCCTCGCTCCGTCCGCCTCGACGGCGTACCGGGCCAGGGTGTTGGCGCCGCGGTTGGCCAGGAAGGCGTAGCCGCCGTTCGCCGTCACCAGAGGCTGCGACGGGTAGTTCTTCACGCCGCCCGACCCCGTCGGCTGCGGCTCCCCGATGGTCAGGCGGCCGGAGTCCGGGTCGTAGCCGCAGACCGCGACGGTGTCGTCCTGCTCGTCGGCGAGGTACGCGTACCGGCCGCCCGGATGGAAGGCCAGATGGCGCGGGCCCGCGCCCGGCCGCGTGTGCGCCTGGGCCACGTCCGTGAGCGTGCCCTTCTCGGGGTCGAGGCTGTACGCGTAGACGGTGTCGGTCCCGAGGTCGACGGCGAGCACGTGACCGCCGTCCGGGCTGGTGATGAACTGATGGGCGTGCGGGCTCTGTTGACCCGGACCGGGCGCCGGAGCCTGGTGGATCACCCGGTCGGTACGCTCCCCGAGGGCGCCCGAGGCGTCGATCGGGTGCACGGTGACGCTGCCCGACCGGTAGTCGGCGCTCAGCAGCCAGCGCCCGCTGGGATGCACCGACAGATGGCAGGTCCCGGCGCCGCCCGTGCTCCGGGTGCCGAGGATCCGCCGGTCCGCGAGGCGCACGGCGGTCACCGCCCCGTCCTGGCGTTCGTTCGTCGCGTAGAGCGTGCGGCCGTCCGGGTGGAGGGCGAGGTACGAGGGGTCGGGGACGCCCGTGAGCGTTCCCGAGCCGGTGATCCGGCCCGTCACCGGGTCGTACGAGGCCAGTCCGATGCCGGTGCCGCCGCCCTCGACGGAGGTGTAGGTGCCCAGGTACAGCGGACGGGATGTGGGCGGCTCAGGGGGCGCTTCGGTGGCCGTCCGCTCCTTGGGTGCGGGTGCGGGTGCGGGTGCGGGTGCGGGTGCGGGTGCGCCTTGCGCCGGTGGTGCCGCGGGCGACGGGACCGCCGCCACGGCCGCCGCGCCCGCCACGGCCCCCACGAAGCGGCGCCTGCTCCAGCCTCGCCTCACCGCTCGCCCCTCCTCGTCCACTACGCACCCAACCTCTTCACCAGGAACGTCCGCTTCACCAGGAACGTCCGCCGAGCCCGGCACGGTTCCGCCACAGGCGGTCCTGCACCCCGAGCCGCTCCCGCAACCGGGACATCCCCGGCAGCTTCGCCCGCTGCGCCCGGGACACGCGGTCCAGCTCCTCCAACAGGCGGCGGGTGCGGTGCTCGGTGTTGAGTTCGTCGATGATCCGGTTCACCTCGGTCAGCACGGCGCCCATCAGCTGCCAGTTCTCCCCGCCCTTGCGGACCTCCTCCTCCAGCAGCTGGGCGAGCCGGTCCCGGGTGCCGGCCGCCGTGTGCAGCTCGGCCGTCAGCCGCGCCTCCGCCGACTCGGCGTTCTCGCTCAGGTGCGTGGTCACAAGCACCGCGAAGCTGACCACGGCGTCGCCGATCTCCGACAGCAGCTGCTCCACCGTCGCCCCGATCCGGGGCGGGAACAGCTCCACCGAGCCGCGGGCCTTCGCCAGGTCCGTGAACGAGCGGGCCAGCACCCGCAGCACCACCGTGCAGATCTCCAGCGTGTCCAGGCCGGTGCGCAGCACCACCCGGTGCAGCAGTCCCTCCTTGACGCGCGGATTGAGCCGCAGACTGTCCTCGGCCTGCCGCAGGGACGCGTCCACCTGGACGATGTCGTGGTCCAGCCGGCGTGCCTCGTGCAGCCGCTCGGCCGCCCGCTGCCAGGGGATGCCGCCCGCGGCCTCCTCACCCATGCGCAGCATCAGCCGGCGCACCCGGCGTGCCAGGTCCTCGATCGACCGGCCGGCCTCGTCCACCCACACCGGGGGCGGCAGCAGCAGGTTGCAGGCCATCCCGACGACCGCGCCGATCAGCGTCTCCACGATCCGCGCCCAGGCCGTGAACCCGACCGTCGTCACCCCGAGCACCAGCATGGCGCTGATCGCCACCTCGGCCACGTACTCGTCGACGCGTACCAGGTGCCCCACAGCCAGCGAGGCCACGATCAGCAGCGCCAGACTCCACCAGGTCAGCCCCACCAGCAGGCTGAAGGCGATGGCGACCAGGACACCGGCCACCACCGAGTTCACCCGGCGGATGCCGTTGGTGAGCGTGGCGTAGAAGGTGACCTGGACGACCAGCAGGGCGGTCAGGGGAGCGGTCAGCGGGGCCGGCTCGGGGCTCAGCCGGAGCGCGATGACGTAGGCGATCGTCGCCGCCGCGGCGGACCGCAGCGTCTGGACGACCACCGGCTCCCGGCGGCGCCGCACCAGGCGCTTGAGTTCCGCGGTCCACTTCCGTACCTCGAGCATCCCTTCGCGTGTTCCCGTTCCTGGGGCACGTCGAACGTGGCCGCCCCCACCTGGGGACAACCCCCGAAGGCCCCGGGGGCTGCCCGCAGTACCGGGACGGTGGCCGGCCGGATGGTTCCCGCGCGGGCCCGGAACGGAGCCTGGGATCATGACTCGGCATCGGATCGGACCCGTAAGGACCCTGCTCGTCACGGCCACCGCCGCCTTCAGCGGCCTGGTCGCCACTGTCGCGGCGGTACCGCCGCAGACCGCCGCCGCGGCCACCTCCGGCACGCTCGCCACCACCCACGACCAGGTCGTGACCGCCCTGGACCGGGCCGCCCACCGGCTGCGCACCGTCGAACCCGGCGGCGCCGACGGCGACCTGCGTGCCCTGGACGGGATGCTCGGCGGAGCCAAGGTGGTGGGCCTCGGCGAGGCCACGCACAGCTCGCACGACTTCTTCGCCCTCAAGGACCGCGTGTTCCGCCATCTGGTCGAGAAGCAGGGCTTCCGCACCTTCGCCCTGGAGGCCCCCTGGAGCACCGGACAGCGCCTCGACGCCTACGTGGTGCACGGCACCGGCGACCCGCGGAAGATCATGCGGGACGAGTTCCAGCGGGACTACCTGTGGTGGGACAACACCGACTATCTGCGGCTCGTGGAGTGGATGCGCGCGTACAACATCCGCCACCCGGACGACCCCGTCCGCTTCATGGGCGACGACCTCGCCTGGAGCGGCCCCGAACTCTACGACGCGGTGTCCGGCTATGTGGCCCGCACCCACCCCGAGGTGCGGGAACGCCTGGAGACCCTCTACCGGGGGCTGCGGCCCACCGTGCCGACGGGGGAGTACATCGAGCGGTACATGAACACGCCGTACGCCGAGCGCAAGGAGATGGCCGAGCGGACCGGGCGTGCGCTGGGCCTGGTCCAGGGGCTGGGGCCGGGCGCCGACCGGACGGCGTACGAGCAGGCCGTACGGGACGCCACCGTCGTGGACCAGACGGCCCGGCAGTACGCCTTCGACTTCGGCGACCCGGCGCAGCTCGCCGCGGGCATGCGCTACCGCGACGAGACGATGGCCGCGAACGTGGTGTGGTGGCAGCAGCACACCGGCACGAAGGTGCTGCTGTCCGCGCACGACGCGCACGTCGCCTACGCGACCCAGGACCCCGTCCACTACCCCAGGATGCAGGGCGCGTTCCTGCGCGACCGGCTCGGCAGCGGCTATGTGAGCGTGGGGACGACCTTCGACCGCGGCTCGTTCAACGCCACCGGTCCGGACGACACCGTCGTCCACCGCTGGACGCTGGGCCCGGCGGGCCCGGGCAGCAACGAGGCCACGCTGGACCGGGTGCGCTACGACGACTACCTGGTGGACCTGCGCTCCGTGGCCGCGCCGGCGCGGTCCTGGCTGGAGCAGGCCCGGCCCACGCGCAGCATCGGCACCATCTACCCCGTCGCCCCCTGGGACATCGCTCTCGCGTCCGGGCACGACGTGCTGATCCACCTGCACAGCGTCGAGGCGGCACAGCTGCGCGACCGGTAAGCGGGACCGGGAGGCTCCCGCCCTCAGACGTACAACTTGTCGAGGAAGGCGGACAGATTGCCCGACAGACGGGCGATCTGTTCCTCCAGCGTCAGGCTCTCCTCGAACCGCGTCCCGGACTCGGGTACCTTCTTCCCGCGCACGTACAGCGAACACGCCAGGTCCGTGCACATGTACAGGCCGACCGAGTTGCCCTCGCGGCCCGCCGGGCCCGCCTTGCGCGCAGTCATCAGCGACACCCCGCCGCCGGGGTGGACCGTCAGGCACAGCGAGCACATGCTGCGGTGCAGGAACCCGCGCTGCGAGGCGGGGAAGCGCAGCGCGACCCCCACCGGCTCGCCCGCCCGCTCGGCGACCAGATAGCTGCGGTCGGGCGCCCCCGGATCACGCCAGCCGAGAAAGTCGAGGTCGTCCCACGGGCGTTCGCCGAGGTCGCGCGGGACCGTCAGCCGCTTGGCCTCGCCCTTGGAGCAGTTGACGAAAGAATTGCGGAGGTCCTGTTCGGCGAGCGGTCTCATGGGGGAGTCCTTCGGATGCGATCGGGGAACCTAGGGGGTCTAGGTTCCCGGCTAGCGTAGATAGCCAAGGGTAGAACGGGCGAATGGTTTTCCGGCATGCGGTGGTCCGCTTAGCTCACAGTTTGAAATAAGGGTTGGTGTAAAGTGAGCCGGACAGGTTCGAAGGGGGCCACATGGCGGGGCGGAACGGGCGCACGGTACGCGACCTCAGACGGGGCAACCGCACGGCCGTACTGCAACGGCTGTACTTCGACGGCCCGTTGAGCCGCTTCGAGCTGGGCCCGGCGACCGGACTGAGCTCCGGCTCGGTCAGCAACGTGGTCGCGGACCTCGTGGCCGACGGCCTGGTGGAGGAGGCCGGCAGCGTCGACTCCGACGGCGGCCGTCCCCGCACCCTGCTGCGCGTCGCCCCGCGCAGCGGGCAGATGATCGGTGTCGACGTCGGCGAAACCCGGGTCCGAGTCGAGCTGTTCGACCTGGCCCTCACCGAACTCGCCCGCATCGAACGCCCGTTGGCACCGCAGGGCTACGACGCCGAGGTCATCGCCGGTCACATCCGTGACGGCATCGCCGAGGTCCTCGCGGCCGAGGAGGCCTCGCCCGAGCGGCTGCTCGGCGTCGGTGTCGGCGTCCCCGGCATCGTCGAACACTCGGCGGACCGGGGCGCGGTGGTGCACGGGCAGACCATCGGCTGGGACGCCGTACCCCTGGAGCAGCTGCTCCGCTCCACCTCCCAACTCCCCGACACCGTCCCGTACTTCATCGACAACGGCGCCAAGACCCTGGGCCAGGCCGAGATGTGGTTCGGCGCGGGACGCGGCGCCCGCAACGCGGTGGTCGTGCTCTTCGGCTCCGGCGTCGGCGCCTGCCTGGTCACCCCGGAGGTGGAGCACGGGCGGGCCGTCGAGTGGGGCCATCTGACGGTACGGGTCCGCGGGCGCCGCTGCCGCTGTGGCGCCCCGGGCTGCCTGGAGGCCTACGCGGGCGCCGAGTCGCTGCTCGCCCGCTGGCGCGAGGCGGGCGGACGGCCGCCCGAGAACACCGACGAGGAGACCGCGCTCACCGCCATGCTCGCCGCCGCCTACCCGGCCGACGGCGGCGACCCCGACCCGGTCGCGCTGGCCGTGCTGGAGGAGACCGCCGAGTACCTGGGTGCCGGGCTGTCCGACCTGATCAACCTCTTCCAGCCCGAGCGGATCCTGATCGGCGGCTGGGCCGGCCTCCAGCTGGGCACCCGGTTCCTGCCCGCCGTACGCCGCCACGCGACGACGTACGCCCTGCGCCACCCCGCCGACAAGGTCACCATCGACCTCGGCCGGCTCGGCCCCGACGCGGTCACCGTCGGCGCCGCGATCCTGCCCCTCGCCGACTTCTTCGCCCGCGGGGGCCGCCGCGTCGAACCGGCCACCGAGGACCGGCTGCCGCCCTGGCGGGCGGCCCTGGAGGAGCGCGCGCCTCGGGCATGACCTGACAGGTAATCGACCCGCGTACGGGATCAGGGAACCATCGAGGTCGTCGGGCACGAAGCCCGTACCGCCGGATCGGCCGGAGACCGGCCGAAGACCCCGAGGAGGCCCTCATGCCGTACTTCGCGAGCCCCGTCGACGGCACCCGTCTGCACTACGTCGACCACGGTCCCGCCTCCGGGCCCGTCGCCGTCTTCGTGGCCAGCGCCTATGTGGGGCACGAGATGTGGGAGTACCAGATGCTCCCGCTCGCCGAGGCCGGATACCGCTGCGTCGGCCTGGACCGGCGGGGCCATGGCCGGTCCGAGGACACCTGGAACGGCTACGACCTCGACACCCTCGCCGACGACGTCCACGGCCTGCTGGACCACCTCGACCTCAGTGACGTCACCCTGGTCGCCCACTCCGTGGGTACGGGCGAGGCCGTGCGCTGCCTGACCCGGCACGGCTCCGGCCGCGTGGCCCGGCTCGCCCTGGTCGCCGGTGTCGCCCCCGGTGTCGTGCGCTCGCCGGGCACCCCGGACGGGCTGGACCCGGCGCTCGTCCAGGCCGACAACGAGCTGTTCCGGCGCGACCGGGCGGCGTACTACACGGCCCTGGCGGACGACTTCTTCGCCGTGCACCGGCCCGGCAACGAAGTGTCCCCGGCCTACGTCCGTTACCTGATCGACCGCTGCCTGGCGTCCACGCCCCGCGCCGCGAACGGTGTACGGGACGTGGTCGCCGCCCTGGACCTGGCCGCGGAGCTGCCGGCCCTGGACCTTCCGGTGCTCGTGGTGCACGGCACCCACGACACCTCGGCGCCCCTGGAGCTCACCGGCGCCCGCTGTGCGCGGCTCGCGCCGCACAGCGCCCTGAAGGTGTACGAGAACGGCGGCCACGGCCTGTTCGCGACCCACGCGGAGCTGCTCACCGCGGATCTGCGGGAGTTCATCGAGGCCGGGCGGGCCGGTCGGGCCGAAGCCGAGGCGCCCGCCGGAGCGGGCGCCGGGGCCTAGGCCCTGTCGTCAAATCGCCGCCTGCCGCGCGACGCCTGGCACGCACTCCCCCACTGCCTCAAGGGCGTGGGGGGACCCCCAGCCGCGTTGCCGGAGCGCCCACGTGACTCCGCCACGCGGACGCTCCGGCGCCTTGCGATCGCACGCTCCCCCACGCTCGAACACGCTCGCGCGGGGGCACCCCCATCGCCGCCGCGCGGCCCGCCCTCCGGGCGGACGACGGGAATTTGACGACAGGGCCTAGCGCGCCCCGGCCGCCCCGCGGCCCCCGTCAGGCGCCGACGTACGCCGCCAGGTGCTCGCCCGTGACGGTGGAGCGGGCGGCGACGAGGTCGGCGGGGGTGCCCTCGAAGACGATCCGGCCGCCGTCGTGGCCGGCGCCGGGGCCGAGGTCGATGATCCAGTCCGCGTGCGCCATGACTGCCTGGTGGTGCTCGATGACGATCACCGACTTCCCGGAGTCCACGAGCCGGTCCAGCAGGCCGAGCAGCTGCTCGACATCGGCGAGGTGCAGGCCCGTGGTCGGCTCGTCCAGGACGTAGACGCCGCCCTTCTCGGCCATGTGCGTGGCCAGCTTGAGCCGCTGTCGTTCGCCGCCGGACAGCGTGGTGAGCGGCTGGCCGAGGCTGAGGTAGCCGAGCCCGACGTCGGCGAGCCGCCCGAGGATGCGGTGCGCGGCCGGTGTGCGCGCCT
The DNA here is from genome assembly GCF_053592455.1 of Streptomyces sp. NPDC002676. Lineage (NCBI taxonomy): Bacteria > Bacillati > Actinomycetota > Actinomycetes > Kitasatosporales > Streptomycetaceae > Streptomyces > Streptomyces sp. NPDC002676. The sequence continues at coordinate 596,832 of NZ_JBSFVT010000002.1, read as the reverse complement.
CACCGGCGCCGAAGAACTCCTCGGCCTCGGTCACCGGCATCGCCAGCACCTCGCTGATGTCCCGGCCGCCGAGCCGGTACTCCAGCACCGAGGCCTCGAACCGCTTGCCCTCGCAGTCCTCGCAGGTCGTGGCGACGCCGGCCATCATCGCCAGGTCGGTGTAGATGACGCCGGCGCCGTTGCAGGTGGGGCAGGCGCCCTCGGAGTTGGCGCTGAACAGGGCCGGCTTGACGCCGTTGGCCTTGGCGAAGGCCTTGCGGATCGGGTCCAGCAGCCCGGTGTACGTCGCCGGATTGCTCCGTCGCGAGCCGCGGATCGCACCCTGGTCGACCGAGACCACCCCCGCGCCGGGCGGGACCGAGCCGTGCACGAGCGAGCTCTTGCCGGAGCCCGCGACGCCGGTGACGACGGCCAGCACCCCGAGCGGGATGTCGACGTCGACGCCCTGGAGGTTGTTCGTCCTGGCTCCGCGGATCTCCAGCGTGCCGGCGGGCTTGCGCACCGTCTTCTTCAGCGAGGCCCGGTCGTCGAAGTGGCGGCCGGTGAGTGTGCCGCCCGCCCGCAGCCCCTCGACAGTGCCCTCGAAGCAGACGGTGCCGCCCGCCGTACCGGCGCCGGGACCGAGGTCCACGACGTGGTCGGCGATCGCGATCACCTCCGGCTTGTGCTCCACGACGAGCACCGTGTTGCCCTTGTCCCGCAGCCGCAGCAGCAGGCCGTTCATGCGCTGGATGTCATGGGGGTGCAGGCCCGCGGTCGGCTCGTCGAAGACGTAGGTGGTGTCGGTGAGCGAGGAACCGAGGTGGCGGATCATCTTGACGCGTTGCGCCTCGCCGCCCGACAGCGTGCCCGCCGGCCGGTCCAGCGAGAGATAGCCGAGGCCGATCTCCACGAACGAGTCGAGGCTGTGCCCCAGCTTCTCCAGCAGCGGCGCCACGGACGGCTCGTCCAGGCCGCGGACCCAGGCGGCCAGGTCGCTGATCTGCATCGCGCAGGCGTCGGCGATGCTGATCCCCGCGACCTTCGAGGCCCGGGCGCCCTCGGCGAGCCGGGTGCCCTCGCACTCGGGGCAGACGGTGAACGTCGTCGCCCGCTCCACGAAGGCGCGGACGTGCGGCTGCAGGGCGTCGATGTCCTTGGCCAGCATCGACTTCTGGATCTTCGGGATCAGCCCCTCGTAGGTGAGGTTGATGCCTTCGACCTTGATCTTGGTCGGCTCCTTGTGGAGGAGGTCGTGCAGCTCCTTCTTCGTGTACTTGCGGATCGGCTTGTCCGGGTCGAAGTAGCCGCAGCCCTTGAAGATGCGGCCGTACCAGCCGTCCATGCTGTAGCCGGGGATCGTGAGCGCACCCTCGTTGAGCGACTTGGAGTCGTCGTAGAGCTGGGTGAGGTCGATGTCGGAGACCGTGCCCCGGCCCTCACAGCGAGGGCACATGCCGCCGGTGCGGGTGAAGGTCGCCTTCTCGGCCTTGCGGGCACCGCGCTCGACGGTGATCGCGCCGCTCGCCCGGACCGAGGGCACGTTGAAGGCGTACGCGCTGGGCGGGCCGATGTGCGGCTGCCCGAGCCGGCTGAAGAGGATGCGCAGCATCGCGTTGGCGTCGGTGGCGGTGCCGACGGTGGAGCGCGGGTCGGCGCCCATGCGCTGCTGGTCGACGATGATCGCGGTGGTCAGCCCTTCCAGGACGTCGACGTCGGGCCGCGCCAGGGTCGGCATGAAGCCCTGCACGAACGCGCTGTAGGTCTCGTTGATCAGCCGCTGCGACTCCGCGGCGATCGTGTCGAACACCAGGGAGCTCTTGCCCGAGCCGGAGACGCCCGTGAACACCGTCAGCCGGCGCTTCGGTATCTCGATGGTGACGTCCTTGAGATTGTTCTCGCGGGCGCCGTGCACGCGGATCAGGTCGTGGCTGTCGGCGGCGTGCGGCGCGGGGGACTGCGGGTCCGCGCCCGGGGCCATGCTCATCGTCTCTCCATCCGTGGGTCGGGGCCGCCTGCGCGGACTCCGGCAGACACGCTACGTGGCGGGCGGGGGCCGGCGCTTCTCGAAATTCTGACCAGCTTCCGACCGGCTTCCTATGGGCTTCCGATGGGCTCCTGATCGGCTCCGCTCGGCCCGGTCCCCGGCGGCGTCTCAGCCGCCCGCCAGGCGGGCCGGCGTACGGCCCTCACGCGTCCACGCCAGCAGCTCCTCCGCCGACCACGTCGTGACCACCCGCTCCGCGGGCACCCCGCACTCCTCGGCGCGGGCGCAGCCGAGGATCTGCCAGTCCAGCTGGCCGGGCGCGTGCGCGTCGGTGTCGATGGCGAACAGCACACCCGCCACCACGGCCTCGCGCAGCAGCCGCCGGGGCGGGTCGAGCCGTTCCGGACGGCTGTTGATCTCCACCGCCGTCCCGGACTCGGCGCACGCGGCGAACACCTCGCCCGCGTCGAACTGCGACTCCGGCCGCCCCCGCCCCGTGACCAGGCGCCCCGTGCAGTGCCCGAGGATGTCGGCGTGCGGGTCGCGTACGGCGGCCACCATCCGCCGGGTCATCGCGCGGGCGTCCATCCGCAGCTTGGAGTGCACGGAGACGACGACCACGTCGAGGCGTTCCAGCAGCTCGGGCTCCTGGTCCAGCGAGCCGTCGTCCAGGATGTCGCACTCGATGCCGGTCAGCAGCCGGAACGGTGCCCAGCGCGTGTTCAGCTCCGCCACCACGTCCAGCTGCTCGCGCAGCCGCTCGGGCGACAGGCCGCGGGCCACGGTCAGGCGCGGGGAGTGGTCGGTCAGGGCCGTCCACTCGTGCCCGAGGCCGGCCGCCGCACGCCCCATCTCCTCGATCGGGCTGCCGCCGTCGGACCAGTCGGAGTGGGTGTGGCAGTCCCCGCGCAGCAGGGCCCGCAGCTCCTCGCCGCCGTCGGCGCGGAACGGCCCGTCCGCCTTTTCTTCCAGGTCCCGCAGATAGCCGGGCACCTCCCCTGCCAGGGCCTCCCGCACCACCTGCGCGGTCTTCGGGCCGACCCCCCTCAGTGACTCCAGCGTCCCTGCCGCCGCCCGCTCGGCCGTCTCGCCCTCGGGCAGGGCGGCCAGCACCCGCGCCGCGGTACGGAAGGCCTGCACCCGGTACGTGGGCGCGAGCGAGCGCTCCAGCAGGAAGGCGATCCGGTCCAGGGCCGCGACGGGATCCATGGCCACCTCCAGCTCGGCACGCACGTCCAGAGTAGGGGCGGCTGCGTTCGACGACCCGTCGCGGCGGGTTCCGGCCTACGCTCTATTGCATGACGGAACAAGGAGCCCCGTACATCTCGAAGCCGCGGATCCTGGTGCTCGGGGTCTGTCCGGGCAAGCCGGGCAGCCCGCCCTTCCGGATCATGGAGATCGACGGTCAGGTGGTCGGCGAGGCCAGGCATCTCACCGACGTGCTGGAGACCGCCGCGGCCTACGGCATCGTCATCCACGACATGAACGACACCGACGTGGTCCGATGGGTGGGCGGCGACCAGTACCACTGGACACTGCGCTGAGCCGGGCGCGGCCCGGCCGGCCGTCCACCCCGGATCGGCGCCGCCGGCGCGGCACCGGATCCTGTGCGCCCCGGTGACGGCAGGGGACGGTTCGTAGCATGATCGACGCAGACCGTGCTGATCATGCGAGGAGCGGATCGTGCGAGACATCGCCGTCTTCAGTGGCAGTGCCCATCCCGAACTGGCCCAGGAGGTCTGCGCCCACCTCGGTGTGCCGCTCAGTCCGATCCGGGTGAGCCGGTTCGCCAACGACTGCCTGGAGGTACAGCTTCAGGCCAACTGCCGGGAACGGGACGTGTTCCTGGTCCAGCCGCTGGTCCGGCCGGTGCAGGAGCACCTGGTGGAACTGCTGCTGATGTGCGACGCGGCCCGGGGTGCCTCGGCCGCCCGGATCACCGTCGTCATGCCGCACTACTCCTACGCCCGCTCCGACAAGAAGGACGCCCCGCGCATCTCCCTCGGCGGGCGGCTGGTCGCCGACCTGCTGGTGGCGGCGGGCGCGCGCCGGGTCCTCGCCATGACCCTGCACGCCCCGCAGGTGCACGGCTTCTTCTCGGTCCCCGTGGACCATCTGCATGCTCTGCGTGAACTCGCCGCGCACTTCCGGCAGTACGACCTCTCGCGCACCACCGTCGTCTCCCCGGACCTCGGCAACGCCAAGGAGGCCGCCGCCTTCGCCCGGCTCATCGGCGCGCAGGTGGCGGCCGGTGCCAAACAGCGGTTCGCGGACGACCGGGTCAGCATCAGCTCCGTCATCGGCGAGGTCACCGGCCGGGACGTCATCGTGCTGGACGACGAGATCGCCAAGGGCAGCACCGTGCTCGAACTCCTGGACAGATTGCGGGAGTCGAACCCGCGCTCGATCCGACTGGCGTGCACGCACGGGCTGTTCGCCGCGGGCGCCCTGAAGCGGCTGAGTGAGCAGCCCGACGTACTGGAGATCGTCTGCACCAACACCGTGCCCCTGCCCGCCGACGAGCACACCGACAAGCTCCGCGTCCTGTCCATCGCCCCCGCCCTCGCCGAGGCCGTACGCCGTATTCACAACGGAGAGTCCGTAAGCGCCCTGTTCGACGAGCCGCACAGCGCCTAGACCGGAAGGAGTGGCGCGGAACCTGCGCCACCCGTCCGAGCAGGAGGGCCGGCAGTGGCGAAGGCGAAGTTCGAGCGGACCAAACCGCACGTGAACATCGGCACCATCGGTCATATCGACCACGGCAAGACCACCCTGACCGCCGCGATCACCAAGGTGCTGCACGACAAGTTCCCGCAGCTGAACCCGTTCACGCCCTTCGACCAGATCGACAAGGCCCCGGAGGAGCGGCAGCGCGGTATCACCATCTCGATCGCCCACGTCGAGTACCAGACCGAGCACCGGCACTACGCGCACGTGGACTGCCCCGGCCACGCCGACTACATCAAGAACATGATCACGGGCGCCGCGCAGATGGACGGCGCCGTCCTGGTCGTCGCCGCCACCGACGGGCCGATGCCGCAGACCAAGGAACATGTGCTGCTGGCCCGTCAGGTGGGCGTGCCCTACATCGTCGTCGCCCTCAACAAGACGGACATGGTGGACGACGAGGAGATCCTGGAACTGGTCGAGCTGGAGGTGCGCGAGCTGCTCACCGAGTACGAGTTCCCCGGCGACGACGTCCCAGTGGTCAGGGTGTCCGCGCTGCGGGCCCTCGAAGGCGACCCGGAGTGGGCCGCCTCGGTGCTCGAACTCCTCGACGCCGTAGACCGGTTCGTGCCCGAGCCGGAGCGGGACGTGGACCGGCCGTTCCTGATGCCCGTCGAGGACGTCTTCACCATCACCGGTCGCGGCACCGTCGTCACCGGCCGGATCGAGCGCGGCACGCTGCGGGTGGGCAGCGAGGTCGAGATCATCGGCATCCACGAGAAGAAGACGAGGACCACCGTCACCGGCATCGAGATGTTCCGCAAGCTGCTCGACGAGGGCCGGGCGGGGGAGAACGTCGGGCTGCTGCTGCGCGGGGTCAGGCGGGACGACGTCGAGCGCGGCCAGGTCGTCATCAAGGCCGGATCGGTCACCCCGCACACGGAGTTCGAGGCGCGGGCGTACATCCTCGCCAAGGACGAGGGCGGTCGGCACACCCCGTTCTTCGAGAACTACCGCCCCCAGTTCTACTTCCGCACCACGGACGTGACCGGCGTGGTGACCCTGCCCCGGGGCACGGAGATGGTGATGCCGGGTGACAACACCACCCTGCACGTCACGCTGATCCAGCCGATCGCCATGGAGGAGGGCCTGAAGTTCGCCATCCGGGAGGGCGGGCGGACGGTGGGTGCCGGTCAGGTCGTCAGGATCATCAAGTAGGACGTCAAACGGCCGTATTTCCAAGGTTGTTCACCAGGAGCCGGACGTGGCCCCGGACTGTTCCAGGGCCGCGTCCGGTGTCGGGTGCGCGGGCAGCAGCCGGGAAAGACCGGTGACCTTGAAGACGCGGAGGGTCAGCGGGTGGGTGCAGACCAGGTGCAGCTGCCCGCCGCGTTCCAGCACCCGGGAGCGGGCGCGGTAGAGCAGCCGCAGCCCGGAGCAGTCGAAGAACTCGACCGGCCGCAGGTCGATGACGATACGGGCGTCGGCGTGCTGGGTGACCCGGTCGAGGTACGGCATGATCTCCGCCGCCGCGGCGATGTCGATCTCGCCGCGGAACTCCAGGACCGTGTGCCCGCGGTACGTGTGTACGCGCAGATGCCGGATGAACGGTGCGGACTCGTGTCGCACGACCGCCTCACCTCCCGCCCGCGCCCGGAAATCAGTGCCCCGACCGTCAAGTTACCCTCGATGGAAGGAATTTGAGCATGTTCGATTGACATATGTCTTCGAGTTTTCAGACGTTCGCCATCGAACTTCAGTCGGACATGAGCACCGGCTTCCCCGTGGTCCTGCCGGTGTCACCCAGTTCGTGCGACTTGGCGGCTTCTGCCAGCGGGAACGTCCCGGCGATCATGGTGCCCTGCTGAGCTTCGAACGTTCCGGCCCGCTCCCGCGTCGAAGGACCGACAACAGCGACAAGGATCAGGCGAGCAACGGGGGCGGGCATGCGCAGAGGACTGGCGGCGGTGGCGGTACTGGCGGCCGTGACGGCGGTGGGCTGCGACGGCGGCACAGGGGTGCGGACGGTGGTCGAGGGCACCCCTCCCGCCACCCGTACAACGGGCCGCTGACGCCGGGAGACCGACCGGGTGCTGTACTCCTTCGACGTCGGCGGCCGTACCAAGGTGGCCGTCGTCGTGGCCAGGAAGCAGAAGGACCGGCCCGGTTGGGGCCCGGAGACGAACGCCTCCTGCGACCCCGCCGAACTCCCCGCGTCGTTCGCCGCCGCCCGGGGCTGGGAGGTCTGGACGGACGGCGCCGGCCGGCGGGTACCGGTACGCAGGCTCACCAGTTCGCCGGGCGCGGAACACTGCGACTGGCAGTCGGCCCACTACCTCAGCCTCGACGGCCGGACGTACGCCCGCGACCCCGAGGGCGTACTCCGCCGCGACGGCGTCCTCACGGTGCCGTACCGCAAGGACGTCCGTATGCCGACCGCTGCGCACGACACCGGATTCCACTACCGCGACTGGCGGTTGTGGCTGACCGACGACAAATCGACCGCGTACGTGCGCACTTCGCACGGCGTGGAAGCCTGGCCCCGGCAGGGGAGCCACGCCGGCTGCGCCTGAGCGGCGAGCGCCCCGACGGCCACCTGGTCGCCACGATGCGCCGCAGCTCCTTTACGGCCGCCCTGGAACTGCTCCCGTCGGCCGCGCAGACCTGCCTCGATGAGATCCGCGCGGCGGCCGGGTCCTGACGGTCAGCCGCTGACGTCCGTGGCTCAGGCCTTGGCAGTCCTGGCGGACCCGGCCCGGTACACGCCGCTCGTCGTCCGTCGCGGCGGGCACGGGAAGGCCCCGCCGCGACGGGGGAACGCGGCGGGGCCTGACGCACGCGTGCCCGCCCCGAAGCCGGTTCATGCGTCCCGGGCGCAGATTTTTCTAAAAAAGGTCGCTGCCCGGCCGGAACCAACCCCCGTGGAGGCCCGCTCAGGCGCCGTCGAACGGCTCCAGCACGAAGACCGGGATCTCCCGCGAGGTCTTCTCCTGGTACTCGGCGTACGGCGGGAACGCGGCCACGGCCCGCTCCCACCACTCGGCCTTCTCCGCGCCGGTGACCTCGCGAGCCCGCATGTCCTGCTTGACCGGCCCGTCCTGCAGCTCGACGTGCGGCTCCGACCTGACGTTGAAGTACCAGACGGGGTGCTTGGGCGCGCCGCCGAGCGAGGCGACGGCCGCGTACCTGCCCTCGTGCTCCACGCGCATCAGCGGCGTCTTGCGGATCTTCCCGCTCTGGGCTCCCCGGGTCGTCAGCAGGATCACCGGCAGCCCGGTGTCGAGCAGGGTCGTCCCCTTCGTCCCGCCGGAACTCTCGTACAGCTCGACCTGCTCGCGCACCCACTGCGTCGGGCTGGGCTCGTATTCGCCCTCAAGAGGCATGGCTTCCGTCCCCTTCGTCGGTCCCACGGCTGTCGCGCACCCGGCTGCAACGCCGGTGGCGCTCCGGATCATCCGTACCACGGATCCCCGCGGCCGGGGGGCCATTGCCCCACGAGGAATCGCGGAAGCTCGTCACGACGCGTCTCCTGCGCCAGCGCGCCGCTCGCCGACGAGCGCCTGTCCGGCGACACGACCCAGGGGATGCTGGAACTCCCCGTGAGCTGGTAAGAGGCTCTGGTCATGCGTATCGACATCGACAAGGACGTCTGTATCGGAGCGGGTTTGTGCGCGCTGACCGCCCCGGGCGTATTCACCCAGGACGACGACGGCTACAGCATGCTGCTCCCGGGCCGCGAGGACGGCGCGGGTGACCCGATGGTCAAGGAGGCCGTGCGCGGCTGCCCGGTGAGCGCCATCACCGTGGCGGAGGCGGGCGCATGACGCGTGGGCGTCAGGGCGCCTTGCGGACGTAGCCCGAGCTGCCCGGTGTGGAGACCTCGACGTCCCGGCGGACGATGCTCAGCCGACCGCCCCAACGGGCGACGGCCTTGCGCAGTCCACTGTCGGTGTACTCGATGTCCACGACCCGGTCGTCGAAGGCCTTCGCGTACACCTCGCACTCGTCGTACTGCCCGCACTCCTCCGCCACCGCGAAGTCCAGACCCGTCCGCGCGCGCTGCCCGGCCAGTTCCGTGGCGTTCTTCTGCGCGATGGCCAGATGCCGGGCGTGCGCGTGCCGGGACAGCAAGGTGATGAACGTGGTGGCATCGGCCGCGGTCAGCAGGTGCCGGGAGCGGGTGTAGCTGTCGTAGTTGTCGGGCTCGACGGCGTCGAAGCCCTTGGCCGCGCAGCCGTCGATCCACCCGTCCACCCGCTCGGCCACCCGCTCCCGCTTGGCGGCTGTGCCGATGTCGAGGAGCGGCTCGTTCCAGTCCTCGTCGATCACGACCTTGCCGTGCGCGTCGCGCAGCAGCAGGTCGGCGGGCCACGCGTCGCGCTCGGCCGGCTGTGCCTGGAAGGCGTTGACGTAGCAGATGTTGTACAGGCCGGGCGCGGGGGAGTCGGACCGGTCGCGGCTGACGATGCGGACGCCGGCGGGCGGGGGATAGGCCCCGCCGATCTGGTAGTCGAACCCGGCGTGGCGCGGGGGCAGGTGCACCGCGCCGGACTTCGGCGAAGCCGGCTGCTCCCGCTGCTTCTTCGCATCGCAGCCGGCGAGCGTCGACACGGCGAGGACCACGGCGAGCACGGCTGCGCCGACGGCCGCTGCGGGGCCTCGTGCACGGGTAACTCCCTTGGGGGGCACGCCCGCTCCCTTCTGCGCACGCCGGGCGGCGGGGCACGGGCAGGATCAAATCGCCGCCGCACGGTCGCGGTCAAATCGGCCGCGGCTGACGTCGTAGGCTCGGTGACGACCATCGTCCTGAAGGCGGGAGCAGCAACGATGCAGTACGTGAAGCTCGGTTCGACGGGCCTGGACGTGTCGCGGATCTGTCTGGGCTGCATGACCTACGGCCTGCCCGACCGAGGCGTGCACGAGTGGACCCTGGACGAGGAGGCGGCCCGCCCGCTCATCCGGCAGGCGCTGGAGGCGGGCATCAACTTCTTCGACACCGCCAACAGTTACTCCGACGGCACCAGCGAGGAGATCGTCGGCAAGCTCCTGCGCGAGTACGCCGACCGCGACGAGATCGTGCTGGCCACCAAGGTGTACAGCCGGGTACGGCCGGGCCCCAACGGCGCCGGCCTGTCCCGCAAGGCGATCATGACCGAGATCGACCACAGTCTGCGCCGCCTCGGCACCGACTACGTCGACCTCTACCAGATCCACCGCTACGACCACGCCACTCCCGTCGAGGAGACGATGGAGGCGCTGCACGACCTGGTCAAGGCGGGCAAGGTGCGCTACATCGGGGCGAGTTCGATGTACGCCTGGGAGTTCTCCAAGGCGCAGTACACGGCGGAGCTGCACGGCTGGACCAAGTTCGTGACCATGCAGAACCACTACAACCTCCTCTACCGCGAGGAGGAGCGGGAGATGCTGCCGCTCTGCGCCGACCAGGGCGTCGGCGTGCTGCCGTGGAGCCCCCTCGCCCGCGGGCGCCTCACCCGCGACTGGGGCACGGTCACCGAGCGCAGCGCGGGCGACAACTTCGGCAGCCGCCTGTACCTGGACAGTGACCGTTCCATCGTCGAGGCCGTCACCCGCATCGCCGGGGACCGCGGCGTCCCGAGCGCCCAGGTCGCCCTCGCCTGGCTGCTGCACCAGGACACCGTGACCGCGCCCATCGTCGGCGCGACCAGGCCGCAGCACATCGAGGACGCGGTGGCCGCGGTCGAACTGGAGCTGAGCGACAAGGAGATCGAGGAACTGGAGCAGCCCTACACCCCGCGCGCGATCAGCGGCCACTGAGCGGCCTTTCACGCTGGGCGGGCTGCCCCCTGTCCGTCACGACGACGGAGTGCCCGGGGCGCCCAGGAACTCCGCCCAGCCGCCCGTCGGCGCCTGGCCCGGGGCCAGGGTGCGCAGCTTGCGCAGGGCCGCCGGGTCCTGTGCCTCCAGCCACGCCACCAGCTGTTTGAAGGACACGAAGCGCACGTCGTCGTGGGCGGCCATCTGTCCGATCGCCTCCTCGACGGCGTCCATGTAGATGCCGCCGTTCCAGCGTTCGAAGTGGTTGCCGATGAAGAAGGGGGCACGATTGGTCTCGTACGCGCGCCGGAATCCGGCCAGATAGGTGTCGCGGGCCTGGGCGCGCCAGGCGTCGTACTGGGAGCGGTTGCCCAGGGGGTTCCCGGCGGACTGGTTGAACATCATGTTGTAGTCCATCGACAGCACTTGGAAGGAGTGCCCGGAGAAGGGTATGGACTGCAGCGGGAAGTCCCAGATCCGGCCGCCCTGTACCTTTCCCGGCCAGATCTGCAGGCCGCCCGGGGAGCTGGCGTCGTACTTCCAGCCGAGCGCGGCGGCCGTGGGCAGCAGGTTGGACTGGCCTTCCAGGCAGGGAGTGCGTCCGCCGATCAGCTCCTTGCGGTAGTCGAAGGGCAGCGGTTCGAGGTCGGTGAAGCCCGTGTTCGTCTTCCACTTCGTCACGAAGTCCACGGCCTGCTCGATCTCGCTGCGCCACTCGGCCGGGGACCAGTTGCGCACCCCGGTCGCGCCGCAGAAGTGCCCGTTGAAGTGGGTGCCGATCTCGTGGCCCTCCAGCCAGGCCGCCCGCACCTGCTGGAGCGTGGCGTGGATGTGCCGGTCGGCGAGATAGCCGATCGCGGAGGCGCCGACCGGGTGCTGCGGCGGGCGGTACAGGTTCTTCTTGGACTCCGGAAGCGTGTAGATGCCGCTGAGGAAGAACGTCATCTTCGCGCCGTGGTCTGCGGCCACCTTGCGGAACCGGGAGAACAGCTGGTTGCTCACCTCGCCCGCGCCGTCCCACGAGAACACCACGAACTGCGGGGGCCGCTGTCCCTGCTTCAGCCGGTCCGGCACCGGCTGGTGCGGCTGCGCGCCGGTGTCGGCGGTGGAGCCGTCGCCGATCAGCCGGACCGGCCGGGCCTGCGCGGTGCCCGTGCCGTCCGCCGCGGCGGGCCCGTCGACCCGCAGTCCGCCGCCGGAGGAGCAGGCGGACAGGGCGCCGAGGGCGCCCGCCGCCGCTCCGGCCGTCAGCACACGCCTGCGTGAGAAGCCGTTCATCGTTGTCCCCGATTTCCTCGTCACGACCCCGTGCGGGGCCTTCTTGCTGTGCGGTCGACGGGGTTCGATGAACGGGAGCGGCGGAAAGATCGCGGCCGGCGGTGCCTGTTGCCTTCCTGTGACAGTTGTGGCGCGGTCATGACGAACCCCGCTGCCGGAGTCCGACAGCGGGGTCCAGGGGGTGTCTTCTGGATCAGGTCGGCTGGAGCCGACGGTGTCTTCTCACTGAGCCGAGCGGGGTCTGGTGCGTGCAGCTGCAAGGCGGAGGAGGGCGCCGACGATGGGGGTCCCCCCGCGCGAGCGCATTCGAGCGTGGGGGAGCGTCGGCAACCGACGACAACGCCGCAGATGTGCGTGCCAGACCCCGCGACGCCGGCAAGATCCAGAAGACACCCCCTGGGAGGCGCGGTGGCTCAGGGGCCGGTGCCGGGGCTGAACACCGTCAGGGAGACGGAGGACGAGTTGCCGGAGACCGGGACCGGTCCGGCCGACCATGCCACCTTCAGCTGGTCCCGCTCGTCCGGCGGGGTGACCAGCAGGGCGGCCGGGGTGGCCGTCTTCGCGCCGCTGATCCCGGGGTTGGAGAAGGTGAGCCCCGCCCAGGCGCTCTGGCCGGGCCTGAGCGTGACGGTCACCGGCGAGCCCGACTCACGCCTGGGGTCGGGGCCGAGCTGGGCGCCGGAGGCGCTGACGAAGGCCGCGCCCGGGTAGCCGCGCACGGTGCAGGTGCGGGCGGAGGCGTTGGTCAGCACGACGGGGAAGTTCTCCTGGCCGGCGCCCGGGTCGTTACGGCCCACGGAGGCGCGCAGCTCGGAGGTGTGGCAGCGGGTGCCCGTGCCCGTCGCCGGGGTGGTCGTACGGCCGCCCGAGGAGGCTCCTGCCGTGCCGGCGGAGGCGGCGGCGGTGGCCGAGGACGAGGCCGTACCGGCCGCCGGGGCGGACGTGGCGGAGGCCGGGCTCTTGGTGGTCTCGGTGGCGGGTGCCGCTGTGCCTGGTGCCGTTTCCATGGGGCCGTTGCGGACGTCGGAGCTTTTGCCGCAGCCGGTCAGCAGGCCCAGCACGGCGACCGCGCTCACCAGCAGGGCCCCGCGCCGTACGGACGGGGGTGTGTACACCATGTCGCTCAACACTCCTGGATCTTCACGGCACACGCGGTCCGCGTGCCTGCGGCGCCGAGCGCGCCGTCATGACACTCCGATGCGCGAGCCGACGGAAAAGTTCGCCACACCCAGGGTTCTTTCCCCCGCCTTGACCGACGGACGCCACCCTTGCGCGTGACGTCACCCCTGGCGCGTCAGCTCACCCGCAGCGAGCGGAGTACGGCTTCGGTCGCGTCGCCCGCACCCTGCTGGCGCACCTGCACGTACACCTGCGGCTGCTTGGCGCCGCTCGCCGGATTCAGGGCGGACTCCGTCACCGAGCCGCCGTCGGGGCAGCCGCTCCAGGCGCGGACCAGGCCGCGCCAGTGGGCGTCGGCGAAGGTGCGGCTGCCGGAGTAGCGGCAGGCGGAGTGGGCGAGGGCCTTGACCCGGGCGGTGAGGTCGCCGTGTTCGCTGACCCCGATGAACACGCCGTCGACCGAGGCCTTCAGGTCCGGCCATCGCGCGAGGTCGTCGGCGACCACCAGACCCGGCTCGTGCCCGGCCCGCAGCCCGAGCGTGCCCGGGTTCCAGCCGGAGGCGCGCAGGGTGTGGCCCCAGTCGGCCGGGACCTCGGCGACCACCCGGCCGGTGGAGTCCGACACGCGTGTCCCGTCCGCCGTGCCGGGCCGGTTGGCCAGCATGGTCACCGTCACCGCGGCGGCCCCCGCGGCCAGCACCGCGGCGAGGGCCAGGGTCACGGTGTTGAGCCTCCCGCGGACGGAGTCCAGCCGCCTCCGGCTCCGCGCGACCGGGCCCGCCGCCAGCCGGTCCAGCTCGTCCGCCAACACCTGAGCACCGGGCCAGCGGCGCGCCCGGTCCGGCTCCAGCGCGCGCAGCAGCGCCCGCTCCACGTCCTCGCCGAGCTCCGGCCGCAGCCGCGTGGGCGGTACGACCTTCCCGGGCGGGCCCGGCACGGTGCCGGTGACCAGCTCGTAGCCGACCGCGCCCAGGCTGTAGACGTCGGCCCGCTCGTCGATGCCCGCCCCGGGCTCGGCCTGCTCCGGCGGCCGGTACCCCGCCGAGCCCGCCGCCAGCGTGAGCACCGAGGCCTGCGCAAGGCTCTTGGCCAGCCCCAGATCGGCCAGCAGCACCCGCCGCCCGCCGTCGGGCGCGGTGTGCAGCAGCACGTTGGTCGGCTTGATGTCCCGGTGCACGATGCCCGCCTCGTGCAGCGCGGCGGCGCTGCGCGCGGCCAGTGCCGTCAGCCGCAGCGCCTCCGGGACCGGCAGCGGACCGGCCGCCAGCAGATCGGCGAGGGTGCCGCCGTCGGCGTACTCCATCACGAAGTACGGCCTGCCGTCGGGGAGTTCACCGATGTCGTAGACCTGCACCACCCGGCTGGAGCCCGCCCTGCGCAGCAGCCGCGCCTCGGACAGGAAGCGCTCCCGGATGTCGAGCCGGTGCGCCCAGTTCTCGGCGAGGACCTTCACGGCCACCGGGGCCTCGAGTTCGTCGTCGTGGGCGAGCCAGACCGTGGCGAAGGCGCCGGTGCCCAGGCGCCGTTCGAGACGATAGCGGCCGATCCGCTCCAGGGGGTGCATACGACTATCATGCCTGCCCTGAGATCGACTTCGAGGGGGACCCTTCCGTGCACGACCCGGCGCCGTTGGAAGACCTCGCCCGGCGGGCCGCCGCGGGCGACAGCGCTGCTCTGGACCGGCTGCTGACCGACATCCGGCCCGAGGTCGTACGCCGCTGCGGACGCTTCCTGCCGTGCCGCGAGGACGCGGAGGAGGCCGCCCAGGACGTGCTGTTCCAGGTGGCCCGGTACATCACCGCCTTCGAGGGCCGCAGCCGCTTCGGCACCTGGCTGTACACCGTGGTCGCCAACTGCTGCCGGCAGAAGTACCGCGAGCTGAAACGGCGGGCCGCCGAGCAGCCCGCCGCCATCGAGCCGGCCGCACACGTCGACCCGCGCACCACCAGCGTCATCGCGGGCTCCCGCGTCGACCTGCTGGAGGCGCTGGACCGGCTGGAGCGGGAACACCCGCAGCTGGTCGCGCCGCTGGTCTACCGGGACATCTGCCAGCTGGAGTACGCCGAGGTCGCCGAGCGCCTCGGCATCCCGCTCGGCACCCTCAAGTCCCGGCTGCACGAGGCCCGTAAACAGGTCCGGCCCTGGCTCACGGCCGGCTGACCCACCGGTCCTGACGCAGGACTCCTCGCAACGGGTCCGGCCTACGCCTCCTCGAACAGGGCGATCTCCGCCCAGATCGTCTTGCCCTCCGCGGTGTGCCGGCTGCCCCAGCGCTGGGTGAGCTGGGCGACCAGCAGCAGGCCCCGACCGCCCTCGTCGAAGGTCTTGGCCCGGCGCAGGTGCGGGGCGGTGTGGCTGGTGTCGGACACCTCGCAGATCAGCGTGTCCGCGTCGTGGATCAGCCGCAGCCGGATCGGGCGGGCGCCGTACCGGATCGCGTTGGTGACCAGCTCGCTGACCACCAGCTCCGTCGTGAACCCGGCCTCGCTCAGCCCCCAGGTGTCCAGCTGGCCCACGACCTGTTTGCGGATCGGCGCGACCAGCGCCGGGTCGGCGGGGATGTCCCAGGTCGTCACCTGCGAGGCCGGCAGGCCGTGGGTGCGGGCCAGCAGCAGGGCCACGTCGTCGGGGGCGCCGCCCGACGGCAGCAGGGCGTGCAGGATGCCGTCGCAGGTCTCGTCCAGGGCGCCCACCGTTCCCCCGAGCGCCCGGCACAGCAGCTCACGGCCGGCGTCCCCGTCCCGGTCCCGGGACACCACCAGGCCGTCGGTGTACAGGGCGAGCACGGTGCCCTCGGGCAGGTCCACCTCGGTCGACTCGAAGGGGAGTCCGCCGAGGCCCAGCGGGGGACCGGCGGGCAGGTCGAGCCGTTGGGGCCGGCCGCCCGGCCGCAGCAGCACCGGCGGCGGATGCCCGGCCCGGGACAGGGTGCAGCGCCGGGACACCGGGTCGTAGACCGCGTACAGACAGGTCGCGCCGACCTCGCCGGTGCTGGCGTCGTGGCCGGACTCCTCCGACAGCCGGACCACCAGGTCGTCCAGGTGCGTGAGCAGTTCGTCCGGGGCGAGGTCGATGTCGGCGAGGGTGCGTACGGCGGTGCGCAGCCGGCCCATGGTGGCCGAGGCCTGGATGCCGTGCCCCACGACGTCCCCGACGACCATGGCGACCCGCATCCCGGACAAGGGGATCACGTCGAACCAGTCGCCGCCCACTCCGGCCCGGGCCGCCGGCAGATAGCGGGAGGCGGCCTCCAGGGCCGCGGTGCGGGGGAGCGAGCGGGGCAGCAGGCTGCGCTGGAGCGCGAGGGCGGTCTCCCGCTCGCGCGAGTAGCGGCGGGCGTTGTCGATGCAGACGGCGGCCCGCGCGGTGATCTCCTCGGCGAGCATGGCGTCGTCCGCGGTGAACCCGTCCGGGCGCCGGTGCCGGGTGAGCACCGCGACGCCGAGGGTCAGCCCGCGCGCCTGGATCGGCACCGACATCGAGGAGTGGACGCCGAACTGCCGCACCTTCTCGGAGCGCGGGGCGTTCCAGTCCAGCCACTGGTCCATGTCGCCCGCGGCCACGGAGGCGGTGATCGTCCGGCCCGTGGTGACCGAGTGCGCCTGCGGGGAGAAGTCGGGGTAGATCTCGATCCGGCCCGGCTCGGTCACCGCCTCGGGCACGCCCGGCAGGACGGACTGGTGGGCGGTCCGCCGCAGTCGGACCGGCGCCGTGAGGCGGGCCGGGGGCTCGCTGCCGTTCTCCTCCGGGTCGAGCAGGTCGATCGTGACGAAGTCGGCGAGCGCGGGCACGCACACGTCCGCCAGTTCCTCCGCCGTGCGGGTGACGTCCAGGGTGGAGCCGATGCGGATGCTCGCCTCGTTCACCAGCTGCAGGCGTTGCCGGGCCCGGTAGATGTCGGTGACGTCGTGCGCGGCCAGGCACACGCCCCGCACCCGGCCCTCGGCGTCCCTGACCGGTGCGATCCGGGCGAGCCAGGCGTCCGCCGGGTCCTCGCCGGAGGTGTGCGTGAAGGTCTGGGCGTCCAGCGGAAGCCCGGTGTTCAGCACCCGGAGCATGCTCCGCTCCAGCTCCTCGCTCTGCGGCCGGCCGCCGATCTCCGCGAGCCTGAGGCCCCGCACCCGTTCCTCGGGCAGGCCGTAGACCTCGGCCATCGCGGCGTTCATCCGTCGCAGCCGCAGCTCGGCGTCGTACACGGCGACGGCACACGGCGACTGGGTCAGGCCCGCCGCGGTCAGCGGGTCGTCCGGCTCGGCCGGTTCGGTGCCGGTCAGCGGGGTGACCACCAGCCAGTCGCCGGGCCGGCCGTCGTGCGCCGGGCGGTGGTGCGCGAGCAGCCACACCGAGACCGTACGGCCGTCCCGGTGGCGCAATTCGACCGTTCCGGCCCAGCGGGCGCCGCCGGGCACGGGCGGAGTGCCGTCTTCGGCGAGCAGTTCGGTGGCGGGGCGGCCCAGGACGGTCTCGGGCGCGTGACCGAGCAGGCGCCGGGCCCCCTCGTTCCACTCCACCAGGGTTCCGTCGTCGTCAATGACAGCCCGGGCCGTAGCCGCATCGTCGAACGGATAGACCCGGCTCATCGTCGCCGCTCCCAAGCGCACACTCACAGTGAACAGGCTGTACCACTCGTGTTCCAGCGTAGTGCGTCGGACGCCGGCGTGAACGGTGACCCCCGATGACATGACTGGTACGTCGGTCATGGTCAAGGGGGAATTCCCGCCGATCTTCCGCCGGAGCCGGGCAGCCACTTCCGGACGCCTGACGATCGTGTTGGCGAGCCGTCAGAATCTGTTCGCTCACGATCAGTTGTGAGTGCTTCTGGATCCTGATGGGCGGCAGGGTCGCCGGGTGTCCGGCGCGATCACGTGGCGTCGTGGAAGACCAGCCCCAGGGTGCGCCGTCGCCCGGACCGCACCGTGCTCACCCCGTGCCGCACCGCCCCGGCCGACCAGCCCCGCCGGGTGCGCACGGGGCGGTCCCGGGTGGTGAACACCAGACCGTGGCCCTGGCGCAGGACGCTCGCCGTGCCCCGGGACTGGGCGCGTGGGCGCTGCTCCACCAGCAGGAACTCGCCGCCGGTGTAGTCGGTGCCGTACGCGTCCAGGGCGATCACCACCTGGAGCGGGAAGACCAGCTCGCCGAACAGGTCCCGGTGCAGGGCGTTCCAGTCGCCTGGGCCGTAGGAGAGCAGGATCTGCGCCGAGCGGTCCTGCCCGGCGGCATGGCAGCGCTCCAGCCACTCCTCCAGCGTGTCCGGCCAGGGGGCCGGGCGGTCCAGGCGGGCCGCCCAGTCCCGGGCGACCGGCAGCAGGCGCGGGTAGAGCGCGGCGCGCAGCGCGGCCACCGGGGCGGGCAGGTCGTGCGTGAAGTAGCGGTACTCGCCGGAGCCGAACCGGTGCCGGGCCAGGTCGACCGTCGTACGGAACAGCTCGGGTGCGTCGTAGAGGGCGGCCAGGCCGGCGCATTCGGCCGGCGTCAGCAGCGGGCCCGTGGACGCGCAGCCGTGCTCGTCCAGCTCGGCCGCGAGCGCGGTCCAGTCGGTACGGGCGGCGCGGCGGCGGGCCTCGTCCGGCTTGTTCATCGGGGGCGCGTCCATCAGCTTGTCCATGAGGTCGAGTCTGCTGCGCCGGGGCAACGGTCACCGGCGGGAATCGGACAGGACGCTCGGCTCGCCGCCCACTCTGGCAGGTACCGGTAAAAGTAGCGCTTGACCTGGTGATATTTACGGGTAAGTACCCGCACGGTACCGTGAGGGGCATGCCAGCTCTCAACGTGGAGTTCAGCGAACGCGAACTAGAGGACCTGCGGCAGATCGCCAAGGAGCGCGGTACGTCGATGAAGGCCCTCGTGCGCGAGGCGGCAGCCGCCGACATCGCCCGGCACCGGGCGCTGCAGGAGGGTGCCGAGGCGTTCCGCAGCTTCTTCACCGCCCACGCCGAGGAGTTCGCCGCCGCGTTCCCGGACGACGAGTCCCCCGCCGACGGCGAGGCCGCCTGAGCTATGCCCTCCATCATCCATATCGACGTCCCCTGGCTGCTCCAGCGCCACGAGGAGGTCCTGCCCGACCAGCCCACGGTCGACGACTTCTCCGCGCTGGTCGCCGCCGTCGCCCGGCACCGTGTCGACCCGCCCCGGCTCGGAGTGGACTCCGACCCCGCCTGGCGGGCCGCCGCGCTGCTGCACACCCTCGCCGTGCTCAAGCCGCTGCCCGCGGCCAACGCCCGGTTCGCCTGCGCGACCGCCGTGGCCTACATGTTCGTCAGCGGCGTCGGCATCGACCCGCCCTACGGCGCCCTCGTCGACCTCGCCCGCGACCTGATGTCCGGCAAGGCCGATGTCTACGGCGCGGCCGACCGGCTCCGCTCCTGGCAGATCTGACAGATCACAGCTCTGGCAGATCTGACAGATCACAGCTCTGGCAGAGACACATCCGACAGTTGCGACACCAGCCGGCCGGCGGGGGAAGCCGCCTGGGCCGTCGGCCGGGGGCGGTTCTTCACACGGGGCACGGGAGAAACAGAAAGCCGACCGCTCCGACCAGCCCGCCCCCGCCGCATTCTGACTTTCTTTCAACAAGGCCGATGTCGTACGGCTCTCTTGTTGCTCATGTGGAAGTTGTGCAAGGGTTGCCACGCCCGTGCGGGGGTAAAGTCCGGGCTTCTTTCGGCAGTTGACCAATCGGACCGGCGGCAAGCCCGTGAATTCCCGCTCCCCGTACGCACCCATAGGTATGTGCCAAAGCACCGACGTACGTCACCCGCACCAAAGGAATCCGCTCAGTGTCCACCCCCCACCCCCCTCGTCCCCCCTATCCGCCGCCCGGCGGAGAACGCGGGGAATCCGATGAATCCCTCGCCGGCCCACTGCGCGCCGGCTCCGACGCGGAGGCCTCCCGGTCCGCCGCCCTGCTGATGGCCCGGCACTGGCGGTCCGCGCAGGACTACGCCGTCATCTGCCTGGCCACGCCCGGCCCCCTGGCCCACATGGTCAGCGCCGACGCCTTCCACCAGGTCCTGGGCCGCCTCGCGCTCGGCGAACCCGCCGAGGCGCTCCGGCCCCGACTGCTGGTGACCGTCCGGGACACGGTCGTCAACTGGTCCGGGACCGAACGAATAGCCGCTGTTCTGCCCGGACTTCAGAAACCGGCCGGGGGACGCGGTATGCGCGCGGCGAAGTCCCTGATACCGGAAAACCGCGCCCTGTCCGAACACTCATTTCACGCTCTTCCCCGGCTGGAGCAGACTCTGCTGTGGCACACCGAGGTGGATGCCGAGCCGATAAACGTCCCCGCGGAGCTGCTCGGCATGGACACCGACACCGCGGCGGCCACACTCGAACAGGCCCGGGACGGATTCCGGGAAGGCCTCGTCCGCGCTCACCGGGAACTCGCGCCCACCAAGGACTGCCGCTACTACAACCGCCTTCTCGACGTCCCGATCCGGCGCGGGGGCGGCCTGCTGCCCGACGTCCGGCAGCACCTCGCCGCCTGCCCGTACTGCCGGCACGCCGCCGAGCAGCTCGGCCAGGCCGAGGCCGGTCCGGGCGTGCTCCTCGCCGAAGCCGTCCTCGGCTGGGGAGCCCGCCGCTATCTCGACTCGCGCCCCGGCCGCCGCGGCCCGGAACCCGTCCGCGCCCGCGGCGGCACCCGTAGCTCCGGCGGACGCCGGCGCGGCGGCGGAAGACCCGGGCTGCTCGCCCGTACGGCCTTGTCCGGTACGGCCCTGCGCGGCGCCCGCCGGCACGGCGGCCCGGACCGTGGGCCGCTCGCGCTGATCCCAACGCTCGTGCGCCGCGCACCCGGCGCCGCCCGGTCGTCACCGGTGCTCCTCGCCACGGTCGGCGTCGCCTCGGTCGCGCTGCTCGCGACGGTCGTGGCGATCAGCGTGTGGCCGGAGGGCGGCCACGGTACCGGCCCTGTCGCCTCCACGAGCGCCGTGCCGGGCAACGCCTCCTCGTCTCCGCCCGCCGCCGCGACCACGGGACTGCCCGTCGCCGGTCGCCCGACCCGGCTGCGCAACGCCGACGCGGGTCTCTGCCTGGACATCGCGGGCAAACCCGCGGCCGGCGCGGGCGCGATCCTCGCCGCCTGCTCCTCGGCCGGGACGCAGCAGTGGACGTACGAGGCCGACGGGCTGCTGCGCAGTGCCGCCGACTCCCGGCTGTGCCTGGACTCGCACGCCGACGCCGGGGTGGTGATCCTCGGCAGCTGTGCCGCCGCGGGCAGCAAACGGAGCGACGACGTGCGCTACGACCTCACCGTGCACGGCGAGTTGCTGCCCCGCTGGGACGAGAGGCTGGCCCTGGCCCCGGCCGGGAAGGACCCCGGCACCGACCTGGTCGTCAAGGTCCGCGACCGCTCGACCGCGCAGCGCTGGCTGACCGACGGGCCTTCGGCCGCCCGCGGCTCGCTGTCGATCGCGGGCAGCGCCGGGCCCTCCGCCGAGCCGGCGCGGCTGTCCGGGCAGGGCACGTAGGTCCTGCCGTCAAATTCCCGTCGTCCGCCCGGAGGGCGGGCCGCGCGGCGTGTGGTGCGTGCGATCGCAAGGCGCCGGAGCGGCCTCGATGGGGGTGCCCCCGCGCGAGCGTGTTCGAGCGCGGGGGAGGAGTCACGTGGGCGCTCCGGCAACGCGGCTGGGGGTGCCCCCCTGGGGGAGTGCTTGCCAGACGCGCGGGGCAGGCGGGAATTTGACGACAGGGCCTAGGCCGGTTACGGCACCTGGCGGTACCCACTGCGTCCTGCCGGGCCCTCGTGGCACGGCCCGGCAGGACGCGGGCAGGGCTCAGGCCGGGTCGACGACGAGGTCGTCCGCGGTGATGCCGGCCGGCGTGGCGTGTCCGGACAGGGCGAGGGTCAGGTCGAACTCGGCGAGCAGGCACCGGATGACGTGTTCGACGCCCGCCTGCCCGTCCAGGCCGAGCCCGTACACGTACGGCCGCCCCAGCAGCACCGCCCGCGCGCCGAGCGCGAGCGCCTTGAACACGTCGTCGCCGGTGCGTACGCCGCTGTCGAACAGCACAGTGAGACGGTCGCCGACCGCGTCCGCGACCCGGGGCAGCGCGTCGGCCGCCGCGACGGAACCCGCCACCTGCCTGCCACCGTGGTTGGAGACGACCACCCCGTCGACCCCGGCGTCCGCGGCGAGCCGGGCGTCGTCCGGGTGCAGGACGCCCTTGAGGACGATCGGGCCGTCCCAGTGCTCCCGCAGGAAGGCCAGGTCCGGCCAGGTGTGGCTCGCGTCCCCGAACAGACCGAGGAAGTGCCGTACCGCCGCGGCCGGATCCTCCTGCACGGGCTTGGCCAGGCCCGCCTGGAACGCCGGGTCGGTGAAGTAGTTGGCGGTGCCCACCCCGTGCAGGAACGGCAGGTACGCCTGGTCGAGGTCGCGGGGCCGCCAGGCAAGCATCGGGGTGTCCAGGGTGACGACCAGCACCGTGTACCCGGCGGCCTTCGCCCGGGTGAGGAAACTCCGGGTCACCTCCCGGTCCTTGCCCCAGTACAGCTGGAACCACCGCTCGCCGTCCCCCATCGCCTCCGCCACCTGCTCCATCGGTGTGCTGGAGGCGGACGACAGGATGTACGGCACGCCCTGCGCGGCAGCGGCCCGGGCGACGGCCGACTCGGCGTCCGGATGCATGATCGAGATCGTGCCCACCGGAGCGAGCGCCAGCGGGGCCGGCAGGGCCCGCCCGAGCACCTCGGTGGACAGGTCCCGCTCGGCCACGGCCCGCAGCATGCGCGGCACGATCCGGCGCCGGGCCAGAGCTGCCCGGTTGGCGCGGGCCGTGCTGCCGTCGCCCGCGCTGCCCGCCACGTACCCCATCGGGCCGGGCTGGAGCCGGTGGGCGGCCAGTTCCTCCAGCCGGGTGAGGTCGGTGGGCAGCCGGGGCACGGCGCCTGTCATCCCGTTCAGATAGATCTCGTACTGGAAGTCGCCCCAGTGCTTCGCCATCCGTGCCTCCCGCCGCTCGTCGCCGCATCGCGCTGCCGCCCGACGATACTGATGGGTAGGTACGGGGCTGTCCACGGGGCTTCCGCGCTGTTCCTCACTCCTCGTCCGCCGGTGCCTCCTGTCCCTGGGTGTCGGGTGCGTCGGGTCCCTGTGCCCGGACCCGCTGGACATGTTCGAGCGACTCGCGCAACTCGGCGAGCCAGTCGTCCGCGTGACGCTGTACCAGCCGTACGCACCAGGCCAGAGCGTCGCTGCGGCTGCGCGCGACGCCCCCGGCGACGAGGGTGTCCAGGACCTGCCGCTCGGGCTGCCGCAGCCGGGTCATCACCGGCGCCGCCAGATGCGTGAACAGGGCCCGCTCGGTGCCGCACACCACGCCCCACGACACCTTCCGGCGGAACCGGTGCTCGGCCTCGCGGGCCACCTCCATCCGGGCCTCCCGGGTGCGTTCCCGGAAGTCCTGGATCCGGGCCCCCACGGCGGCCTCCCGCTCGGCGTCCGAGACGTCCTCGGCGAGCCGCGGCTCGGGGATGCGCCCGATCACGGTGATCTCCTCGCGGTCGACCGCCACCTCGACCAGCTCCGTGAACAGGTCGTCCGGAAGCCGTCCGGAGAACCAGCCGCGCAGCTTCTCTTGCTGCTCTGTCGTAATCATGTAATCACGATTACCCCGACCGCAGCATGAACACAAGGGGTCACCAAGGGGTTCACCGGGGGCGGAGCCGGAATGTTTCAGGACGATTAACGAGGCGGTGTTTTTCGGCCAATCGGCCGCATCCCTCGATCAAGAACCGCTCAACTGTGCGGAGTTGGCGTTCGATTTCCGTAACTTCACGCCACTGTTTCAATACGCAAGGTTACTGAAATCGATGGGTTGGATGTGTGTTTCGGCGGCGGACTCGGCAGAGTGGCGCTCGCCGCTCCGGCACCGACCGAGCTGGAGCCGGCACCCCGTAGTTTCGAGCGGAAGGATGCATACAATGCGGACCACCGCGCGCTGGGCAGCGAGCCTCGGCCTCACGGCCGCCGCCGTCTGCGGACCCCTGACCGGGGCCGCCGTCGCTGCACCGGGCGCCGCCCCGGCCTCGCTCTACGCCCCCTCGGCGCTGGTGCTCACCACCGGCCACGGCGCCAGCGTGGCCACGGCCACACCCGAGCGCGCCGTCACCCTCAACTGCGCCCCTACAGCCTCCGGCACCCACCCGGCCGCGACCCAGGCCTGCGCTGAACTGCGCGGCGTGGGCGGCGACTTCAACGCTCTGAAGCCGGCCCCCGACGTGTGGTGCACGAAGCTGTACGACCCCGTGGTCGTCACGGTCCAGGGCGTGTGGCAGGGACAGCGCGTCAACTTCGAGCGTGTCTTCGGCAACTCCTGCATGCGGGACGCGGCCGGCGGCAGCGTCTTCGCGTTCTGAGAGCCCGGGATCGCATGGTCCACCGTTGTGCCGGATCAGGCCCGCGAATGGGGAGTGCGGCCCCCTGGAGGCGGGGAACCTGCGATCTCGCACCGGGACTGGCGGGCGGAGTGGGGCCTCCCGTCGGTTTCCGGTAAACAGCCGCTCCCCGGGCAGGCCCGTGGGGGGCCGACCCGGGGAGCGGCGAAAAACAGACCGTTTGCGCGGCGTATGCCATTGACTCGTGTCGCGTGACAGCGGCAGCGATGGCTGCGCAGAGCGACAACCGGAGTGACAGTCGGAGCGACGGCCAGGGCGAGGAGCCCCCGTCGCGGCCGGCCGGGAGTCCGGCGCGATCGGCTCACGCACCGCGCCAGGGCGTGCGCCGGGGCAGCCAGCCCGGTACGGCCCGCCGGTAGTGAGCGTAGTCCGCGCCGAACCGGCGCAGCAGCCGCGGCTCCTCGTCCCAGCGCACGAAGACCCAGGTGAGCGCCAAGAGGCCGGCGGCGTAGGCGAACAGCACCGGGCGGGCGAGCAGCAGGCCCTGGCCGCAGAGCACGGCGGCCACGGCGAGGTAGATCGGGTTGCGCACGAACCGGTACGGCCCGCTCACCACCAGCCGCTCGGGCGGCGCCACCGGCGACGGGGTGCCGAGGCCCTCCAGCGCGAACCGGGCGAAGGAATCCAGGATCACCGCCGCCCCGGCGGCCAGGGGCAGCAGCCCGAGCAGCCGCAGTGGCAGCCACCAGTGCCCGGCCTGCCAGCCGCCCGTCAGCCAGTAGGGCACCAGCACGGACACGCTGCCCGAGACGAGGACGAGGAACAGGGCGCTGCCGAGAGCCGCGGTCGCCTTGCGCATACCCTCACCATGACACCAGGAGGGGCCGCCGTCTCCCTGCGGACGGTGGCCCCTCGGTCTGGTGGGGACTAGGACGGTCACATGGACCGGGCTGTCACATGTGGACGACGGGGGCGCCCGCGTCCTGCCTCGGCACACCGCGCCGGTAGAGCAGGAAGGCGATCACCGCGCCCGCGGCGAAGAAGCCCGCCGACCACCAGAAGGCGGTGGTGTAGCTCTCGATCGTCGCCTGGGCCTGTACCAGCTTGCTGGTGGCGTTGCGGCCCGACAGGTAGTCCGTGGCGGCGCTCGAGGCGAGCGTGCTCAGCAGCGCGGTACCGACCGAACCGCCCACCTGCTGCATGGCGTTGACGGTCGCGGAGGCGACGCCCGCGTCCTCGGCGGCGACCCCGCCGGTGGCCAGCTGCATGGAGGGCGGCATGACCAGGCCGAGGCCCACGCCGATCACGATCAGCTGCGGCAGCACCGCGCTGACGTAGTGCGAGCCGAGGCCGATGCCGGTGAGCCAGGCCATGCCGGTCATGGCGATCGCGAAGCCCAGCGGGATGACGGCCTTCGGGCCGATGCGGGGCAGCAGGACCGTGGTCCCGAGCTGCGCGGTCACCATCACCGCGCCGACCATCGGCATGATCGCCGCACCGGTCTTCGTCGGGCTGAAGCCGAGGTTGATCTGGAGGTAGTAGGTCAGGAAGAGGAAGACGCCGAACATGCCCGCGCCGGTGATCAGCACCGCGAGGAAGGAGGCCGCGCGGTTCCGGTCGAGCAGGATGCGCAGCGGCAGCAGCGGGTGCGCGGCCCGGGTCTGCCACCAGGCGAAGGCCGCCAGCAGCAGACCGCCCGCGATCAGGAAGCCCCAGGTCAGCGGGGAGCCCCAGTCATGTGTCTCGGCGTTGGAGAAGCCGTACACGACGGAGAAGAGACCGCCGGCGACCAGGACCGTGCCCGGCACGTCCAGCTTGGCGTTCGCCGCGTCGCGGTGGTTGCCCAGCAGCACCCAGCCGCCCGCGAAGGCGACGACCGCGATGGCCACGTTGACGTACAGGGTCGAGCGCCAATCGAATGCGTCGGTCAGCACACCGCCGAGCAGCAGGCCCACCGCACCGCCGGCTCCGGCGATGGCGCCGTACACGCTGAACGCGCGGGCCCGCTCGCGGGCGTTGGTGAACGTGGTGTTGAGCAGCGACAGCGCGGCGGGCGCGAGCAGTGCGCCGAACGCACCCTGCAGGGCGCGCGCGGTGACCAGCATGGTGAAGCCGTTCGCGGCACCGCCCAGGGCGGAGGCCCCGGCGAAGCCGACGACGCCGATGAGGAAGGCGGGCTTGCGGCCGAACAGGTCGGCGATGCGCCCGCCGAGCAGCAGCAGTGAGGCGAAGGCCAGCGCGTACGCGGTCACGACCCACTGCCGGTTGCCGTCGGAGAAGCCGAGGTCGGCCTGGGCGGAAGGCAGGGCGATGTTCACGATCGTGGCGTCGAGGATCACCATCAGCTGGGCGACGGCGATGACCCCGAGGATCCACCACCGCTTGGCCGAGGCCTCGGCAAAGGCCGGTGCCACCGCTTCCGTGCGGGGGCCTTCGGCCAGGGTCTTCTGGGACATGGGGAACCACTCCAGGGAAGTCGTTCTGGGAACACGCGAGGGGCGCATGCGAAGAGCAGCGCCGTAAACGAAACTGTTTCGTACACATGGAGCGTAGGACAGTTTCAGCGAAACGGCAACGTTTCGCTGGGTGAGGTCGTCCGACCAGCTCCCTTGGCGGGACCGGGTGAGCTACGGTGACGCCGTCGGTATGGGGGCTCTGAGTCGAGAATCGGTTACAGGTGGTAAACACTTCTTCTGAACCCGTTGCGGTGATCCTCACCGCGCTGCAAGTGGAGTACGAGGCGGTACGCGACCGGCTCACGGATCTGACCAGGACCAACGAGGGCGGCACGATCTTCGAGCGGGGGCGGTTACCCGGCACGGGGTGGAGCGTCGTCCTCGCCATGAGCGGGCCGGGCAATGACAACGCCGCCGCGGTCACCCGGCATGCCTACGACCTCTACCGGCCCAGGGTGCTGTTCTTCGTCGGCGTCGCGGGCGGGCTGAAGGACGACCTCCGGATCGGCGACGTCGTCATCGGCTCACGCATCTACGACTACCACGAGAAGCAGGGCCCCGACGGCGACCACTACCGGCCGCGCGGCTGGGAGACGCCCTGGCGGCTCGCCCAGCATGTGCAGCGGGTGGACTTCGGCCGGGAGGTCCCCGGCCGAGTGGTCTTCGCACCGATCGCGTCGGGCAACGTCGTGCTGGACAAGGGCACTTCGGGGCTCGCCCGGCATCTGCGGGGCAACTACGACGACGCGGCAGCGATCGAGATGGAGAGCGCCGGTGTGTGCCGGGCCGCCCATCAGGTCCGCACGCTCGACACGTTGACGATCCGGGGGATCTCCGACAAGGCGGACGGTGCCAAACGCCAGGCGGACGCGGGCGGTTCCCAGAAGGTCGCGGCCTGGAGCGCAGCCGCGACGGCGATGGCGATCCTCGCCTCCCTCGCCCCGGACGGCGACGCCGAGACCCCGGACCGAGTTGAGGTGACCTCCCCGCCCGAGGGCGCCGTTCCGGGTGCCGGCGCCGGTGCGGGCGGAGCGACTCGCCGGAACGGAGGCTCGGCCGGTGCGCTCCTCGGATCCGCAGTCGCGGGCGTTCCGTCGTCCGGTGTCACCCGGCCTGCGTCCGAGCACCCCACGCTCCCACTGGCCCCGCGCCCCCGCCCCCCGCGAGTCTCCCTGCTGTCCGCCGCCCGGCGCTGGTTGCGCGACAAGAAGCCCAAGGGAGCCTCCAAGCGTGTCGTGTTCACGGTCTGTGTCGCGCTGGGCCTGGTCGGCGCCCTGATCGTGGTGCTGCTGCCGTCGCAGTCCCACCGTCGCGGGGGCGGCAAGGACTCAGGGCTGGCCTCGTGTCCGGCGTCCCCGGCGAACCTCCAGCTGCGTGTCGCCGCTTCCATCGATCTCTCCGCGTCGCTGGCCGAGGCGGCCCGCCACTATGGGGCACGGCGCGCTCCGGACGGGCGTTGCGTGAGTGTCAAGGTGTACGACCTGAACTCCGGTACGGCGATGCGTGCGTTGGCCAGGGGCTGGCGGGAGGAAGACGGCGACCGGCCCGACGTGTGGTCGCCCGCCGGCAGCGCCTGGCTCACCCTCGCCCGGACCCGGGCCACCGGAAGCGCGAAGACCCTGCTGCCCGAGACCGCGCAGCCGATTGTCACCAGCCCCCTGACGATCGCGATGCCCAAGCCGATGGCCACGGCCCTGGGCTGGCCGGAGTACACCCTCGGCTGGAGCAAGCTCGCGGAGTGGGCCGCCGACCCGGCGAAGTTCTGGAAGAAGGTCGGGCACAAGGAGTGGGGCGTGTTCAAACTCGGCAAGACCAACCCCCTGTACTCCACCTCCGGCCTGAACGCCACGATCGGCGCCTACTACGCCAAGACCGGGACCAGCGCCGAACTGTCCACCCGGGACATCGACCTGCCGAAGAACCAGGACTTCGTCCGCTCCATCGAGAAGTCCGTGGTCCACTACGGCGACACCACGCTCACCTTCCTGGCCAACCTGCGCGCCGCCGACGACCAGGGCGGCGCCGACGAGGCGCTGAAGTACATCTCGGCCGTCACCGTCGAGGAGGACGCGGTCGTCGCCTACAACGAGGGCTATCCTTGCGGTGCTTACAGCACGGACAAGGCCTGCAAGAAGCGGCCCACCCGCCCGCACACCCCGCTCGTCGCCTTCTACCCCACCGACAGCCGCCCGAGCAGCGACCACCCCTATGTGCAGCTGCGCGGCATCGGCAAGGCCAAGGAGGCGGTGTCGGCCGACTTCCTGAGCTACCTGCACCACACGGACATCTACGCGAAGTACTTCGCGCCGTACGGCTTCCGTACCTACAAGGGTTCGGCCGACTCCGACGACGCGCCGCTGATCTCCCCGCGTGACGGCGCGCTGCCCAAGACTCCCGTTGCGGACTACACGGCACCCGACGGCAAGGTCCTGGTGGAGGTGCAGAACGTCTGGCCGGGCCTGCGCCGCCGGGCCAACGTCCTCGTGCTGATCGACACGTCGAAGTCGATGGACGAGAAGGTGCCCGGTAACGGCGCCACCAAGATGCAGCTGCTGCGCGCCGCCGAACCGGCCCTCTTCAACGGCTTCGCCGACACCGACCAGGTGGGCCTGTGGAAATTCTCGAACGCGGCCAGCCTCGACGGCAAGCACCATTACGTCCCGCTGGTGGACATCGGCCCGATGGGGGAAAGGCTCGCCGACCACCACGGCGTCACCCGGGGCAAGGAACTCGTGGACGAGGTCGAGGGATTGATACCCAACGGCGCCACCGGCCTCTACGGCACGATCGAGGCGGCGGTGGACACCATGCGCGAGAACTACGACCCGGGCGCCATCAACGCGATCGTCCTGCTCACCGACGGGCGCAACGAGGGCGTGCCGTCGAATCCGACCCTCCAGGACGTCCTGGCCAGGATCGGCACCCCGGACAAGCGCATCCGAGTGTTCACCGTGGCCTACGGCTCTCAGGCCGACCAGCAGGACGTGAACGGCAAGAGTGTCCTGGAGGAGATCTCCGCCGCGACGGGGGCACGCGCGTACTCGGCCAAGAACCCGAAGATCATCAGCGACGTGCTGACCAGCGTGATCTCCAACTTCTGAGCCACGGTCCCAGGCGAAGGAGGTTGCATTCCTTGACGGGAATATAACTGGATAGGCATATTGTCCTCATGTCCGACACTGCGCTCTGGACCGCTCTCGCCGACCCCCACCGGCGGGCCATCGTCGCTCTGCTCCTGGAGCGGCCCCGGCCGGTCGGGGAGCTCGTGGAGGCATGCGGGCTGAGCCAGCCGAGCACGTCCAAGCATCTGAAGGTGCTGCGGGAGGCGGGCCTGGTGCGGGTCAGGCAGGACGCGCAGCGCCGCGTCTACGCCCTCGACCCGGCCCCGATCGCCGCCCTGGACGCCTGGCTGGCGCCGTACCGCGCGCTGTGGAACAGCAGCCTGGACGTCCTGGGCCGCCGCCTCGACGAGACGGACGAGACGTCGGACGCCACCTGAGACCCCCACCGCGAAGGACCGAAGCGCCATGTCCGTCGACCTCACCGGCACCTGTCTGACCCTCGACGACGGCCGCCCAGCCGTCCGCTTCAGCCGCACCTACGACCACCCCGTCGACCGCGTCTGGCACTTCGTGACCGACCCGGACGAACTCGCCGGCTGGTTCCCCTCCCGCGCCGAGATGGACCTGCGCCCCGGCGGGACCATCCACTTCACCGGCGATCCGAACATGCCTGAGTCCACCGGCCGCGTGCTCGCCGTCGACCCGCCCCGGCACCTGTCCTTCGCCTGGGGCGGCGACGAACTCCACTTCGACCTGGAGGTCTTGGACGCCGGGCGCACCCGGTTCACCCTCACCAATGTCCTCGGCGCCGAGAACACCGCCGCCCGCAACGGCGCCGGCTGGGAGGTGTGCCTGGCCGCGCTGGACGCAAAGGCCCGCGGCGAGCGCTTCGAAGGGGCGCACGCCGGGATGAGCGCTCCCTGGAAGGAGTTCTACGAAGGTTACGTCGGAGCCGGGGTGCCCTCGGGTGCGCCGGTGCCGGGACTCGACTGAGCGCCCGGCTCGGCGTGCCGGACGTCCTCCAGGTCGCGTCCCGCCGGGTAGGCGATCCGTGTCGTGATCAGCGCTATCCGGCGGGCCGAATCCTCCGGCGGGGCCACCGGCTGCACGATATGACTGACCGTCAGGCGCACGATGGTCTCGACCGCCAGGCCCCGTGACTCCGCGTCGACCTCCGGCCACGCCTCGATGGCGTATGCGTCGAGCATCGCCATGGCGGTGGCGAAGACCGGCTCGGGGCGGGTCGTGAGGTAGGCGAGGAGTTCGTCGTCGCCGCCGCGTGCCGCCAGGAGGATGGCCTTGATGAGCGGATTGTCGACGGCCTGCTGGAGGGTGTAGGCGACACCCGCCGCGGCAGCCGCCATCAAGTCACCCCGGTTCGCGTCGAGTTCCTGCTGGATGCCGACCAGGAAGCCTTCGAGTTCGCGCTGGACGAGGGCCTTGCCGATCGCGTCCTTGGTGCCGAACTCGTTGTAGAGCGTCTGTCTGCTGACGCCGGCCGCGCGGGCGATGCCGGCCATGCGCAGCCCGCCCCAGCCCTCCGCCGCGACCAGCCGGTAGGCGGCGTCGAGCACCTGCTCACGCAGGAGAGATCGAACACTTTCACGGAATCGGCTCATCGTGCACTCACTCTAACCAAACGCCCTCCCACCCCTGCACCCCTCTTTTCCGCCGGGGAAGACGGTCTCATCGATCGCTGTCCGAAGCATTGACGTCTCCTCAGATACCTGTCTATCTACTGGACTGAACGCATGCAAAGTGTCCAATCGGTGACGGCGAGGAGTCCGCACATGGCCGTGCATGGCGACCGAGAAGCAGTTCCGGCGAAAACCCAGGGGACTCCCTGGCGAGACCCCAAGCGCTATCTCTGGCTCATGGGCCTGATCGTGCCCTCGTTCCCGTTCCTGTCCTGGGGGCTCGTCGAACTCACCGGGCTCCGCCTGTTCTGGTGGACCGGGATCGGCATCCTGTACGTGCTCTTCCCGCTCATCGACCAGCTCATCGGCAAGGACTCGGTCAACCCCCCGCAGAGCGCGTTCGCCTGGCTGGAGCGGGACCGCTACTACCGCTGGTGCATCTACCTCTACCTGCCCGTGCAGTACGCCGGCCTCGCCGTGGGCTGCTGGCTGATCAGCGACGGCGGCCTGTCGGCGCTCGACAAGGTGGGCCTCGCCTTCACCCTCGGCGGCGTCGCGGGGATCGGCATCAACACCGCCCACGAACTGGGCCACAAGAAGGAGTCGGTGGAGCGCTGGCTGTCCCGGGTCGCGCTCGCCCAGACCTTCTACGGCCACTTCTACATCGAGCACAACCGCGGCCACCACGTCCGCGTGGCGACCCCCGAGGACCCGGCGAGCGCCCGGCTGGGGGAGAGCTTCTGGCGGTTCCTGCCGAGGACGGTCGCCGGCAGCCTGGTCTCCGCCTGGCGGCTGGAGAAGACCCGGCTCGCCCGCAGCGGCAAGTCGCCGTGGACGCTGCGCAACGACATCCTGAACGCCTGGACCATGTCCGTCGCCCTCTTCGGCGCCCTCACCGCGGCCTTCGGGCCGGGCATCCTGCCGTACCTCGCCTTCCAGGCGGTCTTCGGCTTCTGCCTGCTCGAAGTCGTCAACTACATCGAGCACTACGGTCTGTTGCGGCAACGGGTGGCGAGCGAACGGTACGAGCGGTGCGCCCCGCGCCACAGCTGGAACAGCGACAACGTCGCGTCCAACGTCTTCCTCTACCACCTCCAGCGGCACAGCGACCACCACGCCAACCCCACCCGCCGCTACCAGGCGCTGCGCCACTTCGACGACGCCCCCGAACTCCCCACCGGCTACGCGGGAATGATGCTCCTCGCCTATGTCCCGCCCCTGTGGCGCCGGGTCATGGACCACCGGGTCCTCGCCCACTACGACGGCGACGTCCAGCGTGCCAACATCCAGCCGGGCAAGCGCGCGGCCGTCCTGGCCCGCTACGGCGCCGCCGCGTGAGCCGCCACCGCTGCCCCTCCTGCGACTACGTCTACGACGAGAGCGCCGGCCACCCCCGCGAGGGCTTCCCCGCCGGTACGCCGTGGAGCCAGGTGCCGGACGACTGGTGCTGCCCCGACTGCGGGGTGCGCGAAAAGACCGACTTCGAACCCGAGGAGAGTGCGTGACCGGCAACGACCGCCCCGCGAAGAGGTGGCAGTGCATGGTGTGCGGCTTCGTCTACGACGAGGCCGAGGGCTGGCCCGAGGAGGGGATCGCCCCCGGCACCCGCTGGGAGGACATCCCCGACGACTGGAGCTGCCCGGACTGCGGCGCCGCGAAGGCGGACTTCGAGATGGCCGAGATCACCCATGCCTGAACCCGCCCGGGTGAGGGCCGGCATCAGGCCAGCTGCCGTCGCACCAGCTCGTGGAGCCGTCCGGTGGTGTCGGCGAGCAGGTCGGCGGGCCGGCCCTGCTGGACGACCTTGCCCTCCTCCATCACGATCACCCGGTCCGCGTCCAGCACGGTCGACAGCCGGTGGGCGATGACGATCCGCGTGGCGTTCAGCTTGCGGGTGCTCTCGATGACGATGCGCTGCGTGTCGTTGTCCAGGGCGCTGGTCGCCTCGTCGAAGAACAGGATGCGCGGACGGCGGATCAGCGCCTGCGCGATCATCAGCCGCTGCCGCTGACCGCCGGAGATCGCGCCGCTTCCCGCGACGATCGTGTGCAGGCCCATCGGCATCCGCTTGATGTCCTCGGCAAGGCCCGCCAGTTCGGCCGCCGCCATCGCCTCCTCCGGCGTGTACGGCTCGGTGCCGCAGATGACGTCCAGGATCGAGCCGGTGAACGGCTGCGCGTGCTGAAGCACCACCCCGCACTGGCGGCGCACCGCCGACTGGTCCAGTGCCGCCAGGTCCTGGCCGTCGTACAGGATGCTGCCGGAGACCGGCCGGTCGAAGCCGATGAGCAGGCGCAGCAGCGTGGACTTGCCGCAGCCGCTGGGGCCGACGACGGCCACGAACTCGCCGGGGCGGACGGCGAAGGACACGTCGTCCAGGACCAGCGGACCGTCGTCGGCGTACCGGAACGACAGCCGCCGGGCCTCCAGCGCGCCCGACAGCGGACCCGGCCGGGTGCTCGCCGTGCGCACCTCGGGCGTGGCCTCCAGGACCGGCTTGATCTCCTCGAACAGCGGCAGGGCCGCCACCGCCGACACGAACGACCCGGTGAGCTGGGTGACCGCGGTCAGCACCATCGTCACCGACGTGTTGAAGGCGAGGAAGTCCGCCGCCGACATCGCGCCCTTGGCCGGGCCCGCCAGCAGCATGAACATCAGCAGCGTGCACACCGGCAGATAGACCGAACCCAGCACCGTGGTGAGGTTCTTGATCCGGCCGACCTTCTGCTGGAGTTCCCGGCTGTGCGCGAACTCCCGTGCCCAGGCGGCGTACGCGTAGTTCTCCGCCGCCGCGACGCGCAGCTTCGGCAGGCCGCGCAGGGTCTGGAACGCCTGGTTGTTCAGCTTGTTGCCGAGCACCACGAGCCGCCGCTGCCAGCGCACCTGCCACAGTCCGAGGCCCAGGAACACGCCTGCGATGACGACGAGCATCGCGAGCGCCGCGAGCGCCAACGGCACGCTGTACCACAGCAGCAGACCGAGGTTCATCGCGCCGACCGTCACCGACTGCGCGACCACCGGGCCGACGCCCGCGAGCAGCCGGCGGATCGCGCTGATACCCATGGCCGCGCTGGCCAGTTCACCGGTGGAGCGCTGGGCGAAGAACCGGGTCGGCAGGCGCAACAGCCGGTCCCAGACGGCCGGTTGCAGCGCCGCCTCGATACGGCCCTCCAGGCGCAGGATGGTCAGGTTCTCCAGCAGCATGAAGGCCGCCGCGACCACCCCGCTCACCATCACCGCCAGGCACACCTGGACGATCAGGCCCTGTTCGGCCCTGGGCACGTACTCGCCGAGCACCTTGCCCGTGGCGATCGGCACCAGCGCGCCGATCCCCACGGTCACCAGCCCGGCGAGGATCAGGTTGACCAGGTCGCCGCGCGTGCCGCGCAGGCTGAACCGCAGCAGCGCGAGCGGACCGAGCCGCCCTTCGGGCAGCGGCCGGTAGAACATCACCGCGCGCGGCTCGAACTCCTCCGCGTTCGCCTTCTCGACCGGGGTCTCGCGTCCGGTCCCGGGGTGCACGGCCACATAGCCGCCGCGCCGCCACAGCAGTGCGACCGGTGCCCCGGACAGCGCCCGGTGGCCGACCAGCGGGCCCACGTTCTCCCGCCACCAGCGGCCGTCCAGGCGTACGGCCCGCGTGCGCACCCGGGAGGCCAGCGCCACCCGCTCCACCGGGTCGAGGCGTTCGCTCTCGGCGCCGCTCTGCGCGGGCTCGACGAGCTTGATGCCGGCCGCCTCGGCGACCAGCTTGCAGGCCGCGTGCGTGGCGTCGGCGTCGGCGGCGGTCGTGCGGCGGCCCGAGCGCTTGCCGATGGAGGCCAGCAGCGTCTGGTCGGCCTGGGCGCGCACCGCCTCACCGGCCTTGATCCCGGCGGCCGTGCGCGTCTCGTGGGTGCGCTCCAACTGCTCGATCCAGCGGTCCAGCGCGGTCAGCAGCCGGTACTGCTGGTCGACCATGCTCTGCCACAGCGCCGGGTCCATCAGCAGGTCCGCCGCGGCCTCCGCGCCGTACAGCGAGCCGTAGTGCACGCTGCCCGGCGGCACCTGCATCCAGAACACGTCGTCGTCGGAGGGCGCCGCGGCCCGCTCCTTTGCCATCGGCGCCTGGAAGAGGACGGACAGGCCACGGCCGACGCCGAGGGCGAGGGCGTACTCCAGCGGGCTCGTCGTCGGCGGAACGTACTGCGGGTTGCCGTACTCGTCGTACGACCAGGTCTGGGTCTGGGCGGGCTGGTACAGCTCGCGCAGGTTGATCCGGTGCACCACGCAGTCCCGGACCGGGCGGGCCACCAGGGTGTGCTCGGGTCCGGCGACCGGGCCGAGCAGCAGCGCGCCCGCCTCCAGCCGTCCGAGGTGGTGCCAGTGGCCCTGCTGGGCGGCGTCCACCGCGAACAGGTCCAGGGCACCGGCCGCGACCAGCCACAGCACCTGCGGACCCTCCAGGTCCACCCGGTTGAAGCCCGCGCAGTCGATGCGCGTGCCCATGGCCCCCAGCGCACCGAGAACGAGGTCGCCTTCGCTGACGGTCGTCATCTCACCGCTCCCTGACCAGCGTGGCGTACGCGCCCCCGTGCGCCACCAGTTCCTCGTGCCGGCCGCGCTCGACGACCGTGCCGTGCTGGAGCACGACGATCTCGTCGCTGTCGCGGACCGTGCTCAACCGGTGCGCGATCACCACGCAGGCGCAGCCGCGCCGCCGCAGGTTGTCCATCACCACCAGCTCGGTCTCCGCGTCCAGCGCGCTGGTCACCTCGTCCAGGACGAGGATGCTCGGGCGGCGCACCAACGCCCGGGCGATCTCCAGGCGCTGCCGCTGCCCGCCGGAGAAGTTACGGCCGTCCTGCTCGACCCTGCTGTGGATACCGCCGGGGCGGCGCAGCACCACGTCGTACAGGGCCGCGTCCTTCAGCGCCTCCACCACGGCCTCGTCCGGGATCGACGGGTCCCACAGGGCCACGTTGTCGCGCACCGAGCCCTCGAAGAGGAACACGTCCTGGTCCACGAAGGAGACGGAGGCGGCGAGCGCGCCGCGCGGGAGGTCCTCCAGGCGGCGGCCGTCGATGCGGATCACGCCGTCCCAGGGGGCGTACAGGCCCGAAATCAGCCGGGAGACCGTGGACTTGCCGCTGCCCGAGCCGCCGACCAGGGCCACCTGCTGCCCGGGGCCGACGGTCAGGTCGAAGCCGGTCAGCAGCGGCTGGTCCAGCGGGCTGTAGCCGAACGTGATGTTCTCCAGCTCGACGTGTCCGTGCAGCCGGCGCGTCGAGTCGCCCGCGCCGGGGCGGGCGTAAAGGGGGTCGGCCTGGAAGTTCTCCACGTCCTTCAGCCGGGCCACGTCGGCCGCGAAGTCCTGGATGCGGCCCGCCACGCCGTTGAGCCGGGTGAGCGGGGCCGTGAAGCGGGTGACGAGGGCCTGGAAGGCGACCAGCAGACCGACCGAGATGTGCCCCTCCACGGCCCGCATGCCGCCGATCCACAGGATCAGTGCGCTGTTGAGCGTGGCGAGTGTCGGCGCGACCACGCCCAGCCAGGCGCTCGGCACCCCGAGCCGCTGCTGCTCCTCCAGCGTGGTGGCGTGCTGCCCGGCCCACTTGCGGAAGTAGCCGTCCTCGCCGCCGGTCGCCTTCATCGTCTCGATCAACTGCAGGCCGCTGTACGACGTGTTGGTCAGCCGCGCGGTGTCCGCGCGGAGCTTTGCCGTACGGGTCGCGCGCAGCCGTATCACCAGCCGCATGGCGACCACGTTCAGCAGGGCCACGCCGATGCCGAGGAAGGTCAGCTGCGGGTCGTAGGTGTACAGCAGCACCGCGTACAGCACGACCACGACCGCGTCGACGCCCGCGGCCGCGAGGTCCCGGGCCAGGGTCTCGGCGACCTGGTCGTTGGACTGCAGGCGCTGCACCAGGTCGGCGGGAGAGCGCTGGGCGAAGAACGTCACCGGCAGCCGCAGCAGATGGCGCAGGAAGCGGGCGCTGGAGAGGGTGGAGGAGATGATCCGGCCGTGCAGCAGGTTGGCCTGCTGGAGCCAGGTCAGCACCAGGGTGAGCAGCACACACACGGCCATCGACGTGAACAGCGTGCCCAGCAGCGAGGTCTGGCCGCCGATGAGGAACATGTCGATGTAGGTACGGCTGAGCGCGGGCAGCGCCGCGCCCACCGCGACCAGCAGCAGGCTGGCCAGCACCGCCGCGGGAAGGGTGCCCGCGGTGCCGCGCAGCCGGGCCGGCATCGCACCGAGCACGCCGGCCTTGCGCCCGCCCCTGGTGAAGCCGTCGCCCGGCTCCATGACCAGGACGACGCCGGTGAAGCTGCCGTCGAACTCCTCCATGGGCACGAACCGGCGCCCCTTGGCGGGGTCGTTGATGTACACCCCGCGCCGGCCGAAGCGGCGGCCCATGCCGTCGTAGACGACGTAGTGGTTGAACTCCCAGAAGAGGACGGCCGGTGCCTGCACCTCGGCGAGGGCGGCCAGGTCCATCTGCATGCCCTTGGCGGTCAGGCCGTAACTGCGGGCCGCCTTCAGCAGGTTGCTGGCGCGCGAGCCGTCGCGGGAGACGCCGCAGGCGATGCGCAGTTCCTCCAGCGGCACATGCCGGCCGTAGTGGCCGAGCACCATCGCCAGGGAGGCGGCGCCGCACTCGACGGCCTCCATCTGGAGAACGGTGGGCGTACGGACCGTGCCGCCACGGGATTTGGGCACGGGACGGCGGGCCGGGGCGGCCCGTCTGCGGCCACGGGTTTCCTGGGCGCCCCCAGTCTGAACGGTCACGGGAGCAGCCAATCGAGGGGGTGCTGGTCGGCCAGCCGGACGGAGCCGGAGGCGAGGGTCATGGAGTCGAGCCGGTACGGCGGCCCGTCGGCCGAGGACCACCGGTAACCGCTCTTGGTGCCGGACGACTTGTCGAGCTCGACCAGGACCGCCACCGGGCGGCCCTGCTTCGTGAACTGCTCGCCCAGCTGGCTGTCCCCGAGGAACGCGGCGATCGACTGGGCGGACTGGGCGGTCCGGTCAACGGACTTCACATGCCCGCGCAGCACGCCGTACTGCTGGGTCGGCACCGACGACACGGTGAGGTCCACGGAGGCGTGCGCCGGGATGGCCGCGGCGTTCTCGGCGGGGACGTACACGGTGGCGTACAGCGGGTCGGAGGCGTGGGCGACCTTCTCGACGGCCGCCACGTCGGCGCCGGTCTGGATGATCTGCCCGATGGTGGCGCCGATCGCGGTGACGCGGCCGGCGGCGACCGTGCGGACCACCGAATCGCCCTTGCTCGTCCGCACGTTGAGCACAGGAGCGTTCGCGGGCAGCCGCTCACCCTGTTTGGCGAGGACGGCCGTCACCTGGCCGGCCACGGGGCTCTGGAGCAGATAACTGCCCTGCCCGTGGGTGAGGATGGCCTGCGCGCTCACCGTGGAGGCGACCGAACCGGTCACCGCCCACACGGAGGCCGCCGCCATCACGACGACGGTGACGGACAGCGCGAGCCACCCCTGCGGGCGCGCCAGACGCACCGGAAGGTCCAGCTCTTCCGGCGACTGGAGCTTGGCGAGGGCCTGTTGGCGGAACTGCACGGAACTTCCCTCACCCGAGGAGAGACGACGTCACGGCGAACTTCCGGGCACCCGAGAGCCCCGGAGCCGAGGGGCGGCTCCGGGACCCAGGTGACACCGAGGTGCGATCAGAGACCGGCAACCGTGGCGGTCAGCGGCGCGGTGTTGATGCCGGCAACGCCGGTGACCGTGCCGACAACCGTGTTGACCAGGCCGTTGACGCCCGGGGCAACCTCGTTCACGGTGGCGAGGGTGCTGTTGAGGGTGTTCACGGACAGACCGCCGGAGACGTTGTCCAGCTCGGCGTCCGAGATCTCGACGGTCTCAACCTGGGGGGTGGAGTTCATGGTGGAACTTCCCTTCGTATTGATATTTCACAAGGGGGAGCGCGGGGGCCCGCAGGACCCCGCGGTGCGATGGATCAAAGCACGCAGGCGGGGCGGGCTTCCAATCAATCAGGCCTCTCACCAGGGCACTTGGTGTACAGACCGGCTCAACCGTGCAGGTCTGCGCACGGCATGTCGGCGACTCCTTCACATGCCCCACGGCATCACCGCGCCCGGCCTCTTGCCCGCGGGGCACCGAATCCGGCAGTTCGCGCCAAAGGCACGACAGGGGGGCGCGTGAATGTGCAGAACTCCTGCTGCCGGTGACTTGCTTGGGCGGCCGATGTGCAGATTCCCTGAAGCCGGGATTCCGGTACGTGAGCGAAACCGAACGTCACTGATCGGTGGCTGAGCGTGTCGGTGCAGAACGGTCAGCCGGTAGTGATCAGCCCAGAATCGCGTACACCGTGCTCGCCCTAGCCGCGAGCGCTCCCGACCCGGCGTCGCTCAGCGTGATGTCCGCGAACGCCATCCGCCGGCCCAGCTTCGTCAGCACCGCTTCGATCAGGACATCCGCACACGTCACCGCCCGCTGGAACGACGTCGACTGCTGAACCGTCGTCATCGGCACGAAGCCGCCCCGCGCGGCCGAGACCGCGATCACCGTCGCCGTGTCCGCCGCCGCCATCAGCGCCTGCCCCGACAAGCCGCCGCCTTCTCGGGCCAACCGGTCCGACCAGGGCAGACGCAGCACCGCGCGGTCGTCTCCCACCGCCTCGACGGACAGCCCGAGATCGAGCACCCAGGGGGCGAAGTTGGCGGAGAGGATCTTGTCGGCCTCGGCGGGGGTCATCGTCATGTCGGGGATTGTTCCCGGCCGCACCGCGCGACACGCGCAGCGTGGCCGATTCACCGCCGCGGCACGCCGGTTGGGCGCCGGCAGATGAACGCACCGCGCGCCCGGTCCGTACGTACGGCCATCCAGGCGCCCCGATCGAGCTGCCCGACAGCGGCAGACCCCCGTACCCAGGAGGTCGAGAAGGTTGAGTCACAAGCGAATGCCCAGGCGTAAGGCCGCGATGGCGGTGGGCGGTGTCGCGGCGCTCGGAGCGGCGGCCCTCCTGCTGCCCAATGCCCACGCGTCCCAGGACCAGGACAGCGCGGCCCCGGACGGTGCCGCCACCGCGAAGACCCTGAAGGCCGCGGACGCCTCGGATCTCGCCGCGCGGCTGCAGAAGAGCCTGGGCGACGCGCTCGCCGGGTCCTACTACGACAGCGGCAGGCAACAGCTGGTCGTCAACGTGGTCAGCGGCGACGACAACGTGGTCGTGCAGGCGAAGAAGGCGGGCGCGGCCGTCCGCCGGGTCGACAACAGCACCGCCGAACTCAAGACCGCCGCACGTACGTTGAAGACACATGCGACCATCCCGGGCACCTCCTGGGCCGTCGACCCGCGCACGGACAAGGTCCTGGTCACCGCCGACAGCACCGTCACCGGCGCGCAGTGGAAGCGACTGCAGTCGACCGTGCGGAGCCTCGGCTCCGGCATGGCCACCCTCAAGAAGTCCTCGGGCACCTTCAAGACCTTCGTCTCGGGCGGCGACGCCATCTTCTCCCAGGTGCAGGGCGGCGGCGTCCGCTGCTCCCTCGGCTTCAACGTCACCGCCTCCGACGGCAGCCCCGCCTTCCTGACGGCCGGTCACTGCGGGGTGGCCGCCAAGCAGTGGTCGGACTCGCAGAACGGTCAGCCGATCGCCACGGTGGACCAGGCGACCTTCCCGGGCAACGACTTCTCGCTGGTGAAGTACGACGACCCCAACACCCAGGCGCCGAGCGAGGTCAACACCGGCAACGGCCAGACCGTGCAGATCACGCAGGCCGCGGACGCCACCGTCGGCGAGACCGTGTTCCGGATGGGCTCCACGACCGGTCTGCACGACGGCCAGGTCACCGGCCTCGACGCCACGGTCAACTTCCAGAGCGAGACCGACCCGAACGGCGTCGACACCGTCAACGGGCTCATCCAGACGAACGTCTGCGCCGAGCCCGGCGACAGCGGCGGCTCGCTGTTCACCCAGGACGGCGGCGCGGTCGGCCTCACCTCCGGCGGCAGCGGCGACTGCACCAGCGGCGGCGAGACCTTCTTCCAGCCGGTCACCGCCGCGCTCCAGGCCACGGGAGCGACCCTCGGCGACGGGGGCAAGGCCGGTAACGGGGGCAGTGGCGCGGGCGATCAGTCGGGGGCCGGCGGCGATCAGTCGGGGGCCGGAGGCGATCAGAGCGGCGCCACCGCCGACCCGTCCGCCACGGCGGCCGACCCGAGCGGCACGGGTGACCCGTCCGGTACAGGCGATCCCTCCGGTACGGGCGATCCGTCCGGCACCGGCGCGGAGGGCGACGGCTCGTCCCTCACCGGCACCAACTGACCGACTGACGAGCACCAACTGACCCGCAGCAACTGACCCGCACTCCCCTGAACCCCCTCCGGCCCTTCCCGCGGTTCCGGCCGGCAGGGGTGGGTCCGGCCCTCCGGCGGGAGGGCCGGACCCCGCCGCGGCCCGAGGCGGTGTCAGTCGTCCCGCGCCCGCAGCAGCAGCACCGCCACGTCGTCCACCCGCTCCCGCCCGGCCACGCTGTGCCGGACCAACTCGTCGGCAAGCCGCTCCAGCGGCCGGTCGCCGAACTCGGCGAGCAGCGCGCCCAGCCCGACCAGCGCGTCCTCGATGTCGACGTCGGGGGACTCCACCAGACCGTCGGTGTAGAGGACGAGAACCGAGCCGGGTGAGAAGGGCACCTCGGTCGTCGGGTACGTCGCCGCCGCGTCGATGCCCAGCAGCGGGCCCCCGGCGAGGTCGAGCACCCGCACCCGCCCGTCGGGCCGTCGCAGCAGCGGCGGCGGATGGCCCGCGCGGGCCATCACGACCCGCCCGCCCGCCGGTTCCAGCCGCAGGTACAGGCAACTGGCGAACAGGTCGGCACCGAGGTCGATCAGCAGCCGGTTGGTGCTGCGCATCACCTCCTGCGGCGGCTGCCCCACCGCGGTGTACGCCCGCACCCCGGTGCGGATCTGCCCCATCAGGCCCGCCGCCGTCACGTTGTGCCCCTGGACGTCCCCGATCACCGCCGCCGCCTGCGGCCGGCTCGGTATCAGGTCGTAGAAGTCGCCGCCGATCTCCATCCCGTACGTCGCCGGGAGATAGCGCGCGGCGGCCGTGATGCCGGGCGGCGGCACCAGCGTGTGCGGCAGGAGCGCTTGCTGGAGTCCGTGCGCCAGGCGGTGCTCGGCGTCGTACAGCAGGGCCCGCTCCAACGCCTGCGCGATCAGCCCGCCCAGGCTGTTCAGCACCGCCCGTTCGTCGGCGGGGAAGACGTGCGGTTCGGCGTACGCCAGCACACACGTGCCCACCGGCCGCCCGGACGCGATCAGCGGCAGATATGCCCAGGCCGCGAAGCCGTCCGGCGTCTCCTGGCGGCCTGGATACAGCCGCTCCAACTGCTCCCGCGAGTCGAAGAACCCGGGCACCCCGCTGGTCAGCGCCTGCGTGCCCGGGGTGCGCTCGCTCAGCGGCAGCCCGTCGAACCGCTCCACGCTGTGCGGATTCGGATATCCGCGGTGCCCCAGCACATGCAGCCGCCCGGCCTGCGAGCCGAGGATCACCAGCGCCTGGCAGCCGACGGCCGGGGCGATCTCGTCCCAGACCAGCTGGACGACGTCCTGCACGCTCACCGCCTCGGTCAGCGCGCCGGCCAGGCTGAGCAGCTGGGAGATGGTCACCAGCCGGGACGGTGCCGGCCCGGTCTGCGGCGCGCCGCTCGTCATGTCCGCCACCGCCCGGGCCCGGCTGATGCGCACGCTCAGTCCGTTCGTGCTCGGGTACAGCCGGAACGAGAGCCACTCGCCGGGCGGGCGCAGCGCCACGAACGACGTCATCTGCTGGCTCATCAGCGCCGCCCGGTAACGGTCCTCGTACAACGGGTCGTTCAGCCATGGCACCGACACCCACGGCAGCGTGCCGAGCAGCTCGCGCAAAGGTCTGCCGAGCAGCTCGGCGGCGGCCGTGTTGGCGAAGGCGATCCGGCCGTGCAGGTCCAGGGACACCAGCCCGTACGGCAGCCGGGACACCATCCGCGCCGCCTCGACGGAGCTCAGCGAGCCCGCCATGCCCGTCATGGGTGTCGCCATGACATCGGGCTCGTGGCGGACGGGCCGGTTCTCCGCGGCGGCCAGCTCCAGGCGCGCCGCCAGCCGGTCGCAGGCGCCGGTGAGCTGGTCGCGCTCCGCGTCGGACAGCTCCGTGGGACGGCCGCCCGGCCAGGTGACGAACACTGCGCCGTACACCCTGGTCTCCGTCGCCACGGGCACCGCGGCGAGTGCGAAACGGTACGGCAGCACGACCGCGATCCGCGGGTAGCGGCGGGCCATCTCCTGCTCGCCGCCCACCCAGATCAGGCGCCGTTCGCGCACCGCGTCCGCGACCGGGAGCGGCGCGCTGAGCCCGACCCGCTCCCAGGGCGCCGCGAACGCCCGGGGCATGCCCGCGTGCACCGCCATCTCCAGGACCGGCTCGTCGCGCCTGAGCAGATAGACCGCGCCGGAGTGCGCGTGCACCTCGTCCATCATCGAGGCCAGCGCGATCGACAGCACAGGCCCGTCGGCCGGTCCCCGGGTGACCGGCATCCCCGGCCCCGACCGCGGCCTCGGCCCGGGCTCCGGCC
This sequence comes from Streptomyces sp. NPDC002676, assembly GCF_053592455.1. Lineage (NCBI taxonomy): Bacteria > Bacillati > Actinomycetota > Actinomycetes > Kitasatosporales > Streptomycetaceae > Streptomyces > Streptomyces sp. NPDC002676. The sequence continues at coordinate 552,911 of NZ_JBSFVT010000002.1, read as the reverse complement.
CGTCGGACACGCCGACCACCTCCTCGTACGGCCGCGCATCGCATCCGGTCGCATTCCGTCGCACCCCGTTGTGTCCAGGGCACAAGGCTCCCTCGTGATGCTGCCGCACGCACGGCGAGCCCATCACCCGGGTACCCCGGGAAATCCGCGGGGCGGCCGAGGGCGCGGCGTGTGGTCACAGAGGCTGCGCAGGCGGCCCATAAGCGCTGTAATGGCGAAGTGGCCAGTGAGGGCGCTGCGGTCAGCCGCACGAGGACGGAGCGTGCCGAAGTCGCCCTGGACATGCTCACCGCGGACCCCGGCGCGCCCGATCGGCTGCGCCGTGTCCTCGAACAGGCGCTCGTCTTCACCGGGGCGGCGTTCGCCGGGGTGTACACGCCCGGCGACGACCCGTCCGTCCTGTGCCTGGCCGAGTCCGTCGGCCTGCCGCGCACCCTGTACGGCGTCCGCGACGGCTACCCGGTCGCGGGCTGCTCCGTGGCCGCCGAGGTCCATCGCACCGGACAGCCCCGCTGGCTCGGCCCGGAGGAGCTGGCCGGCTGCCCCGAGGCGCGGCGCACCCCCTCCCCGGACTTCGCCCTGGCCGCCCTGCCGCTCGGCCCGCCGCACGGAGGCTGTCTGCTCGCCGTCACCGAGCACCCCGGCGGTTTCGGCACCGACGACCGCGCCTGCCTGGAGCTGATCGCCCGCGCGGTCGCCGTGCCCGCCCCGGCAGGCCGGGCCGCCGACACCGGCGAGCTGCCCGTCGACGCGTTCAGCCTGGCGGTGGACAGCGGGCGGGTCGAGGTCGGCGACGGGATCCTGAGGCTGTTCGGCATCGGCCGGGACGCCTTCGACGGCCGGGTGGAGACCCTGCTCGCGCACACCGTGCCCGAGGACCTGCCCGCCCTGATGTCCGTGGTCGAGGCCGACCACATGTCCATCGGCGACCGAGAACTGGAGTTCCGCATCCTCCAGCCCTCGGGCCCGCCCAAGTGGCTCCGGCTCCTGGGCCGGCTGGTGCCCGCCGGCAAGGGCCGCCCGGCCCGGCTCGTCGGCACCGTGCAGGACGCCTCCACGCTGCGCTCCGAGGTCACCGACGTGGCCCGGGTGCAGCGCCTGGCCGCGGCCCTCGCCACCGCCGGCTCCGTCAAGGACGTCGGGAAGGCCGTCGTCGCCGCCCTGCGCAAGCCGCTGCAGGCCGACCGGCTCGCGCTGGCCGAACTGGAGAAGGACCGCCTCGTCGTCACCGTCCTGGACCCGCCCGAACCCGAGGCCTGGCCCGAGCTGTGGCGCACCGAGTGGCGCACCGAGTGGCCCGACGCGCCGGTGCGGGTCATGCCCACCCTCGCCGCCGCACTGCGCGAGGGCCGAGCCCAGATCTGGCCCGCCGGCACCCCGGTGGAACCCGCCCTCGCCGACGTCGGTCCCGGCGGTTTCGCCGTCCTGCCGCTGCCCGCGGGCGGCCGTATGGCCGGCGTCTGCCTGATCGGCTGGGACGAGCCGCACGAGTTCGGCCCCGACGAACGCGCCCTGCTCACCGCCTGCGCCGGCCTTGCCGGGGAGGCCCTGCTGCGCGCCCACGCCTTCGACGCCGAGCACGAACTCGTCGGCATGCTCCAGCGCACCCTGCTGCCGCGCCGCCTGCCCCGGCTGCCCGGCGCGGTCGCCGTCGCCCGCTATCTGCCCACCACCGCCGGCCTGGAGGTCGGCGGCGACTGGTACGACGTGATCCCGCTCGCCGAGAACCACGCCGCTCTCGTCATCGGCGACGTCCAGGGCCACAATGCGGGCGCCGCCACCCTGATGGGCCAGATGCGCACCGCGCTGCGCGCCTACGCCGCCGAGGGGCACCCGCCGGACGTGGTCGTTTCGCACGCCAACCGGCTGCTCGTGGAGATGGAGACCGACCTCTTCGCCACCTGCTGCTACGTCGACGTCGACATGGAGCAGGGCACCGCCTGGTGCGTGCGCGCCGGCCATCTGCCGCCCGTGCTGCGCCACCCGGACGGATCCACCGAGATCGCCGAGGCCGAGGGCGGCCCGCCGCTCGGCGTGCTCGGTCAGGCCGAGTTTCCGATGACCCAGCTGCGGCTCCAGCCCGGCACGCTGGTCGCGCTCACCACCGACGGCCTGGTGGAGTCCCCCGGCACCGACATCGACGAGGGCATGGACCGGCTGACCAGCGAGCTGGCCGCCGCCGACCCCGCCCACCTCGGCCTGGTCGCCGACACCCTGCTGACCGGCGCGCACCGCGGCGACGACGTCGCCCTGCTGCTGATGCGCTACGACGGCATGGCCGTCCGCCCGCTGCGCGAGACCTGGACGGTGTGGCGGGTCCCGCAGGCGGTCGGGCACGCCCGCCGTTTCACCCGGCGCACCCTGCGCGCCTGGGGGGTTTCGCCGGACACCCTCGACACCGCCCTGCTCGTCGTCTCCGAACTGGTCACCAACGCGCTCGTGCACACCGGCGGCCAGGTCCGGCTCGACCTCAGCCTGGTCAACCACCGGCTGCGGCTCGCCGTCGCGGACACCTCACCGCGCAGCCCGGTCAAGCCCACCAGCATCGGCTGGGAGGCCACCGGGGGACGGGGCATCCTCCTGGTGGAGGCGGTCTCGGCGGCCTGGGGAACGGTCCCGGTCAGCGGCGGCAAGCTGGTGTGGGCGGACCTCGTACCCGAGCCCTGAGCGGCCACTCGGGTACGGGTGGGTGCCGTGCCCGGCAGGTCGAAGGGGCCCGCCCGCCTCCCGTACTTAGGGTCGGGTGCCGTGGCGCACACCTTCGATGAACTGGTCGAGAAGCAGCGGGCGGCCGACGCGGCCCACGCGCAGGTCCTGGAGCTGCGGGAGGCGTACGGCCCGCCGGCCGAGCAGGGGATGACCGGTGCTCAGGCGGGCACCTACGAGACCGCCCTGCGCGCCTGGCGCGACCTGGACCGGGACGCGCAGACCGCGGTGAGCGAGTACGCCAGGCAGACGGGACGTCCCCGCGGCGAGGTCGAGGCCGAGGTGCAACGGGCGGCCGGCGCGCCGGAGGACAGGTGAGCGGCGGCGCCCGCCGCGCCGAGCGCCTCGCGGACGCCGTCGACGCCCGCCTGCCCGCCTACGAGGCCGGTCCGCTGCTGCGCAAGGCGTTCCCCGACCACTGGTCCTTCCTGCTCGGCGAACTCGCTCTCTACAGCCTCGTCCTGCTCTTCCTGACCGGGATCTGGCTGACCCTGTTCTTCAGCCCGGAGATGAACGAGGTCGTCTACGACGGCCCCTACGCCCCCCTGCGCGGGGTGCGCATGTCGGCCGCCTTCGACTCCACCCTGCACATCAGCTTCGAGGTGCGCGGCGGTCTCCTGATGCGGCAGGCCCACCACTGGGCGGCGCTCGTCTTCGTCGCCGCGATCGGTGTCCACCTGCTGCGGATCTTCTTCACCGGCGCATTCCGCCGGCCCCGCGAGGTGAACTGGGCGATCGGGCTGACCCTGTTCGTGCTCGCGCTCGCCGAGGGCTTCGCCGGCTACTCGCTCCCCGACGACCTGCTTTCCGGCACCGGGCTGCGCATCGCGCAGGGCATCATGACCTCGCTGCCGGTCGTCGGGACGTACGTCGGCTTCTTCGCCTTCGGCGGAGCGTTCCCCGGCCACCAGATCATCACCCGGCTCTACCCGCTGCACATCCTGCTGCTGCCCGGCGCCCTGATCGCGCTCGTCACCGTGCACCTCACGCTGGTCTTCTACCTCAAGCACACGCAGTGGCGCGGCCCGGGCCGCAGCAACCGCAACGCCCTCGGCAAACCTCTCTTCCCGCAGTTCACCGCGTCCTCCGGCGGGCTGTCCCTCATCGTCTGCGGCGTGCTGGTGCTGCTCGGGGGCCTCGCCCAGATCAACCCGGTCTGGAAGTACGGCCCCTATGATCCCGCCGTGGCCTCCACCGGCGCCCAGCCCGACTGGTACGTGGGCTTCCTGGAGGGCGCGCTGCGGCTGATGCCCCCGTGGGAGACGAACGTCGCCGGGCACACCTTCATGTGGAACGTGCTGCTTCCGGCCGTCGTCCTGCCCGGTCTGCTGTTCGCCGTGCTCTACGCCTACCCGTTCGTGGAGCAGCGCCTGACGGGGGAGGGGCGGCGCGAGCAGCACCTGTGCGACCGGCCGCGCGAACGCCCCGTCCGCTCCGGGCTGGGCGTCGCGGGCATCGTCTTCTACGGCGTGCTGCTGCTGGCCGGCGGCAACGACATCGCCGCCCAGACCTTCCGCATCTCCGTCAACGCGCTCACCTGGGTCCTGCGCGTCACCCTCGTCGCGGCGCCCGTCCTCGCCTTCCTGCTGACCCGCTGGCTGTGTCTGGCCCTGACCGAGGCCGAACGCGAGCGGCTCGAACGAGGCGTGTCCACCGGTGAGATCCGGCAGAGCGTCACCGGCGGCTACGACAGCGCCCACCAGCCCGTCGAGACGTTCCGGCCCGGCGCGCCCCGCAGACCGCTCACCGGTCCACGTACTGGAACACAAAGCCGAACACACCACGCGCCAGAACGCCGCAACCGATGATGAACAGCCACAGCCCGAAGACCACCCCGGTCGCCGTCACCGCGAAACCGAACGCGGTGACGATCGGCCACACGCTGTCGGCCGGGAAGAACGCCACCCGACCGGCCCCGGCCGCCACCTCCACACCAGGGCGGTCCTGGGCGCGCGGGCCCCGGCGCCGGTACTGGATGAGACAGAAGAACGCGACCAGCGACGCCATCCCGAACGCCACGACCAGCGCGGTCGTACCGGTCTCGTCCTTCGACCACACCCCGTACAACGCGGCGGACCCGCCGAAGAACAGCGCCACACCGCCGAACAGCAACGCCTCCGTCCTCACCGCAGCCCCTCCTCCTCGGCCTTCCGCACGGCCTCCGGGTGGTGCAGGTCGAAGGCGGGCGACTCCGAGCGGATCCGGGGCAGCGCCACGAAGTTGTGCCGCGGCGGCGGGCAGGTCGTCGCCCACTCCAGGCCGCGCCCCCACCCCCACGGATCGTCCTCGGTGACCTTCGTGCCCTTCACGGTGGTGCGCCAGACGTTGTACAGGAACGGCAGGGTGGAGACGCCGAGCAGGAACGCCCCCGCCGAGGACAGGGTGTTGAGCAGGGTGAAGCCGTCGTTCGGCAGGTAGTCCGCGTACCGGCGGGGCATCCCGGCCTCGCCCAGCCAGTGCTGCACCAGGAACGTCAGCTGGAACGCCGGGAACAGCAGCCAGAAGTGCAGTTTGCCGAGCCGCTCGTCCAGCATCTTCCCGGTCATCTTCGGCCACCAGAAGTAGAACCCGGCGAACATCGCGAACACCACCGTGCCGAACAGCACGTAGTGCAGGTGCGCCACGATGAAGTACGAGTCGGTGAGGTGGAAGTCCAGCGGCGGCGAGGCGATGAGCACCCCGCTCAGCCCGCCGAGCAGGAACGACACCAGGAAGCCCAGCGACCACAGCATCGGTGTCTCGAACGAGATCGAGCCGTGCCACATCGTGCCGATCCAGGCGAAGAACTTGATGCCCGTGGGCACCGCGATCAGGAACGACATCAGGGAGAAGAACGGCAGCAGCACCGCGCCCGTCGCGAACATGTGGTGCGCCCACACCACCGCCGACAGCATGGTGATCGCGATCGTCGCCCCGATCATCGGCACATAGCCGAACAGCGGCTTGCGGGAGAACACCGGCAGGATCTCCGAGACGACCCCGAAGAACGGCAGCGCCACGATGTACACCTCCGGGTGCCCGAAGAACCAGAACAGGTGCTGCCACAGCAGCGCGCCGCCGTTCGTCGCATCGAAGACGTGGGAGCCGAACTTCCGGTCCGACTCCAGCGCCAGGAGGTCCGCGGCCAGCACCGGGAAGGCGGGCAGCACCAGGATCGAGGTGAACAGGATGTTCCAGGTGAAGATCGGCATCCGGAACATCGTCATTCCCGGGGCGCGCAGGCACAGGATGGTGGTGATGAAGTTGACCGCGCCCAGCGTGGTCGACACACCGGTCACCACCAGGCCCATCACCCACAGGTCGCTGCCCGCGCCGGGGGAGTAGTAGGCGCTGTTGAGCGGCGCGTACCCGAACCAGCCGAACGCCGCGGCGCCGCCCGGCACCAGGAACCCGGACACCACCATCAGCCCGCCGAACAGGTACATCCAGTACGACAGCGCGTTGAGCCGCGGGAAGGCCACGTCCGGCGCGCCGATCTGCAGCGGCATCACGGCGTTGGCGAACCCGGCGAACATCGGCGTCGCGAACAGCAGCATCATGATCGTGCCGTGGACCGTGAAGAACTGGTCGTAGCCCTGCTCGCTCAGGAACTGCAGCCCCGGCCGGGCGAGTTCCGCGCGCATCGCGAGCGCGAGCAGCCCGGCGAGGAGGAAGAAGCAGAACGCCGTGACCATGTAGAGGCGGCCGATCACCTTGTGATCGGTCGTGGAGGCCCAGCGCAACAGGGCCCGGCCGGGCCGCGGTGCGGGGGCCGTGTACCGTGCGGTGATCTCCCTGAAGTCTGGCATTTCCGGTAGTTCGGTCATCCCGGGCGACGCTACCGCACCCGCGGCCGCGGAAGCGGCGCAGACACCTCCCCGCCGCCCTCGGCCGGCCTCGGCGTCGTACAGTCGTCATCCTCGGGGGCCCGGCAAGGTGCGGAGGAGAACACGGCAAGGTGCGGATCCGTTCATGAACCTCCTCGTCACCGGCGCCGCCGGGTTCATCGGCTCCACATACGTGCGCGCGCTCCTCGCCGACGACGCCCCCGACGCGCCCCGCATCACCGTGCTGGACAAGCTCACCTACGCCGGCACGCTCACCAACCTCCCCGCCGGCCATGCCCGGCTCGACTTCGTGCACGGCGACATCACCGATGCCGGACTGGTCGACAAGCTGATGGCGGACGCCGACCAGGTGGTGCACTTCGCCGCAGAGTCGCACGTCGACCGGTCCATCGAGGGCGCGGGCGCGTTCGTGCGCACCAACGTCCTCGGCACCCAGACCCTGCTGGACGCCGCCGTGCGCCACGGGGTCGGCCCGTTCGTGCACATCTCCACCGACGAGGTGTACGGCTCCATCGAGACCGGCTCCTGGCCGGAGACGCACCCGCTGGCCCCCACGTCCCCGTACGCGGCCTCCAAGGCCTCCTCCGACCTGCTCGCCCTCGCCTGCCACCGCACCCACGGCCTGGACGTCCGCGTCACCCGCTGCTCCAACAACTACGGCCCGCACCAGTTCCCCGAGAAGGTGATCCCGCTCTTCGTCACCCGCCTCCTCGACGGCCTCGACGTCCCGCTCTACGGCGACGGGCGCAACATCCGCGACTGGCTGCACGTCGAGGACCACTGCCGGGGTATCGAACTCGTCCGTACGAAGGGCCGCCCCGGCGAGGTCTACAACCTCGGCGGCGGTACCGAGCTGAGCAACAGGGAACTCACCGGCCTCCTCCTCGACGCGTGCGGCGCGGGCTGGGACCGGGTGACGTACGTCCCCGACCGCAAGGGCCACGACCTGCGCTACTCGGTCGATTGGAGCAAGGCCCGCGACGAACTCGGCTATCGCCCGCGGCGCGACTTCGCCGCCGGGCTCGCCGGGACGGTCGCCTGGTACCGCGAGAACCGAGCCTGGTGGGAGCCGCTGAAGCAGCGCGGTGCGTGATCACCGGCCCCCACCCTCCGGACTCCGTCAGGCGTGGGTCTTGGCCAGCAGCTCCAGGATCTCCTCGGTCGTGCCGCTCTCGCCGAGGCGCGGGAAGATCCGCTCGACGCTGCCCGCGTGTGCCGCGGGGTCGCTGTCGGCCATGGCGTCCGTGGCCAGGGTGACGTGGTAGCCGTGGGCGTACGCGTCCCGGGCGGTGGACTCGACGCCGATGCTGGTGGCGATGCCGGTCAGCACGATCTGGGTGATGCCGCGGCGGCGCAGCTGGACGTCCAGGTCGGTGCCGTACAGGGCGCTCCAGTTGTGCTTGGTGACCCGGATGTCGCCGGGGTGCCCGGAGAGTTCGTCCACGATCACATCCCAGCCCTCGGGGAAGGCGAGACCGCGCGCCTGGCGCTCGGTCCGGCCGGGGACGACGTCCGCCCAGTCGGGCGCGAAGGCCACCCGGACCAGGACCACGGGGAGGTTGCGGGCCCGGAAGGCCTCGGCGAGCCGCGCCGTGCGGGCCACCACGTCCGAGGCGGCGTACGGCTGGGTGGGCATGCCCACGATGCCGTTCTGGAGGTCGATCGCGACGAGGGCGGTGCGGGGGTCGAGCGTGGTCAGAGCCATGGGTGTTCAGGCCTTTCGAGGGGGCGTTCCGGTGGTGGTACGGGTCAGTGAACGGTCCGGCAGAGTCGACGCCAGCAACAGCACGGAGCCGGCGAGCATGAACAGGGCCAGGCCGTGCAGCCCGGCCGTGTCGGCGCGGTGCGGGTAGAACGCCGCGGTGGCGGCGGACGCGCCCAGCGCGCCGAGGTACATGAAGGTCCGCAGCAGCCCGGCGGCGGAGGCGATCCGCTCGGGATCGGCCTGTCGGTACAGGGCGTTCTGCGTGGCGAGGCCGATGAGCCCCTGCGGCACGCCGATCAGCGCGCCGACCGCGACCAGCAGCCAGAACGGGCTGTCCGCGCCGACCAGGAGCAGCAGGGCGCAGGCCGCCGACTGCAGGACGGAGCCGACGAGCAGCTTGGTGCGCACCGCCTCGCGGCGCCCGGTGAGCGTGGAGACGGTCAGCGCGGTGACCGACAGCGGCAGCAGCGCGAGCCCGGCGCCGGAGGCGCTCAGCCCGCGGCCCTCCTCCAGCCACTGCGTGTATCCGTACATGAAGGCGTACGAGGTGGTGTAGCCGAGGAACTGCCGCAGATACGTGGCGAGCAGCGGGCCGTTGCCGCCTAGCAGGCGCAGGTCGATGAACGGGTCCGGCACCCGCAGCTCGCGCAGCGCGAAGCCGGCGGCAGCCGCGGCGGACAGCACCGGCAGATACCAGCGGTCGGCGCTCGGGCCCATCAGGAACACCATGAGGGCGACCAGCAGCAGGGCGAACAGCGCCATGCCGGGCACGTCCACACCGCCGCGGCGCGTCGCCGTCCGGGGCAGCCGCAGCGCGCCGAGCACCAGACACGCCGCCGACAGCGGCACGTTGACGGTGAACACCGCACGCCAGCCGCCGACGCCGATCAGCAGCCCGCCGAGCGCGGGCCCGACCACGGCCACCGTCTGGTTGGCGACGGCCAGCACGGTCAGCACACCCGCCGGGCTGTCCTGCCCGGTGCGTTCGGCCTCGCTGCGGGTCAGCCGCATGGCCGCCGGGTACGCGGCCGACGTCCCGAACCCCAGCAGCACCCGCGCCGCGATCAGCGCGCCCAGCGAGGGAGCGAGCGCGCCCAGCAGCCCCGCGACACCGACCAGCGCCGTACCGCAGAGGTAGAGCCTGCGCGGGCCGTACATGTCCACCAGCCGGCCGATGACCGGCTGGCCGACGGCCGTGGCCAGATACAGCGCCGAGACCAGCCAGACCGTCTCGGCGGGCGGGGCCCCGAAGGCGACGCCGATCGGCACCAGTGCCACGGCGATCATCGAGGAGTTGACCGGGTTCAGCACCGAGCCGAGCACCATCGGCGCGATCAGCCGGCGGTCGAACCCGGCGGGGGAGGGGCGGGCCGTTCGCCGGTCACGGCGGGCGAGCTTCGGTATCACCGTCGCATCACGGCTGCGAGAGCCGTTCCAGCAGCTCCATCGCCTTGAGGATCGTCTGCCGCTCGTCCTCGGTGTAGCGGTCCTCGAAGGCGCGGGCCAGCCACTCCTCGCGCAGCTGCCTGTTGCCCTCGACGCGGGCCCGGCCGGCCTCGGTGAGGGTGACCAGCTGGCGGCGGCCGTCGTCGGGGTCGGGGGCGCGGCGGATCAGGCCGTGCTGGTCGAGGGCGGCCAGGGTGGTCGCCATCGACTGCGGCCGTACGCCCTCCGCGGCGGCCAGGGCGCTGGCCGTGGCCGCGCCGTGCTTGCCGACCAGGGAGAGCGCCGACTCCTGCGACGGGGTCAGGTCGGCGTCCTGCGCGACCTCGCGGATACGGCGCCGCAGCCGGCTGAAGACCACGCGCAGGTCGCGCGCGGTGCGGGCGGCGGAATCGGACATGTGAGCCATGGCGTCAGCCTAGATTTGTCAGGCAAGACTGTCCAGTTCAGGCTGTTCAGTTTTACCTGAAGATTATCGATGCGGATAGGTTGGTGGGGTGCGTCTCCTGCTGATGTCCGACACCCATCTCCCGAAGCGCGCCAAGCGGCTCCCGGAGCAGCTGCTCGCCGAACTGCCGCACGCGGACGTCGTCTTCCACGCCGGCGACTGGGTCGACACCGCCACCCTCGACCTGCTGGAGAACAGCTGCCGCCGCCTCATCGGCGTGTACGGCAACAACGACGGCCCCGCGCTGCGCGCCCGGCTCCCCGAGGTGGCGTACGCCGAACTCGACGGGCTGCGCTTCGGTGTCGTGCACGAGACCGGGCCCGCCCAGGGCCGCGAGGCGCGCTGTGCCGCCCGCTTCCCTGGCCTCGACGTCCTCGTCTTCGGCCACAGCCACATCCCCTGGGACACCACCGCCCCCGGCGGCCTGCGCCTGCTCAACCCCGGCTCCCCGACCGACCGCCGTCGGCAGCCGCACTGCACGTACCTCACCGCGACCCTCGCCGCAGGCACGCTCACCGAGGTCACCCTGCACCGGCTGCCGAGCGCGACAGCCACGGCATAAATCACTTCCGCCGCCGTGTGTCAGCCGGGCAGGATGCCGAGATGATCTCTGAAGCAGGCATCCCCGCAGACGTCGTTCCCGCAGGTCGCATGGCTGAGAGCGAGCAGCCCGTGCTCGCACTGCCCAGCGGGCTGGAGCTGCGGCCGTGGCGGGTCGACGAAGGCGACGCCGAGGCCCTGACGGCCGCCGGGCAGGACCCCGCGATCCGCCTGTGGAACCGGTTCGCCGTCGGCAGCCCCGAGGAGGCGCGCCGCAGGATCGAGCGCATGCACCAGCGCTGGCGGGCCGAGACCGCCGCCGTGTGGGCCATCGCCAGGCCGGGCGGCGCAGCCATCGGGCTCGGCGCCTGGGGCGACATCGACCTCGCCGACGGCACCGCCGAGATCGTCTACTGGGTCCTGCCCGAGGCCCGCGGCGCCGGCATCGTGGCCGAGGCGACCCGGCGGCTCACCCAGTGGGCCCTGGACGACCTGGGCCTGCACCGCCTGCGCCTGTGCCACTCGGTCGCCAACCCCGCTTCGTGCCGGGTGGCGGAGAAGGCCGGCTACGCCTTGGAGGGCACCCAGCGCAGCGCCCTGCTGCACGCGGACGGCTGGCACGACCAGCACCTGCACGCGCGCGTGGCCACAGACGCCTGAGCGCGGGGGCGCCGCGGATCAGGCCATGCCCCTTGGATGGATCGCCCCGCTCGTCGCGCTCAGCGGCAGCCCGGTGCCGCCCCAGCGCAGGGCGACGATCTCCGCCGCCACCGACACCGCGACCTCCTCCGGTGTACGGGCGCCGAGGTCGAGCCCGACGGGGGAGCGCAGACGGGCCAGTTCCTCGTCCGTGACGCCCGACCCGGCCAGGCGATGCAGCCGGTCCTCGTGGGTGCGGCGGCTGCCCATCGCCCCGATGTACGCCGCCGGACGCCGCAGCGCCTCCCGCAGCAGGGGCACGTCGAACTTGGGATCGTGGGTGAGGACGCAGACCACCGTCCGCTCGTCGGTGTGCGTGCCGCGCAGGTAGCGGTGCGGCCAGTCCGCGACGACCTCCACACCCTCCGGGAACCGGCTGGGCGTGGCGAACACCGGGCGGGCGTCGCACACGGTCACCCGGTAGCCGAGGAAGTCCCCGATCCGGGCCACCGCGGCGGCGTAGTCGATGGCGCCGAACACCAGCATTCTCGGCGGCGGCGCGAAGGACTGCAGGAACACCGTGACGGCGTCCTCGCGTCGCTCCCCGTGCGGCCCGTAGTGCCTCAGGCCCGTCGCGCCGAGGGCCAGTTCGCCGCGCGCGTCCGCGGCCACCGCCGCGTCGAGGCCCGTCGTGCCCAGCCCGCCGGCGGCCGTGCCGTGCCACACGGCGAGCGTCGCCCCGCGCGGAGCGGGCCCGTCGACCACGGTGGCCACGGTGACCGGCTCGCCGCCCGCGACCGACGCCATGACCGCCCCGAAGGAGGGGTCCCGGACGGGGGTGACCGGCCGTACCAGGACGGTGATCTCGCCGCCGCAGGTCAGCCCGACCGCGAACGCGTCCTCGTCGCTGTACCCGTACTTCTCCAGCCGTGCCTCGCCGCTCTCGGTGACCTCCTGGGCCAGCTCGAACACCGCGCCCTCCACGCAGCCCCCGGACACGCTGCCGACGACCTCCCCGTCCGGGCCGACCGCCATCGCGGCGCCGGGCTCGCGCGGCGCGCTGCGGCTGACCGCGACGACCGTGGCGAGCCCGAAGGGCACATGGGCGGCGTACCACCGCTCCAGCACGGTGAGAATCTCGCGCATGGTCCGCTCCTAGGCCCCCTGTCACAGCCCGTAGTCGAACGTTAATCCGCTGGCGCGGTCCGCGCACCTCGCCGCCGCTGCGCTGTGACGGTGTGACGGCGAGACGGCCTCCGGAGTGAGTGGGGGCACCTCGGAGGCCGTCGTCCATGGAGGGTCAACTGCCGGACGGACCGGTCCAGTCGGACTGCACATGGCCCAGCCGGACCCGCTGCGGATGGTCGCCGACGGGGACCGACGTCACCTTGCGGCCCGTGGCGAAGTCGATCGCGGTGACCTGGTCGGCGCCGCTCTCGGAGATGATGCAGTCCAAGCCGTCGCCGCTGACCGTGGCCCAGTACGGCTTGGAGGCGGTGACCAGCGGGCCCTCCTGGAGGGTGGCGCGGTCGACCACCGTGGCGTAGTCGTCCATGGTGCCCGCGACACACAGCTTCGTGCCCGCGGGGTTCATCGAAATGCCGTGGTGGCGCGAGTCGTTGACCCACGTGGTGCGGTCCTGGCTGGTCGCCGGGTTCTTCGGCAGCGTCTTCACCCTGGTGATCTTGTCGGCCGCGACGTCGTACTCCAGGAAGCCGTTGAAGAACGACACCTGGAAGTACAGCTTGGACTCGTCGGGGGAGAACACGGCCGGACGCACGGCGTCGGAGAAGTCCTTCAGCCCGATCGCGTCCAGCCGCTGCCGCATGTCGATGACCCTGACCTGCTTGTACGTCGTCGCGTCCACGATCGTGATGTGCCGGTCGCCCTTGGTCCAGTCCCAGGCCGGGTCGTCGAGCGCGGTGTCGACGTTGCCGATGGACATGTTCCAGATGTACTTGCCGTCCTTGGTGAAGATGTTCTCGTGCGGCTTGTCGCCGGTCGCGAACGAGCCGAGCTGCCTACCGGTGTTGATGTCCAGCACGTGCACGGTGTTCGCGGTCGAGGCCGACACCGCCACCCGGGTGCCGTCGGGCGAGACCGCCATGTGGTCGGCGCGGTAACCGGCCACCGGGAAACGCCAGTTGATCCGACCGGTGGCCAGGTCGATCGAGACGACGTCCGCGAAGCTCGGCCGGGAGACCACGACCGACCTGCCGTCGGGTGTGGAGTACATGTCGTCGGCGAACTGGTCGTGGCCCTCGCCGACGCTGTTGCGGATCGCCATGAAGTAGATCCACTTGACCGGGTCGGCGTTGATCTCCGCCATCCGCTGGTCCTTGTCCGGGATGACGTTGACCCTGCCTATCTTCGCGAAGTCACCGGAGGACCTGATGACATCGGCGGTGCCGTCCCAGTTGTTGCCGACGAACAGCACCTCGCGCAGATCCGAGGCGGCGGAAGAGGTGATGGATCCTGCGGCGGAGGCGGCCGTCGCGGGGCCCGCGACGGTCAGGACGAGGGCGGCGGCTACGGAGCAAAGGTGCCTGGTTCTGGAGGCAGGCATGACTGCTCTCTTTCCTCGGGGGAATCTGAACACGGGCGCATTCACAGTGGACTTACTGAAAAGTAAGGAGAGGGCGCCCTTCTCGACAAGATGTGTGCACGACAAGATTGGGCTCACCGGTGGGAGACGGCCGGTGGGTGACGGAGGGGGAAGCGTGTCGGGGAGGCTCAAGGCGCCGACGGGCCGCTACGGCGGCAGGTCCGCCGAGGAACGGAAGGCGGAGCGCCGCCGCCGGTTCCTGGACGCGGCGCTCCGGCTGTTCGGCGACAGCCCGGGCTACCGGGGGACCACGGTCGCCGCGCTGAGCCAGGCCGCGGGCCTGTCCACGCGCCAGTTCTACGAGGAGTTCCACACCCTGGAGGACGTCCTCGCAGCGCTGCATCTGGAGGTCAACGCCTGGGCGGAGCGGGCGGTGCTGGACGCGCTCGCCACGGCCGAGGGGCTGCCGCTGGCCGAGCGGGTCGCCGTACTGTTCCACGCCTACGCCCGCGACGTCACCTCCGACCCGTGCCGCATCCGCATCGCCTTCGTGGAGATCATCGGGGTCAGCGCCCGGCTGGAGGAACAGCGCCTGTCCCGTCGCGCACGCTGGGTCGACCTGATCCGCGCCGAGGCCGACGCGGCCGTGGCACGCGGCGAGGCGGCGCCCCGGGACTACCACCTTGCGGCCACGGCCTTCATCGGCAGCGTCAACGGTCTGCTCCACGACTGGAGTGCCGGCTGGGTGGCCGCGAGCCTCGACGAGGTCGTCGACGAACTCGTCCGCCAGCTGCTCGGCATCCTGCGGCCGGCGGGGTGGCGTCCCGCGTCCGTCTGACCTCCGGCCCGGTCTCCAGGGTCCGTACGGTTCGACGCGCGCGATCGCCCCGGAGCTGGTCTGCTGGATCGGGGGGCATCGGGGTCAACGGGGGGCCGTCGGGAGGCTTGCATACGCGTTCCCGCTTTCCCGGAGACGTGCATGAGTACCTGGAGAAACGCATGAGTACCTATCGAGTTGCGCAGGTGACCGCCCCGAACGGCACGTTCGAGCTGGTCGAGCGAGAGGTGCCGCAGCCCGGTCCCGGCGAGGTGCGGATCGCGGTGGAGGCGTGCGGGATCTGCCACAGCGATGCGATGTTCGTGGGCGCCGCCCTGCCCGGCGTGACGTTCCCGGAGGTCCCCGGGCACGAGATCGCCGGGCGCATCGAGGAGCTGGGCCAGGACACGCACGAGCGCGGGTGGCGGGTCGGCGACCGGGTGGCCGTCGGCTGGTTCGGCGGCAGCTGCGGTCACTGCGGGCCCTGCCGCGAGGGCGACTTCATCGTGTGCCCGAACCTGAAGGTCCCGGGGTGGGCCTACGACGGGGGCTTCGGCGAGAAGGTCGTCGCGCCCGTCGACGCCCTGGCCCGGATCCCCGACGCGCTGGCGGCGAGCGACGCCGGGCCCTTGGCCTGCGCGGGCGTGACCACGTACAACGGGCTGCGCCGCAGCCCCGCGCGGGCCGGGGACCTGGTCGCCGTGCTCGGCATCGGCGGCCTGGGGCACCTCGGGGTGCAGTACGCGGTCGCGATGGGCTTCGAGACCGTGGCCATCGCCCGCGGCCCCGAGAAGGCCGACTTCGCCAAGCAGCTCGGCGCCCACCACTACGTCGACAGCACCGCCGGCACTCCGGTCGGCGAGGCGCTGCAGTCCCTCGGCGGCGCCAAGGTCGTCCTGGCCACCGCGGGGAACTCCGAGGCCATCACGGCCACCGTGGACGGCCTGGCACACCGCGGGGAGCTGGTGGTCATCGGAGCGGACGTGGAGCCGCTGGGCATCAGCCCGGTCCAGCTGCTCATGGCCGGCCGTGTCGTGCGGGGCCACCCGTCCGGCACCTCCCAGGACGTGGAGGACACCATGGCGTTCAGCGCCCTGAACGGCATCCGCCCGATGACCGAGACGGTACCGCTGGACCGTGCGGAGGAGGCCTACCAGAAGATGCTCGCCGGGAAGGCCCGCTTCCGGATGGTGCTGAGCATGGGCTGAGGGCCGACGGGCCCGAGGCTCAGCCGGCCAGCGCGTTCACGGCGTCCAGGACCGGCGTCACCCCGTCCTCCGCCCGGATGCGCTCGCCGAGGCCCCGGGCCCGGGTGCCGTACGACGGTTCGCGTATCGCTCGCCGCAGCGCCGCGGACAGGGTCCCGACGGTCAGCCGGCGCAGCGGTACGGCGGCCGGGGCCACGCCCAGCGACACCAGCCGGGCCGCCCAGAACCCCTCGTCGAACTGGACCGGCACCGGCACCGCCGGCACCCCGGCGCGCAGCCCCGCCGCCGTCGTGCCCGCGCCGGCGTGGTGGACCACGGCGGCCATGCGTGGAAACAGCGCCGAGTGCGCCACCTCGCCGATGGTCAGCATGTCGTCGCCGTCCGCCGCGAGGCCGCCCCAGCCGCGCTGGATCACCCCGCGCAGCCCGGCCCGCCGCAGCGCCGCCACGACCTGGGCGCTGAGCCGGGCCGCGTCCGGCACGGTGGCGCTGCCCAGACCGACGAACACCGGTGGCGGCCCGGAGTCGAGGAAGTCCCGTACGGATCGGGGGAGTTGGGTTTCGGTGTCGTACGGCCACCAGTAGCCGCACACCTCAAGACCCGGTCGCCAGTCCCGGGGGCGGGGCACCACCAGCGGGCTGAAGCCGTGCTGCACCGGCCAGTGCCGCTGCTCTCGCGTCCGCATCGCGGCACCGGTGCGCTGCCGGGGCAGCCCCAGCCGGGTGCGCATGCCGGGCACGGACGCCGCGAAGACCTGCTCCGCGGCGCGGTTCACCCCGTGCCCCGCGGTCTGGTTGACCACCGCTCCCCAGGTGCCTCGGCCGAGGACGGGCGGGGCGAACTCGCGTGTGGTGGCGAGGGGTTGCAGATACACCCCCATGCTCGGCAGTCGCAGACCTTCGCCGATCGCATGCCCGATAGGCGCCAGCGAGGCCGACAGGAGCAGGAGATCGCTCTGCCGCGCCGCGGCCAGCAGGTCCTCCGCCATCTCCCCGACCAGCCGACGCGCCAGGTCGGCCAGGCGCAGCAGTTTCCCGACTCCGCTGGTGCTGCGGTGCAGCCCTCGGCCGCGCGGGGACTCCAACTCGGCCCGCGGGTCCACCGGCAGCGCGTGGAACCCGACCCCGGACCCCGCGACCAGCGGCTCGAAGCAGCCGTGGGTGACGAGGGTGACCTCGTGTCCGGCCTGGACGAGCTGGTGTCCGAGTCCGGTGTAGGGAGCCACGTCGCCCCGGGATCCCGCCGTCATGATGGCAATCCGCACGAGGGCCAGTATGGCGTAATGCACTGATGCACTGATGCACTGAGGCATCGAGTCAGAGTGTCCAGAACCGGACGAAGTGTATCGAGAGCGTCCTCACGTACACTGACCAGGTGCCGAAGCTGTGGAACGAGACCATCGAGGAGCACCGACGCGCCGTCCGGGACGCGGTGCTGGAGACCACGGCGAAGCTCGTCGGCGAGCAGGGGCTGCGGGGCGTGACGATGTCGCGGATCGCCGAGGAGAGCGGCATTGGCCGGGCCACGCTCTACAAGTACTTCCCGGACGTCGAATCCATCATGACGGCCTGGCACGAACGCCGGATCACCGGTCACCTCGACCAGCTCGCCGAACTGCGTGACCGCCCCGGGACCCCCGGCGAACGGCTGGCCGCCGTCCTGGAGGCCTACGCGTTCATCCAGCAGCAACGGCACGGCCATGGGGGAGAGTTGTCGGCGCTCCTGCACCGGGGCGACCACGTGGCGCACGCCGAGCAGCACCTGCGCGGGTTCATCCGGGGCCTGCTGGCCGAGGGGGTGGAGACGGGCGACGTACGGGACGACGTCACGCCCGACGAACTGGCCGGGTACTGCCTCCACGCCCTCGCCGGGGCGGGCGGCCTGACCTCCAAGGCCGCGGTCAAGCGGCTCGTCGCGGTCACCCTGTCCGGACTGCGCCACCAGGCCTGACCGGTCAACTCCCGCCGGGTGTGCGCCGGGCCAGGAAGGCCTTGCCCCGGCCGAGACCCGCGCGGCCCAGGACGACGTGCCCGGCCATGAAGACGACCTTCAGCGCGACGAGTGCCAGGACGCCGCCCGCGGCCCAGTCCGTCCACGAGGGGGCGGCCGTCACTGCTCCGGCGACACCGAGGTGCAGGGCGACGACGAGGACGCCGACCGCGACAAGACCCGCCGGTCCGGCCAGCCCTCGGAGTCTCCCCTTGCCGCCCCCGGCGGGCAGGGGAGCGGGCGTCGGGGGGTGCTGCCAGGTCACCGTCAGGCCGTCACGCCGGCCGATCTTTTCGAGGCGTCCGGTGATGCCGTTCCGGAGCTTTCGCAGGGCCTCCTCGTCATCGGCCTCGACGCGCAGCGTCAGCGCCTCCGCGGTGGCGTCGAGGGTCCACCGGCCCTCGGCGAAGCGGACGGTCCCGTGGGTGCCGGACCACTCGACGTGCTCGACGGCGGGCATCCGGCGGCCCCCATGGGCGGCGGGCGCCCGGTGGCGCATGCCGCGCATCGAGTCCGTGTGGCGGCAGAGTTGGACGAGGTACCGGCTCGCGCGGTCGGTCGCGATCCGGGTTTCGCAGGCAGGCATGGGTTCCTCGTTTCGTGCGGCTGTCCCGCGGAGTTCAGACTCTGGAGACGACGGCCAGCCAGGCCCGGATGCCGTCCGGGTCGGTGGTGACGTCGATCGTGGCCGGTTCGATGGAGTCGACGCGGCAACCGTCGGCGAACGATGACGCGATCTCGTCCCGCGTCACCCGCCTCGGGCCCTGGTCGCCGGGCTGCCGGTCGCTGAAGCAGAGCATGAAGTAGCGGCCACCCGGCGTCAGTACGGCGCGCAGGCTGTCGACGAAGGCGGCGCGGTCCTCGTCGCCGAAGATGTGGAACAGCCCGCAGTCGAGCACGGTGTCGAAGGACTCTCCGAGTTCGGCCAGACTGCGGGCGTCGTGGTGCAGGAACCGCGCGGTGAGTCCCCGGTCGCGCGCCTTCTGCCGCGCGGCCTCCAGGGCTCGGGAGGCGAGGTCGACGCCGGTGGCGTCCAGGCCCAGGCTCGCGCACATGAGCACGTGCTCGCCGGTACCGCAGCCGACGTCCAGCACCCGGCCGCGGATCTCTCCCGCGTCGGCCGGCGCGCGGAATTCCGGCTGCGGCCGGCCGATGTCCCACGGGGGAGGACTGGCGTACATGTCGTCGGGCCGGTGCCACATACGGATGCTCCTTCGCCGGCGACCGTCCGGAGCGTCGTCCGGCTTGCCTGGCGTCCAGATTTATCGAGACAGAGTGTCTATGTCAAGTCTCGATGTCGCACTCAAGCGGAGCATCCCGGCAGAACGGGGCGCTGATCAGGCTCCGAGCTGCCGGCCGGCGGCCTCGACGGTCTGCTCCAGCAGCGTGGCGATCGTCATCGGACCGACCCCGCCCGGCACCGGCGTGATCAGCGAGGCCCGCTCCGCGGCCGAGTCGAAGTCGACGTCGCCGACGTTGCCCGGGTTGTAGCCGGCGTCGATCACGACCGCGCCCGGCTTGATGTCCTGCCCGCGGATCAGCTTCGGCCGGCCGACGGCGGCGACGACGATGTCGGCCTCGCGGACCGCAGCCGACAGGTCCCGGGTGCGCGAGTGGCAGTACGTCACGGTCGCGTCGCGGGCCAGGAGCAGCATGCCCACCGGCTTGCCGAGGATCGCGCTGCGGCCCACGACCACGGCCCGCTTCCCGGCCGGGTCGACGCCGTACGCGTCGAGCAGGCGCAGGATGCCGCCCGGCGTGCAGGACACGAAGCCCGGCAGGCCGAAGCTCATCGTCGCGAACGACGCGAAGGTGACTCCGTCGACGTCCTTCTCGGGCGCGATCGCCTCGAACGCGGCCCGCTCGTCGATGTGGTCGCCCATCGGGTGCTGGAGCAGAATGCCGTGCACGGCCGGGTCTGCGGACAACTCCCGCAGGGTGCCCATCAGTTCGGCGGTCGTCGTGCTCGCGGGCAGCGCCACGTGCCGGGACGCGATACCGGCCGTGCGGCAGCGGTTCTGCTTCATGCGGACGTAGGTGACGGACGCCGGGTCCTCGCCGACCAGCACCGTGGCCAGACAGGGCTGGGTGCCTGTCCGCTCGGTGAGGTCGGCGGCCCGCTTCGCGGTGTCCTCGACGATACGGCGGGCGAGGGCGGTTCCGTCCATGAGCCGGGCCTGGGTCATGCTGCACACTCCTGAGCTGGTTGAGACTCCTCGCCCAGGCGCGCGGCATCGACCACGGGCCGCTCCCCGGTGGTGCTCCACCTCAGCGCCAGTCACGGCCCGCACACAGCGTAACCGAAAGCCCGTACATCGGTCAGGCCGCGTCCTCGTCCCCCTCCGCGGGCGGCCCTGCCGTCGGGTCCGCCCCCGCCAGGAACGCCGACGTCTGCGCGGCCAGCCGGTCGGCGCCGATGGCCTCCGCCCAGCGGACGATCTCCGCCGCGAGCGCCCTGGCGCCCGCCTCGTCGCCGCTGTCGCGGGCCAGCACCGCCAGCAGGAGCTGCTGGGAGAGCGTGCCGGGTACGGTGCCCGCGCCGGCGCCCAGCGCGGTGGCCCGGCGCCAGCGTTCCCCGGCCCGCTCGTGCTCGCCGGTGTCGTGGTCGTGGTCGCCCAGGTGCCGCAGGGCCTCGCGGGCCAGCAGAGGGTCGGGGCCGTCCTCCCCGGCCCGCAGGGCTGCCGCGTACCAGCCGGCGGCACTCTCCTGGTCGGCGAAGTGGTTGTCCGTGATCAGCCCGAGGTGCATCGCCGCCCAGCCCCGGCGCACCTCGTCCGGGGCGGTGTCGTGCAGCTCCCGCGCCCGCTCGAGGAGCGCCGCGAGGGCCTGCGGGTCCTTGCCCCGGGGGCCGAAGCGCAGGGTGCCGTCGACCAGGAGCAGCCCGGCATAGGTGAGCCGGAGCCGGAGGACGTCCGTGTCCCAGTCGCCGTCCGGGAACGCCTTCTCCGCCTCGGCGATGCGCTCGGCCGCGGTGTCCGTCCCGGCGAACCAGTCCCGCTCCAGGGCGACTTCGGCGGCGGCCCGGGTGATCCGGGCGCGGGCCGCGGGCTGGTGGACCGTGGCCGCGCCGAGCAGGGCGGCGGCCCGCTCCCAGCGGCCCGCGATCCGCAACTCCCGTACGGCTGCAAGGAGTTCGTCGAGCTCCACGGTGGTGTCGAGGTGTGTCTTCGAGGAAATTGCCATGCGCGGAACGGTAGTTAGATGAAAAATCATCCACAAGAAAACTACTGTGGGAGGCAGCGGTGCAGGACTCGGTGGACCGGCATGTGGCCGTCTGGGCACGTGAACTGGACTGGCTGGACCCGGTGAAGGAGGCGATCATCGCCCGGCTGGCGATCCTGGCCCGGCACACCGCGACGGTCCGCCGGGCGGTGCTGGACGACGCGGGCCTGAAGTACTGGCAGTACAAGGTGCTGCTGATGCTCCGCAGGTCCGGGCCGCCCTACGAGTCCAGCCCCTCGCGCCTCGCCGACCACCTCGGGCTCAGCCGGGGCGCGCTGTCCGCACGGCTCGCGCCCATCGAGGAAGCGGGGCTGATCACCCGTACGCACGAGAGCGGCGACCGGCGGCGGGTGCGGGTACGGCTCACCGAGGCCGGGCACGCCGCGTTCGAGGCGCATGCGGCAGCCGAGGGCGAGGGCGAGGGCGCGTTGCTCGCAGCGCTGAGCGAAGAAGAACAGCGGACGCTTGCCGACCTGCTGCGGACGCTGGTGCTGGCCGTCGAGGGCGTCCCGGCCGCGCCCGCCCCAGCGCCGCCGGCGCCGAGAAGGTCCAGGTCGGCCGGGAGGTGACCTGGACCCTCGCGAACCTTGTGCCTACTCGTCCCATGCCTGGATGAGGATCTGTTCGGCGATCTTGCCGTTCCGCAACGTGACCATCGATTCGGCGAGGACGCGGTTTCCGTCCCCGTACTGGCAGGACTCGCTGAAGGCGGCCCGGTCGCCCTGAATGATGCACTGGTCCAGCTTGTGTGTCATGTCACGGCGGTAGATGTCGTCCAGCAGCTCGGCGATCTCGCTCCGGCCGTGCACGATCTTGGGGTGGCTGGGCTGGCTGTTGTGGTCGATGATGCGGATCTCCGCGTCGTCCGCGTAGAGCGCCAGAAGGGAGTTCCCGGTGGTCCCTTCTATGGCTCGGCGCAGTGTCTCGGTGGTGAAGGCAGAGCCTGTCGCGGTGCCCATGGTGACCTCCTTCAGGCGCCCGTGCCCGGGTGTGGAGCCGGCCGCACCGGCTCCACCTTCGAGATTCCTCCGCCCCGGCGGACACGGCAAGCGCAGGCGGCCCGCTCCGCCTCACGGGTGAGCGCGGCCCGCCGCCCGTGTCCGGCAGGGGCCCGCCACCGTTGCGCAGGACATGATCTCAACACGACGTATCGTCGCCGCAGTCGGTCTGGCCGTCGGCGTCACGGGCCTCGCGGCACCGCTCGCGAACGCGGCCGACGCGGGCGCCGCGGACACCGGGCAGATCAAGCCCATGGCCGTCCTCGACTCGGTCACCGACAGTGCCGTCCCCGAGCAGCACAAGGCCCAGATCCCGCGCGTCTCCGAGCAGATGCGCGGGCTGAACCAGCTCAGCGAGCTGAACAAGCTGAACGAACTGCACCAGGTGACCGACCTCGTCGCGCCCGTGACCAACCTGCTCCCCGCCGTCCAGTGATCCCGGCCCGGCTGCTTTCCGGGCCGGGCTGCTTCCTCAGCACGGCTGCTTCCGCGCCATGATGGACGAGCCGGGTCCCGAAGAGCCCCGATGACGATCGGTCGCGCGTAGGGTCGGTGGGGAAGACAGTCGAGGGAAGGGGCCAGGCTATGGCGCAGGAAGTACGCGGCGTAATCGCACCGGGTAAGGACGAGCCCGTACGGGTCGAGACGATCGTGGTCCCGGACCCGGGGCCCGGCGAAGCCGTCGTACGCGTCCAGGCCTGCGGGGTCTGCCACACCGACCTGCACTACAAACAGGGCGGAATCAGCGACGAGTTCCCCTTCCTGCTCGGCCACGAGGCCGCCGGCGTCGTGGAGTCGGTCGGTGCGGGTGTCACAGACGTGGCGCCCGGTGACTTCGTCGTCCTCAACTGGCGTGCGGTGTGCGGAAACTGCCGGGCCTGTCTGCGCGGCCGGTCCTCGTACTGCTTCAACACGCACAACGCGAAGCAGCGGATGACCCTCACCGACGGCACCGAGCTGTCCCCGGCGCTCGGTATCGGCGCGTTCGCCGAGAAGACCCTCGTCGCCGCCGGGCAGTGCACCAAGGTCGACCCGGCCGTCTCCCCGGCCGTCGCCGGTCTGCTCGGCTGCGGCGTGATGGCCGGCATCGGCGCCGCGATCAACACCGGCGGCGTCGGCCGCGGCGACTCCGTCGCCGTCATCGGCTGCGGCGGCGTCGGCGGAGCGGCCGTCGTCGGAGCGAACCTCGCCGGCGCCGCGAAGATCATCGCCGTGGACATCGACGACCGGAAACTGGAGCTGGCCCGCACCCTCGGCGCCACCCACACCGTCAACTCGAAGCACGCCGACCCCGTCGAGGCCGTCCGCGAACTGACCGGGGGCTTCGGCGCCGACGTCGTCATCGAGGCGGTCGGCCGCCCGGAGACGTACCGCCAGGCCTTCTACGCCCGCGACCTCGCCGGCACCGTCGTCCTCGTCGGCGTCCCCACCCCCGACATGAAGCTCGAACTGCCCCTGCTCGACGTGTTCGGCCGCGGTGGTGCCCTGAAGTCCTCCTGGTACGGCGACTGCCTGCCCACCCGAGACTTCCCCATGCTCATCGACCTGCACCTCCAAGGCCGCCTGCCGCTGGACAAGTTCGTCACCGAGACCATCCAACTGGACAAGGTGGAGAAGGCGTTCGAGCGGATGCACCAAGGCGACGTGCTGCGCTCGGCGGTGGTGCTGTGATGACCGCCCGCATCGAACGCCTCGTCACCTCGGGCCAGTTCACCCTCGACGGCGGCACCTGGGACGTGGAGAACAACGTCTGGCTCGTCGGCGACGACCACGAGGTGATCGTCATCGACGCCGCCCATGACGCCGAGGCCATCGCCCGCGCCGTCGGCGACCGCCGGATCACCGCCATCGTGTGCACCCACGCCCACAACGACCACATCGACGCGGCCCCCGCCCTCGCCGACCGCACCGGCGCCACCATCTGGCTGCACCCCGCCGACCTGCCGCTGTGGAAGCAGACCCACCCCGACCGCGAGCCCGACGCCCATCTCGTCGACGGGCAGGTCATCGAGGCGGCCGGCGCCGACCTCACCGTCCTGCACACCCCCGGCCACGCCCTCGGCGCCGTCTGCCTGTACGACCCCGCACTCGGCGTCGTCTTCACCGGCGACACCCTCTTCAAGGGCGGACCGGGCGCCACCGGACGCTCCTACTCCCACTTTCCGACGATCATCGACTCCATCCGCGACCGGCTCCTCACCCTCCCCCCGGAGACCAAGGTCCTCACCGGTCACGGGGACTCCACGACCATCGGCGCCGAAGCACCTCACCTGGAGGAATGGATCGCCCGGGGGCACTGACAGCCGCCGGATATTCGCGGGCGCCGGCGGCCGGGCCGCTCCTAGGATCGCGCCCATGACCACACAGACGATCGACACCCGCCACGGCGTCCGCGTCCTCGCCTGCGCCCCCGAGGGCCCGGCCCTCGACGGCGAGAGCGCGGCGCTCGACCTGATCGGCGACGCGTTCGGCCAGGAGGCGCACCTGGTCGCGGTGCCCGTGGAGCGTATCGCGGAGGACTTCTTCCGGCTGCGGTCCGGCGTCGCGGGCGCCGTCGTCCAGAAGTTCGCGAACTACCGGCTGCGACTCGCCGTCCTCGGTGACATCTCCGGCCATGTCGCGCAGAGCGACGCCCTGCGCGACTTCGTGTACGAGTGCAACCAGGGCGACCAGCTGTGGTTCCTCGCGGACCTCGCGGAGCTGGACGAGCGACTCGCCCGTTAATCCCGACAGAAGATGTCCGGCTTTCCCGGGACAGTGGACGGCGACAGCAGTCGTACCGCAACGGGAGGCCGGACATGTCGGAGTCGCTGCAGGGCAAGGTCGCACTGGTCGCCGGGGCGACCCGGGGCGCCGGACGGGGCATCGCCGTGGAACTCGGCGCGGCCGGCGCCACCGTCTACGTGACCGGCCGCAGCACCCGCGCCCGCCGCTCGGAGTACGACCGCCCCGAGACGATCGAGGACACCGCCGACCTCGTCACGGCGGCGGGCGGACGGGGCATCGCCGTCCCCACCGACCACCTCGACCCGTCCGCCGTACGGGACCTGGTGGACCGCATCGCTGACGAACAGGGCCGCCTGGACGTCCTCGTCAACGACATCTGGGGCGGCGAGAAGCTCTTCGCCTGGGACACCCCCGTCTGGGAGCACGACCTCGACAACGGGCTCAGGCTGCTGCGTCTCGCCGTCGAGACACACCTCGTCACCAGCCACGCCGCCCTGCCCCTGCTGCTGCGCCGGCCCGGCGGCCTGGTCGTCGAGGTCACCGACGGCACCGCCGACTACAACCGCGACGCCTACCGGGTGAACCTCTTCTACGACCTCGCCAAGGCGTCCGTGCTGCGCATGGCCTTCGCCCTCGGCCACGAACTGGGCCCGCGCGGCGCCACCGCCGTCGCCCTCACCCCCGGCTGGATGCGCTCGGAGATCATGCTCGACACCTTCGGCGTACGCGAGGACAACTGGCGCGACGCCCTCGACCGCATCCCGCACTTCGCCATCTCCGAGACCCCGCGCTTCACCGGTCGCGCCGTCGCAGCCCTGGCCGCCGACCCCGACGTGGCCCGGTTCAACGGACAGTCCCTCTCCAGCGGCGGCCTCGCCCGGGAGTACGGCTTCACCGACCTCGACGGCAGCCGCCCCGACGCCTGGCGGTACCTGGTGGAGGTGCAGGACGCGGGGAAACCGGCGGACGTGACCGGGTACCGGTGACCCGGCCGCCCCCTGCACCAACTCCGAGGGCTCAGACCGCGGTTGCCGCAAGCGCGTCCAGCACCCGGCGGGTATCGGCCTCCGTCGTACGCCAGTTGCTGAACGCCGCGCGCAGTGCGGGCACTCCGTCGTACACCGTCGGTGTCAGGTACGCCTCCCCGGACTCGGCGACCGCGCGTGCCAGGGCCTCGACGCGCTCCTGGGAGGGGTTCTCGGCAAGGGTGAAGCAAACGACGTTGAGGCGTACCGGTGCCAGCAGGTGCAGGCCCGGGAGGGCGTCGATGCCCTCGCCGAGGAGGCGGGCGAGGGCGACGTTGCGCTCCACGATCTCCCGGTGGCCGGCCCGGCCGTAGGCCACGAGTGAGAACCAGGCAGGCAGGGCGCGCAGACGGCGTGAGTTCTCCGGCGTGAGGTGCAGGAAGTCCGGTTCTCCGACGGGCAGTCCGAGGTACGGCGAGGCGTTGTGGAACACCGCCACCTGGAGGTCGCGGCGGCGGGTGAACTGGACGGCCGCGTCGTACGGCACGTTGAGCCACTTGTGCAGGTCCACGCAGACCGAGTCGGCCGCGTCCAGACCCTCGACCAGGTGGGCGTAGTCGGGGGAGAGCGCGGCGAAACCGCCGAACGCCGCGTCCACATGCAGCCAGAAGTCGTACCGCTCCTTCAGCGCGGCGATCGCCCGCAGGTCGTCGAAGTCCACGGTGTTCACGGTGCCCGCGTTCGCGACGACGATGGCCGGACGGCCGTCCAGCGAGGCCAGCGCCGCCTCCAGCGCGGCCACGTCGACGGCCTCCCGGTTGCCGGGCAGCAGCGGCACCTGCCGCAGCCGGTGCCGGCCGAGGCCGAGCACGGACATCGCCTTGGTCACGCTGGAATGCGGGCTGCCCGAGAGCACGTCGACCGGGCCGAGCGCCGCCGCGCCCTCGCGGGAGACGTCCACCCCGAGCCGCTCGCCGAGCCACTCGCGGGCGATCGCCAGCCCGACCGTGTTCGACACGGTCGCCCCCGTCACGAACGCCCCGCTGTGCGCCTCGCCCAGCCCGAACAGCTCCCGCAGCCAGGCCACCGTCTCCCGCTCCAGCTCCTGCGCCCACGAACCGCCCGCCCCGGACAGATTCTGGTCGAACGCGGAGGTCAGCCAGTCGCCGGCGACCGACGCGGGCGTCGCGCCACCGGTGACGAATCCCAGGTAGCGCGGTCCGGCGGAGCCGGAGAAGCCGGGCGCCCACCGCTCGGCGAACCGCGCGAGGGCACCCTCGCCGCCCGCGCCCTCGACCGGGAGCGAGGCGCGCTCGGGAGCCCGCCCGGGTGCGGCGACCGGCCGCTGGGCCAGCTCCGCCGCCTCACGGGCGGCGAAGTCGCGGGCGCACTGCAGGAGTTCGGGGAGCCGGGAGAGATCGTCGGCGAGTGTGGGGTGCATGCGCCGCAGCGTAGACCGGCGGCCGGGCGGAAGCCTGGTCCACTTCGCGGAAACTGGACCAGGGGAAACTGGTCCGATGGACTCAGGATTCGTCGCCGCGCTCGGCGCCTGGCGCAACCGGCCCGGCACCCTCGCCGGCTCCCTGGCCGCGGCGGTGCGCGAGGCGGTGGTCGACGGCGGGCTGCCGGCCGGCACCCGGCTGCCCTCGGAACGCGACCTCGCTCGCACCCTGCACCTCAGCCGCGGCACGGTCGTCACCGCACTCGCCCTGCTGCGCGACGACGGCTGGCTCGCCACCCGGCACGGCAGCGGCAGCGTCGTACGGCTGCCCGCCCGCCTCACCGAACGCACCACCCCCTGGTCACTGGACCGGGGCGGCGTTCCCGGTGCGGGCATCGACCTCACCCTCGCCGTCACCGCCGCCCCGCACGAGGCCTATCTCGCCGCCCTCGCCCGCGCCACCGAACGCAGCGCGCCGCTGCTCGTCGACTCCGGCGTCGCCACCGCCGGCCTGCCCCGCCTGCGCGAGCTGCTCGCCGACCGCTACACCCGCGCAGGCCTCGCCACCCGCCCCGAGCAGATCCTCGTCACCTCCGGCGCGCAGGCAGCGCTCACCCTGCTCCTGGAACACGTGCACACAGACCGCCGGGCACCGGTGATCGTGGAGAACCCCACCTACCCGGGCGCCCTCGCGCTCCTGCGCGCCCGCCGGGCCCGCCTGCTGCCCGTGCCGGTCTCGGGGCAGGGCGGCTGGGACATCGACCGGCTCACCGCCGCCGTACGCCGCCACGCGCCCCAACTCGCCTACCTCGTCCCCGACTTCCACAACCCCACCGGCGCCCACATGGACGCGCCGACCCGGCGCGCGGTCGCCGCCCTCGCCGAACGGGACGGCGTGACCGTCCTCGCCGACGAGACGATGCGCGACCTGGACCTGCGTACGCCGCCCGGAACCGAACCCCACCTCGCCGGCGCCCGGGTGATCCAGATCGGCTCGGCGAGCAAGACCCTGTGGAGCGGGCTCCGGGTCGGCTGGATCCGGGCGAGCGCGGATCTCGTACGTCACCTGCGGCGCAGCCCGCTCCAGGCCCAGCTCTCGCCGCCACCGCTGGAACAGCTCATCGCCGCCGAACTCCTCGGTGACCCGCTCGCCGGCCTCCTCGCCGACCGCCGGGCCCGGCTGCGCGCCCAGCGCGACCACCTCACCGCCCTGCTCGCCGGGACCGGTTGGACGTGCACCGTCCCGGACGGCGGCCTGACCGTGTGGCTGCGCCTGGGAGAGGACACCAGCGCGACCGCCCTCGCCGAACGCGCCGCGGCCCGCGGCCTCGCCGTGACCCCGGGCCCGCACTTCGCCGCCGACCGGGCCACCCTGACCCACCGCCTGCGCCTGCCGTTCACGGCGACCCCGGAGACGCTGACGCGGGTGGTGGAGGTGTTGCAGGAGTGCGGGGGAGTGAAGGAGGGCGCTGCAAGGAAGTTCACCGTTTCGTCACAGCGTGGCCGGAACCACAACCCTGGGACCATCCGGCAGGTCTAGTAGTCGAACACCGGGGGAATCGCGCACGGGAGTACCCGGGCAAGGACCCGGGACCAGGGGAGAAGGGGAAGCCCGATATGGGGGACATGAGCAAACGAGGCTTTGTCGCACTGGGTGTCACGGGACTGGTGGCACCGCTCACGCTGGCCTTCACGGCCGCACCGGCCCAGGCCTCGAGCTGCACCACGCAGGCCGGGCCGTACCAGAAGCAGGTGGAGAAGTTCCTCGGCCGGCCGGTCGACGGCAGGCAGTCCACCGGCGACTGCCTGGCCATCCAGGCCTTCCAGAACAAGCACGGCATCACGCCCGCCATCGGCTACGCCGGGCCCATCACCTGGGGCGTGATGGACCTCATGCTCAAGCAGCGGGCCGTGGGGAGCAACCCCAACAAGGACGGCAAGTGCCCGGTGAACAGGGGCCGTATCGCCTGCGTGAACCTCTCGCTCCAGCTCAGCTGGGTCCAGGACGGCTCACGGCTGGTGTACGGGCCCGTGCCGGTGCGCACCGGACGCGACGGCTTCGAGACCCGCACCGGCTCGTACAAGGTCTACTGGCGGGACATCGACCACGTCTCGAACCTGTACGACGTGCCGATGCCGTACAGCCAGTTCTTCGACGGCGGCCAGGCCTTCCACTCGGTCGACAAGAGCATGTGGAACCCGCCGGGCTCGCACGGCTGCGTGAACATGACCACGACCGCCGCCAAGAAGTACTGGTCGCTGCTGAGGACGGGCGACGACGTCTTCGTCTACGGCCGTAAGCCGGGCACCTGACCTGCCCAGCAGCGGAACTCCCGCCTCCGGTTGACACTTTGACGTGATGAGCAACACGGTCCGAAATGTCCGTATCGCGGGTACTTACTCACGGCGTCTTCACCTCCAGCGGCATATGCTTCACAGCATGTCCACCACTGTTGAAGCCGCCTCCGAGCGATCGGCCGCGGAGGTCAACGAGGAGATACGGGCCCTGTGGCTCCGGTCGGGCGGGACACTGACCAGCGCGCAGCGCGCCGAGTACCAGCGCCTCGTGATGGAGTGGGCCTCCGCGGCCCCGGAACCGCGCCGGGCGGCCTGAACACGCCCGGCGCGCACCGCGCCGCACGGTCCCGGCGTAGCACCGCCCCGCCGGGGCCGCCCCCGCGTCAGCCCCACGTCGCCGAGTAGTACCGCCGGTAGGCCCTGCGGTCCTGCTCGGTACGGATGTACCGGGTCGCGACCAGCGCGATCAGACTCCCCGCGATGACCAGCAGCCCGGGACCGAGGTTCCGGGCGTCCGTCAGCCTCGCCAGCAGCGCCGTGCCCTGCGCGGACCCCGTGACCGGCGCCGCGGAGCCCGGCGACGCCGCACTCGGCGCGACCGCCCCCTGCCCGGCCGGCGTCGACGCGATCAGCCTGACACCCAGCGCCGCCATCGCCTTGGTCACCGGCTGGAAGAACGTCGTCCCGCCCGTGGTGCAGTCACCGTTGCCGCCCGAGGTGACGCCCAGCGCGACGCCCGCGGAGAACAGCGGGCCGCCGCTGTCGCCCGGCTCGGCGCACACGTTCGTCTCGATGAGCCCGGTGACGCTGCCCTCGGGATAGTTCACGGTCGCGTCGAGCGCGGTCACCCGGCCGTCGTGCAGACCGCTGGTGCTGCCACTGCGGAACACCCGCTCCCCGACCACCGCATCGGCCGCCCCGGTGATCCGCACCCCCTTGCCGCCGCCGATCGTGACGACGTCCGCCCCGTCCCCGGCCCGACCGGAGTCGTACCGGACGAGTGAGAAGTCGCCGCTGCCCGGGAAGCTGCTGTTCACCGTCGTGCCCAGCTGCCGGTTGCCCTGGTTGTCGGCGAACCAGACCGAGCCCGCGGGCCCGCAGTGCCCCGCCGTGAGGATGAAGTCGCGCTGCCCGTCGGTCACGTTGAAGCCCGCCGAGCAGCGACCGCCCGTCGACAGGATCGGCTGCGCCCCGTTCAGCCGCGTCGTGAACGTACCCTTCGTGCGCTCCATGTGCACGAAACCGCCGATCCCCGCGGCGACTTGGCTCATCCGGGACCAGTCGGCCGCCGACACCGTGCTGTCGGCCCGCACCACGACCCGGTTGTCGCGGTAGTCCACCGCCCACGCGGTGCCCGCGACCCGGGGTGCCGAACGCAGTGTGGCGGTGGCCGACTTGAGCTGGTTCATGCTGTGCCCGACGACCTTCGCCGCCGCGCCCGCGCGCCGTACCTCCTGTGCGGCGCGCGCGTCGGTCACGGCCACCACCGGCCGCCCGTCGGCGCCGATCCAGCTGCCCGCCGTCCGCGCGGTGCCGAGCCGGGCCACCAGGGCGGCGCTCTTGTCTGCGGCGGTTGCCGCAGAGGTGAACGGCCTGGCGGAGGCGGGCGCCCGGGAAGGCTCGCTCGCCATGGCCGCCTGTGTGACCATCGCGCCTCCCAGGAGGAGTCCGCCGACCGCCGCCAGCCGTGTCACCCGCCGGACGACCCGTAGCCGTCGTCGTGCGTGCCTCATGCATGGCTCCCGAACCCCGAACGCGCGGTGCCTTCCGCAGGCACCGCGGGGTCCTCCGGTCGTCGAGGTACCCAGGGGTGAGTACGTGGCCGGGAACCATGCCGTTCACCGACGGCGGTCGGCCGCTCCGGTTTCTCCGGCCGGAGTCAGCTCTTGCGTGCCACCCCGCCGAACATGGCGACTTCCTCCGGCTCGGGCCCCTCGGCGTCCTCCGGCCGCCAGCGCGAGCAGGACACCACGCCGGGCTCCAGCAGCTCCAGGCCGTCGAAGAACCGGGCGACGTCCTCGGGGGTGCGCTGGGTCAGCTTCGGGGTGCCGTGCTCGTTCCAGAACCGCACCGCGTCGTCCACGTCGGGCATCGCCGGGCTGGTGATGGTGTGCGACAGCACCAGGTGGCTTCCGGACGGCAGCCGGTCCGTCAACTGCCGCACCAGACCGTACGGGTCCTCGTCCTCGCCGATGAAGATGACCACGCCGAGCAGTATCAGCGCCACCGGCTCGCTGAAGTCCAGTGTCTTCGCCGCGTGTTCGAGGATCGCGTCGACGTTGCGCAGGTCCTCGTCCAGGTAGTCGGTACGGCCCTCGGGCGTGCTGGTCAGCAGGGCTCGCGCGTGCGCGAGGACCAGCGGGTCGTTGTCGACGTACACGATCCGCGCGTCCGGCGCGATGCGCTGGGCGACCTCGTGCGTGTTGTCGGCGGTGGGCAGCCCGGTGCCGATGTCCAGGAACTGGCGGATGCCGACGTCCTGGACCAGGTGCTGCACGGCCCGGCCCAGGAACAGCCGGTCGGCGCGCGCGTACTCCCCGATGCCCGGGTGGAGCTGGCGGATCTGGTCGCCGGCCGCGCGGTCGACCTCGTAGTTGTCCTTGCCACCGAGCCAGTAGTTCCAGATCCGGGCCGTGTGCGGCTGACTGGTGTTGATGCGGGCGCGCAGTGACGCGGCCACGTCGTTGGTGGCTGCCGAGTTGTCGGTCACGGGTCAGCTCCTGGGTGCCTGATGAGAGTACAGCGTCAAGGCGCAATCTAGACGCCAGAGTTGATCTCCGCTGCCCGACCCGGGTTTTCCCCGGCCTGCTGCGCGGCGGACGGCCGCCTAGACTGCCGGGCATGAACGACACGCGCCTGGACCGGCTCGGCGCCGGAAAGTACCTGCTGGTCACCAGCTACCGGAAGGACGGCACCCCGGTCGCCACCCCGGTCTGGGTGGTGCGCGACGGTGAGACCCTCGGTGTCTGGACCGCCGCCGACAGCTGGAAGGTCAAGCGGATCCGGCGCCGCGCCGACATCCTCGCCGGCCCCTGCGACCTGCGCGGCAACCCCACCGGCGAGCAGTTTCCCGGCACCGCAGAGATCGTGGACGCGGCCACCACCGCCCGCTATCGGACCCTCATCGCGCGCAAGTACGGCATCGTCGGCCGGCTCACGCTGCTCGGCAGCCGGCTGCGCCGCGGCCTCGACGGCACCGTCGGCATCCGGGTGACCCTCACACCGTGAGAGCCACCCGGGGTGCACAGCCTGGTGCAGGCGCCGGCCTCGCGTCCTATGACGCGTTCAGCACCGTCCCGGACAGGGCCAGACCGCCCGGCAGCGGCTGACCGGTCTTCGGGTCCAGCTGCTCGAACCGCACCGATTCCGCCGGTTCGGCGACCCGGTCCCTGACCGTGGGCACGGCGATCTCGGCGCTCGTCCGGCCCGCCGGGATGTCCACCCACAGCGCGAGCCCGTCCACCTTGGACAGCGGGCGCTCGGGATCGGGCGACGCGCCGGCGGTGTCGCGCAGCCAGCGCGCCGGGACGTCCTTGGTGGACAGCGCCGGCCCGGTGACCGGAACGACGCCGAAGAACGCGTCCATGTCCACGTCGACGGCCTCGGACAGGGACAGCCGCCAGGTCAGCGGCTTCCCCTCGGTGACCCGGCCGGCGACGGGCGTGACGGTCATCACCGGGGCCGGGTCGTCGTCGTGGACGGTGATACCACCCCGGTACGAGCCGACCACCGCACCGTGCACCGCCTTGACGAGGACGTCGTACGACACGTCGCTGCCGTAGCGCGTGTTGCCCTTCACCTCGACGGGCACGTCGATGTCGTGGCCGCCCGGACGCACCGTCACCAGCCGGTCCTTCGCCTGCCCGGTGGCCGGATCCATGACGTACACCCGGACCTGCCCGCTGCCCTGCCCGGACACCCGGACCGGAACCCGGTAGGTGCGTACGCCCGAGTCGCCCTCGTCGACGGTCGTCCGGCCGAGGTCGACGCGGGGCAGCGCCGCCGCCCGCACCTCGGCCGTTCCGGGCCGCCAGCCCCACGCGTCCATGAGCCAGGCCCGCCCGGACGCCGAACGCGGCGTCAACTCAAGGGACTTGACGGACCCCAGCTTCAGCCCCGCCCGGCCGGCCGCCGTGAGCGGGACCCGTATCTCGCGCGCCCAGTACGAGGCGGTCCGCTCGCTGCCGGGCAGTCCGTCGGCACGCACCCGGCCCAGCTTCGCCGTTCTTCCGGCAGTGTCGGTGAGGGACACGTCCAGTTCGGTGCCCCGGGAGTTCGGCGGCACGAACAGCCGCAGCGCCAGCGCCTTCGCACCGGACAGCGACACCGGCTGCTTGCCGCTCACCCGCACCGGGCTTCCCGGGCGCGTCCAGCGCAGCGCGATGGCGTGCCGGCCGGCCTCCCGGCCGGTCTCCCACTGCGCGAAGTGCGGGGAGGCCCCCTGAGCGCCCCGCCCCAGGCAGGTCTGGGCCGGGTCGGAACCCACGGCGTCGCACAGCCGGCCGCCCGTCACCGACACCCCGCCGTCCGGCAGGAACCCGGCACCCCGGCGCCCGCCCACCGCATGGCTGAGGACCCGCGCCGGATCCGCCGACGGCGCCCGCCTGCCCGAACCGTCCAGCAGCGGTCGCACCCGGTCGTCCCCGGTCAGGAACAGCCGCGCGGCGGCGGCGATGTACGTCGAACCGGCCCGGTGCTGCTGGTCGGCGGTCAGCCGGGTCGCCGTGCCCTTGGCGCACACCGGGTCGTGGCCGTGCGGGTCGTCCGAGAAGTCGTCCTCGGAGGGGGCCGCCGACTGCCCGGGTGTCCACTCGGAGTTGAAGAAGTTGTGGTTGGCGCCGATCACGTACACGGCGCTGTGCAGCGCGCTTCCGGCGCTGACCGCGCGCGTTCCGTCGACGTACACCTCGCCCTCGAGGTCGGAGACGTCACCGTCGCAGCCCGGCAGGATCGTGACCGACGGCACGTCCGGAACCGGGTTCTGCCCGAAGACGGTGGGTCCGATCAGGACCGTGCCGCGGATGGTCCAGCGCACCGGGCCGTGGTAGCCGTCCTGGTCGGCCGGCGGCGGGTAAAGACTGTCCATTGCGGCCCGGTTGACGCCCTCGCCGCCGCGCGAGTGCCCCACCAGCAGCACCCGGGACAGATCGGCGCGCGGTGCCTCGCGCACGATCGCCGGCGCGGTCTCGGGATGGTCGCCCCAGCGGGCCCAGTGGGCCAGGTGCAGCCGCACCAGCGACGAACGTGCCTGCGCGCCGCCGTCCTCGGCGGCCCAGTCCTGCCCGTTGATGCCGTTGGCCGCGATCGACACGGTCATGTAGCCCTGTGAGGCAAGGAGTTGCTGGTCGCGAAGATAGCCGCGGTGGCTCGGCACCGGATTCGTCCCGGCCGGGCAGGGCCAGTTCCCGCCGATGTCACCGTGCGGCTTGTAGCACGTGTAGTGGCGGCCGTGCAGGAACAGCGCGAGCGGCCGGCGGCCGGGGGCGCCGACGGGGGCGACGACCACCGCGCGCATCTCCACGGGCGCGGAAAACCCGGGCAGGCGGACCGACTTGAGCCGGTACTCGCCGGTCCTGGTGCGATAGGAGCCTGGCTTGCCCGGGTCGACGTCGCCCGCGGGCAGGGGCGCGGGCGGTTGGGCCGGAGCCGTACGCCCGGCCTGCTGCCGCTCGTCCAACCGCCGCCCGCCGGACCAGACTTCCAGCCCGCTCAGCTCACCAGCCTGCCCCGCACCGAGCCCGAGCCGGAACGTGCGCCCGTCCGCACCCGGCCGGGGCACTCCCAACAGCCGCCCGTGCGCGCGGAATTCGACACGCGCGTCACCCATCGGCACCGGACGGCCGGACCGCCACACCAGCTGCGGTGCCGAGTGCCCGCCGGCGATCCGCCAGCCCTGCGGCAGCGTCCCGTCGGCGTGGCCTCCGGCTGGGACGTCGGCGTCGGCGTTGGCCGAGGCCGCCAATACTCCTGTCTTTGCTGGTGGTTGAGCCTGCGCTACTGCCGCCCCTGGGGATGCTCCCGCCACCGCGAGCAGTGCGGCGGCGGTGATCCACATGCGCCGGGCACGGACCACTGTTCCTCCTCGAACCCCGACCTCGGGCGCCCCGGCCGTCCCGGGGCACCCCTCGCCCCCGGAGGACGGAACGAGGAGTCTGTGGGTTGCCCGTGAAGAGCAGGTGGTGGATCACACGGCGTGGGCCAACGCCTCAGGTCAGGTCCAGGGTCAGGTCCAGGCGCGGAACGGCTCGTCGAGCAACTGGAAGACCGGCTCGCCGCGCACGGGGTCCTTCGTCGTCGACAGCCGGACGCGGTCCCCGCTGTGAATGCCGATCGGCGGTCCCATCACCCGGCCCCGGACGACGAATCCCTCGGCCATCTCGATGAGGGACACGTTGCGCGCCGCGGGGGTGTTGCGGTGCACCACGGTCGAGTGGCGGACCGTCCCGGTTCCCTCGCTGCGCTCCGTGCGCAGTTCGCTGCCCTGGCACACGGGACACAGCAGACGGTGGTACATCGCGGTGCCGCACCAGGTGCAGCGCTGGAAGAGGATGGCGTCCTTGGACTCCGCGGAGCCGGCGGGGTCGAGAACACCCGCCGCGGACCCGCCCGCCGCATGCGAGGCGCTTGCTGAGTGGTGGTACACGCTGGTCAACTCCCTGCGCTCGGCCGGAATCCCACGTGCCGGCGCGAGCCGCACACGCGTGTGCGCGGTTGACGTGCCACCGTGCACGTCGACAGAGTATGGCACTGAGTGTCACTCGTAAAGGTACTGCGTACCCCCAATCTGCCGGAGAGCCTCCGCAGCAGGTCAGGCGCGGCCGAGCGCGACCTCCAGCTCCTGGATCACCCGCCACAGCGGGGCGTCACGCCGGGAGACGAGTACGACGACGTCACTGTCACGCTCGTCCCGTACCTCGGCGAAGGCGGGCCCGGGGCCTGCGGGAGCCGCGCCGGGGGTGCCAGGAGCGCCGGGGCTCGGCAGGGCCGGTGCGGAGTGGCCGAACGCCTCCTGCACGTACTTCAGGGCGTGGTCCACTGCCGCGCCCGGGTCGCCCTCGCCGTCCGAACGCAGCCAGGCGCGCAGGGCGTTGTTGTGCGCGGCGACCACGGCCGCCGCGATGACGTCGGCCTGGAGGATGCCGTCGGGCCGCCCGGCGAACCGCCGGCGCAGGTACTCGGCGAGCGCGCGCTCGTAGCGCCACACCACCGACAGCTCATAGGCGCGCAGTCCCGGCACCTGGCGGGTCAGGCGGTAGCGCTGGACCGAGAAGGCCGGGTTCTCGGCGTACATCTTCAGCACCATCCGGGCCGCGCCGCACACCCGCCGGACCGGCTCGTGCTCCTCTTCGCTCGCCGCCAGGAAGGCTGTCATGTCGGCCAGACAGCGCTCGTGGTCGGGGAAGACCACGTCCTCCTTCGAGGGGAAGTAACGGAAGAACGAGCGCCGGCCCACCCCGGCCAGCGCCACGATGTCGTCCACGGTGGTCTGCTCGTACCCGCGTTCCACGAAAAGCTGGAAGGCCGCCGCGACCAGGGCCTCCCGCATCGGCGGCTTCGCGGTCTGCGCCGCGCTGATGGAGCTCATGAACGGGAACGTAGCATCCGGACCAGATTCATGGCACTCAGTGCAGTGAGACTGTCGTGGTGAGGGAACTGAGTGCTTTTGGGAGATGATTTCCGGCCGTTTCGTCATGGGACGAGATCGCCGTCGACGGCCCGCCGAAAACCCCCCGCCACCCTGCGGCGTAACCTTTCCGCACCGCCGCCACCGGCGGCGCCGCCGCGCCGAGACAGCGCCACCCCTGCCCGAGGAGTTCCCGCATGCCCGTCGCCCGCCCCCGGCTGCTCTACGTCACCGACCTGGCGTACCCGGCCCGCGGGCGCCGCTACTGCGACGAGGACATACTCCTCACCGCCCGGCTCCGCGCCCACTTCGACCTGGCCCTGTGTCACCCGCTGGACGCGGTCGCGCTGATGGACGCCTACGACGCCGTCGTGGTCCGCAACAGCGGGCCCGTCCTCGGCTACCAGAAGGAGTACGACGCCTTCCGCGCGCGTGCCCTGAGCGGCGGGGCGCGGGTGTACAACCCGCTCACCGGCAAGGCGGACATGGCCGGCAAGCAGTACCTGCTCGACCTGTGCGCCGCCGGCTTCCCGGTCATCCCCACCGTCGACCGGGCCGCGGACCTGGACCGGCTGCCGCAGGCCGAACGCTACGTGGTCAAGCCCAAGGCGGGCGCGGACTCCCTCGGCCTGCGGATCGTCCCCGCGAGCCGGGTCGCCGAACGTGCCGTCGGCGACGTCCTGATCCAGCCGTGCGTCGACTTCGCCTACGAGGTGTCCTTCTACTTCGTCGACGACGACTTCCAGTACGCCCTCTACGCCCCCGACCCGCGCCGCCGCTGGGAGCTGAAGCCCTACGCGGCCACCGCCGCCGACCTGGAGTTCGCCCGGCGTTTCATCGACTGGAACGGCCTCTCCCACGGCATCCAGCGCGTCGACGCCTGCCGTGCCCCCGACGGCGGGCTGCTGCTGGTCGAACTGGAGGACCTCAACCCCTATCTGTCCCTGGACGCCCTCACGGAAGAGGCCAGGGACGCCTTCGTCACCGCGCTGACGGCGTCGCTGAGCCGGTTCGTGCACGGAGCGCCGAGCCCGGCCTGACGGCGATCCGCCGCGTGGCGCCGCCCGCCGTGCCCGGGGTCACTGTCGCGTCAGCGAGCGGGTGCCGTGCCCGGCCAGCGCCTCGCTGACGGCGCGGACGCTGCGCGCGATGTGCTGGAGCTGGAGCACCTCGGCCGCGTACAGCTTGATCGTGTGCTCGATGACCGACTCGGGCACCCCCAGCATGGGCAGCTCGGCCCGCGCGGTCTGCAGTGCCGTGCGCGCCACCCGGATCTCCTGCTGGACCTGGAGCTGTGCGTGCCGGGCGAGCAGCACGGGGTGCCGGATCAGGGCCGGGTAGCTGGCGTAGCGCGCCGGAATCAGTTCGCGCAGCCACTTGGCCGCGGAGCGCTCCCAGTCGTAGCTGCCCGGCGTCTTGACCTGGCAGGGCCAGTCGGGGCTGATGCGCGTGCTGGTCAGGGTCATGATCATCGCTTCCGGTGTGCGGCGCCGTAAAGGGTGTCCGACGGTTGGGGCGGCCCCGGTCTAGGGGAGAACCGGGGCCGCCAGGGGCGCGGCGAGCAGGCGCCGCGCCGGAGAACACCCCGGGCGCCGAATGGGTAGGGGACGGCGGTTGGGGTGTTCGTGCGGGGCGCCCCGGGCAGCCGGAACCTGCGCGGCGGGAATGCTTGCGTGCGCATGGGCGGTCCGTCGGCTTCCTCGGGGCGGTGTGCGAACGGTGAGATCGCGGGGGCGGAACGCATCCGGAGTGGGCCGGACGCGATCCGTGAGCAGTATTTATATATGCCGACCGCTTTGCAAGACGTATGAAAACATTCATGTGCGATGTGCGCCGAATGATCCCCGTTGGCGAATGAATCTGACAGCGAGGCCGGTGATATCGGCAGCGGGGCTGAGCGGGCGCTCAGTCCCTGAGGAAGAACTGGTGCTGGTCGGACAGCTGCTCGTACTTCTCCAGGCGGGCCTGGGTGCGCTCCGGGTCGGCGTCGGTCATCGCCTGCAGCAGCGCGGCGGCCATCACGCCGGGCGCCGCGTACGAGTCGAAGACCAGCCGCGAGCCGGTGCCGGTGGCGAAGGTGACGTCGGCCTCGTCGGCCAGCGGCCCGAGCGCCAGGTCCGTCACCAGGGCGACCTTCAGACCGGCGCCCCGCGCCACGCGGACGGCGTGCAGGGTCTCCTGCGAGTGCCGGGGCATGGCGAACGCCAGCACCCAGGTGCCGCCCGCCTCGCGCGCCTGGAGCAGCGCGTCGTACGCCACGCTGCCGCCCCTGGTCACCAGCCGGACGTCGGGATGGATACGGCGGGCGGCATAGCCGAAGTACTCGGCGAGGGACACCGAGATCCGCAGGCCAAGCACGGTGAGCGGGGTGGAGTGGGACAGCTCGCGGCCGATGCGGATCACCCGGTCCGGGTCGGCGAAGTCGCGCCGCAGGTTCTCCAGGTTCTGGATCTCGCCATCGACCGCCGCCTGCAGTTCGTTGGCGCGGTTCTCCATGCCGGGCCCGCCGGCGAGCGTGCGCAGCGCGATCGTCTGGAGCCGCTCCCGCAGCGCCGGGTAGCCGCTGAAGCCGACGGCCGAGGCGAAGCGGGTGACGGACGGCTGGCTGACCCCCACCCGGTCCGCCAGCTCGGTGATCGACAGGAACGCCGCCTCGGTGATGTGCTCGATCAGGTACTGGGCGATGCGGCGCTGCCCGGGGGAGAGGTGCGGGCGGTCGAACAGCTCGCGCAGCTGGGATGTCGGTGAGGCCTCGCCCTCCGGCGCGGTCCTGCCCGAGGTGATCGCTGATGCCTGGGCGCGTGCCTGCTGCGGCGAGGGCACCGGTCCGTCTCCTTTGTCTCCCACGACCACTCAACATAGCTCACCGAGCGCGGCGACCAGGGGCGGTGACTTGGGGAGGCTCATCGCCAGTACAAAGTGATCGAATAGCCGACTTGGTCGATCGTCCGACTGCTCTCGATCAATTCGGCCAGTTTCCCGCGCGCCTTGGCGACCGAGGAGTCCGACACCACCAGCAGACCGTGCACTTGGCCCGGCGCAACCGTACGCGGATCGGCCGCGTGGATGCCGTACGACGAGGGCACACCGCTGCCCTTGTACACCAGCCAGATCCGCTCGCCCCGGTACCGCGTGCGCAGCCGGCCGGCGAGGCGGCCCAGGTCCTGACCCCAGTCCACATTGGAGTCGTGCAGCAGCCGGTGGGTGCGCGCCGGGCCGCCGAACGCCTCGTTGGCGTACGGCAGGTAGTACGGGAACGTCCGCAGCGAACTCACCGCCACGAACGTCACCAGCGCCACGGTCACCCCGGCCGCCCACTGCCATCGCCACTGCCATTGCGGTCGTAGCCGCAGCACGCAGGGCGCCGCCACCGCCAGGAACATCGGCACGAACAGCGCGTACCGGGTCCCGAAGTCCCGCGAGCCCGTCATCGCCGCCGCCAGCAGCACCGCGGGCGGCAGCAGCAGATACGGCGCCGCGGGCCGCAGCCGCCGTACGGCGATCAGGGCGACGGCCCCGGCCGTGCCCAGCGCGAGCAGCCCGAGCGGCGTCTTCACCAGCAGGGCGGCCGGCAGGTAGTACCAGAGCGAGCCGGTGTACAGCCGCCCGAACAGATAGCCCTGCCAGGGCTGGTCCTCCAGGCCGAACTGCATCCGCATGCCGTCCCGGTAGGCCCGGGGCAGCGGCAGCAGGCCGGTCAGCCGCCCGCGCAGCCCGTGGACGGCCGGCACCGGCTCGGCCGGAGTGAAGTGCAGGCCGGGATCGACGGCCAGATACGCGGCCCACACCACCGCGACCGCCACCAGCGCCACGACCGCCGCGCCCGCGAGCCCGCCGAGCACCCTGCGCGAGCGGTGGGCACCGCGCCGGGCGGTCGCCACGGACACCGCCGCGAGGACCATCAGCACCGGTACGGCAGGCAGCGCGCTCATCTTGGTCGCAATCGCCGCCCCGAGGGCCGCCCCGGCGAGCGCCAGACACGGCAGGGGCCGGCGCCGCGCCCGCCACACCAGCCAGGCCGACGTCAGCACGAAACCTGCCGCCGGCACGTCCAGCGTGGCCAGCGCGCCGTGCGCGATCACGTCGGGGTCGAAGGCGTACAGCACCAGCGCCACCAGCCCGCCCGCGGTGCCGGTCACGTCCCGGGCGAAGGCGAACACCACCAGCCCGAACAGCAGGGTCAGCGCGATCACCGGCAGCCGCGCCCACAGCATCAGCCGCCAGGGGTCGTTGCCCGACTCGTACAGCAGATGCCGGCCCACCTCGCCCTGGGTGCCGGCGTACGACGGGTCGTAGCGGGGATCGGCCACCGCGACACCGGCGGCGATCAGCAGCTTGCCGAGCGGCGGATGCTCGGGGTTGTAGCGCAGCCGGTGCTCGCGCAGGTAGTCGGTGGCCGTCGCGACGTACACGGGCTCGTCGATCGTGGGCGTCTGCTGTACGGCCGTGGTGACCATGGCGGTGGCCATCTGGGCCAGCAGCAGCGCCACCAGGAGCGGGGTCAGCCAACGGCGGTGCAGGCGTACTCGGGCGCGCAGGCGAGCGGGGGCCTCGGGTGCCGGGACCGCGGGCCTTGTCTGCCCCGGCTGGACCGTTTGCTGTGCGCGCGCCATCATCCGCCCCACTGTCGCACCGCGCCCGCCGCCACAGGCGTCACCGCCGCACGAGTCGTACCGGCAGACCTTCCGCCGTGTCCACGGATACGGCCCGCGACCGGCCGGAGTTCATCCCGACGCGGGCAGCGCGGCGGCCGGGACCACCAGGTCCGCCCGCCCCCGGGTCGTCGCGACCAGGTCGGCATTGCGCTGGTCGGTGCCCCGCACCCACGCCACCGCCGCCGCGTGGTCCTTGCCGAACTCCTCGTGCCGGGCGACCAGTCGGCGGATCCGCTCCTCCTCGGGGAGCTCGCAGAACCACACCTCGTCCAGACAGGGCTGTACCCGGTGCCACGAACCCTCCCGCAGCAGAAGGTAGTTGCCCTCGGTCACCACCAGCCGGGCGGTCGGCGGCACCGGGATCGCCCCCGCCAGCGGCTGCTCCAGGACCCGTTCGAACCCGGGCGCGTACACCACGTCGTCCGTGTCCTCGCGCAGCCGCCGCAGCAGGGCCGCGTACCCGGCCGCGTCGAAGGTGTCGGGCGCGCCCTTGCGGTCCCGGCGGCCGAGCCGGTCCAGTTCCACGTCCGCCAGATGGAAGCCGTCCATCGGCACCTGCGCCGCCCAGGGCGGGCCCTCGGCGTTCAGGGCGCGCACCAGGTGCTCGGCGAGTGTCGACTTGCCCGCGCCGGGGCTGCCCGCGATGCCGAGGAGGGCACGCCGGCCGCCCTGGGCGAGGGCGCGGGCACGGTCCAGGAGGTCGTCGAAGGTCAGCGGCACACAGCAGAGTGTGTCACCCGGCCGGAGGGCCGGAGTGCGGCTTGCATACGGCCGGAACGTGGCTGGGGGACGGCCGTCAGGGCAGCACGCCGGAGAGCAGGCCGAGCAGGTCGTCCGTGGCGTCGACGGCGAGCAGCGCCGGCAGTGCGCCCAGCACGAGTACGGCAGCCGCGGCGGACCACAGCCGCGGGGGTGGACTCGTCTGCAGGGCCGCGATGCGGCGGGTGACGGCGCGGTCGGCGAAGTTCAGGGCGCAGGCCGTACGGGTCCGGCCCGCCGACAGCGCCGCCCGCGCCAGCGCCCGGGCGGTGGCCCGCCGGTCCCCGACCTGGGCCGCGGCCTGCTCGTCGGCCCAGCGCTCCACGAGGAAGGAGACGGCCGAACTCAACGGGGCGAGCAGCGGATTGGCCGCCGCCGCGAGCGTGGCCGCCGTCACCAGCGGCCCGTGCCGGTGGGCCAGATGCGCCCGCTCGTGCGCGAGCAGCACCCGCCGCTCGCCCGGCCGCAGCGCGCTCAGCATCGCTGAGGTGACCAGGATCCGGCCCGGCCGCCCCGGGATCGCGAACGCCCTGGGCACCTCGGACGCCGCGACGATCAGCTCCGTGTCCGCCGGGTGGCCCGCGCACAGCCGCCGCAGCGCCCGGCGCGTG
This sequence comes from Streptomyces sp. NPDC002676, assembly GCF_053592455.1. NCBI lineage: Bacteria > Bacillati > Actinomycetota > Actinomycetes > Kitasatosporales > Streptomycetaceae > Streptomyces > Streptomyces sp. NPDC002676. The sequence continues at coordinate 509,744 of NZ_JBSFVT010000002.1, read as the reverse complement.
CGCCGCTCGGCGCGCACCGCCCGCTGTACGCGCCACGCGACGACCGCGAGCGCCGCACACGCGGCGAACCCGATCACCTCCGGCACCGGATCCGCGAGCGTCCGCCCGTCCTCGTGGGCCTCGCGCACCACCGGCGGCGCGTCCCCGAGCAGCGCCGCCGTGAGCAGCACCAGCGACCAGGTGGTGGCCGCGGCCGTCAGTACGGCCGCCGAGGTCAGCACCCGCGCGGCGAGCGCCGGGGCGACCCGCCGGCCGACCAGCGGACCGACCGCGGCCAGCAGCAGCGAGAGCACCAGCGGGGTGTACACGTCGAACTTCATGCGCCGCCTCCGGCGAGCAGCTCGCGCAGCGCGCGCTCCTCCTCGGGACTCAGGCCGGTCACGAACTGCTGCAGCGCGGCGATCGGATCCGGACCCCGGTCCAGGGCCTCGTGCATCGCCTCGGCGGTCAGCTCGGCCGCGTTCTTCGCCGGCCGGTAGGCGCCGCGCCGCCCGTCGGCGTCCCGCAGCACCAACCCTTTGTCGTACAGGCGTTTGAGAATCGTGTGGACGGTGTTGTACGCGAGTCCGCCGCCGATGTCGGCCTGGATCTCCGCCGGTGTCAGCGGACCCTCGGTGGCCCAGAGGGCGGCCAGTACCTCGCTCTCCAGCGCCCCGGCGCTGCGCCGCTCCGCTCTGCCGCGGGACCCTGTGCCAGCCATGCCCCAACCTTACAGCGCGTAGTGCCGTCGGCCGGATGGCCCTGCCTGACCGGCAAGCACCAGCGAAACACGCTAGTTTGGCCGTGTTTTCCCCGACTCGCGGTTCTTTTCCGACCCTCTCCCTCGGTCCTACAGGCTGTAGGGTAACCGGGCAACCCTACAGACTGTAGGGGCAGAGGGGTGATCATGGCCGGCAACGCGCACACCACACTCGTCGCGACCCGGCGCGAGCGTGCGCGCCGCCCGTCCGTCGACGGCCCCGGGGTGCGCGCCCGCGCCCCGCTCGCGCTCGTCGCCCTGGCCTTCACCCTGGCCCAACTCCTCCTCGTCCGGCCCGGCCTGGGCCTCGGCTGGGACGAGACCGTGTACGTCAGCCAGGTCAGCGGGCACGCGCCCGCGGCCTTCTTCAGCGCCCCCCGCGCGCGGGGCGTTCCGCTGCTCGTCGCGCCCATCGCCTCGTGGTCGTCCTCGACGGCTCTGCTCAGGGTCTACCTGGCCGTCCTGTCCGGCCTCGCGCTGTACCTGGCGCTGCGCGCCTGGCGCGGGCTCTTCCCCGTCCGCGTGCTCACTCTCGCCGGCGCCCTGTTCGCCTCCCTGTGGGTGACCCTCTTCTACGGCCCGCAGGCCATGCCCAACTACTGGGTCGCCATCGGCGCCCTCACCGCCGTCGCGTGCTTCCTGCGTGCCGGCGCCGACCGATCTGCCGGCGCCGGCCTGTCCGGCCTGTCCGGCCTTTCCGGCCGGGCCGCGCTGTGGGGCCTCGCCGCGAGCGCCGCGCTCATGGCCTGGATGCGGCCCATGGACGCGGTCTGGGCGGCCCTGCCGCTCCTCGCCCTCGCCCTGGTGCGCCGCAGCGGGCGGCTGCTGCTCGTCCTCCTCGCCGGGCTCGCGGCCGGGGCCGTGGAGTGGGTGGTCGAGGCGTACGTCGGCTACGGCGGCCTCGCGCAGCGGCTGCACGACGCCTCGGCGATCCAGGGCGGCCTCGGCTTCCACGTGGCCGTCGTGGACCAGCTGCGCAGCCTGGGCGGACGGACGCTGTGCCGCCCCTGCACCGGTGCACTGCCCGCCACGGTGCTCACCCTCTGGTGGTTCGTGCTGCCCCTGCTCGCCGCGCTCGGCCTGGCCGTCGCCGTCCGCGCCCGGCGTACGGCACCGACCGCTCTGTCGCTCGCCTGCGCGGCCACGGCGGCCTTCCCCTACCTCTTCATGATCGGCTACGCAGCGCCCCGCTTCCTGCTGCCCGCCTACGCCCTGCTGGCGATCCCGGCCGCCGAAGCGATCTGGTACGTCGTCAAGGTGCCGAGCCGGACCTGGCGGCCGGTCGCCGTGACCCTGGTGTCCTTCGCGCTCGCAGCCCACCTCGCCGTGCAACTGACCGTCCTTGTGCACACCGTGCACGTCACCACCGCCGCCCACCGCACCTGGTCCCGCACCGCTGCCACCCTGCACCGCATCGGCGTCCGCCCGCCCTGCCTCCTCACCGGGCACGACGCCCTGCCGGTCGCCTTCTACGCCGGCTGCTCCTCGGCGGCGACCTCCGGGCACGACGCCAACGCGACGGCGGCCGGCATCGCCCGCACCGCCCGGCGGATCCCTACGGCCGCGATGGTGGCGGCGGGTTCCCGCCCGCCCGGGTACGCCCGCGACTGGCCGTCCACCCCGCTCGGCGAGCTGCGGCTGTACCACTCCGTACCGGGGGCGGGCTCATGACCTGCCGCGCGGAGGCGGCCGTCGCCCGGACGGGGTGTGCCGGGGGCCGGCCGGCTGCGCCCTGCGAGCCCTCCGGGTGCCGCCCATGACGGCCCCGGCGGAGGTGACCTCCTCGGTCGGCCGGCGGCGGGCGTACTGGCACACCGGCGTGTGCCTCGCCGTACTGCTCGGCGCCCTGTGGCTGGCGCGGCGGCACTGGGCGACGGTCGAGACCGGGGCCGGGCGGCTGGCCGTCGCCGACCACGGCTGGCTGCTGGTGGGCGCGGCGGCGGCCACGGGCACCTGGGTGGCCTCGGCCTTCGCCCTGCAGGGCGCCGTCGTGCGGCGGCTCCCCGCACGGCGGCTGGTCGCCGCCCAGTTCGCCGCCTGCGCCGCCAACCACCTGCTGCCCGCGGGACTCGGCGCCGGCGCGCTGAACCTGCGCTTCCTGATGCGCTGCGGACTGCCCGCGGCCCGCTCGGCCAGCGCGCTCGCCGTCAAGGCGACCGCCGGCGCCGCCGCCCGCCTGGCCCTCATCGCCGTACTCGCCCCGGCCTGGCCCGGACTGCTGTGCCTGCCGCACCTGTCCCCCTCCGCGCTCGCACTGGCGCTGGGCCTCGCCGGCCTGCTCGCATTCCTGCTGGCCGGTCCGCTGTGGCCGCGCTGCCGGCGGGCGGGCGCCGCCGTGCTCGCCGACGTCCGTGCGGCGCACGCCTGCCCCGCCCGCGCGGCGGCCCTGTGGGGCGGCTCGCTGGCCTTCGCCACGCTGCACGCAACGGTGCTCATCGCCGTGACCCGGGCCGTCGCCCTGCCCCTGCCTCCGCTCCAGGTCGCCCTGCTGTACCTCGCCGCCAGCAGCGCCGCCGCCCTGCTGCCCACCCCGGGCGGGCTCGGCTCGCTGGACGCCGCGCTCGCCCTCGCCCTCACCGCGTCCGGCAGCCCCGGCGCGACCGCCGCCTCCGCCGTGCTCGGTTACCGGCTGCTGACGGTGTGGCTGCCCCTGATCCCCGGACTGCTCGTGCTCGCGATGCTGGTGCGCCGCAAGTCGCTGTGAGGGCAGGGGAGTTTCCCGCCCGCTCCCGCCAGGTAGGAGTGGATAGCGGGGTGTTGTCGTGCCACACAGAGGTGTGCCACACAGGGCTGTGCCACGCAGGAGGGGGAGCGACATGTCGGGGAACGACACCACAGGCCGGCCGCACGAGGCGTTCTTCGCGCCCGGGACCTCGTCCTTCACCGAGTTCCTGGCCGCGTACCGCCCCCGGCTGCTGCCCACCGCGCCACCGCTCCCCGAGGGTGTCCGGGCCGCCCCCGGCCGCTTCCCGCACGGCACGACCGTGCTCGCCCTGACCTACCGCGACGGCGTCCTGATCGCCGGCGACCGCCGGGCCACGATGGGCAACCTCATCGCCCAGCGCGACCTGGAGAAGGTGCACCCCGCCGACGAGCACACGGCCGTCGCCTTCGCCGGCACAGTCGGACTCGCCCTCGACATGGTGCGGCTCTACCAGGTCGAACTGACTCACTTCGAGAAGATCGAGGGCATACCGATGACCCTCAACGCCAAGGCCACCCGCCTCGCGACCGTGATCCGGCAGAACCTCGCCCAGGCCATGCAGGGCCTCGCGGTCGTCCCGCTGCTCGCCGGCTACGACGTCACCGCGCCCGGTGGCGGGCAGGGCCGCATCTTCAGCTTCGACGCGGCCGGCGGCCTGTACGAGAAGCGGGACTTCCACGCCGAGGGCTCCGGTTCGCCGTACGCCCGCGGGGCCCTGAAGAAGCTGTTCCGGCCGGACCTCACCCGCCGGGAGGCCGCCCTGGCCGCGCTCCAGGCGCTGTACGACGCGGCGGACGACGACTCGGCGACCGGCGGCCCCGACCTCAACCGCCGCATCTTCCCGGTCGTCGCGGTCATCACCGAGGACGGCTTCGAGCGGCTGCCCGAGCCGGAGACGGAGGAGCTGAGCCGCGAGATGATCGAACGCCGCGGCAGCCGTCCGGACGGACCGCACGCGACGCCCTGAGCCCAGGCGCGGGGGTGGCAGCGCTCAGGATCCGTCCGGGTTCCGGCCGGAGGCCGCGCTGGAACAAGGTGCCCGAAGTCACCGTCTACGTCTGGGTGATCAAAGATGAGGGCGCCGGGCGCGGCTGCTAGCCGGCGGGCAGGGTGAGCACGAACCGAGCCCCCGGGGCGTGTCCGGCGTCGTGGGAGACCTCGCCGCCGGCGGAGCGGGCCAGGCGTCGCGCGAGCGGCAGCCCGAGGCCCGCTCCGCCGTGTCCGTCGTCGGGGTCGGCGCGTTTTCCGGGCTGGAAGAGCAGGCCCGTGAACGCCTCGGGGACGCCGGGCCCGTCGTCCGTGACCGCCACCCGGATCCCGTCGGCCGTCGGGCCGGCCGACAGCATGACCGTCGTACTTGCGTAGCGCACGGCGTTGGCGAGCAGCGGGCTGACGATCCGTTCGAGGAGTGCCGCGGGCACGCCCGCCGTGAGCGGTCCCGGGCCGGCGGTGACCGTGACGCGCACCGCGGCGGGGGCGTCCGCCGCCGTGGCCAGGCGGTGCAGGACCGGCTGTACGGCGGCGGTGCCGGGCGCGCTCGGCACGCCTTCGCGGGCCTCGTCCAGCAGGGTGTCGCAGATGGTGCGCATCGACTGCGCGGCCTCGGCGATGACCTCGTGGCAGGCGCGGGTCTCGGCCTCGGTGCGGGGGCGGGAGCGCCACCAGTCCAGTTCGGCGACGATCCGGCTGAGCGGGGTGCGCAGTTCGTGCGACAGCTCGCCGGTCAGCTGCCGCTCGTGCCGCAGCACCGCGCGTATCCGGTCCAGCAGGGAGTCCAGCGAGGCGCCGAGCGCGGCCAGTTCGGCAGGCCGCCCCCGCCCGGCGAAACGCTCCTCGGAGGTCACGGCGCTCCATTCGGTGGCCTGGCCGGTCATGTTGCGCACCGGCCGCAGCGCCCGCCCCACCGCCAGCCGGGTCAGCGCGTAGGTGCAGGCGAGCATCACCGCGTCCAGCGCGAACGAGCCCAACAGCAGCGTCCGGGCCGAACTCCGGTACGGCGACAGGTCCAGGGCGGTGACCACGGTGGCCCACGAGGTACCGCCCGGCACCGGCTCCGCACACAGCCGGACGGCGTCGGGCCCGCCGACCGTGCGGCAGCCGTGCCCGTCGGCGGCGAGGGCGTCCGCGGCCCGGGTGAGGGAAGCGGCGGTGGACGGCGGGTGTTCCAGCAGGCGGGTACCGGCGTAGATCCACGCGTTGGTGTCCAGGAGCCGGTCGTTGGGGGTCTCCAGCACCCGCACCCGGCCCCGGTGGGTGTCGACGGTGGTGGCGACGGCCGCTGCCCGGGCGCGCAGTTCGTCGTCCGCCTCGCGTTCCAGGTGGTGGCGGACGACCATGTTGAAGATCACGGTGAGGATCAGCATCAGCAGCGCGGCCGTGGTCAGCGCGACCAGCGAGAGCCGGCCGCGCAGGGTCTGCGGAGTGAGCCGGGCCAGGAGACGGGCGGGACGTGTCATGTCAGGCGGTGGCCTATGCCGCGCGCGGTGCCGATGGTCAGCTCGCTGCCCGCCGCGCGCAGCTTGCGCCGGAGCCGGGTCAGGTACTGGTCCAGCGTGTTGTCGCTGACGTGCGCGCCCTCCGGCCAGCCCGCCCGGAGCAGGTCGCGGCGGCGTACGAGGTCCCCGCCCGCCGCCGTCAGTGCCGCCAGCAGCCGGAACTCAGTGGGCGTGAGCTCGACGCGGTCGCCGTGCACGGTGGCGCTGTGCCGTACGGCGTCCAGCACCAGACCGCCCGCCGCCGCGGGCGTCGGCGGGGGCGAGGCCCGGCGCAGGGCGGCCCGCAGCCGGGCGGCCAGCTCGGCGAGGTGGAACGGCTTGGGCAGGTAGTCGTCGCCGCCGGCCGAGAACCCCGACAGCCGGTCGGTCAGCCCGTGCCGTGCCGTCAGGAAGACCACGGGAGCGTGGAAGCCGTTCGCGCGCATCGCCTGGCACACGTCCCGGCCGTCCGCGTCGGGCAGCCCGACGTCCAGGACGGCGGCGGCCATGTCCGGGCCGGCCAGCCGCAGCGCGGTGGCGCCGTCGGCGGCGCACACCGTGTCGAAGTCCTCGTCGTGCAGGCCACGCCGCAGCACGTCACGCAGGGCGTGATCGTCCTCGACGACCAGGATCTTGGGGCGCATGTTTCTCCACCGGCGCAGTGGCCGTGTCGGCGGTGTCGGTCGCGTCGTTCGCGTTGCTGTCGTTCGCGTCGGTGTCCGGCGTTGCGTTCGTCGCCGTCCTACCGGTCGCGGTCCTGTCGGTCGTGGCCGTAGCACGGGCGGGTACGAGCCACGCCGGCAGCCACCAGGCCGCCGCGCACAGGCAGACACCGAGCCAGCCTACGGCGTACAGCCAGCCGCCGACCACGTCGGTGAACCAGTGCACGCCCAGGAAGACCCGGGTCAGCCCGACCCCCGCTCCCCAGCAGGCGACCACCGTGCAGAGCGCGGTCCGGCCCTGCGGGGCGCGCAGGCACACGGCGAGGATCACCAGCCCGGCCGCCAGGGCCGAAGTGGTGGTGTGACCGGAGGGGTAGGACCAGCCCGAGGCGTGCGTCTGCCAGTCGGCGTGCGGTGGGCGGGGCCGGGCGACCAGCTCCAGCACGCCGTACCGCACCGCCTGGCCCGCGGCCAGACAGGCCGCGCCGAGCAGGGCACACGCCAGCCGCTGCCCTCTCGTGCGGCCGACGAGCAGCCCGGCGAGCACGACCAGGGCGTAGGGGAACACTCCCGTGCCCGTGTCGGTCAGCCCGCGGGCCGCCGCCAGCGCGACCGGCGGGCGGTGGCCGAGGGACCAGGACAGCAGGCCCTGGTCCAGGTAGAGCGGGCCGCCGTGGCCGTACACGATCAGGGTCAGCACCCCGAAGGCCACCCAGGCACCGAGGCCGACGCTGCCCGCCAGCTCGGCGACTGCCTTGCGGTTCATGACGTCGTGAGCAGGGGCCGCAGCCGCGTCGCCGACAGCCGTCCCGGCAGGTCCTTCGGCAGGCGGTGCAGCGCGGCCATCGCGAGGAGCGCCACCGCCGCGCCGACCGCCGCCCCCGCGGCGACGTCGTGCGGATAGTGCACTCCGACCCACACCCGGGACGCCGCCATGGCGCCCGCGCACACAGCCGCCACCAGGCCGAGCCGACGGGAGACGAAGTACAGGGCCACCGCCGCCGCGAAGGCGATCGCGGCGTGATTGCTCGGGAACGACCAGTCCCCGCGCGCGGGACACGCCTCCAGCGTGCGGTACGCCAGGCCCCGGCAGGGCCGGTCCTCCCGCACCAGCAGCTTCAGCCCGGAGTCGGCGGCGAAGGCGAGCACCACGACCACCGGCACGGCCAGCGCCGCCAAGGCCGCGTCGGCCCCCGCCCGGCGGGCCCGCCACCAGCCGACCACCATGAGCAGCGCGAACACCGCGAGCCCGTACGCCGACCAGGCCGCGATGAGGTCGTCCAGCCAGCCGGGGGAGTGGTGGGCGAGGCCCACCACGTCCCGGTACAGCGGCCCGTCGACGGACGAGCCGGTCAGCGCGAGGACCATCAGGGGGTCTCCTTCGCAGCCTTGCGGGAGCGCAGCACCTCGGCGGCGAGGGGGACGAGCGAGACGACCACGATCAGCGCGATCACCGGCAGCAGGTACTTGTCGATGTTCGGGATCGAGGAGCCCAGCGCGTACCCCGCGAGGGTGAGGCCGAGGCTCCACACCAGGCCGCCGGTCACCTGCCAGAGGGTGAAGGTCCGCGCGGGTACACCGAGCGCGCCCGCCATCGGGTTCAGCACCGTGCGCACCACCGGCACGAAGCGGGCCAGGACGATCGCCTTCGCGTACCCGTACCGCTCCAGCAGTTCCTCGGCGCGCTGGGCGCCCTCGTGCAGCCGGGCCGATCTGCTGCGGGCGAGCAGCGTCCCTCCCGCCTTGCGGCCGAGCAGATACCCGCACTGCGAGCCGGCCAGCGCGCCGACGGCCGCCGCCGCCAGGAGCGGGCCGAGCGACAGGTGCACCCCGCGGTCGGACGCGCCCGTGCACAGCAGGCCCGCCGTGAACAGCAGCGAGTCGCCGGGCAGGAAGAAGCCGATGAGCAGGCCCGTCTCCGCGAACAGGATCACACCGACGCCGAGCACGCCGAAGGCGGCGAGCAGCGAGTGGGCGTCGAGCACGTTGACCGCGAGCTGCGACGCCAGGTGCGGGGGAGTGGCCATCGCCGCACGCCCTTTCCTTGGACAACATCCGATTGCATCCGACTACACATTTGTAGACCGACTACTGGACTGTAGACGAATGTGCGGCCCGTTTCGTTCCCGACCTTTGCCCGGCGATTGCCGATTTCCTGGACGAGTGATCATCCGGCACTTGATCCGGATCGCCCGCCCCCACCGCCGGAGGGACAATGACGCCATGGCCCCGCGACCCGGCGAGGTGAGCGCCGCTGCCCGGCTGGCCGGTGCCGACGAGGATATCGGCGCGGACGAGCTCGCCCTCGCCACCCGTAACCACGGTCTCCCGCTGGAGGCGCTGCGCTACGACGTGACCCCGCCCGGGCTGCACTACGTCCTCACGCACTACGACATCCCCTACGTGCCCCAGGCGGGCGCCTGGCGGCTGGCCGTCGACGGCCGGGTGCGCCGCCCGCTCGACCTCAGCCTCGCCGACCTGCTGTCCTTCCCGCAGGTCACCACCCGGGTGACGATGGAATGCGCGGGCAACGGGCGGGCCCTGCTGACCCCCCGCCCGGTCAGCCAGCCCTGGCTGGTGGAGGCCGTCGGCACCGCCGACTGGTCCGGCGTACCCCTGCGGCTGCTGCTGGACGAGGCGGGAGCCGACCCGGCCGCCGTGGACGTCGTCTTCGCCGGTGCCGACCACGGGGTCGAGCGCGGCGTCGAGCAGGACTACCGGCGCGCGCTGCCGCTGGCCGTGGCCACCGGCCGCGACCCCGAGGTGCTGGTCGCCACCGCCATGAACGGCGCCCCGCTGCCGCCGCAGCACGGCAGGCCACTGCGGCTGGTCGTGCCCGGCTGGTACGGCATGGCCCACGTGAAGTGGCTGCGCACGGTTACCGTCAGCGGCGTACCGTTCACCGGCTTCCAGCAGCGCGTGGCCTACCGGATCCGGCACAGCGACGAGGAGGAGGGCGAGCCCGTCACCCTGATCGAGCCCCGCGCCCTGCTGGCTCCGCCCGGCTTCCCGGACTTCATGTCCCGCACCCGCGTCCTGCGGCCGGGAAGCGTCACGCTGGAGGGCCGCGCCTGGTCCGGACAGGCCCCTGTGACCTTGGTGGAGGTCAGCACCGACGGCGGCCGGAGCTGGCGGCCCGCGGACCTCGACGCCGCCGCGGACGCGTACCGCTGGGCCTGGCGCGGATGGCGCCACACCTGGACGGCGACCCCCGGCGAGCACGCCCTGGCCGCCCGCGCGAGCGACGCCGACAGCCACACCCAGCCCCTCGACCAGCGGTGGAACCGCGGCGGCTTCGCCAACAACGCGGTGCGGTGGGTGCGCGTGGTGTGCGTCGACACGGAGGACGACCTCCCGGAGACGGCCGCCGCCACCCCGCATGCGCACACACGCTGACGCATTGCGCACACGCGCGAAGCGCCGGCCGGGCGCCACCTCGCCCGGCCGGCTTCCCCGTTCGTGTCGTTCGTGTCGTGTCTCGCGTTCCCCGGACGCCCTAGGGGGCCAGCTTCTCGACCGCCGCCTGGCCCTCCGTCTCCAGCTTGCGTCGCGCCCAGTCGAGGTTCTTCGGTGTGACGTCCCTGCCCGCCGCCATCACCAGGTCCTCCGCGGTGACATTCGCCGGCGGAGCCGAGTGGAGCAGGGCGTCCGGGGTGATGGAGTCCTCGGTCGAACGGGACCCTTCAGGTGTGGATGTCGACATGTTGCCTCCTCGTCGGTCCGGATGAGTTCATCCGTGCCGGTGCCGCCGAACGGGGCACCCTCTTACCATTCCCCGGCTCGGCGCACCCTGCATCCCGAAGGGCCCGCGCACCGGGTCGCGGAGCGCCTGCCCTGTACCGCCGGAAAGCACTCGCTCCTAAGCTGGAGAACATCCAGCACCCCGCACCGGGAGGCCCGATGGACCAGACGCCGTTCGCGCAGGACGCACTCCGCAGCTCCCGCTACCTGCCGATCGCCGAGCACGGGCTCATCGGTGACCTGCGCAGTGTGGCGCTGGTCGGCAGCAACGGCACCATCGACTGGTACTGCTCCCCGTCCTTCGACGCCCCCAGTGTCTTCGCGGCCATCCTCGACGCCGAGCGCGGCGGCTCCTTCGAGCTGGCCGCAGCCGTACCGGCACGCACCAAGCAGTTCTACTTCCCCGACACCAATGTGCTGATCACCCGGTTCTTCACCGAGGAAGGTGTCGGCGAGGTCCAGGACTTCATGCCCGTGACCGGGGACGACCACCATGCCGGCGATACCGCCCGGCACCGGCTCATCCGGCGCGTGGTGTGCGTACGCGGCACCGTGCCGTTCCGGGTGCTCGTCGCGCCGCGCTTCAACTACGGCGCCGACCCGCACACCCTGCGCATGGTGGACGGCATGGTGTTCTTCGAGTCGCCGCAGCGCTCGCTCGCGCTCACCTCGACCGTCGCCATGGAGTGCGACGACCGTGACGCACGCGCCGACTTCAAGCTCTCCGAGGGCGAGAGCGCGGTGTTCGCCCTCGACCAGGCCGGTACCGCGGTGGCCCCCCGCAGCTGCGCCCACGCCGAGGCCGAGCAGCAGTTCAACGCCACCGTCGCCTACTGGCGGCGCTGGCTGCAGCAGTCCCGCTACCGGGGCCGCTGGCGCGAGATGGTGCACCGCTCCGCGCTCACCCTGAAGCTGCTCACCTACGCTCCCACCGGCGCCATCGTCGCGGCGCCCACCACCAGCCTGCCCGAGCAGGTCGGCGGCGAACGCAACTGGGACTACCGCTACGTCTGGGTGCGCGACGCCGCGTTCGCCGTCTACGCCCTGCTGCGGCTCGGCTTCAGCGGCGAGGCCGAGGCCTTCATGAAGTTCGTGACCACGAACATCAGCCCCGGCTGCTGCGGCGGCTCCGGTCCGCTGCAGATCATGTACGGCATCGACGGCCGCTCCGACCTGCCCGAACGCGAGCTGCCCCACCTCGAAGGACACCTGTGCTCCGCCCCCGTCCGGGTCGGCAACGCCGCCACCGACCAGCTCCAGCTGGACATCTACGGCGCCCTGATCGACTCCATCTACCTCTACGACAAGTGGGCGCAGCCCATCTCCAGCGGCCAGTGGGACGACCTGTGCCACCTGGTCGACTGGGTGTGCGTGAACTGGGACCAGCCCGACGAGGGCGTGTGGGAGACCCGCGGGGGCCGCAAGAACTTCCTGTACTCCCGGCTGATGTGCTGGGTGGCCGTCGAGCGCGCCATCCGCCTCGCCAACCGGCGCGGCCTGCCCGCCGACCTGCCCCGCTGGCGCCAGGCCCGCGACGCCATCTACCGACGGATCATGGACCGCGGCTGGTCCGAGCGCCGGCAGGCCTTCGTGCAGTCCGAGGGCGGGGACGTGCTGGACGCCGCCGTGCTGATGATGCCGCTCGCCAAGTTCATCGCCCCCACCGACCCCAAGTGGCTGTCCACCCTGGACGCCCTCACCGAGGACCTGGTCTCCGACTCCCTCGTCTACCGCTACGACCCGCAGGCCAGCCCCGACGGACTGCGCGGCGACGAGGGCACCTTCTCCATCTGCTCCTTCTGGTACGTCGAGGCCCTCGTGCGGGCCGGCCGGGTCGACGACGCCCGGCTCGCCTTCGAGAAGATGCTCACCTACGCCAACCATCTCGGCCTGTACGCGGAGGAGATCGGCCGTACCGGCGAGCAACAGGGCAACTTCCCCCAGGCGTTCACCCACCTGTCCCTGATCAGTGCCGCGTTCAACCTGGACAAGGCGCTCGGCTGACCCGGCCGTGTACCCGCCGGCCGCACGGGTACCCGGGGTGTGCGAAGGGCCCATCCGCTCAGGGTCCGCACAAGGAGGAGACCCGATGGCCAGCACCGACGAGACCGGCGGCATCACCGGTACCCGCGACAAGAACTACGACCTGATCTGGTACGTCGAGGCGTGTCTGGACAACGCCCTGCGCCTGGAGACGTACATCAAGGACGCCGACCGCGACCACGACAACCAACTCGGCGACCTGTTCCGCAAGGCCCAGGCCGACAGCCGCAAGGGCGCCGAGATGGGCAAGGAACTGCTGCGCTCCCGGCTGGAGGACTGACCGCCCGGGCCGCCCGGGCCGCTCGCGCTCAGGGCAGCAGCTGCTCCGCCCAGATGATCTTTCCGTCGGCGGTGTAGCGGGTACCCCAGCGCTCGGCGAGCTGGGCGACCAGGAACAGGCCCCGGCCGCCCTCGTCGGTCGTTGCCGCGTACCGCAGATGCGGCGAGGTCGTGCTGCGGTCGGAGACCTCGCAGATCAGCGTGCGGTCGCGCAGCAGCCGTACGCCGATGGGCGCGCGCCCGTAGCGGATGGCGTTGGTGACCAGCTCGCTCAGGATCAGCTCCGTGGTGAACTCCAGCTCGTCCAGGCCCCACTCGGCCAGCTGCCTGGTCACCGAGGCCCGGACCTGTGAGACGGCTGCCGGATCCGACTGCACCTCCCACTGGGCGACCCGGTCCGGGCCGAGGACGTGGGTGCGCGCGACGATCAGCACCACGTCGTCGCTGGGCCGCGCCGCGAGCCCGTCGAGGACGGTGCGGCAGGTGTCCTCCGGGGAGGCGTCGGCCGTGCGGAGCAGCGCGTCGCGCAGCAGGTCGAGGCCGACGTCGATGTCCCGGTCGCGGCCCTCCACCAGCCCGTCCGTGTACAGCACCAGCCGACTGCCCTCCGGCAGCTCCAGGTCGGCCGTCTCGAACGGCAGCCCGCCCAGGCCCAGCGGTGGACCGGCCGGCACCTCCGGGAACTCCACGGTGCCGTCCGGGAGCACCAGCGCGGGCGGCGGATGCCCGGCCCGGGCGACGGTGCAGCGCCGCGCCACCGGGTCGTAGATCGCGTACAGACAGGTCGCGCCGGTCACCGCCGCCGCGCCGTCCGAGGCGGTCTCGTCCTGGTCGATCCGGCCGACCAGCTCGTCCAGCAGGCTGAGGAGTTCGTCCGGGGCCAGGTCGAGCGCGGAGAAGTTGTGCACGGCCGTGCGCAGCCGGCCCATGGTCGCCGCGGCGTGCAGCCCGTGCCCCACCACATCACCGACGACCAGCGCCACCCGGGCTCCGGACAGCGGCAGCACGTCGAACCAGTCGCCGCCCACTCCCGCCTGCGCCGGCAGATAGCGGTAGGCGAGTTCCAGGGCGCCCTGCTCGGGCAGCGTGCGCGGCAGCAGGCTGCGCTGGAGCGTGACCGCCATGGTGTGCTCGCGTGTGTACCGGCGCGCGTTGTCGATGGACACCGCGGCCCGTGCCACCAGCTCCTCGGCGAGGGCCAGCTCCTCCGCGTCGAACGGTTGAGGCTTCTCCGAACGCCAGAAGTTCGCCACGCCCAGCACCAGGCTGCCCGCCCGCAGGGGCACGGTGATCAGCGAGTGGATGCCGTACGTGATGACCTGCTGGGTGCGTTCCGGATCCTGCGCCTTCCAGCCGGTCGCCTCGCGCAGCCGGGGCTCCACGACCGACTGCCCGGTCGTCAGGCTGCGCGCCTGCGGCGAACTGGCGACGAACCGGATGCGCTCGCCCACCGGGTACAGCGGCGAGTCGTCGCGGATCCCGGCGCAGGCCGCGCGGTGCAGCGTGGTCCCGGGCCGCGGCTCCTCGCCGTTCAGCACCGTCTCGAACAGGTCCACCGTGGCGTAGTCCGCGAACCGGGGCGCCGCCAGCTCGGCCAGTTCCTCGGCGGTGCGGGTCACGTCCAGGCTGGTGCCGATGCCGACCCCGGCGTCGTACAGCATGTTCAGCCGCTCGCGCGCCACCTCCGCGCGGCCGGAGAGCGCGCGCAGCTCGGTGGAGTCGCGCAGCGTGGTGACGCTGCCGGCCGGGCCGCCGGCCACGTCCGTGGGCCGCTGGTTGATCGCCAGCAGCCGGTCCTTGACCAGGTGCACCTCGTCCGTCGCGACCCGCCCCGAGGCCAGCAGGGCGGCCGTCTCGTCGTCCAGGCCCAGCTCCAGCACACTGCGCCGCTCGGCGCCCTCGGGCAGGTCCAGCAGGCGCTGCGCCTCGTCGTTGGCGAGCAGCAGCCGGCCGTCGCCGCCGACGATCAGCACGCCCTCGCGCACCGCGTGCAGCACCGCGTCGTGGTGCTCGTACATCCGGGTCATCTCGTACGGGCCGAGCCCGCGCGTCTGCCGCAGCAGGCGTCTGCTCACCAGGGCCGTGCCCGCCGTGGCCAGCGCGAGAGCCGCCGCAGCCGCCGTGAGCAGCAGCGGAATCTGCTGGTTGGCGGCCCTGCCCACGTGCTCGGTGGTGACCCCGGCCGACACCAGGCCCACCACCTTGCCGCCGGCGTCCTTCACCGGCACCACGGCCTGGACGAGCGGCCCTATCGTGCCGGTGATGCGCTCGGTGACCGTCCCTCCCGCCAGCGCCGGGGCGAGGTTCCCGACGAACTTCTTGCCGATGCGGTCCGGGTTGGGGTGCGTGTAGCGGATGCCGTCGGTGTTCATCACGACGATGAAGTCCACACCGGTCGCCTTGCGGGCGGCCTCGGCGCGCGGCTGCAGCACGGCCGTCGGGTTCGGGGTGCGCAGCGCCGCCACCGTGCCCGGCGCGTTCGCGAACGTCTCGGCGACGGCCAGCGAGCGGTTGCGGGCCTCCAGGTTGCTGTCGTGCTGTACCTGGAGCACCTGCGCCACCACGGCCGCCAGGACCAGCAGCAGCACGATCACCACTTGCAGGAGGAAGACCTGCCCGGCGACGCTGCGCCCGGTCACCGCAGCCCGCAGCGCCCCCGGCGGACCGCCGTCGGCACCGCCGCCCTGCGGACGGCCGCCTCGCGACGGGCGCGGCTGCCCGAAGGGACGGGGAGGCCGCGACACGGGCCGGCCGGGCAGTCGGACCATGAGCCCATGTCTACACTGCCCGGCTCCCTCAGGCCAGAGCACGGGGGGAGGTGACAGCCGCTGCCAGGGGCGGTGTACACCGGTCACCTGCGCGGCACGGACGCCGGGCGCCGGGCGGCCAGCAGCAGCGCCACGTCGTCGGGGCGGTCGGTGGCCTGCCGGGCGGTCGCGGTCAGCCGGTCGGCCACCCCGCCCAGGGACCGCCCGCCCCGCCGCCCCGCCGCCGCACCGGCCTTGGCCAGCGCCAGCCGCAGTGCCGTGATGCCGTCGTCGATGTCCGCGCCGGGCCGCTCCACCAGGCCGTCCGTGTACAGGGCGAGGATCGCGCCGGGCTCCAGCAGCAGCTCCGTCACCGGGTACCGGGCCTGCGGATCCACCCCGAGGACGACACCGCCCGGGATGTGCAGCACCCGGGTACGCCCGTCGGGGGAACGCAGCAGCGGCGGCGGATGCCCGGCCCGCGCGATCCGGGCCAGGCCGGTTGCCGGATCCAGCCGCAGATAGCAGCAGCTGGCGAACTGGCCGGGGTCCAGGTCGATGAGCAGGTGGTTGGTGCCGCTGAGCACCTCGTCGGGCGGCCGGTCGCCGAGCGCGAACGCGCGCACCGCGCTGCGCAGCTGGCCCATGGTGGCCGCCGCCTGCACGCCGTGCCCCTGCACATCGCCGATGACCAGCGCGAGCCCGTCCCCGGACGCCACCACGTCGTACCAGTCGCCGCCCACGTCCATGCCCTGCGTGCCCGGCAGATAGCGGCCCGCGGTCTCCACCCGCGGATCCGCCGACAGCCGCCGGGGCAGCAGGGCCTGCTGCAGGCCCCGGGCCAGTGCCGCCTCGCTCTCGTACCTCTGCGCCCGCTCCAGCGCGTGCGCGATCAGTCCGGCGAGCGCCGTGAGGACCGTACGCTCCTCGGTGCTGAAGCTGCGCGACCGGTCGAAGCCGAGGATGCACGAGCCGACCGGCCGCCCGGAGGCGATCAGCGGCAGGAACGCGCGGGAGCCCTCCACGGCGTCCAGCGGGATGCCCGGATAGTCGGCGGCCAGCTGCTCCATGGACTCGAAGAACAGTGGCCGGCCGGTCGTGAGGGTCTCCACGCCGGGCAGGTGCGCGTCCAGGCCGACGCCGTCGAAGGGAGCGAGGAAGCCCTGCGGGAAGCCGCTCTCCCAGGCCAGGAACAGATGCCGGTCCTGGAGCAGGTAGATGGCCAGGCGCCGACCGCCGAACACGGGCAGCAGCTCCTGCACGACGACCGCCGACACCTGCCGGGCCGTCACCGCGTCCGTCAGCGCGATGGCCAGCGCGATCGGCCGGTACAGCGGCGCCAACGAGCGCCCGGCCGCCACCGCCTCCCGCGGGGCCTGCGCCGGCGCGACCGGTTCCGGCGGCGCGTCCACCCGGCTGGCCGGGACCATCGTGCAGGTGAGCAGCTCCGCACCCGAGTGCACCGACACGGCGAGCCAGTCGCCCTCGCCGTCCTGTGCGCGTGGCCCGGCCGGCCGCCGGACGTGGAAGTGCACCGGCTCCGGTGACAGCAGCGCCTCGCGCAGATGGTCGTCGAACGGCGGCCCGGACAGCCACGGCAGCGCCTCCCACAGCGGACGCCCGACCAGCCCCTCCGGCTGCTCGTCCGCCAGCCGGGCCGCGGCCGGGTTGACGTAGACGAGCAGCCCCGTCCGGTCCAGGCAGAACACGCCCTGCGGCAGCAGGTCCGCCGCGCCGTCCCCGGCCGCGGCCGGGGACGCGTCGAGCACGATCCCGCCGACCGGCGCCGCGCCGCCCGGGTACGCCTCCAGCCACAGGTCCAGCAGCAGCGGGGCGCCGTCCGGTGAGCGCACGCTCAGCGGCGCGCCCGGTGGCTTCCCGGCGGCGGTGTCGCGCAGCGCCGCCAGGATCCGGTGGGTGTCGGCCGGTGCCATCGCCTCCATGAGTGCCGCCGCCGTCCCCGTGCCCGCGAACTCGCCCGGCCGCAGCCCGAGGAGGGTGTGCAGCCGTTCGTCCGCGCGCACCACGGAAGTCTCCGGATCCCAGGTGAATCTCCCCATCCGGGCGTGCGGCGGCCGGCTCGAAGGCGGCCGTACGCACAGCGGCTCCCCGTCCCACAGGACCGCGCTCTCGTCCCCGTCGGCCAGGCCCAGCAGCTCGGCGCCCAGCCCCTCGGCGAGGCGGGCGACCGGCTCCCGGTCCACCAGCTCGTCCACGGCGTTCGCCGCCGACGCACGCAGCACCGTGAGCACCCCGAGCGGCTCGGCACCGCCCGGCACGGGCACGTGCACCGACCCGAACTGGAAGGGCAGGCCCGCCGCGAACTGCGGGTACCGGTGCACCGTCTCCGCGGCGTTCGGCAGTACCACCGGCACCCCGAGCCGGTAGGCGTCGGCGATGGGGAAGGGGCGGCCGATGTGCATCCGCCACCAGGGCCGGAACAGCGGGCCGGGCAGCCCCACGAGCACCGCGAGGCGCAGCATGCCGGGCGTGCGCGAGCGCAGGTACACGCCCGCCACCCGGCCCCCGGACACGCCGAGCGCGCCGGTCGAGGCGTCCACGAGCAGCGCGGCGAGCCGGGCCCGCGTCCGGACCGCGCGCTCCCCGCTGCCAGCCATCGACCCACCTCGTCCCGTGCGCCGCCGAGTGGATGACACAGCAAGAATGCGCCCCCCGGACTGCGGAAGCACCTGGGCGGAGCAGACAGAATGCGGGGGAGGGGTGCGGCGCGCCGGGGAGCGTCCCGGAAATCCGGTCCACCGGGCCGGTTGGCCGGGCCTCGGCCACGGGTAGCACGTTGACGACTACGCCCTGTGCGGCCCGGCGGCCGGGCCGTGACCCGAGGAGATCCGAGAGGAGCCGCCTCCCGTGGCCGAGCACGCCGAGGGCCCCGAGCGCACGGGACCGGCACCCGCCAGCCTCTCCCTGCGGACCACCGACCTGGACGAGGCACGCGCCGCGATCGGCGCGATGTACTACGACACCTTCATCGACCTGCTCGAACCGGGCCGGCACCTCGACGCGGTCTTCGACATGGCCCGCCTCGGCCCGTTCACCGTGGGCGAGCTGCGCTGCGGCGCGGACGTGCGCATGCGCTTCGACGAACTCGGTTCCTACCACGTGGACCTGCCGCTCACCGGCCGGCTGGCGTGGCGGCAGGGCCCCCGGGACACCAGGGTGGCCACGGCCGCCCGGGCCGGGGTCTTCCAGCCCGAGGGACGCACCACCCTCGAACACTGGGAAGGCGCCTGCCGGGTGCTCGCCGTCAAGGTCGAGCCGCAGGCGCTCGTACGGCACCTGGAAGCCCTCACCGGGGAGGCGCTGCACGCCCCGCTGCGTCTCGCGCCCACCATGGACCTCACCGTCGGCCCCGGCCGCAGCTGGGCCCGGCTGGTGCGGGTCGTCGCTGACGAGATCGGCGGCGAGCGGGGGCTGCTGGACCAGCCGCTGCTCGCGGCCGGTATGCAGGACGCGCTGCTCACCGGGCTGCTGCTGGCCACCGGTCACCCCTGGCGGGAGGCTCTGGACCAGCCCGCCCCGCACGGCTACGCCCGCCCCGTCAAGCGTGTGGTCGACGCCATCCGTGCCCGCCCCGAACACCCGTACACCACCCCGGAGCTCGCCGAGGTCGGCGGCGTGAGCGTCCGCTGGCTGCAGGAGGTGTTCCGCCGTCAGCTCGGCACCACCCCCATGGCATATCTGCGGGACGTGCGTATGGAGCGGGTCCGCGACGAACTCGTCGGCGCCGAGCTCGAGGTGACGACGGTGAGCGACGTCGCCTACCGCTGGGGCTTCGGACATCTGGGCCGCTTCGCGGAGCAGTACCGCTCCCGCTTCGGCGAACTGCCTTCACAGACCCTGCGCTCGCGCTGACCGCCTTACTCAACCGGTGGTCTCCGGCGGAAGCGGACGGGGTGTGCGCAGGCTGCGCAGGGCGAGGAGCAGGACGCCGATGTCGTCCAGGTAGACCGGGTCTGGCAGCAGGTCGGTGGGCAGCAGCAGGTACGCGATCGCGCCCCAGAACACCCAGCGCGGGCCGGTCGGCAGTCCGGCCCGGCGCAGGGTGCGGCGGGCGCGGACCAGCCGGACGAGGAGGGCGACGGCGACGGCCAGCAGCAGCGCCGCGAGGACGGCGGCGATCAGCAGCAGGGTCGTGGTCGTGGCATCCATACGGTCTCCTTGTGGCCTCCTGACCAGGGGAACGTCTACTCCGGCCGCACGGTTGCGCCGCTGTCGCCGGGGTCGTCGACCTCACCCGGGCGCGGCCCCTTGCCGGTGAACTTCAGCCGTTCGAACGTCCGCGTCAACTGCTGCAGCGCGGACGGCGTCCGGGAGCCGGGCCGCTGCTGCGGCAGGGCGGCGGGTGCCGACGCCGGTGTGTCGCGGTAGGCGGACAGCGCGGCGTGGGCCTGTTCGGCGGCCTCCCGGTACAGGTCCCGGGACTTCGTCATCGCCTCCAGCGCCTCGGCGTACATGGCGACGAGCTGCTTCGCGCGCTCCAGCTCCTCCTGGACGGTCATCAGGGTCCAGTTGTCGCGCAGGTCCGCCAGCGCCTCCTGTGCGTCCTGCGGCAGGGGGCGGGGCAGGGCGGCGAAGTGCCGTAGCGCCGCGAGGAGTTCGGCGGGTTCGGTGCCGTCCAGGAAGACGCTGCGCACGCTGTGCTCCTGGCCGTCGTAACCCTTTGGCGCCGGGTCCGGGGGCAGCAGTACGGCGCCGCCGCGCGGCACCTCGACCCCGAGGTCCTTCAGCGCCCAGTTGACGGCACGCAGTTGCTGCGGGGCGGCCCGGTGCTCCACCACGCGGTGCCTGAGGCCCGGCGGCAGCAGCCGGGCCAGCGGCAGCCGGCCGCGCTCGTCCGGGGTCATCGCCTCGTGCACGACGACGTTGAGGCACCAGGACGCGCGGGCCGCTTCGCGCAGCCGGCGCCGCATCTCCTTGTCGTCCGCGGGCAGCGCGTTGACCTGCCGGAACCGTACGCCGCTGAGCGTGGGGTGATGGTCCCAGGAGCCGTCGTCACCGTCCGCGGGTCCGGCCTCGGGCCAGAACAGGGTGGCGGGCGAGGGCCACGCCTCGTCCCACGGGCGCTCGGCCTCGGCGACGAGCGTCCACTCGTCTGCGCCGGGACGGCCGGGCCGCGGTACGAGGGTGAGCCGGGCCCGCACGGTCACCGTGCCGCCGGCCCGCCAGCGTGCCTCGAAGATCCGCCGTGCGGCGTCCTCGGGCGCGGGCGGCTCCGCGAAGTCGTCGATGTCCCCGCTCTCCTTGTGCCGGGACAAGGTGCGGCGGACGACGTCCGCTGCGTCGGCACCGGTGTGGCGGCCCCGGGCCGCCCAGAGGGTCTGCGGAATGGTGGCGCGGTCGGTGGCGGAGTTCGACATGAGTCAATCTGCTGATGGGGGCGAGTGTGCTTCCCAGTATCACCGCCCGGGCCCGTGACACGTCGGCGGGGGCCCGCGGCGGCGTGTGGTGTCGCCGCGCGCGGGTCTGTGGGGGTGTGCGCCGCGCGCACGGAGAGCGCGCCGCTCACCCGGGGCGCGCGCGGTGCGCGTCAGGCGACTGCCGTTCACTCATGCCCGGCCGCCCGCCGGGCCCCCACAATGGTCCGTCGTGCAGGGCCCGCCCGCCCATCCGCCAGGGGCGGGCCCTGTTCTCCACGAGTTGTGGTGCGTTCTCCGCGAGTTGTGGTGCGGTCGTGGTGCCGAGGACCTACGCCCCGCTCTCCCGCAGCATGTCCTCGCGCTCGACGAGCTTCACGCGCTCGCGTCCCTGCGGCTCGCCCAGCGCGCGCTCGGCGGCGTCCAGCTTGTACCAGCCCTCCCAGGTGGTGTAGCGGATGCCGCGCTCGGCGAGGAAGGAGTCCACGGCCTCCGGCGCGGGCGAGTCCGGCGTGTGCAGGCGGCCGCCCGCGTAGTCGTCCAGCAGGTTGGCCACCGTCTCGTTGGCGTCGCCCTTGGTGTGGCCGATCAGGCCGACAGGTCCGCGCCGGATCCAGCCGGTGACGTACGTCGACTGCAGGTGGGCGCCGCTCTCCTCGATGACCCGGCCGCCCGCGTCCGGGACGGTGCCCGACTCGAGGTCCCAGGGCAGCTTGGGGAGCTTCTCGGAGAGGTAGCCGACCGCGCGGTAGACCGCGGTGACGTCCCAGTCCTTGAACTCGCCGGTGCCCTTGACGTTGCCGGTGCCGTCGAGGGCGGTGCGCTCGGTGCGCAGGCCGGCGACCTTGCCGTCCTCGCCCAGGATCTCCGTGGGCGACTCGAAGAAGTGCAGGAACAGCTTGTGCGGCCGGTTGCCGATGTCGCGGATCGCCCAGTTCTCCAGGGTCTTGGCGACCATGTCGGCCTGCTTGTTGCCGCGCCGGGTCTCGATCGAGCCCTCGTCGTAGTCGATGTCCTCGGGGTCGACGATGACCTCGATGTTGGGGGAGTGGTCCAGCTCGCGCAGCTCCATCGGGCTGAACTTCGCCTGCGCGGGGCCGCGGCGGCCGAAGACGTGGATCTCCAGGGCCTTGTTGGCCTTCAGGCCGTCGTAGACGTTGGCCGGGATCTCGGTCGGCAGCAGTTCGTCCGCCGTCTTGGCCAGGATCCGGGCCACGTCGAGCGCCACGTTGCCGACGCCGAGCACGGCGACCTTCTCGGCCTCCAGCGGCCAGGTGCGCGGCACGTCCGGGTGGCCGTCGTACCAGGAGACGAAGTCGGCGGCGCCGTAGGAACCGTCCAGGTCGATGCCCGGGATGGGCAGCTCGCGGTCGGCCGTCGCGCCGGTGGAGAAGATCACCGCGTCGTAGAAGGCGCGCAGGTCGTCCAGGCTGATGTCGGTGGGGTAGTCCACATTGCCGAACAGGCGGATCTGCGGCTTGTCGAGCACCTGGTGCAGGGCGGTGATGATGCCCTTGATGCGCGGGTGGTCGGGTGCGACGCCGTAACGGATCAGGCCGAACGGGGCGGGCATCCGCTCGAAGAGGTCGATGGACACGCCGGGTTCGGCGGCCACCCCGGACTTGAGCAGGGCGTCGGCGGCGTAGATCCCGGCGGGGCCGGCTCCGACGATGGCTACCCGTAGGGGGCGCGGCATGATCAGGTTCCCTTCGAGTGATCGGGCGACTCGACTGGGAAGCCTAAGCTAAGGCAGACCTAAGTTAGTACCTGGGTCAGGTCTATGACCTCATAAGGCGATCTTATGACTTCCCCAGGGGTGTCTTATGCCCACCCTCCGGGTCCGCCTTGACGGGCGTCATGCCGGCCTGACGATCCGGTGGATAGCGCCCTCCCCGGCGCCGTAGATCGACTCCTCGCGGATGTACGACCCCGGTCCCGGTGCGTGGATCATCATGCCGTCGCCGATGTGCAGGCCCACGTGGCGGTCGTCGTCGAAGAAGAGAACGAGGTCCCCCGGCTCGATGAGGGCGAGGGGGACCGGGGTCCCGGCGAGCGCCTGCTGGTACGCGGCGCGGGGGAGCGTGACTCCGGCGGCCCTCCACGCTCCCTGGGTGAGGCTGGAGCAGTCGTAGGAGTCGGGCCCGGTTGCGCCCCACACGCACGGCTTGCCGAGCTGGGCCCGCGCGAAGGCGAGCGCCTTGGCGGCACGTCGCGCGTAGGCCGACTCGGGGGCTGCGGCGACGGGAAGGACAGCGGCAGCCGCGGCGGGGGTGGGGTCGGGGTCGGGCAGGGGGGCCGCGGTGTGGCGGGACAGCAGGTCGCGCGCGGCGGCGATCTTGCGCTGGTTGTCCGCCTTCGAGGCTGCGGGGGCGGGGCTGTGCGGTGCGGCGACGGGGAGCGCCCTCGTCGTGGCCGACGGCGCGCCCGATGCTGCGGGGAGCGCGGGCCGGGCGGAGCCGGGCAGTTCGGGCACGGCGGGCCGGCCTGTCAGCTCGGCCACCGTGCGCGTATCCGCCCGGCGTGCTGTCAACTCCGGTCGTGTGAGCCGGAGTTCTTGTCTCTCCCCCTCGCCCCCGCTGGGCATCCGGTCAGCAGGCAGCACTGCCGGAACGGTCGGGCCGAGCTTGGCGCGAGCCGTGTCGAACCACTGCCGAGTCACCTCGTCGAGTGCCGGATCCGGTTGCCGGTCCGACCGCTTGGCCGGCGGTACGCCTCGCGCGCGGGTCCCCGCCGCCGTCGCCGCCCGGGTGGCGTTGTAGTTCCCCGTCGCGGTCTCGGCCTGGTCGTAGAGGGATTCGATCCGCTGTCGCACCTCGTTGCCGCTGTCCGTCGCCATGAGATGTCAACGTAGCCAACGTGTGTGGCTCGTGTGAAGGTTGAAGTGTGCAATGTCCCTATCTGGGTTTGGGAGACAGGGTGTGAGCCCGGCGGTATTCGCCGCGGGCGAGCAGGGAGAACACGATCGTCGCGCACAGCGCGAGGGCGACCACGGCCCACTCGACGGCCCCGCTGTGTGCGTCGGGGTCGACGCCGAAGACCCGCTCGATCCAGTCGGGCCAGACCAGGGTGACGAGGAAGAGGAGCCCGCTCACGCAGGCGGCGATCGCCTCCAGACGGCCTCGTGTGCGCATGTTCGGTGTCATCGCCGTCTCCTTCCCCTCACCGTTGCACACCCGAGAGATCGATCCGGAACATGCCGCGGCCGTGCGTGGCGCACAGCAGCGTCTCGTCCATCCAGAACAGCTGGTCGACCGAGCAGTTGGTCGGCCCCTCGTTCGTCGGCGACCAGTTCTGCCCGGCATCCTCACTGGCGAACAGCCCGAGCTCCGTGCCGCAGTAGACGAAGTCCGGCCGTCGTGGATGGAACGCAAACGTCCTGAGCGGGACGTCGGGCAGCTGGGCGGAGAGGTCCTGCCAGCTGCCGCCGCCGTCGTGCGTCACCCACAGGTTGTCCGGCGCGAAGCCGCCGAAGGTGACGTACGCGGTGTCCGTGTCCGTCGGGTGCGGCGCGACGCACGTGCAGAACCGCTGCGGGTTCAGCCGCTGCTGCCCGGTCGCCCCGACCCGGTCCCAGGCGGGCGTCGGCGCGGTGCCGTTCGCCGTGCGGAAGAGTTTGCCGTCGTCGTGTCCCACCCAGATGACGTCCGAGTCGGTGGGTGCCACCGCGATCGCGCTGATCGGCCGGCCCGCGCTCGGCTTGATCTGCCGCCAACTCGGCCCGGACGTAGGCGTGTTGGTCTCCTTCACGTTGTCCGTCCGCCAGAGCGACAGGCCGCCGGCGAGCATCCGGTCCGGGACGCTCGGGTCGAGCATGAACGGCGCGATGAACAGGGCCTGTTGGTTCATGGCGTCGGGGATCCGGAACGGCAGGGGTTTCCAGTCCCAGTCCTGCTTCCGGTCGTTGAAGAACTGGCCGGTGATGTATCGGTCGCCGTTCGTGTCGTCGCTGCTGCCGCCGTCGGTGTTGCGGTGGATGCCCAGGAAGACGTACTCCCCGTAGAAGACCTTGGGATCGCCCGGGTCTGCCGCGCACCAGCCGCCGTCGCCACCGAAGATCTGCCGCCAGTCCTCGGTGCCGCGGGCCGGGTCGAAGCAGATGGTGCCGTTGTCCTGGGCACCGCCGATGATGCGTCCGGTGCCGGTGTGCCCGGCTCCGCTGTAGAACTGGGTGACCCCGTAGTTGTTGTCCAGCTCCGTCCAGCCCTTCACGAACGGCGGTTGCGGCTCCACCCCCACCTTGGTCAGGTCGGCCGCCATGAAGACGCCGCCGTCGTTGCCGAAGTACACCGTCCGGTTGTGCTTGCCGTAGCCCGGGTGGGAGACGATCGCGTGGTGGTCGGCGTGCACGGACCGCGGATCGAACCAGGTGCTGATCTCGGCCAGGTGCTCGCCGCCGTCGGTGCTGCGCCAGAGGTTGATGCCCCCGACGACGACCAGGTTCTCGTCGTCCGGATCTCCGGCCCACACCGCGTTGCCGTACCAGCCCTGGTCGCCCAGGTAGTCCGCGATACGGCCGTCCGCGTCCAGGGTTCCGGTGACCTTGTACGTCAGCCCGCCGTCCGTGGACCGCCAGATGCGGCCGCTGGTCATCTGGACCGAGGCGTAGACGACGGCGGGATCCTTGGCCGCGTAGGCGAGTTCGACCCGGCCCGACCAGGGGCCCGCGCCATGGCCGGCCTTCTGCCAGGTGCGCCCGCCGTCCTGGCTCGCCCAGGCCGCGCCCGCGTCCAGGGCCCCCGCCACCGCCCGGTCTCCGTCGCGCGGGTCGAACAGCACGATGCCGAGCGGGTCGTCCAGGACCTTGGTCCAGGTCGACCGGGCCGGGTCGGCACTGCGGAACAGCCCGGTCTCCGTCGCCGCGAGGACCACCTCCCCGGTGGGCGAGACCGCGATCCGGGTGACGGCCTGGAAGTCGTCCGTCTGCGTGGCCGTGATCGGCTTCCAGGAAGCACCGTCGGTGGTGCGGAAGACGCCGTTGCCGCGCAGGGCGTCCGAGTTGCTGAAACCCTCGCCGGTGCCGGCGTAGATCGTGTCCGGGTCCGAGGGGTCCATGGCCAGGCAGGAGCAGGCCAGGTTGCCCAGGAAGTCGTCGACCGGCGCCCACTGCTTGCCGGCGTCCTCGCTGTGCCACACCCCGCCGCCGGCACTCGCGGCCCACAACTTCCCGGGCTCTCCGGGGTGGATGACGATGCCGCGGGTGCGGCCACCGATGTTGCCCGGCCCGAGCCACTCCCAGTGGGTGAGCGCCATGCCCGCGGTGGGTGCCGGACCGCGGGTACGTGCGCCGGGGGCCTGACCGGTCGGTACGCCCGCGGTGAGCGGACCGGGCGCACCGGCCCTGCTCTCCAGCACGGCACGCAGCCGGTCGAGGGCCCTGCCGCGGGCGTGCAGCGGCACGCCGCCGTCGTCACCGCGTTCCTGCGCAAGCCGGTACGCACGCCGGGCGTTGGGCAGATCCGGGTAGTTGAGGCGGCGCAAGGCCCGGCGTACGGCACCTTCGGAGAGCGCTTCGAGTGTCTGGCTCGTCACGCCCCGGCTTCTGCGCAGCTGCTGTACCTGCGCGACGGTGATGTTCTTGTTCTGTGCCAGCTGTTCGTCCGAGATGGCCATGGCACCTTCTGGAAGCGGTGAGGCCACGCACGCGGGGGCCGCCTCGGAGGGCGAGGCGCGCGGGGTATTGCGAAAGGGGAGCGACCACGTCGCTCAGGACGCCCGGACGACGGACGTATTGACGGGGCTCCGTTCGGACACGAGCCCGGAGTTCACCTCCATGGTCCCGCCGTCGCCGGGAGGTCGCAACGGGAGCGGAGTTCTGACCTGCGGAGGGTCGGTGGGGCAGGAGTTGTCCGGTGAGCGGGCCGGGTGTCGACTGGAAGAAGGAGGAGGTGCCTACCAGGGAGGTCACTCATGGTAGACGTCAGGAAAGTCGAGGTCCCACGCCGCGGATCTTCCTGGTACCAGCGGATCAACGCACACGTGGCGCATCTCCAGGGGCAGTTGAACAAGTTCGTGGCCCAGCGCAAGGCCAACGGAGGGATCTCGGGCGCGGACACGGAGATCGCACTGCAGATACAGACGCATCTGACGGAAGCTCAAGATGTACTGCAAAAGCGTAACTTGTGGAGACGGATGACGGGGGCGTCCGCCGACCGGGCGCTGGCGAACGCACACGAGGCCGAGGTGGCCCTCCTCCGCATCGCGCCGAACGAGGAACTCTTCAACAAGGGGGTCTACGTCCTGTCGCACGCCCGGCTGCACCTCAATAAGGAGGACACGTGCCTGCAGCGGCTGGAAGCCGCGATGCGGGACCCCCGACTGATCGGCGCCGACCCCGCCTACCTGAACAACTTCAGGGAACTCGCCGCGATCACCCTGCACGCCGCCTATCAGGCGGAGGAGGCGCAACGGGCCAGAGTGCGCAGCTTCATCCACATCGTGCTCGTGGCCTCCTTGGCCCTCTGCTTTCTGGCTGTCGGCCTCGGGTTGTGGGCGAGCCTCGCCCCGGACGTGGCCGCGCGCTTTTGTTCTCCGCAGACCAAGGCTCGCGGCCAGATCTGCCCGCTCGGCCGCGACGCACACGGCGTACCGAAGGCCAGTGGTGTCTACTTCCTTGAGTTTCTCGGTGTGTGCGGAGCGGCGGTGGGCGGTGCCGTTTCACTCAGGAACGTGCGGGGGACCTCGGGTCCGTATCACGTGGCGTCGGGACTGGTAGTCCTGCGGCTGCCCATCGGCGCGCTCATCGCCGCCATCGGAATACTGCTGGTGAGCGCCCAGTTCATCCCTGGCCTGACGAGCCTGGACACCCCCACCCAGATAGGCGGCTGGGCCTTCGCGTTCGGCCTACTGCAGGAATCCGTCACTCGCGCCGTGGACCGGCAGGGACGCACCCTGCTGGACGCCGTCAAAGGCCCCGGAAGTCCGACGGCGGATCCGGCTTCCCCCGCCGCCAGGCACGATCCCCCAGCCCCCCAGCCGACCTAGCCGTCGGTCCGCACAGCGGCGGACCACCCGCCGGCCTACGCCGTACGCAGCGTCCGCTTGGCCAGTTCGTACGCGGGCCGCATCGCCTCGTGCTCCTCGGTGTCGAGACCCCCGAGATGTACGACGACCGGGCCCTCGGGCGTGCTGACCGCGAAGGCGGTCTCCTTCTTCGTCTCGTTCAGGAGCTTGCTCGTGTAGAGGTACTCCACCTCCACGCCCGCGACGCCGCCGCCCGTCTTGATGGC
The DNA here is from genome assembly GCF_053592455.1 of Streptomyces sp. NPDC002676. Lineage (NCBI taxonomy): Bacteria > Bacillati > Actinomycetota > Actinomycetes > Kitasatosporales > Streptomycetaceae > Streptomyces > Streptomyces sp. NPDC002676. Next base: position 481,754 of record NZ_JBSFVT010000002.1, on the reverse strand, counting down.
GTGGTACTTCTCCTTGCTGACTCCGCCCTCGGCGGCCACGAACCGCCGCAGCACACTGCCCGCGTCGGAGTCGCCCGGCTTGCCGGTCCACACCCGGATGAAGCCGATGTTGCCGGCGGGCTTGGCGTCGATCTCGCAGGCGGCCGTGACCGGGCCCTGACGCAGGATGGTGTCCAGTGCGTCGGCCAGATCGCCGTCGGAGCCGCCCGACTTCTTCGAAGTCTTCTTCGCGGCGTCGATCGACTCGGCCTTCCAGTGCCGGGCGATGTCGAAGCTGACCGGCAGTTCGCAGGCCGACCCGGCCGCGCCGACGGTGCCACCGCTCGCCGCCGCGTCCTTCGCCGCCGCGCCGTCCGCGCTCGGCGAGGCGTTCGTGGCCGCCTTTAGGCCGCTGTCGTCTCCCTGTCCGCAGCCTGCCAGCACGGCGGCCAGCGCCACCGCCAGCACCGCTCGCCCGCCCATGGACCCCACCCTGACCTGCACCTTCATCTCCCCATTCTGTTCAGGGCGGTCACTGTAACCGAGGGCACCGACAGTGTCGTACGGAATATCAGTCCGCCTCGCGGCGGCAGCGCAGGAAGAGGTGCGGCTCGGGTACGGCGTCGGGGTGGGCCGGGGTGAACAGGGCATGGTCCTCGCCCAGTACCGTCAGGCCCGCCATGGCCACCAGCGCGGTGAAGTCCTCGGCGGCGAAGCTCGTCACGCGCACCGGCTGCCCCATGAAGACCGCCTCGACGTCCTCGATGTCCAGCGGGACGGTGGCCAGCGTCACCAGCCCGCCGGGCCGTACCGCGCGCGCCAGCCTCGCGAGGACCGCGGCCTGCTCGGCACGGGACATCTGGAGCAGCGCGAAGTAGCAGCAGGCCGCGTCGAACGAACCGTCTTCGAGCGGGAGTTCACGGATGTCGGCGCGCTGGAAGACAGCCTCCGGGACCTGGCGGGAGGCCAGGTCGACCATCACCGGGGAGACGTCGACTCCGAGCACCTCGTGGCCCGCCTCGGTCAGGGTCTGCGCGGTAGGCCGGCCCGTCCCGCTGCCCACGTCCAGCACCCGGCTGCCCGGTTCCAGCCCGTCCAGCAGCCACCGCAGTGACGCCCCGTGCGGTTCGGACGCGGCGAACGCCTTCTCGTAGGCGAGCCCCAGCGCGTCGAACACCACGGCGGCGGGCAACCGGCCGTCGTTCGCGGAGTTCTCGTCGTTCGCGGAGTTCGCGGAGTTCGCGGAGTTCGCGGAGTTCGCGGAGTTCTCGGAGTGCTCGGACTTCTCGGCGTGCTCGGGCAAGACAGTTCCTCCCGTCGTCCTGTGCCGGGCATCGTCGCACCCCCGGCCGCCGCCCACAACGCCCCCGGATTCCGTGCCGTTTGCGAGGGGCGGCGCGCTCAGGGCAGGGTGCGGGATGTGTCCACACTGCTGATCGTCCACCACACCCCTTCCCCCAACTGCCAGACCCTGTTCGAGGCCGTCGTCTCCGGCGCGACGACACCGGAGATCGAGGGCGTCCGTGTCGTGCGGCGGGCGGCCCTGTCCGCGACCGTGTCCGACGTCCTCGAAGCCGACGGCTATCTGCTCGGCACACCGGCGAACCTCGGCTACATGTCCGGCGCCCTGAAGCATTTCTTCGACCAGGTGTACTACCCCTGCCTGGACGAGACCCGGGGCCGCCCCTTCGGCTACTACGTGCACGGCGGCAACGACGTGACGGGTGCCGTCCGTGCCATCGAGGCCGTCACCACCGGGCTGGGCTGGCGTCGTACGGCGGAGCCGGTGACCGTCACGGGCACCCCGGACAAGGCCGATGTGCAGGCCTGCTGGGAGCTGGGGGCCACGGTCGCGGCCGGGCTGATGGACGGCTCCTGACGCTCCTGAGCGCGGGGGCGGCGGCGCGCGGCCACCGGAGTGATCTTCGTGGCCCTGCCTGCCCCCGCTCACCGGCGTGGACCGGGCCGCCGGTGATGATCGGCGGGGGACCGGTCCGGTCCCGGAGAGGAGCACCCCGCGATGCTGTCCGCATGGGCCGGGGCCCTGGTGCCCGTCTTCAGCCACATGACCGTCAGCGGCACCGCCCACCTGGATCAGGCGCCCGGCCCCGGCCGTATTTTCGCCGCCAACCACACCTCGTTCTTCGACCCGGTGCTGCTCGTCGGCACCCTGCAGTGGCTCGGCCACCGGCCCGCCGTGCTCGCCACCGCGGGACTGTGGCGGGTGCCCCTGCTGTCCTGGGCCCTCACCCGTGAGGGCCAGGTGCCGGTGCACCGGGGCAGCCGCCGTGCCCCCGACGCCCTGCGGCAGGCCGCCGAGGCGCTGTCCGTCGGGCGCAGCGTCCTCATCTGTCCGGAGGGCGGCCTGCCCGGCTCCCGCACGTCCCACGCCCGCCCGGCCGGCCGCCTCGCATCGGGCGTCGTCCGGCTCGCGGTCTCCACCGGAGCCCCGGTGTTCCCGATCGGACACGCAGGGGCCCGCCGCGTCTCCTCCGGAGGCCGTGCCCGGGGGCTGGCCGGCTGGGCCACCGCCCCCCTGCGCCGCCCCCGCGTCCATGTGCACATCGGCCCCGCCCTCCGGCTCGACACCTGCGAACGGCCCCTGGCCGACCTGGAAGCCGCGCTCGCCGACGCGTGGTCGAGCGCGGTCCTGGCCCTCGAAGGTACGCCGGGCTGACGACCGGTACTCGATCTGCTGACGGTGCGTCAGAAAAGCTCGCGCATCAGGGTGGCCGCGTCTGCTCCGGATGAGCCGAACGCGCTGTCGGGGACGATCACCGCCGTGACCGGCCCGGATCATCACGGCTCATGCAGCTGGCGAAAGCACGCGTTCCCACGAAGCGCGCCCTCGTGGCCGTCACCGGGCTCGGACCTGGTCGCCCCGGCCGGCGTCGGCCGCGACGCGGCCTGGGCGGGCGTGCGCGCCGGGAACTCCACGGCGCCGGCCACCCGGGCCCCGACGGGCTGCCCGTGGCGTTCTCGTGCCGGGTGCCCGAGCTGGACGCGGCCGGCCGGCTCGGGCACCGGCCGGCCCGCCGCCTCGACCGGTTCACCCCCTTCGCGCTGCTTGCCGCCCGCCAGGCCGTCGCCGACGCCCGGCTCGCCCCCGACGGCTGGGACGGGGCCCACGTCGGCGTCGTCACAGGGGTCGGCACCGGATCCATGCAGGGTTGGCAGGCCGAGCGGCAACGCATCGCCGCCCGGCGCGAGACGACGCCCTGAGCCCCGTCAGGCCCAGCGCATGCCGAGTGCGGACAGCTCGCGGACGCGCTCCGGGGTCAGGGCGGCGGCGCGGCTGCGCTGGTTGCTGATCCATCTGCCGAGCCGGACCGGCCGCTCCTCGTCGTCGGTGCGGATGGTCTCCACGTGCCCGCGCGGCACGACCAAGTGGCCTTCCCGGGAACGGAATTGCTGTGCGGCGGCCAGGTTCAGCGCCCACTTGTCGGCGTGCGGGACCCGCGGCTTCGGCCGTTCCTCGTCTCCGGCGGGCCCGAAGCCCAGCACGTGCTCGCACAGCCACCGCCGGCCCACGTTCAGCCCGTCCCAGCCGAGCCGCTGCGCCCGCACCCACCGTCCCAGGTCCTCGCCCTGCCGTACGGCCTCGCCGGGAGCGGTCGGCAGCCGGCCGCCCTCGGCCAGGTGCAGCCGGGTGAGATGGAAGCAGCGCTGCCACTCCACCGGCCAGGCCGGGCACCAGGACGGGTCGATCTCGTCGAGCTGTTCCCGTCGCTCGTCCGGGAGTTCGCCGCTGCGGGCCCGCTGGTTCTTCAGCCAGATGCCGACCCGGAACCCCTGGTGCGTGGCGTCGTGCGGGGCGAGCAGATGGCCGTGCTCGGCCGCCCAGGCGCGGGCGGCGGCCAGTCCCTCTTCCCAGGCGACGTCGGAGTGCGACCAGATCATGCCGAGCTGGTCCAGCTGCCGTACCCGGTCCTGGTCGAGCGTGCCGCGCGCGCGGAAACGGCGGGCGTCGGCGATCCACTGACCGAGCGGGAAGCCGGCGAGCGCACCGGGCCAGCCCGACTCCTCGGCCTCCGCGTCTTCCTTGGCTTCATCGGCCTCGGGCACCCTGAACGTGAACGGCACCCGCAGATCCCCGTGCAACCGGACATGACAGGCCGCCGCCTCGACCCCGCGCCGCCAGTGGGCGCGCTCGGGGTTCACGACACGCAGCTCGATGAACGCGGCCAACTGCGCCGGATCGCGGGGCGTGGAGAACTTCAGCAGCGCCCGCGCAGGGCCACTGACGCCGGGCGGCCCTTCCTCCCCCTCTCCACCCAGCTCGCGGCCCTTGGGGGAGCGGCTCGGTGCCTGCGGCACGGCCAGCCGTTCCACGATCCGGGTGTCGTGCGCGCGCAGCGCCTCCAGCAGCCGGGCCAGGCCCGCGTACGCCCGGCTGGAGAGCATCGAGTCCGGGGTCTCGCCCGGCCCCAGCAGCACCGGTACAACCAGGGAGGCCGTCTTGCCCTCGCCGGGCCGCAGCCGCAGCGCCCGGCCCACCGCCTGCACCAGGTCGGGCATGGAGCCGCGGACGTCGGCGAAGTACACCGCGTCGCAGTGCCGGGTGTCGACGCCCTCGCCGAGCACCCGCACCGAACTGAGGAACGCGCGCCGCCGGGTGCGGGCGAACTCGTCCAGGACACGGCGCCGGTGCGGCGCCGGATGATCGCCGCACAGCCACTCGGCCCACACCCGCCCCGGATACCGCCGGGGGCTCTCGGCGTGCAGCCGCTCGGCCACCTCGGGCAGCCCCGCCGCGAAGGCCTCCGCCTCCCGCACCAGATGGTGGAAGACCAGGGTGCGCCGCAGGCCCTCGGTGCCCGCCGCCTTGACCAGCGCCGTCTGCAGCGCGGCCAGCCTGGCCCCGCGCACCTCGTCCGTACGGCCCTCCATGCCGAGCAGCTGGGCGGCCTGCAGCCGGGTGTCGGTGACGTCGACGCACACCACCTGGTACGGCGCGCAGATCCCGCGGTCGATGGCCTCCGACAGCGTCAGCGTGTAGCAGCGGGCACCGAAGGGCCCGTCCGGGGCGTCGTCCATGGAGGCGACCAGCTCACCCGGCGCACCCTCCTCCTGGTCGCCCTCCGGCTGCCACAGCCGCGGTGTGGCCGTCATGTACAGCCGTCGCAGGGCGGGGATCCGGGTGTTGTCGTGGACGACCGCCCACGGCTTGCCGATCCGGCCGGACGTGCGGTGGGCCTCGTCCACGACGATCAGGTCCCAGCCCGGCAGCCCGGCCGCGTGCGCGCGCTCCAGGGTGCCGAGGCCCAGCGAGGCGTACGTCGCGAAGACGGTGACCTTGTCGAACGGGCTTGCCCAGGCGACCAGTTCGCCGACGTTCGTGGTGTTCGGGAATGCGGCCTGGTCACCACGCAGCGAGGAGACGCCGATCATCGGGCCGGTACGGCCGCCCGCCCGCCAGGCCTCCTCGGTCTGCGCGAGCAGGTCCAGCGAAGGCACCAGCACGAGCACCCGGCCCGCCTGGAGCTCCTCCGCGCCGCGCACCGCGACCAGGGTCTTGCCGGACCCGGTCGCCATGACCACCTGGGTGCGCAGCCCCTGCGGCGGCACGGTGCCGCCGGCCGGCAGCCCGAGCGCTCGGACCACCCGGTCCACGGCTTCTCGCTGGTGGGGACGGAGTCTCACACAGCCGACGATAGCCGCCCCGCCACCACGCCCGCGCCGAAGACCGCGGGGCTCGTGCCGAGGCGGCTCGCCGTGGCCCTCAGCTCACGTGGCGCTGCGGGCCGGGCTTCGGGTGAGTGCGGGTCCAGGACGGGTCGGCGGGCAGGTCGGGGTTCGGTACTGCTCGGTGCATGAAATCGGATCCTTCGTACGAGGTGCGTGCGAGTGGGGGGGTGGTCCGGATGCGGGGTCCGGCCGGATGGGGGCGGTCGGGCCCAGGGACCGGAGCAGAGCGTCCACTGTGGCACCCGGCGACGACGCCTCGCAACGCGCAGCTTGAAATGTGCAACAAGCGACGTACTTGCTGCTTTTGCCGAGCAAAGATCGAACGAACCGGTGTGGAAAGGCTTCCGCGTCTCCCGCGCCCTCGTCGTCGCATGGCCCTGGAAAATCTCGCCGGCTCGTCGAGGGGCGTAACCGCCCGCGGTCTGAAGTGAGTTGACCGAAAGAATATGAAGCGGCGGAACCGGCGGACGGAAATTACGCTCTTAGGGGTCGTCGACGGCCGGAGTAAAATCGGCCGCGAAGAAACCGGGGGAATCACGCACATGTCCGTCCGCAAGCGCAGCACCCTGCTCGCCGCCGTCACCGTCACCGCCGGCCTCACCCTGGTCGCCGTGACGCCCGCCCTCGCGGGCACCGGCGTGAGCCACCGCAGCCGCCCCGCCGCCTCTTCCGTCGCCCAGGGAGACGCGCGCAACGTCACCCAGCACGTGGCCGACTTCTACGGGGCGTACATCGACGCCGTGTGGGCCAACGAGGACACCACCGCCGGAGCCGCCGCCAAGGCGCTGCGCGGCTTCTACCTCTCCGCCGCGGCCCAGAAGAAGGTCGCCGCCTACGAGAAGAAGGAGCACGCCGACGGCATCCTCTTCGCGCAGAACGTGCCGGTGAAGTGGAAGGTCGCCTACACCGGCTCCGGCGCCGGCCACGCCACCAGCAGGGTCACGCTGACCTGGGGTGACGGAGCCGGCGCGGAGGTCAGCCGGATCGACGTCGTGTCCGACCTGAAGACCCTGAAGATCACCGACCTGAAGCCGGTGCGCTGACCGGCCGGCGACACGGCGCGCAGCCCCGCCCCGCCCCACTCGGGGCGGGGCTCGCGGTTGCCCGAGGGGCTTTCCGGGGGGTCGTCCGAAGGGGCGTCCGGTTCGCTCAGTCCGATGCGCGCGGGTAGTACGGCCGCGGCAGCGGCATGCCCCGGTCGGCCATGATCTGCCGCACGTGGTTGGGGTAGTTGGTGATGATGCCGTCGACGCCCATGTCCATCAGCGCCTCCACGGTGGCCGGGTCGTCGCACGTCCACGGGACCACCTTGAGCCCGCGCTCATGCGCCTCCGCGATCATCGTCGCGTCGGGATAGAAGCGGAAGCCCGGGTCGCCGATCTTTCCGGACTGCGGGAAGCCGTAGTTGGGGGAGAGGGTGGTGAGCCCGGGAATCGTGGCGGCAGCCTTCACGAAGTCACCGCCGTAGTCGTCGGCGTCGATCCCGCCCAGCCAGGGCGACGCACCGGGCTTGCCGACCTGGAGGAAGTCGTAGTTGGTGAGCGCCACCAGCGGCCATTTGGGCGCCAGTTGGTGCATCAGCTTCAGCGCACCCCAGTCGAAGGACTGGATGGTGACCTGCCGCTCGATGCCCGAGCGGTGGATCTCCTCGTACACCCGGCGCACGAACACCTCGCGAGGCGCGGTCTGTTCGGGCGCGCCCGCCTCGACCTTGGTCTCGATGTTCAGCTTGACCTGCCAGGCGTGGTAGCTCTTGACCAGGTTCAGGACGTCCTTCAGCTCCACCATCCGGAAGCCCTTGACGACCTCCTGCTCCGGGAAACCGGGCAGTTGCTGGTAGCCGCAGTCCAGCGTCCTGATCTGAGCCAGCGTCAAGTCCTTGATGTACTTCCCGACATAGGGGTACATCGGGTCGCCGGGCGTCACCGGGCCGGTGTCCCGGCACTTGACGCCGCTGATCTGCCGGTCGTGGTTGACGACGACCTTCAGGTCCTTGGTGACGTGGGTGTCCAGCTCCAGGGTGGACACCCCGAGCCGCATGGCCTTGCCGAAGCCCTCCAGCGACTCCTCGGTCGTCATACCGATGCCGCCGCGGTGCGCCTGGAGGTCGAAACGGGCCTGGGTGCCGCCGGGGTCGGCGTGCGCGACGGCCGGGAACGCGAGCGCCGGCACCAGGGCGAGGCCGGAGAGCAGGTGTCGTAAGGACGGTCGTACGGGCATGGGAACCTCACTCGGGCGGGAGCAGGCAGAAGCGGGCGCAGAGTCTCGCAACGGCCTCACCGGGTGGGCCACCTCCGGCTGAACTTTTGCGCAAAGGATGTTGAACGCATGGGCGGCCGGGTCCGGAACCGTCACCCCGCCCGGAACCGGTACCGGCCTGGCGCCGTCACCCCGCCCGGTGCCGGAACACCTCGGTCCCGGCCGCCAGGCCGTGGTGGCGGCGCCGGTCGGCGGGCGTGCGGTGAAGTGCGATCAGCGCGGCGTCGTCGTTCAGCCGGCCGCCGACATGGGCGAGCAGATCGCGCCGCAGATGGTGCACCAGCGCTTCCGGACTGTCGTCGGTCCACCGCGCGACCCGCTCCGCCAGCGGATAGAACCGGCCGCGGCTGTCCCGGGCCTCCATCACACCGTCCGTGTACAGCAACAGCGTGTCACCGGCTTCGAAGGAGAACACGTCCAGCGTGTGCTCGGTGCTGCCCTGCACTCCGAGGGGCGGTGACGGGTGCAGGCTCGGGACCGTGACGACATGCCCGGGACTCAGCAGCAGCGGCGGGGGATGGCCGCAGCTGGTCATCCGGGTGACCGGGTCCTGGTCCGGAATGTCCACCAGCAGGGCGGTGGCGAACCGCTCGCCCGCCTCCTCCGGCGACTCCAGGTCGGCCGTGTAGCGGGTGATGCTCTGGTCCAGCGTGGCCGCCAGCTCGTGCAGCGGGATGTGCCGGTGCGCGCTCTCCCGGAACGCGCCCAGCAGCAGCGCGGCCTCACCGATGGCCGGCAGGCCCTTGCCGCGCACATCGCCGATCAGCATGCGCACGACATCATTGGACCGGGTCGCCGCGTACAGGTCACCGCCGATCTGCGCCTCGTCCTCCGCCGCCAGGTACAGCGAGGCGATGCGCAGCGGGCCGATCTCCTCGGGCAGCGGCCACATCAGCACGTGTTGCGCGGCCTCGGCGACGGTGCGGACCTGCGCGAGCTGGGCCTGCCGCCGCTCGCGCAGGGCGCTGTAGACCACCGTCATCGCCGAGAGCACCGCGAGGGTGATGGTCTGCACGATGTGGTTGGTGGTGCCCAGCCCCCCGTGTACGGAGCCGATCAGGATCTGCGCGGCCACCGCCAGCGCCCCGACGAAAGCGGTGGTGCGGGGACCGGCGAACGACGGGGTCAGGGCCGGCGCGATGACCAGCGTCGGGCCGAGGTGAACATCGGCGGGGGCGCGGGTGTCCACCACCGTGATCACGACGATGAGCGTGATCGGGAGCAGCAGCAGCGCGCCCGAGGACTGCCACCGTCGCCACCGCTGCCGCAGTTCCGCCACCGCCTGCCGGGGCCTCATGCCTACCAGCGTGCTCCCGGCCCGGTGGCCTGGCCACCGGGCAGGTCGGCATTTGGGTCAGCGGTTCACGGACCGCATCCCCGCCTCGTCGTAGCGCTCACCCGCCGCCTCGGGCAGTTCGGCGTCGATACGGGCGAGGTCGTCCTTGGTCAGCTCGATGTCGACCGCGGCGGCGTTCTGCTCCAGGTAGGTGCGGCGCTTGGTGCCGGGGATCGGCACCAGGTCCTCGCCCTGGGCCAGCACCCAGGCGATCGCCAGCTGGGCCGGGGTCACGCCCTTCTCGGCGGCGATCTCCTTCACCTTCGCCGCGAGCCGCTTGTTCGCCTCGATGTTGGCGTCCGTGAAGCGCGGGGTGCTGCGGCGGTAGTCGTTCTCGTCCAGCTCGTCGGCCGAGGTGAAGCGGCCCGCGAGGAAGCCGCGGCCCAGCGGCGAGTACGGCACGAACCCGATGCCCAGCTCCCGGCAGGCCGGCAGCACCTCGGCCTCCACGTCCCGCGACCACAGCGAGTACTCGCTCTGCACCGCGGTGATCGGGTGCACGGCGTGGGCGCGCCGGATGGTGTCCGCGCTCGCCTCGCTCAGTCCGATGTGCCGCACCTTGCCCTCGGCGACCAGCTCCGCCAGCGCGCCGACCGTCTCCTCGATGGGCACGTTCGGGTCGACCCGGTGCTGGTAGTACAGGTCGATGTAGTCGGTGCCCAGCCGTTCCAGCGAGCCGTGGATCGAGCTGCGGACGTGCTCGGCGGAACCGTCCTGCGGGCCGATCGTGCTCATGTCGCCCGGCACGGCGTTGTCCATGCGGTAGTTGAACTTCGTCGCGATCACGTACTCGTCGCGGTGCCCCCGGACCGCCTCGCCGACCAGCGACTCGTTGGTCAGCGGGCCGTAGAGCTGCGCGGTGTCGAGGAAGTTGACGCCGATTTCGAGGGCGCGCCGGATGGTCGCGATGCCCTCGTCCTGGTCGGTGGAGCCGTAGAAGGCGGACATGCCCATGCAGCCGAGGCCGATGGCCGATACCCGAAGTTCCCGCAGACTGCGCTGTCGCATCTGGTGTCCCAGCCTTTCCCTGCACATTCGTTCGTCATCAGTCCCGTACGGCACGGGGGTCTCTCATCCATCAAGCGACGGATTCCGTCACCGGGCATCCCAGGGGGAGACCGGCTGACGCGACCCGCGTGAACCGCCGGACGTCCGCGACGCTACGACTTGGAGCGCGCTCGAAGTCAAGGCGGGAAGGCAACGCCGGATGGACACGCCCTCCCGCACCTCCGGAGGACATGTCCTGTTCTCGCCGGCTGCACGAGGGGATCCTGCACCGGCTTGACGACACCGGCCTGCTCGATCTCTCCCGAGCGGTCCTCGACTCCGCCCATGTCCGCGCTAAAAAAGGGCGGCGAACTCACAGGTCCGAGCCCCGTCGGCGTCTCGGCCGTCAACACCCACGACAACCACGCCCTGAAGCCCATGATCACGGGCCTCCAAACGAAACACGACCCCTACCGCGGCCGCAACTTCAAGCCCCGGCGTCTCCACGTCGACAAGGCCTACGACATACTCGGCTGGCCGCCGTATGGCGACGGCACCGCCCGGACGCCGGAGTGGGGCCGCTGCACTTCGCGGGGTCAGCCCGGGTAGTCGTCGCCGAGCACGGCCCGCCGCTCGCTGTCCGCGCGCCGGTCGAGTGCGGCGTGCATGCTGTATGCCGCCTTGCATCGCCGCTACGAGCGCAAGCCTGAGCATTTTTTCTACCTTCGTCGGCATAGCGGCAGCCCTCATCAGCTACCGCAGACTTACCAACTGAAACATCATCTTTGGTTATCGGCTCGTGTACCGAGTGCCATCGAAGCGGTAGGGCCAGCTTGCCCGGGCGGCGATGGACACTTCATGGGACTCCGCCGGAACCTTCAGTACGGTCAGTGACAGTTGGCTCTGGGTGAAGGCGGCCCAGCGCACTCCCACAGTGCCCGGCCATCCGCTGGAGGCGAACTTGACGTACCGGCCGGACCCCATAGCTATGGTTGTCTTCGTCACGACGATGCACGCGACGAGCGCTCCGCCGTCGGTAGTGCGCCAGATCGGACCGTGATGCGCCGACTCGGGGTCCTCGCTGAAGTTGACCGACGCGGGATTGTAGAACCGGGCACGCAGGTCCTTCTCCGCTGTCGCGGCTGAGGCACGTGCCGTGCGTATCTCCTTGCTCCACAAGGCATCATCCTCGGCTCCGGTTCCGCTCCTACCGGCGACGTAGTCTCCGTAATGACGGCAGACCGAAGACGGCGGCGTGGCCAGCTTTGAGACATCGCCCGAGGTCACGGCCTGGCCATCGCGACCGGTGGCAACCGCGGGCAGCGCGGTACGTGAAGGCGCCAACGCCAGGAAAGTCCTGCGCCAGCCCCCACCCTTCCGCTGGTGATACAACGACCAGTACGGCTCCGCCTTCTTGGTCGCATCTCCGACCGAATACCCTTGCGCCTCATATGCACCAAGGATCCATCGGTCACCATCCGGCCCGGCTGCCGCCCATGCGTGGACCTGCGCGGAGACCTTCGGTGACCCCTTCGGTTCCGAGGCGGCATTGGTGCCGTACTTCTTGCGGGCCTCCACGGCGGCGAGCCGCTGCTCCAGCCACGGCCCCTCGGCGATATTCCGCCAGAAAGCCGCGTCCCAGTTTTCGGTGTCCTCGCGTTTGTTCAAACTGATGACTACCTGGCGTGTCTCGTCGGCGGTCATCGGCCGTACCGCAGCAGTACCACCAGCGCCAGCGGGCCCTCCGTGTGTCTTCGCGGCGGACGGCCCATCACAGCCCACCGCGGTGATCAGCAGCAGCGTGGCAACTGCCGTGATCGAGCGTTTCATCCTGCCCCCTTCACGCAATGAATCGTCACCTGATCATGCCTCAGAGGTGCGGGGGAATGCTGCCGTGCGCCCCGATGCCCGATCACATCTGGGCGCTCCAGCATCAGTGAGACACCTTGCTGGGCGTCCTGATCTAGGAAGTTCTCAAAGGTAACCACCCATGCTGGGGGTTGACGTCGCCAAAGGAAACGGCTTCCTACTCCCCGCTGACAGAACTGCGGCCAGTGGCCGCCATCTACCACGAGGGAGTGCGCGTGAAGTGGTGGCCCCGGCGAAAGCCCTCCCGAGCGTCCGACGACGGCGGCCCTGTCCTGGTCGGCGACACGTGGGCGGCTGGCTCGCCGGTGTCGAGACACGCGGCGAGGAGCGGCGCGCCATCACCTCGGTGCCGTGGAACCGGGGCGGCGCGGCCAGCTCGTCATCGATGAGCGCGGAGCGGGCTCTGTGCCTGGCCTCGGTGTATGCGGCGGGCCGGATCCTGTGCTCGAACCTGTCGGCGGCGCCGATCCGCCAGTACCGGCAGTCCGGTGATGCGATGCAGCAGTTGCTGCTGTCGTCGCTTTTCGTGTAGCCATCGGTGCAGGGCACGACGCACGACTGGATCTGGCGGTGCGTGGCATCGATGGCGTACCGCGGCAACGCGGTCGGCTACATCACGTCGACGGACTGCTACGAGTACCCGACCGGGATCAAGTGGCTGAACCCGGACTGGGCGCACGTCTGTTCTGATCCTGCGCTGGCACACGTGTCGGCGCCCGATCTGGTCGTCGCGTTTGTGGGCGTTCGGCTCGGCCTGGACGATGAGGGGATGACGATCCGCCACTGCGGCAAAGTCCTTGGTGAGCAGATCGAGGCAATCTGGCACTCAGTGGATCCCGAATACGACATGCTGAGCCTGCCGCTGACCAGGAGCGCTGACCAGCCCTCTGACCTTGAGGAGCCTCGCCCGGACAACGGCCTGGATCGATTTCTTCCAGAGTGGCCAACAAACAAGCTCAGAGTGGCCAACTGGCGTGCTCAGTCACAGCATGCCAGTCAGGCTTTGCGTGGCCTCGACGACCAGGTGCCAGGGGTACTCCTTCGGCTTGCCCTGGCCCGGCTGGTTCGGGACGAAACCGCCCTCGCCGTACAGGACGTGCACACCCATGTCGCGCAGCTCGGCGATGCTCCGTTCAAACTGGCGGTGCTGCACGTAGGCCGCGTTCACGCACGGCATCGTCACGATGGGGATACCCTTGCCGATTCCCTCGGCGACGACGCCCACCACGAAGTCTCGCGTGATGCCGAGAGCCCATGCGTTGACCGTGTTGAAGGTCGCCGGCGCCACTGCGATCACATCCGCCTTCGGCCATACATCTGGCTCGCCGGGCATCTTGTACTCGCTGCGTACCGGGTGCCCGGTGAGCCGCTCCAGCTCTCCCAGCTGCGGAGTGAGCCAGCGGGCGGCGGTCGGGGTCAGTCCGAGGCACACGTCGAACCCTCGGGCCTGCGCTTGCTGAATCACCGACGCGACGTCGAAGACGGGCGGGGCCGCCGAGCCGAACAGGTAGAGCACACGGTCAGTTGTTGCCATGAGGCCTATCCGATCACATGCAACCACCCCCAATCGCAGGGGAGTCGGGGGCGGAAGGGTGCAACCACGCCACTGGGCGCGAGTACTGTTCCAAGTGGGTGCTTAGAACGGAGACCAGTATGCCCACACTGGATGACAACCACACGGGCGCACGCATCAAGGAACAGCGCAGACTGGCCAGGCTCACGCAGCGCCAGATGGCCGACCTGCTGCCCTACTCCTACAGTTACCTCAACCAGGTGGAATGCGGTGCCCGTCCGGCGACTGCTGCCTTCGTGGCCGCATGCGCCAAGGTCCTCAAGGTCGACGTGACTGTACTGACTGGGCAGCCGTACGTGACCGAGTTGCAGCGCGATCGGCTTGCCGAGCTGGTGCGGCCGATCCGCGAATCCCTGGACCTGTACGACCTCGGGCCGAACCCGGACCTGACCGTACGACCGGCGGACAAGCTCATCGCGGGATCGGACCAGCTATGTGAAGAGGTCCGCGCCACTCATCTGCGCAATGCGGCCCGCAAGCTGCCGGGCCTCATTGCCGAACTGACACACGCTGCTTGGTCGTCACCCTCCAGTGAACTGTGGCAGGCGCTCGCCTCCACATACCGCACCGCGCACGACATCAGCGTCAAGCTCGGCTACTACGATCTGTCGGCGGTGGCCCTCGACCGGATGGACTGGGCGGCGCAGCGTGCCTCCGACCCGTGCCTGGCGGCCGTACGGCAGTACATGCGGGCCCTGGTGTACTTCCGCGAGGGCGAGTACCGGATCGGGCGGCGCCTCGTCGCCTCCGGCCACAACGTCGTCGCGCAGGCCGACGACACCCGCGAGGCCCTGGCCGTTGCCGGGCAGCTTCATCTCGGAGCCTCGGTAATCTCCGCAAGGGCCGAGGATGCGACCGGGGCAAAGACCCACATCGCCGAAGCCCGCCGGATCGCGAAGCGCATCGGTGACGCCTCCCAGGTGTATTGGCTCAGCTTCGGACCGACCAACGTGGACCTGCACGAGATGTCCGCTGCCGTCGAGATGCGCCAGTACGACGCCGCACTGAAGAAGGCCCGCACGATCGGCAAGAAGCTGCCGACGCAACTCGCGACATCCCGCCGCGCCCATTTCCTGATCGACCAGGCTCGCACTGAAATGGAGACCGGGCACACAGAGGACGCGCTGATGTCTCTGATCGAAGCTCGTCGCATGGCCCCTGAGCAGACGCGGTATCACCCGGCGGCCCGCGAGACGATCACCGGCCTGATCCACCTCTCGCGCCGGACCCCAGACACCCTCAACCACATGGCCGCCTGGGTCGGCCTGTAGGGAACGCTCACAACGCTCACAAAACTGTGAGCGTTCCGGTCTTCTCAGAGCGTCACGCTGTTCTCACACCTCGTCAACGGCGAGTGGGGAACGACGGGATGAGCCGGGGCCGGAACGCTCCGACGTTCACCCTCGCTACCCGCCAACGTCGGCACAAGGTGGATCCCGGCGACCGCGGGAACGGCCCCGGGAGTGGCCAACGCTCATACCAGCGAGGGAGCGTCGACATGACGAACGGTACCGCCCTGCCCGGGGCCAGCGCACGGGGCAGCGGCATGACGATGCGGGTCTACTCCGTGGACCGCTACGGCACGATCAGCCAGGACCGGGGCACGGTCACAGTGACGTACGGGAACCAGTTGTCGCCGGAGCCGGTGATGAGCACCGCCTTCCCGCCGTGCGAGTGCTCCCGGTGCCTGTCCGGACGGGCGGTGCGCCGGTGAACGCCACAGTGAAGCGGGGCAACGACACCGGCCTGGTGGACATTGCGACGATGCGCGAGACAGTGGCGCTGCTGCTGGGGCCGGACGAGGGGCCCGAAACGCTTCCCCTGGCCTCCCGAGAGCTGGACACGCTCACCGCGATGCTGCGCGGACACCTGGGGCTGCTGATCCCCGAGGTGGAGGCGAAAGCCGGGCGACTGCACAAGGACAGCGTCCCCCGGTACTGCGCGCTCGCCTGCGTCGGTGAGGCACGTGGCAAGCTCAGCGCTCGGGCCGGCGCGGGCCCGCACGGTGCAGCGGCGTACGCACGGAAGCTGGCCCGCACGCTCAGAGCACTGTGCGACCACTTCGAGGCGCTTGCCGGGCAGGGCGTATGCGTGGCCTGCGACCGGCCGATGCGCGCCACCGACGAAACGGTCGATTACGACCGGGTCAGCAACTCTGGCGGCGCCCTGACGAGTCGCATTCACGCCGCGTGCGCCGAGCATCCGCGCCCCGCTTTCTGAGCGGCATCACCCAGCCCCGGGTCCAGGGGCCCCACGGCGACCGCAGGGTCAGGGTCGCGACGAAGCCCCCGCCCCTCCGGTGTCCCGGAAGACCTGGTGCGGCGGGTCACGCCCGCCCCGTCGGCGTCCCGCAAGTCGCTGGCGGCACGGGTTCATCCACGAACGCTCTAGGAGGAATCAACGATGTCCGTTTCCAAGTCCGAAGTCGCAGTCACCTCGGTGTCGGCGGAGGAGCCCGAGGAGATCACCGGCCCTGTGGTGGTCGCCGTGGACGTTGAGGACGACGACCCGTACACGGCCTGATCCCGTGGCGCCTCTCCCATCTCGTTGGTCCCGTTGGGGTCCGGGGAGGGGCGCCTCCTCGCGTTTGACCGCATGGAGGTCTCAGTGATTCACGTGTTCGTCGGGCCGACGCTGTCACGGTCCGAGCCGCAGCTTGCCGCACCCGGCGTGCGGGCGTGGCCGCCGGTGCGGCACGGGGACCTGTTCGATCCCGCGATCAGCGACGGCGAAACTGTGGTGATCATCGACGGGGTGTATCACCAGGCTCCGGCGCTCCGACATAAGGAGATCCTGGTCACGATGGGCCGGGGCGTCCGGGTGATCGGGGCGGCGAGCATCGGCGCACTGCGCGCGGCCGAGCTGGCGCCGTTCGGGATGGTCGGGATCGGCAGCATCTACACCGCCTACAGCCAGGGAGACATCGACGGCGACGACGAGGTTGCGGTTGGACAGAGGCCAGACGGGGATTGGGATGCCCTGACGTGGCCGGTGGTCAACCTCCGTCATGTCCTGGACCTGGCCCAGGGAGCAGGGGTGCTCGACGGCGAGCGCGCCGCCAGGCTGCTCAAGGCGCTGCGAGCGGTCCACTACCCGCAACGCACATGGGCTGCGGTCCGGGCCGTGTGCCGCCGCCACGACGAAACAACGTTCATCAGCTGGCTGGCCGACCAGACCGAGCGCGACCAGCACTTCGGCGACCTCAAGCGCGTCGATGCCCTCGCCGCCGTCAGCACGGCACTCCAAGGCCTCCCGCCGGCTGAGACTGCCCCTCCATCCCCGCACACGTGGGAAACGCCGTACTTCCGCCGCTGGTCCAACACCTTCGCCCGCGCCCGCGTTGACGGGCTGGACCTGTCCACCGAAGACCGGCTCATCTACAAGCAGGTGTTCGACCCCGCATTCCGGGCGAGGTGGGCGTCCTACCTGGAACACCACTCCTGGCGCCCTGCCGGCGGAACCCCCGGGCTGCCGCTGAGGACCCGGTTGGCGCAGGTCACCGGCGGTACCCTGCCCGCTCACCGGGTGTTCCACCCCACCGTGGACCTGCGAGACGAGGCAGCGGTGGTGCTGCTGCTGGCCGACGAAACCTTCGAGGACCGCGCGGCGGTCGCCCGCTACGCCGACGCCCTGGCCGAGGTCCGCCACAGCCGGCCCGGATTCTCGACTGCGGCAGTGCGGGACGACCTCGCTCGCCAGATGCTGCTGCGGGTGTGGCGGTGCCCTGAGCACGTGCTCGACGAGGAAGCCTCTGCCCGCGGGCTGGTCTGCGGGGCGCGGGCGGTCGAGGCGGCGAAGCGGCTGGTGCCCGGGTATCTGGCCGAGTCATCTGAGCAAAGGGAGGCGGCCAGTGCTGCCCGCTGACGACCTGGTGATACTGCCGGGCACGATGCGAGCCCGGCCTGCGGAGGAGACGTGGCAGACCCTCGCCGGGCTGTTGCCGTCGTACGGCATCACCCGCGTGGCCCGGCTGACGGATCTGGACTGCATCGGGTTGCCGGTCTGGACGGCGATCCGGCCCGCGTCCATGACCCTGAGCACGTCCCAGGGCAAGGGCGCCACCGACCTGCTGGCCAAGCTGTCGGCCGTGATGGAGGCGATCGAGCTGTGGCACGTCGAGCAGCCGCTGCCGATTGCGGCACGTGGCTCAGCCGTGGAGGTCGCCCCCGACTATCCGATCTCCGCGCTGCCGCTCACCGTCTCGTACCCCGAGGACACTCTCGCCCGGATGGTGTGGGAGTGGACCACGGGAACTGGCCTCATGAGCGGTCAGAAGGTGCTGTTGCCGGTCGACCTGGTCCGTCGCCGGGCGCAACGGCCTAAGTGGAGCCCGGATCTGCTGCGCGCGACGAGCACCGGTCTGGCGTGCGGGAACACCCGCGACGAGGCGTTGCTGCACGCGCTGTTTGAGGTCGTGGAACGGGATGTGCTGTTCCAGGACGGACAGTGCGGTGGCCAGCGGCGGACGGTGATCGACCCGGCGACAGTCGATGACCCCTACGGCCGGGAGGTGATCGACCGGTTGAGTGCCGCCGAGATGGCGTTGGAACTGGCGCTCGTAGACGGCCCGTACGGGATCCCGGTGTGCCTGGCCTACCTGTGGTCCGAGGACTTCCCGGTCGTTTTTGCCGGCGGCGGGTGCCACAGCAGTCCGGTCATCGCCCTGACCCGGGCGGTGACCGAGGCGGCGCAGTCACGGCTGACAGCCATCGCCGGAACGCGGGATGACCTCCCGAGTGACCTCGCTTGGTCAGACACCCCGCCCTTCCACCCAGAGCAGCGAACAGGGCTTGCCGTGTGGCCGGAGGCAGCCAGCCACTTCGCCTCGGTCCCGGGCGGCTTCGCCGACCAGGTCCGGGACGTGGCGCGGCGGGTCGAACTCATCACCGGATACGAGCCGATGGCCCTTGACCTGTCGGACGCGTGGGCCCCCGTCTACGCGGTCCAGGTCATCTGTCCCGGCACCCGATCACGGATCAGGAGGGCGATGCCGCGATGACACTCCACTGCGTCACCCCATCCACCCCACAGCCCCAGCAGCTCGCGTCCCAGTACGATGCGCTGCACGCCGCGCGGGCACGCACCCCACTGGTCGCCCGCTTGTACGCCGAGGCGATGGACGAGGACTACCCCGTAGAGGTCAACGCCTCCAGCTCGTGTGACTGGCCCTTGCTGGGGCTGATGACCGCGCGCCTGCGGATGCGGCCAGGTCAGCTCCTGGTGGATGCCGGCTGCGGCAACGGCGGCATCGGACTGTGGCTGGCCCGCGCCCTGGCCGTACGCCTGGTGGGCTTCGACATCTCTGCCGTTGCCGTCGCGCAGGCCACAGCCCGGCGCACCGACTTCGTTCCCGCCGACCAAGCGGCCTTCCGCGTCGCCCGGTTGGACGCCACCGGCCTGCCCGACGGCTGCGCCCACGGCGCGGTGTGCGTGGATGCCCTCGGCCGCGTCGGAGACCGGCAAGCAGCACTACGTGAAGTCGGCCGTGTCTTGGCGCCCGGCGGTCGGCTGCTTCTCACCCGCGGCCTGCGACCCGACGTGAAGCCGGCCTGGGAGGAAGAGGCGCCTGCCGCCGGGCTGATCCTGGAGCACCTGGACGAGCGGCCCACCGAGCCGGCCATGTGGGAACGGCTCTACCGGCTGTGGATCCGGCATGCCGACGAGCTGCGGCGCGAACTCGGCGACGTTCCGGCCCAGAACATGCTGATCGAGGCGGACCGGATGCTTCCCGTACTTCCCGGCCGCCGTGCGGTCCTGCTGACCCTGCGGCGCGCTGGCACGTCACCGGCCGCGCCCTACGCGGCCGGTACGATGGCGCAGCCCAGCCGCCCCCAGGGCGGTGGACCCGTGTCCACCGAGAGGATCCCGCAGTGAGCCAGAACCGCCCCGCCCGCGTGGCGGTGTTCTCGGCCGGGTCCTGGGGTACGGCCGTGGCCAAGATCCTGGGCGATGCCGGCACCAGCGTGATGGTGCATGCCCGCCGGGATGAGATCGCCGACGGGATCAACGCCCGGCACCGCAACGTCGGCTACTTCCCGGACATCGAGCTGCCTGCCGCTGTGATGGCGACGACCGACCCGGCCGCCGCGCTGGACGGCGCGGACTTCCTGGTGCTGTCGATCCCTGCGCAGACCCTGCGGACCAACCTCGCCACGTGGGCGCCACATATCGGATCCGGCACCGTGATCGTGTCGCTGATGAAGGGGATCGAGCAGAGTAGCGGGCTGCGGGCGAGCCAGATCATCGCCGAGGTCACCGGCGTGAGTGCGGACCGGGTCGCGGTGCTGTCGGGTCCGAACCTGGCGCGCGAGATCATGGAGGGCCAGCCGGCCGCGGCCACCGTCGCCTGCCTGGACGAGGACGCCGCCCGCCGCTTCCAGCAGGCGTGCCACACCCCGTACTTCCGGCCCTACACCAGCACCGACGTCATCGGCTGCGAGCTGGGCGGCGCGGTCAAGAACGTCATCGCCCTCGCGGTCGGCATCGCCTCAGGCATGGGTCTGGGCGACAACGCGACGGCCATGCTCATCACGCGCGGGCTGGCGGAAACCACCCGGCTGGGCACCGCCATGGGCGCCCACCCGGCCACCCTCGCCGGTCTGGCCGGCCTCGGTGACCTGGTGGCCACCTGCGCCTCGCCGCTCTCCCGGAACCGCACCTTCGGCACCCACCTCGGCCGGGGCCTGAGCGTCCAAGAGGCGACGGCCGCCACCCGGCAGACCACCGAGGGCGTCAAGAGCGCGGAGGCGGTCCTCGCCCTGGCCCACGCTCACGACGTCGAGATGCCGATCACTTCCGTGGTCTCAGCGCTGCTGCACGAGAAGGTCACCCTCACCGAGGCCGCAGCCGCGCTGATGCAGCGGCCCCCCAAGCCCGAGCGCTGACCCCCAGCGCCCCGTAACCGGGCGCACCTTCATCACTTCACCCTCCCTGCCCGGAGGTTCCTGCCATGCTGTCCGCTGTCCAGATCGCCGTCACTTTCGGCCTGGTGACATGGATGATCACTGGCTTCACCCGCCTGCCCGGCCGCTGGCTGCGCTGGCGGATGTTCTGCCGCGCCACCTTCACGATCATCTCGCTCACCGGCACCACCATGGACGGGCACACCGAGCCCGTGAACGTCTACGACTACCTGTCCCCGGGAAGCTTCATCCTCGGGCCGCCCCAGCTCCAGACGATCCTCAACCACCTCACCCGCAGCGGCCGGTACGACCGGATCGACGGACACGGCCGCGTCCTGTCCGCCCGCGGTGAGCAGCCCGTGGAGGTGAGGGGCAGCCGTGTGGTTCTTTGACGCCGCCGCCTCCGGCTTCCAGCACCCCACCGACCCCGGACACCTCCAATCCTTCCGGATCATCTTCGGTACCGTGCTCACCCTGCGCTTCATCCTCGCCTTCGGCCAAGGCGGCTGGGACCGCTTCACCCCTGGATCGCTGAGCGCCCACCTTGCCGAGCAGCGCCTCGGCCCCGCCCGGGCCCGCCTCCTGATCACCGTCTACCGGCCCGCGCTGATCGTCCGTACGGCCGTCGCCCTCGCCCTCGCGCTCGGCCTCGTCCCCCGCCTCGCGCTGCTGGTGGTCTTGGTCGGCGCCGCGATGGAGTTGCTGTACCTCAAGAGCCCCAATGCCATCCGCTATACCCTGCTGACCGGTACGTGCCTCCTGTTCGCCAAAGACCTCGGCCATGGCCTGCACGTCGAGCACGGCCTGAGCACTGCGAACACGTGGTCGCAATGTCTCCTCGTGCTGATCACCACCGACATCTACTGGAACAGCGCCTGGCAGAAACTCCGCTCCCCGCAGTTCCGCACAGGCCTCTACCTCGCCCAATGGATCCACACCTACACCCAGGTCAGGGACCTGCTTCCCTACCGGCGCCAGTACGCCGTTCCCGCCCTCGTCCGCCGCCACGCGGGCAACCTCACCGACCGGGACGTCCGCTTCTGGCGCGTGGTTGCGGTCACCGTCATCACGGCGGAGATCGCACTGCCGCCCGCGCTGCTCATCCCACAGACGATGCCGTTCGCGGTCGCCACCGGTATCGGGATGCACGCGGCGTTCACCTGCCTCAAGCCCCGCCAACTGCTCACATTCTCCGGCCTGACTGTTGGCACTTACGTCGCCTTCTCCGCATGACAGCAGTCCCGGAAGCCTCGGCGGGGCGGGTCTCCGGCATAAGAAGCGCGCATGGTCGGTTTCTCCCAGCACGGCGGGGCTTTCTGTGTTGCAGGCTCGGCGCAGGAGAGGTCGGCGACGCCGGGATTCCGTCACCGGGCATCCCAGGGGGATACCGGCTGACGCGACCCGCGTGAACCGCCGGACGTTCGCGACGCTACGACTTGGAGCGCGCTCGAAGTCAAGGCGGGAAGGCAACGCCGGATGGACACGCCCTCCCGCACCTCGGAGGACGTGTCCTGTTCTTAGAAGGACGCGTTCCAAGCGGTCGAAGTTGCCTCCGACCCGCGCGTTTCCCGCCCCGCGCACCTGTGGGTCTTCCCACACCCGACGGCACCGGGAGCGGATCTTGACGCCCGCCTGCCCGCTCGCTGAACTGAGACGGATCGGGTCGCGCGAGCCCGCGGGGCCCAAGGAGGGGGAAGGGGTCTACCCGTGACCGTGTTCACCAGAGCGGGCGCCTGAGCCGAACCGCCGCGGCGAGCCGAGGGAGCTCGCGCGCGACAGAACCGTACAGCGCGACAGAACCGTACAGAGCAGGGCGGATCGACCGGAAAAGATCCGCATATCTATACGATGGCGCCTGAAACGGGCGGATATGGAGACAACACCTCGCACGGCGGGAATGTCGGGAGCGAGGCACAAGGGGGCGATGCGTGTGACGGGGGAGCCGGAAGCGATGGGCTGCCGTGCCACATGACCACTGAAGGGCACAAAGAGCTGCTCCGCCCGGCACTCGCACGCCTCGCCCGGTTCACCGGGCGCACGCTGCGGGGCGAGTGGCATGCCATCGTTGTCGACCCGGTGCGCCAGCTTGCCCGGCGCGGTCTGTCCGGGCTGCTGCTGGGGGTCGTCGCCACGGTCGGCGTCGTCTTCTTCCACGACCTGGCCCAGCGCCCGACCGGAGCCTTGTGGGTGAAGCGGCTCGGCGGCGTCTACGCCGACCTGCCGCTGTGGGTGTCCCTGCTGCGCACCCCGGTGTCGCTGTACGTCCCGGCGCTGGATCTGCCGGTGTGGGCGGGCATCACCCAGCTGTTCCTGGCCTTCGCGCTCGCCGAACTGGCCCTCGGCCGGGCCCGGACCCTGGCGATCGCCTACGTCACGACGCTGGCCGGCACCCTCACCGCGCGCGTGATGATCGCGTTCGGCCCGGGCTGGTGGGGATTAGGGCTGCCGCCCGAGTGCGGGAAGGTGCTCGACACCGGGCCCTCCGCGGCCGTCGTGGGCCTGTTCACCTATCTCGCGGTGGTGCGCCGCGCGCCCGTGGTGTTCACGCTGACCGGCGGGTCGATGGTGTGGGAGTCGATCGCGGTGCCCAATCTGGCCGGCCGCGAGCATCTGATCGCGGTCGGCGCGGCCATCGTCCTCGGCGTGCTGCACGGCCGCCGGGGGTGGCTGCGGGCCGTCGTACGAGCCCTGTTGCCGTCGTCGCGGGCGGCCGAGCCCGCTCCCGCGAAGCCCGTGACGGTGCCGGCCCAGGCGGTTGCCGGCCGTCCCGGAAACACCACGTCACGCGAGGTCTCCATGACCTCCGCCGAACGCTAGGCCCTGTCGTCAAATTCCCGCCTGCCCCGCGACGCCTGGCACGCACTCCCCCACTGCCTCAAGGGCGTGGGGGGACCCCCAGCCGCGTTGCCGGAGCGCCCACGTGACTCCTCCCCCACGCTCGAACACGCTCGCGCGGGGGGACCCCCATCGAGGCCGCTCCGGCGCCTTGCGATCGCACGCACCAGACGCCGCGGGGCCCACCCTTCGGGCGGACGGCGGGAATTTGACGACAGGGCCTAGGACGACAGGACCTGGGAGCAGGTCCTGGCCGGTCTCTTGCACCCCACAGCACAGCCGCGTCCAACCACCCGGCAACGGGTGCGAAACTCCACGTCAATGTGACGGTTTTCGCACTTCGACATGTGCGGGCACCCCCTATGGTTGCCGCCAAGTACGGCAGTGCGGGGCTGACACCGTGGTGTTCGTCGCCGGCGCAGGCTGAAGGGAATCCAGGATGTTCCGCAAGGTGCTGGTCGCCAACCGTGGAGAGATCGCGATCCGCGCGTTCCGGGCGGGCTACGAGCTCGGCGCGCGCACAGTCGCCGTGTTCCCGCACGAGGACCGCAACTCGCTGCACCGGCTCAAAGCTGATGAGGCGTACGAGATCGGGGAGCCAGGGCACCCGGTGCGGGCGTATCTCTCCGTCGAGGAGATCGTGGGGGCAGCCCGCCGGGCCGGCGCGGACGCCGTCTACCCGGGCTACGGGTTCCTCTCCGAGAACCCGGAACTGGCCCGCGCCTGCGAGGAGGCGGGCATCACCTTCGTCGGCCCGAGCGCGGCCACGCTGGAACTGACCGGCAACAAGGCCCGCGCGGTCGCCGCGGCCCGCGCCGCGGGCGTGCCCGTGCTGGGTTCCTCCGCGCCCTCCACCGACGTCGACGAACTGGTGCGCGCCGCCGACGAGATCGGCTTCCCCGTCTTCGTCAAGGCCGTCGCGGGCGGCGGCGGGCGCGGCATGCGCCGCGTCGAGAGCCCCGCCCAGCTGCGCGAGTCCATCGAGGCGGCGTCCCGCGAGGCCGCGTCCGCGTTCGGCGACCCGACCGTCTTCCTGGAGAAGGCCGTCGTCGACCCGCGCCACATCGAGGTGCAGATCCTCGCCGACGGGGACGGCAACGTCATCCACCTGTTCGAGCGGGACTGCTCCCTGCAGCGCCGCCACCAGAAGGTCATCGAGCTGGCGCCCGCGCCCGACCTCGACCCGGGGCTGCGCGAGCGGATCTGCAACGATGCCGTGCGGTTCGCCCGTGAGATCGGCTACCGCAACGCGGGCACCGTGGAGTTCCTCCTCGACCGCGACGGCAACCACGTCTTCATCGAGATGAACCCGCGCATCCAGGTCGAGCACACGGTGACCGAGGAGGTCACGGACGTCGACCTGGTCCAGTCCCAGCTGCGCATCGCCGGCGGTGCGACCCTCGCCGACCTCGGCCTGTCCCAGGACACCGTCAAGCTGCGCGGCGCCGCACTGCAGTGCCGTATCACCACCGAGGACCCGGCCAACGGGTTCCGCCCGGACACCGGCCGGATCAGCGCCTACCGTTCGCCGGGCGGCTCCGGCATCCGCCTCGACGGCGGCACCACCCACGCCGGTACCGAGATCAGCGCGCACTTCGACTCGATGCTGGTCAAACTCACCTGCCGGGGACGGGACTTCACGTCCGCCATCGGCCGGGCCCGGCGCGCGGTCGCCGAGTTCCGCATCCGCGGTGTGGCCACCAACATCCCGTTCCTCCAGGCCGTCCTGGACGACCCGGACTTCCAGGCCGGGCGGGTCACCACCTCCTTCATCGAGGAGCGCCCGCACCTGCTCACCGCCCGGTCCTCCGCCGACCGTGGCACCAAGCTGCTCACCTACCTCGCCGACGTCACCGTCAACAAGCCGCACGGCGAACGGCCCCGGCTGCTCGACCCGGTCACCAAGCTGCCCCCGCTGCCGGCCGGCGAGCCGCCCGCGGGCTCGCGCCAGCTGCTGGTGGACCTCGGCCCGGAGGGCTTCGCCCGCCGGCTGCGCGAGTCGCCGACCCTCGGCGTCACCGACACCACCTTCCGCGACGCCCACCAGTCCCTGCTCGCCACCCGCGTGCGCACCAAGGACCTGCTGGCCGCCGCCCCGGTCGTCGCCCGCACCCTGCCGCAGCTGCTGTCCCTGGAGTGCTGGGGCGGCGCCACCTACGACGTCGCCCTGCGCTTCCTCGCCGAGGACCCGTGGGAGCGGCTGGCCGCGCTGCGCGAGGCCGTGCCGAACATCTGTCTGCAGATGCTGCTGCGCGGTCGCAACACCGTCGGCTACACGCCGTACCCGACCGAGGTGACCGACGCCTTCGTGCAGGAGGCCGCCGCCACCGGGATCGACATCTTCCGCATCTTCGACGCGCTCAACGACGTCGGCCAGATGCGGCCCGCCATCGACGCCGTACGCGAGACGGGAACGGCGATCGCCGAGGTCGCCCTCTGCTACACCGGCGACCTCTCCGACCCGGCCGAGCGGCTCTACACCCTCGACTACTACCTGCGCCTGGCCGAGCAGATCGTCGAGGCCGGCGCCCACGTCCTCGCCGTCAAGGACATGGCCGGCCTGCTGCGCGCCCCGGCCGCGGCCACGCTCGTCTCGGCCCTGCGCCGCGAGTTCGACCTGCCCGTGCACCTGCACACCCACGACACCGCGGGCGGCCAGCTCGCCACCTATCTCGCCGCGATCCAGGCGGGTGCCGACGCGGTCGACGGGGCCGTGGCCTCCATGGCCGGTACGACCTCGCAGCCCTCGCTGTCGGCCCTCGTCGCCGCCACCGACCACTCCGAGCGGCCCACCGGCCTCGACCTGCGGGCCGTCGGCGACCTGGAGCCGTACTGGGAGGGCGTGCGGAAGATCTACGCGCCCTTCGAGGCGGGCCTCGCCTCGCCGACGGGCCGCGTCTACCACCACGAGATCCCCGGCGGCCAGCTGTCCAACCTGCGCACCCAGGCCGTCGCCCTCGGCCTCGGCGACCGCTTCGAGGACATCGAGGCGATGTACGCCGCCGCCGACCGCATCCTGGGCCGCCTGGTCAAGGTCACCCCGTCCTCCAAGGTGGTCGGCGACCTGGCCCTGCACCTGGTCGGCGCCGGGGTTTCGCCCGAGGACTTCGAGTCGACCCCCGACAAGTTCGACATCCCCGACTCCGTGATCGGCTTCCTGCGCGGCGAGCTGGGCACCCCGCCCGGCGGCTGGCCCGAGCCGTTCCGCACCAAGGCGCTCCAGGGCCGCGCCGCGGCCAAGCCCGCCCCCGAGCTGTCCGCCGAGGACCGCGCCGGACTCCTCAAGGACCGGCGGGCGACCCTCAACCGGCTGCTGTTCCCGGCCCCGACCCGCGAGTTCGAGGCGCACCGCCAGATCCACGGCGACACCAGCGTGCTGGACAGCAAGGCGTTCTTCTACGGCCTGCGCCCGGCCAAGGAGTACGCGGTCGACCTGGAGCCCGGGGTCCGGCTGCTGATCGAGCTGCAGGCGATCGGCGAGGCCGACGAGCGCGGCATGCGGACCGTCATGTCCACCCTCAACGGCCAGCTGCGGCCCATCCAGGTGCGCGACCGGGCGGCGGCCTCCGACGTGCCGGTGACGGAGAAGGCCGACCGCACCAACCCGGGCCACGTGGCGGCGCCGTTCGCCGGAGTGGTGACGCTCGCGGTGGCCGAGGGCGACGAGATCGAGGCCGGTGCCACCGTCGCCACCATCGAGGCGATGAAGATGGAGGCCACGATCACCGCGCCGAAGGCGGGCCGGGTCTCCCGGCTGGCCATCAACAAGATCCAGCAGGTGGAGGGCGGCGACCTGCTGGCCGAGATCGGCTGACCTCGCGACTCGCCGCGGCCGGCGCACCCGGCCGCGGCGAGCGGACCTGTGGCCAGCGGTTCAGTGGCTAGCGCGCGAGGTAGTGCCGCAGCCGGGCGAGGAGGAGGTTCGCGTCCTGCCGGGTCTCGTACGCGGCGCTCGGCACGTACACCGTCCGGCCGCGTACGGCCACCGAGGTCGGGTTGGACAGCCCCTCCTGCCGGCCGAGGAGGACCGTGCTGCTGCCGTCGCTGCGGACCAGGACGAGCCGGCTGCTCGTGTTCAGCGTGACGAGCACGGCGCTGCCGTGGCCGGGGAAGTCGAAGTCGTCGATGCCCGCGAGCCCGCGGTGCCGGGTCTCCACGGGCCCGGCGGAGCCGTCGTCGCCGACGGGGATGCGCAGCAGCGTTTCCCGGTCGGTGTTGGACACCCACACGGCTCCCCGGTGGACCTTGATGCCGTTGGCGCCGAAGCCGGGGGCCGGCGGCGAGGGCAGCGGGTGGAGGTCCGCCGCCGTGGCCCAGGCCGTGGCCGTACCGCCCGAGCGAGGGACGCGCCAGACGGTGCCGAGGGCCGAGTCGGCCACGTAGAACACGCCCCGGCGCTCGTCCAGGGCCAGGCCATTGGGGTAGCTGGTCGGCGGAAGCCGGACGATCTGCACCGGGGCGCCGCCGCCGGGGTCGAGGCGCCAGATGCCGGTCCTGCTGGTGCCGGTCACGTAGTTGACGTACAGCGTGCCGTCGTGGGTCCGGACGATGCCGGTGACGACGGCTTCGTGCACGAGCGGGGAGTTCGGGTTCGCCTCGGCCGGCAGCCTCGCCAGGATCCGGGTGTGCCCGTCGGGGGTGACGCGGGCGACCTGTCGGGCGAACGCCAGGGTGAGGTCGGCCGAGCCGTCGCGTTCGAGCGCGATGTTCTCGGGCGTCTGCCCGGCGGCCAGGTCGAAGTGGGCGACGATATGCGGTTCGGTGAACGGCCGGTCCTGCCCGGCGGCCTGAGCGGCCACGATCAGGCCGAGGGCGAGGGCTGCCGTGGCGGCACCCGCCAGGCGGGGAAGTCTGGGCAAGGGTGACCTCTCTTCGGACGGCGCACGAGGCGTCGACGTACTGGATCACCACCATGATGCAGCGTCAGCCCAAGGCGCAGGCCGCCGTGGCCGCAGGGTTCGCCCGCGCGGCCCACTGCCGCGCGCTCAGTCCCAGAGCGGGTAGGTCATGACCTGCTTGAAGCCGTCCGGCCGGGGGCCGGTGTAGGTCAGGCTCATCTGGCCGTAGCGCTGCACGGACGGGTGCTTCTTCCAGGGCTTGGGCTCGTCGAGCCGGACGATCACGGGGTAGCCGTGGAAGGTCCCGGCCGCGCAGTACGGGTCGCAGTCGTTGACGTAGTTCACGCCCGTGGCCGTCGCCCCACCCGGGCTCCACTGGGTCCAGTGGAGCCCGGTGAGGCGGCTGTTGCCGTCGCCGCAGGCCAGGATGAAGTCGGCCGGGCGGACGTTGCGTTGCCAGAAGCAGTCGACCAGCACAGGCCGCGGGGGCCTGGCCGTCGGCGTCGGGGAAGGCGGGCTGGCCGAGGCCGTGGTCATGGCCGCCGTGAGCAGGGCTCCTGCCGCGAGGGTGATCGCCGTTCCCGTCACTGATCCGCGCATGGTCGCTCCCACCCGTCGTGCCATGTCCGAGCGCGTGCACCTCGACGCTACGACCGTCCCGCCGTTTGCACCAGTCGCGCAGGTCGCACCGCGTGTCAGCCGTGACAGGGCGGGGCCGGGGCCATCGATCAGCAGGCGCCCTCGTCCTGCCACGGGCCCCACTGCGAGGCGCCGGGCACCTCGTTCTGGGTCCACCACTTGGCCTTCCAGTTGTGCTTGTTGTACGAGACCTCGTTGCCGGCCGTGTACACCGCCGACGCGCTCCAGGTGGCCTTGCAGGACGTCGGCGTGGGCGTGGGAGTGGGCGTCGGAGTCGGTGTGGGCGTGGGGTTCGGCGGGGTGACTCCGGCGAACTTCACCGAGTACTCGGCGAAGTCCCAGGAGCTCTGGGGCACGCTGGAGCAGGTCCCGGACGTACGGCCGCCGTTGTCGGCCGGGGTGCACTGGCGGTCGCGGTTCAGAGACCAGAACGTGAACCGGTCCATGTTGTGGCTCGTGGCGTAGTCCAGCACCGTCTGGAAGTCGGCCTGCGTGAAGTACTCACCGGTGTCGCTGCGGCCGTTCATGCCGGAGAAGCCCTCGTGCGCGTACGCGGTGGCCTGGTCCCAGCCGAAGGTGGACTGGAGGATCGCGTTGAAGTCGGTCAGCGCGCCGGTCTGGCTCGCGGCCCCGTTGAAGCCGCCGTCGAACGGCATGATGGAGAAGTTGTTCGGGGTGAAGCCCTGCGCCTTCGCCTCCAGCAGCATCTGCTTGCCGAACCAGCCGGTGCCGTCCGCCGTGCCGGCCGTGGTCACGGAGACGTACAGACCCGGGTTGTTCTGCTGGAGGATCTTCGCGGCGCCGATCTCGTTCTTGATGGCCGCCGTGTTCTCGTACTCCGGCTCCTCCAGGTCGAAGTCGATCGCGTGCAGCCCGTACTTGGTGATGACCTGCTGGTACGCCGCTGCCGTGGACGCCGCGTCCGCGCAGGCCTGGCCCAGCTTCGTGCCGCCGTAGCCGCCGACGGAGACGGACACGTCACCGCCCTTGGCGCGGATCGTGCCGATCACCGACTGGACGGCGGTGTCCGAGGAGACCGCGGCGGTGCCGCCCCAAGTCGGCGAACAGCCACCGCCGTTGGGGGCGAGGATGAACGCCAGCTGGAAGGCCTTGAGGCCGGTGGCGTCCATGATCGTGGATGCGTCCGGCGGGTCGTTGTCCAGCGGCATCAGATAGGGGGCGGCGGCGTACCAGCGGTTCGCGAGCGCGGTGGTCGCGCCCGAGGCGTCGGCCGCGGTGAGCGCGGTGGTGCCCGCGGCGGCGAGCGTGACGGCCGCCGCCGCGCCCAGACATGCGTGAAGACGTCTCACGGGGAGCCTCCAGAGGGTGGGGGTGAGGAGCCCCCACCCTCCGGGAGCTGTTGCGGTCACGTCAATCAGTTGGACTAGACCAACATTCACTTTGGACTAGACCATACGATTTCTTTACCTCCCGTCGACCAGTTGAACGGTGAAGTCGCGGTCCAGCGGCAGGCTCGGCGTCGTGATCGTCGTGACGTGGCTGTCCGCGTCGTACGACCAGGCGGAGTCCGGCAGTTGGCGCCCGTCGACCAGCACCCGCGCGGGCGCGTGGTCGCCGTGCACGGTGAACCGGTACGTCCGGGCGTCCACCTTGCCCGCGTAGGCGCCCTTGCTCGCGCCGACCGCCACCGTCGTCTCGGCGGCGCCGGTGTGCACGGACACCCGCTGGGAGGCCGCCGCGCCCTTGGCGAAGTCACGCGTCACGCCGTCGTCCTCGTACAGCGTGTAGTGGCTCGTGCCGTGCGCCGACGGGTAGAGGTCCCAGTCCAGCTCGTGCCGGTCGCGGGTCTGCCAACTGGTCGTCCCCTTGGGCCACATGGGGACGATCGCACCTTCCCGCACGAACAGCGGGAGCGTGTCGAGCGGGGCGTGGTAGCCGTTCAGGGTGGTGGGACCCTCGTAGGTTCGGCCGGTCCAGTAGTCGGTCCAGGTGCCCTTCGGCAGGTAGATGCCGTCGCGGGTGTCCGAGTCCTGGTAGACCGGCGCCACGAGGAAGTCGCGGCCGGACAGGAACTCGTACTTCGCCTGAGCGCCAAGGGTGTTCGGGTCGTCCGGGTACTCCAGCCACAGCGGACGCACCGAGCCCACGCCCGTCTTCGCCGCCTCGGCGGACAGCGTGTACATGTACGGCAGCAGCCGCTCCTTCAGCTGCAGGTACTTGCGGTTGATGGAGGTGTACGGCTCCCCGTCACGCCACGGCTGCTGGTCGGCGGGCTTCCTGGTGGTGATGTCGCTGGCCCAGCCGTCCATCGTCATGATGGCCGGGAGGAACGCCTTCCACTGGAGATCGCGGGCGTACATCTTGGGGTCGTGCCGGTAGATGCTGCCCACGTCACCGGTGTTGTAGGCGATGCCGGACATGGTCGCCCCGGCGTACGTCGGGATCTGCCAGCGGATGTAGTCCCAGGACAGCTTCTGGTCGCCGCTCCACAGCACGCCGCAGCGCTGCGCGCCCGCCCAGGACACCGGAAGCCACACGAACCCGCGGGCGTCGCTGTTGTCCTCGATTCCCTTCTTCGCGGCGTCACAGGCGTCGAGCGCGAACTTGTAGCCGTTGCCGACCCAGGCCACGTCGAGCTTGGCCACCCGCTGGCCCGCCTTGACCTGGTCGGCCAGCTTGTCGATGCCGTCCTGCGTCCACAGGCCGAGCTGGGCGTGGTGGTCCTGGAGCCCCTTGGCGGTCTGCTGCAGGTTCTCGTACCCGCAGCCGTAGCCGTCGTTGACCAGCATCCAGCCGAGCGGCATCTGGTTCTCGGTGTATCCGTCGGCGATCTTCAGCGCGTCCAGGGTGTGCCGCTCGCCCCGGTTGGCGTTGTGCAGGTAGCAGTCGGAGTCGCCGGGTTCGAGGCCGTAGACCGGCGGCATGAAGGGCCTGCCCGTCAACGCCGTGTACTTGCGGATCACTTGCTTGGCGTCACCGAGGAAGTAGTAGGCGTCCAGGCGGCGTTCCTGCTGGCCCGTCGTCACCGGCGAATTGAAGGTGTACACGCCCGGGGCGAAGGTGTTGCGGAAGACGCCGTAGCCCGCGCTGGAGAGGTAGAACGGCTGCGAGTTGTTGTAGCCGCCCTCGTTCCAGTCGAAGCTGTTGGCCACGTACATGGTCTGCCCGCGGTGCGAGAAGCTGCCGTTCTGCTCGCCGCCGCCGAAGAACTGCTCGTCCGCGCCCCGCTCCAGGCTCTGCCGCATCCCGCCGGTGGACCAGCGCAGCGGCTTGTCCTCCTGCCAGATCCGGGTGCGGTTGTCCGGTTTGTACAGACCGAACCGCAACGGGCTCTTGTACACGCGCAGGACGGCCTCGGGGGAGCGGATGCCGTAGTAGTCGCCCGCGTCGAAGGATGAGGTGTGCCGTTCGGGGGTGGGCTGGTCGCGCACGATGGCGGTGCCCGCCGGATCGCTCAGCGAACCGGACGGGTCGGCCTGGAGCCGGAGTTGACCACCCGTGAGGAAGTCGGCGCGGGCTGTCAGCTGCCCGGCCCCGATGGTGTAGCTGCCGTCGCCGCCCGAGAAGGACGTGAGGTCACCGGCGTCCGTGGTCGCGGGCAGATACGCGGTGCCCGTGAAGGAGTTGTCGTGGACGTCGTACGGCACGACGACCACGTGGTACGTCCCCGAGGCGCGCGGGATGACCGTGGCCTCGGGGTCCGCGGTACCGGCGCTGGACGCGACCTGCTTGCCGTGGTCGTCGAAGATGTAGAGGTCGAAGTCGTCGGACGGCCGCTCCCACTTGATGGACAGCGGGACGCCGCCCTCGGGGTTGTCGTCCCAGTAGCCGTCCGGCACGGACACGGTCAGGTCGAAGCGGTCGCAGACCTTGTTGTCGGGGTCGCCGGCGGCGTCGGGGCAGCTCTCGGTGCCGCCGCCGGTGCCCTTGGCGTAGACCGGACTCTGCCAACTGACGCTGCTGCGGGCGGAGTCCAGCACGCCGCCGGACGTGGTGTCGGCGGCTGCGGAGGGTGCCGGGGCGACGAGCAGGGCCTGGGCCAGGGCGGTCGCCAGCCCCAGCGGAATCCAGGCCGGCCACGGCACACGGTGTCGGAGTCTTCGCACGGCGGAACAGCTCCCATCGCACCATTGCGGACTGAGTGTTCTTGCTGAGCTTGCCTTGGTGTAGTGCTCGTATGCGCTCAAAACAAGCACCAATCGAGCAACTTCACGCACGAAGCCTCGGGTTGGCGGAGGTCGATGTCAATACCGCCGACGTATGAGCGGCGGCCTTCGTTCCGCCCTGCGTCCGACTTACTGGCGGGTACGCGTCAAGATTTGGCCAAGTGTTGGACGTGCGCGATTACGCATGATCGGGTCTCCAGCGTCGGCCTTGGCGATGCCTTTTCTTGGAGGTCCTGGTGCCCTTGCCAACCCGCAGTAGACGGTGGATCACCGTCTGCGCGCTCACCGCGTCCGCAGCGCTGGTGGCGATACCCCCGTCCACCGCGTCCGGCCGCACGACCAGCCCCTTTGGTGTCCGCGTCCTCGGTCAACTCGCCAAGGAGCGGGCGCATTCGACGGGCCACATGTCGCCCAGCCTGGCGGCGGACGATGACGACGGCAACGAGGCGGACGAGATAGCCGAGGGTGCCGACCAGTTCGCCGAGGCCCGCACCTCGCCCGGCGTCGTCGCCCCGGGCGCCTACGGCGCCGCCTGGGAGGGAATGAACAACCTTCGTAAGACCGACGGCAGTTGGCGTCACCTCACCGGCCTGCCGTACAACTCCGACGACCCCCGCTACCGCGACATCGACTCCAACTCCAGTGGGGGAGCGGGCAACGTCACCGGCCGGATGGCCGCGGTCGCGGCCGACGACGACGGCTATGTCTACGCGGGCAGCGCCGGCGGCGGGGTGTGGCGCTCGCGCACCGGCGGCGGCCACTGGCAGCCCATCAGCGACCGGCTGCCCGCCCAGACCACCGGCGCCCTCGCCCTGGACCGGGGCGGCCGGCTGTGGCTGGGCACCGGCGAGGCCACCACCAACGCGGACGCCTACCTCGGCAGCGGCGTCTACGTCCTGGCCGACCCGCACGACGGCACCTTCTCCCCGCGCCGCCGGGTCGGCGGCGACGAACTGGAGAGCACCACCATCCACCATCTGCGCTTCGGCGGCGGCAAGGTGTGGGCGGCCACCAGCGAAGGCGTGTGGAGCCACTCCACGAAGCGGCTGAGCGGCCCCTGGAAGCTGGAGTTCGCGCCCAACCCCGACTATCTGCCGGGCGGTTCCAAGGCGGGCGACCCCAGCGCGCCGTACAAGAACATCACCAACGACATCGCCATCGACCCCAAGGACCCGTCCAAGGTGGTCCTGGCCGTCGGCTGGCGCGGCGGTGACGCCTACAACGGCTTCTACACGAAGACGGGCGGCGCCTGGACGCGGATCACCAGCGGCCTCGGTGACCTCCCCGCCGACCCGGAAGGCGTCGGCAACGTCACCTTCGCCCGCGCCGCCGACGGCTCCCGCTACTACGCCATCGACCAGTCGCCCGAGCAGATGGCCGAGAACCCGGACAGCGGTCTGGAAGGCATCTTCGTCTCCAAGTCCGGTTCGCCGACCGGCCCGTGGACAAAGATCGCCGACTACAAGGATCTCGCCGCCGACGGTTCGGCCCTCACCTCCAGCGGCTACATGCCGGGTGTCCAGGCCTGGTACAACCAGTTCCTCACTGTCGACCCGAGCGACCCGCAGCACGTGTACGCGGGCCTGGAAGAGGTCCACGAGACCAAGGACGGCGGCAGCACCTGGTCGGCGGTCGGCCCGTACTGGAACTTCGGCTTCTCCTGCTGGAGCATCGACCCGGCCAAGCAGACCGGTGACTGCCACCAGACCACCCACCCCGACCAGCACGGCGTCGCCATCGGCCGCTACCACGGCAAGAGCTGGGTGTACGTCGGCAACGACGGCGGCGTCTACAAGCGCCCGGTCGCCGGCTCCCAGGACGCCTCCGGCCACGGCACCGACTGGACGTCCCTGAACGACGGCACCATCGACACCCTTCAGTACTACTCGGTCGGCATCGGCAAGGACCTCGACCACGGTGGCCTCGCCGTCACCGGCGGTCTCCAGGACAACGGCCAGTCCGTCCTGCGCGGCGGCGACAAGGTGATGGGCTCCAACTTCGGCGGCGACGGCGGCGACACGCTCGCCGACCCCGCCAACGGCTGCAACATCGCCCAGGAGTACGTCTACCTCGCCGTCCAGGTCACCCAGAACTGCGCGGTCAACGACGGAAGTTGGACCACCGACCCGAGCAAGGTCACCTCGTACGGCGTCGCCCCGCCGGACAACGCCACCAGCGAGGCCCGCTTCATCGCCCCGCTCGCCGCGGACCAGAAGAACAGCGCGACGTGGGTCGCGGGCGGCCGTCACGTCTGGGTGCAGACCCACGGCTACGCCATCCGCAGCGGCTCCGAGTGGACCAGCGCGCACGACTTCGGCCCCGGCCGCGTCGCGACCGCCGTCGCCGCCTCCGGCGGCAAGATCTACGCCGCCTGGTGCGGCCCCTGCAACAACCAGGGCTTCGCCCGCGGCATCGCCGTCGGCAACGCGGACGGCACCGGCTGGCACGACATCAA
Organism: Streptomyces sp. NPDC002676; assembly: GCF_053592455.1. Classification (NCBI taxonomy): domain Bacteria; kingdom Bacillati; phylum Actinomycetota; class Actinomycetes; order Kitasatosporales; family Streptomycetaceae; genus Streptomyces; species Streptomyces sp. NPDC002676. The sequence continues at coordinate 446,267 of NZ_JBSFVT010000002.1, read as the reverse complement.
CCTGCCGGTGGACGGGACCGTGCCCAACCGCTACCTCAGCGGCTTCGCCATCGACCCGAAGAACGCCGACCACGTGTTCCTCGCGGTCAACGGCTTCTCCCGGCACTGGACCGAGGGCCCCGGCGCGGGCGTCGGCCACGTCTTCGAGTCCACCGACGGCGGCACCACCTGGCACGACATCTCGGCCAACCTGCCTGACGTGCCGACCAACTCGGCGCTCGTGACGGCAGACGGCGGCCTCGTCGTCGGCACCGACCTCGGCGTCGTCTACCGCGCGCCGGGCCACACCGCCTGGCAGCGCGTCGGCAGCCTCCCGGCCGTCGCCGTCCTCCAGCTCAAGACGGGCCCCGACGGCCGCACGCTGTACGCGGCCACCCACGGGCGCGGCATCTACACCATCAGGCTGCGCGACCTCGACTGAGCACACCGCAGGCTGTAAGGCCGTACGGAACGGGTGACCCCGGTGTCTTCGGGGTCACCCGCTCCGCGCATACGGCACCACGGTCACGTCCAGCGTGAAGACCGTCCGGGCGGCACCGGCCACGTCCGGCGCCTTCGCGGTGACGGTGACCCCGGCGCTGCCGAACCGGGTTCCCGCACACCGCAGGGTGGCCCGGGCACCGCCGCCCGCCGCCACCTGCCAGCCGGCCGGCAAGACCAGGGCGGGCGCGGAACTGTGTACGTCCACCCACCGCTTGTCGTCCACACGCGGCTCCAGGACGAGGGTCACCACGGTTCCGGGCCGCACGCACAGCGCCCGGCGCACCGGGTCGCCCGGGGCCACGCCGACCTCCACCTCGCCGCTCACACACTGCTGCGCCGGGGCAGAGGGCGCCGGGGAGGCTGCCGAAGGGGGCACCGCCGACGACGGCCGTGTGGCTCGCGCGCCGGACGGTCCGCCGCCCGTGCCGCGCCCCGCCGGGGCACCGCACCCCGCCAGCACGACGACGGCGACCACCGCGACCGCCGCGCACCCGCCGACCCAGCACCGCATGGCGAACCTCCGCATCACCCTCCGCCCTCCAGCATGCCCCCGCCTGCGCGCAGCCGCCTGCGCAAGCACACAACCCCCTCGCGAAGACAGAGCGCCCCCGTCCCTCGCTCCGCGAAAGTGCAAGAGGCGGAGCACCGGAGTCCATTGCCGCGGAAACCGCCGGGCCGGATCGTTCCGGTTGCAATCGGCCCTTCGGCAACAAGGAGCATCCGTGCGACTCTTGAGCAGAGCGGGCGGCGCCGCGGCAGCGTTCTCCACGGCCGTCGCCCTGGTCCTGGGCGGCGGCACAGCGTCGCCGGTGTCCGCCGCGACAGCGTCCCCCGTGGCCGCCGCCACCTACAGCGTGACCGTGGGCACACCGGTGCCCTTCACCCACCCGACGGACACCCCCGCGACGCCGTACACCGACAAGGACGGCACCTTCCACTACCAGCAGTCCGCCGCCCTCTACGGCGCGAACGACCCGCGCACCTGGGACTTCTACACCGGCACGGACTTCGACAGCGCGACCTTCGACAAGACGCTCAGCAGGTCGGTGAACCCCGCCAACTCCAACGACCGTAACAGCGACACCACTTGGCGCTGCAACAACAGCCCGACCGGCCGCGAGGCGACGTACGCGCCGAGCGGCTCGGGCTACGCGCAGAAGAACTACTGCGACCTGTCGGGCGTCTGGGTCGACCCCGACACCGGCGCCTGGTACGGCCTCGTGCACAACGAGTTCACCCCGCAGCCCTTCGGTGACGGACTGCACTACGACGCCATCGACTACGCCGTCTCCACCGACCAGGGCCGCACCTGGACCATCAAGGACCACGTCATCACGTCCCCGTACAGCACCAGGCGCGGGGACACCACGGCCTTCCCGAACCAGACGTACTCCTACGGCGACGGCGACCAGCGGCTCTTCGTCGACGCAGCCTCCGGTTACTTCTACGTCTACTACGGCTCGCGGATCATCGACAAGAGCGGCGGCTGGAAGGCGTTCCACGAGCACGTGGCCCGCGCCCCGATCTCCGCGAAGATGGCGCCCGGCTCCTGGCGCAAGTGGTACGGCGGCACCTGGTCCCAGCCCGGCACGGGCGGCCGGGAGAGCAACATCGTCCCCGCCGACGCCGGCCACCCCACCGGCTACACGCCCGTCGCCGACGAGTACGACCCGACGAACACCGGCACCGCCGCCGAGCAGATCGCGGCCGGCAAGATGCCCCCGACCTCGCCCCTGTTCGTCATGAACATCGCCTACGACGCCTACCTCGGCCTCTACATCGGCGAACCGCAGGCCGTGGACCAGAGCGGCAACTCGCCGCAGTACCTGTACGCCACCGACGACCTGGCCACCCAGCAGTGGCACCCGATCGGCGACACCGGCAGCTACACGAACGCCTCCTGGTACCGCTGGTTCCTCGACCGCGCCAACCGCACCAGCTCCACGATCGTCGGCAAGACCTTCCGCTCGTACTGCGCCTTCGGCTGCTCCCACAACGCCTCCGGCGAGTACGTCGACGTCACGATCGGCTCCTCCGCCCCCGCCGCACCGCCCATGGACACCACCCGCAGCTACCGCATCGCGAGCGGGGCGGGCCGTGTCCTCGCCCGGGTCCCCGGCGGCTCCGGCACCACCTCCGTGGCGAGCCCCACCGGCGCCGCCGAGGAGTCCTGGGTCTTCGCCCCGACCGGTGACGGTTCCTTCACCATCGCCAACGCGTCCGGCGGCGGGCTGCTCGGCGTCGACTCCACCACGAAGGCGGGCCGCGCCTGGGGCTCGCGGCCCACGGTGACGGCGGCGCCGACGGGTGGCCCCACGGTCGGCCAGCAGTGGTTCGTGATCCCGGGCAGCCCGGCCGACGGCACCTACCGGTTCGTCAACCGCTACAGCGGCCTCGTGCTCGGCCTGTCCGGAGCCTCCGGCCGCCTCGCCGAGACCACCCCGGTCCGCAACTGGACGGACAGCAGCGGTAGTTCGGTCGGCGGTGGCCGTACGCCGGCCGAGCAGACCCTCTCGCTCACCTCGACCGGAGCGGCTCCCGGCACCCCGGTCATCACCGGCGCCCACACCCTGCGCGCCTCGGGCCGGGCCCTCGACGACCCCGACCACTCCACGGCCGCCGGCACCCAGCTCGTCACCTGGACGCCCAACGGCGGCTCCAACCAGAGCTGGGAGTTCACCCGCCGGTCCGACGGCTCCTACGAGATCCGCAACACCGAGTCCCACCTGTGCGTGGACGTCTCCGGCGGCTCCGCCTCCGCCGGCGCCGCCGTCATCCAGTGGACGTGCACGGGCGGCAGCAACCAGCGCTGGCTCGTCACCGCCGTGCCCGGCGCCGGCTACACCCTCGCCTCGCAGAAGAGCGGCCTGCTCCTGACCACGGCCACCACGGCCGACGGCGCCAAGGCGACCCAGCAGCCCGACACCGGCTCGGCACTCCAGCACTGGGCCATCGACGGGAGCTGACCCGCGTACGGCCGTCCGCGCGGGCGGCCGTACAACCCGTGGCTGCAGAGGCCGAGTTGATCCCGCACCCGGCTGGCTATCCTGCACGCATGACGAAGATCGACATGGCGGCATCGGACGCCGAACTGGCCGTGGCGGCAGCGCAGGCGGGCGCTGCCGTGGTGCGCGAGATGCACGGGGAGCCGCTGGCCCGCTTCGAGAAGTCCGCCGGTGACTTCGCCACGGCGGCCGACCTCGCGGCCGAGAAGGCCATCCTCGACGTCCTGCGCGCCGCCCGGCCCGAGGACGCCGTGACGGGCGAGGAGAGCGGACGCACCGGAGCCGAGGAGGCCCGGCGCCGCTGGCTGGTCGACCCGCTGTGCGGCACCCTCAACTACGCCGTGCGCAACTTGCTCGTCGGCGTGAACGTGGCCCTGCGGATCGGTACGGACATCACGGCCGCCGCGACGGCCGACCCGTTCAGCGGCGAGGTGTTCTGGACCGACGGCACGAGGGCCCGGCTCCGCCTCGACGGCAGGGACGAGGACTTGGCGCCGTCGCCGGATTCCCGGCTGGTGGACATCAACCTCGACCCGCCCTTCCCCAACGCGCCCGGCTTCCAGGCGGCGCGCCTGCTGGCCGAACCGGGCTTCGTGCAGCGGTTCCGGCCCCGGGTGGTCTCCACGACCCTCGCGGTGGCCTGGGTCGCCGCCGGTCGCAGGGCCGCCTACGTCACCGACGGCGACCTGCGCGACAGCGTGCACTTCGCGGCCGGGATCGCCCTGTGCCGGGCCGCCGGCTGCACGGTCACCGGCATCCACGGCCAGCCCCTGCACACCGGCGCGGGCGGACTGATCGTGGCGGCCGACCAGGACACACACGCCGCGCTGCTGGAGCTGGCTGAGCGCCAGCGCCGCTGAATTTCGAGGTTTCAGGTTCCGAAGGCTTGTGGCCCGCTTGACTCATCACTTAAATCAAAACATGAACTAAGCCTTGGGGTCGGCGTCTTGACCCACTTCCGCATGGAGCCATGGAGCCGCAGCATGAAACTGAGAAGCCTGGGCACAGCGCTCGCCGCAGCGGCGGCGCTGATCGCCATGCCCACCACCCACCCACCGGCCGCCGCGGCCGAAACCCCCTTGTCGCAGGGGAAGACGGCCACCGCGTCGTCCGAGGAGAACTACGGCACCGCCGCCGCCAGGGCCGTCGACGGTGACACCGGCACACGCTGGTCCTCGGCCGCCACCGACGACCAGTGGCTGGAGGTCGACCTCGGCGCCACCGCCTCCGTCACCCAGGTGGTGCTCAACTGGGAGACCGCGTACGGCAAGGACTACAGGGTTCAGATATCGAAGGACGGCACCTCCTGGACCGACCTGAAGTCCGTCACCGGTGGTGACGGCGGCGTCGACACGCTCGACGTGTCCGGCCAGGGCCGCTATGTGCGGATGCTCGGCGTGCACCGCGCGACCCAATGGGGCTACTCCCTGTGGGAGTTCCAGGTCTTCGGCTCGACGAGCCAGCCCACCTGCGGCACCGCCAACGCCGCGCAGGGCAGGCCCGCCACCGCCTCCTCCACCGAGAACGCCGGCACCCCGGCTTCCGCCGCCTTCGACGGCAACACCTCCACCCGCTGGTCCAGCCAGGCCGCCGACCCGCAGTGGCTCCAGACCGACCTCGGGTCGGTACAGGACCTGTGCAAGGTCGACCTGAACTGGGAGACCGCGTACGGCAAGGACTTCCAGATCCAGGCCTCGGCCGACGGCCAGAACTGGAGCACCCTCAAGAGCGTCACCGGCGCCGGCGGCGGCACGGCCTCCTACGACGTCAGCGGCTCGGGCCGCTACGTCCGGATCTACGGCACCGCCCGCGGCACCGGGTACGGCTACTCCCTGTGGGAGGTCGCCGTGCACACCGGGTCCACGGGCGTACCGCCCGTCCAGGGCGGCGGTGATCTCGGCCCGAACGTCATCGTCGTCGACCCCTCCACCCCGAACCTCCAGCAGAAGTTCGACGACGTCTTCAAGCAGCAGGAGTCGAGTCAATTCGGCACCGGCCGCTACCAGTTCCTGCTGAAGCCCGGCACCTACAACGGCATCAACGCCCAGATCGGCTTCTACACCTCGATCTCCGGGCTCGGCATGAACCCCGACGACACCCAGATCAACGGCGATGTCACCGTGGACGCGGGCTGGTTCAACGGCAACGCCACGCAGAACTTCTGGCGTTCGGCGGAGAACCTCGCCATCAAGCCGTCCAACGGCACCGACCGCTGGGCGGTCGCCCAGGCGGCCCCCTTCCGCCGCATCCACGTCCAGGGCGGCCTCAACCTCGCCCCGAACGGCTACGGTTGGGCCTCCGGCGGCTACATCGCCGACTCGAAGATCGACGGCACGGTCGGCCCGTACTCCCAGCAGCAGTGGTACACCCGTGACAGCTCGGTCGGCGGTTGGACCAACGGCGTCTGGAACATGACCTTCTCCGGCGTCCAGGGCGCCCCGGCGACCAACTTCGACAGCGGCCCGTACACGACCCTCGACACCACCCCGATCTCCCGCGAGAAGCCGTTCCTCTACCTGGACGGCTCCACGTACAAGGTGTTCGTCCCCGCCAAGCGCACCAACGTCCGCGGCGTCTCCTGGCCGGCCGACGCGGGCTCCTCCCTCCCGCTGGACCAGTTCTACGTCGTGAAGCCGGGCGCGACCGCCGCCACCATCGACGCGGCCCTCGCCCAGGGCCTCAACCTCCTCTTCACGCCCGGCGTTTACCACCTCGACCAGACCATCGACGTCACCCGCGCGAACACCGTGGTCCTCGGCCTGGGCCTCGCCACCCTGGTCCCGGACAACGGCATCGACGCGATGCACGTGGCCGACGTGGACGGCGTGAAGCTGGCCGGGTTCCTCATCGACGCGGGCCCGGTCAACTCCGACACTCTGCTGCGGATCGGCACCCCCGGCGCGACTGCCGACCACTCCGCCAACCCCACCACCATGCAGGACGTGTTCTTCCGTATCGGCGGTGCGGGCCCCGGTCTCGCCACCAACTCCGTGGTGGTCAACAGCAACGATGTCGTCATCGACCACACCTGGATCTGGCGCGCCGACCACGGCAGCGGCGTCGGCTGGGACACCAACCGCGCCGACTACGGCCTCCGGGTCAACGGCGACGACGTGCTCGCCACGGGCCTGTTCGTCGAACACTTCAACAAGTACGACGTGTACTGGAGCGGAGAACGCGGCCGGACGATCTTCTTCCAGAACGAGAAGGCGTACGACGCCCCGAACGCCGCCGCCATCACCCACGACGGCATCGTGGGCTACGCGGCCTACAAGGTCGCCGACTCGGTCGGTACGCACGAGGCGTGGGGCCTGGGCAGCTACTGCAACTACACGGCCGATTCCTCGATCGTGCAGGCCCACGGCTTCCAGGTCCCGGCGACCCCGGGCATCAAGATGCACGACCTGCTGGTGATCTCTCTCGGCGGCAACGGGCAGTACGCCCACGTCGTCAACGACACCGGCGCCCCCACCTCGGGCACGAGCACCGTCCCCTCCAAGGTGACCCAGTTCCCGTAGGCGGACCGGCGTCACCCACCGGGACCAGCAGAACAGACGCGCGGCGACCGGGGTGGGTGTGATGGACCCGTCCCTTCGTCAATCAGTGAGGCGACTCATGCGTGTACGTACCTTCGCTGCAACAGCGCTCGTCGCAGGCGCTCTCGCGCTCGGCGGCTCGACGACCGCATTCGCGGCGGACCCGGACCCGACCACCGGCGTCGCACAGAACAGCCCCGGCGTCTTCTCGGGCAACGTGGTCCAGTTCCCGGTCGACGTCGACGCCAACGTGTGCGGCAACACCATCGGCCTCGTCGGGCTGTTGGACCCGGCCTTCGGCACCTTCTGCAGCAACGCGGGCTGACGCCACCCGTGCGCCGGCCCCCTGCCCAGGGGCCGGCGCACGGTCATGCGGTGGCACGCCTCAGTCGTGCGTCGCGGCAGGCCGGTCGATCGTGCTGAGGCCGCGGCGGCGCAGCAGCAGCCGTCTCGCGGGCCGTTCCACCGCCTCGTACAGCACCCAGGACAACGCGAGCGACACGGTGAACGCGATGGCGGTCACCGCCAGCCCCGCGAGCACACCGAAATGCGGCTTGTTGCCCAGCAGGTGCGTGCCGGCGCGCAGCACCAGCAGGTGAATCATGTAGAAGGCGAACGACAGTTCCCCCAGCCGTACCACCAGCCGGTGTCTCCACAGCGACGGCTGCCCCTGCAGATCCGCGATGGCCGCCGCCGGGATGAGCAGCACGAACCCGGCGAGTGTGCAGACCGTGGCCGAGTAGCCCGGCGTGACCTGCGGGACGAGGAAGTAGCCGATGATCGCCAGGGCCAGCGAGGCCTCCAGCCCGGGCCCTCGCCAACGGCCCAGCACCACCAGCCGGGCGGTGACCGTGCCGAGGACGAACTCGGGCAGCCGGGCGCCGGGGAACGAGTACAGCGACTGGGTCGTCCAGTCGTGGGCGTCCGCCCAGGCCAGCACGAGGACCGCCGCTACCGCCAGCGCGCCCACGGCGGCCGAACCGCGCGCGCCGAGCCTGCGCAGCACCAGGAACAGCAGCGGGAACGACGCGTAGAAGAACGCCTCGCAGGCCAGCGACCAGCTGACCGGATTCAGCGTCTGCCACCACGGGTGCCACCAGGAGTGCAGCAGCAGGGCGTTCGCCAGGGCTTGCTTCGCCGTCGGTCTCGGCTGGTGCGCCAGCGTGTACGCCATCACGAGCGCGACGGCCAGCGTGACCAGGTGCACCGGGTAGATCCGGGCGATGCGCCGCCGCCAGAAGCCCAGTGCGCGGTCGCCGGGTCTCGCGGACCACGTCAGCACGAAACCGGACAGCACGAAGAAGAAGGACACCCCCGTGGCACCGGCTCCGAAGGCCCAGAACACGATCCGGCCGCCGCCACCGCCGAAGTAGCCGAAGTTGTTCACGTGCAGTCCGAACACCAGCAGCGCCGCCATCCACCGCAGTCCCGTGAGGGACGGCAGGGACGTCAGGACGGCCGGCGGGGAGCGTCGGCCGGCCGTCGAGCCGGTTCGGGTGGGCGGCGTCGTCCGGGTGGTCCGGGGCGTCGCCGTGCTCATCGAATCACCTGCCGCAGGGGTTTCGCGTGGGGCATGAAGGGGAGCGTTGCCCGTTCACCGCCGATCCATCACGTCACGTGGCAAACATCACACTGCTGCCGAACGACACAACCGCCGCGATGCTACGGACGGCCGGACCGGTACGCCCGTACGAGTGACCCCTGCCTGGGCGTTGCCCCGCGGGCCGGCGGTGTCAGCCGGCCAGGGCGGCGAGGGTGGCGTCGAGGTCGGTGCCCCGGGGCTGGTTATGGGGGAGCTTGGCGAGGAGCTTGGCCATGCCGCAGGTATTGGTGAGGGCGGAGAAGGCCAGGCCACCGGCGACGCCCGCGGAGAGCAGGCGGACCTTGGGCCAGCGCTGTCCGGCGATCAGCCCGGTCAGGACCAGGGAGCCGGCAGCGAGGCGGACCTGGCGGTCCATGGCCCAGGGGGTCCGGGTGGCGCCGGAGGGCCGGTGGGTGTCGTGGCCGAGCTGCGTCCAGGCGGTGGTGCCACCGGTGAGGGTGGCGGCGGTGATCCCCTGCGCGGCCAGGCGCTCGCCGGCGGTCGCGGAGCGGGTGCCGGAGGCGCACACGACGAGGAGGTCGCCGCGGCCGGCGGCTGTCCTCAGGGCGGGCAGGGCCTGGTCCAGGCGGTCGAGGGGGATGTTGTGGGCGCCGGGCAGGTGACCGGAGGCGTACTCACCGGGGGTGCGCACGTCGATGACGGTCAGCTCGTGCAGGCGGGCGTGGGCCTGGTCCGCGGTGAGGGAAGTGGTGGGTGCCACGGGGACTTTCCTTTGCTGTTCAGTGGTTACCCCTTCGCTAGGATACCCAAGGGGGTATCTCGAAGGAGCGTGGGTCGTGGAACTGTCGATGGCGGCTGAGGAACTGAAGACGGCGGTCAACCGGCTGCGCCGGGCGCAGGGCCAGATCGCCGGCGTGATCAAGATGATCGAGGACGGGCGGGACTGCGAGGACGTGGTGACGCAGCTCGCGGCGGCCTCCCGCGCCCTGGACCGGGCCGGCTTCGCGATCATCGCCACCGGCCTGCAGCACTGCCTGACCGACGGGGACACGGAGACCTCCGAGGACCGGGAGCAGATGCGCGCCCGCCTGGAGAAGCTGTTCCTTTCGCTGGCCTGAGCACAGGTGGGGTGCCATGCACCCCACCGCTCCGGCTCCTCGGGCTCAGGTGAACTCATGCGGCTCACGGGGATTCACCGGCTCAGGTGAGGGCGTCGACGAGCATGAAGGCGGCCACGGCCAGGAGCACGACCGCGAAGGTCCGCTGCAGCAGGGCGCCGGTGACCTTGGCGGCCAGGCGCTTGCCGTCCCACGCGCCGAGGATCGCGGCCCCGGCGAAGGGGCCGATCACCGCCCAGTGCAGGCCGGCCGTGGTGGCTCCGCGGGTGGCGAGCGAGGCCATGCTGTTCGCCGAGATGACCAGCAGGCTGGTGCCGACGGCGGCCTGCATCTCGAAGGCCAGCACCGTGACCAGGGCGGGGACCGCGAGGAAGCCGCCGCCGACCCCGAGCAGCCCCGTCAGCGCCCCCAGCCCCGCCCCGGCCCCCGCTGCCTTCGCCGGCCGTACCGCCGGCGCCGGACCGGTGCTCGCCCGGCCGGCGGGACGCAGCATGCGCACGGCAGCGAGTGCGGCGACGGCGGCGAACGCGGCGGTCAGCGTCGGCTGTGGCAGGCGGGAGGCGGCGGCTCCGGCCGCGGCGGCGGGCAGAAGTCCGGCCGCGGCGAAGAGGGCACCGGCTCTCCAGCGCACGTTCCCGGCGCGGGCATGGGCGTACAGGGCGGTGAGCGAGGTGACAGTCACGATGATCAGGGCGGCGGTGGTGGCCGCGGCCGGGGTGAAACCGAGCAGGTAGATCAGCGCGGGCACCGCGAGGACGCTGCCGCCCCCGCCGAGCGCGCCGAGTGCGAGCCCGACCACGGCACCGGCGAGCAGGGCCAGGATCAGCTCGCTCACGCTATGACACCGCTGCCGCCGCGGTCGTCGGTGACCGGCAGGCCCTCGCGGGCCCATGCGGTCATGCCGCCGACGACGTCGGTGGCCTCCACGCCGCGCGCGGCGAGGAGCTCGGCGGCCGTGCGGGAACGGTTCCCGGAGCGGCAGATCGCAACCACCGGCCTGCCCTGCGCGGCCGCCGGAAGCCCGGCCCCCGCCGTCAGGCGGCTCAGCGGCAGGTGCAGCGCGCCGGGCGCGTGCCCGGCCTGCCACTCCGGTGTTTCGCGGACATCCAGCAGTACGGCCTGCCCGTCGCCGGTCTGCCGGTGGGCCTCGTGCGGGGTGAGGCGGCCGGTGCCACGGCGAACACGTGAGAACAGCGAGAACATCGTTTGATCACTCCGTGCGGGTGGTGAGGGGAAAGTCGTTCAGTCGGTGCCGTGGGACCTGGCGAGAGTGAGGCCCGCGGCGCCGGCGGCGTCGAAGCCGTCGTCGACGGCGACCACGTCACGGCCGGCGGCATCGAGCAGGGAGGCGGCGATCGCAGCGCGCATGCCGCCCGCGCAGTGCACCCACACCACCCCGTCCGGCACCTCGCCGATGCGGCCGGGCAGCTCGTGGACCGGGATGTGGACCGAGCCGTCGACGTATCCGCCCGCACGCTCGGAGTCGCGCCGCACGTCCAGCACCACCACCTGCTCACCGCGCCCACGCACCTCGGCGAGGTCGGCGAAATCGGCGCGCGGGAAGGAGGCGAGCGGCTCGCCTTCCCGGACCCAGGTGGCCGCCTCGCCCGTGGCTGCGGCGGCCGGGCGGTCGATGCCGACCCTGGCCAGCTCCCGCTGTGCGCCGGTGACCTGCTCGGGTGTCTCGGCGAGCAGCGTCATGGGCTTGCCCCAGGGGATCAGCCAGGCCAGGTAGGTGGCGAGCTTGCCCGCGCCCTCGAAGTTGAACGATCCGGCCACATGCCCCTCGGCGAAGGCGACCCGGTTGCGCAGGTCCACGACCCATTCCCCGGCAGTCAGCCGGGCGGCGATCTCCTCGGCGTCCGCGGGCTTCGGCGGGGTGAGGTCGAGGGGCGCGGGACCTGCGGCGTTGGCCGGGGCCATGTGCGCGTAGTAGGCCGGGACGTCGTCCAGTCCGGCGAGCAGCTCGGCGACGAAGGTGTCCATGTCCTTGGTCAGTGCGTCGTTGGTCCTGCGCTCCCGGCCGATCGTGCTCGCGTGCCCCTCCGCCTGGGAGGAGGAGCAGAAACTGCCGAAGCCGTGGGTGGGCAGCACCGGGACCTCGTCGTCCAGCTCGTCCGCCAGGCGGTGCGCGGAGGCGTGCTGGGCGCGGGCCAGCTGCTCGGTCAGCCGCGGCTCGACCAGGTCCGGCCGGCCCACGGTGCCGATCAGCAGCGAACCGCCGGTGAACACGGCGACCTCCCGGCCGTCCTCCGCCAGCACGTAGGAGGTGTGGTGCGGGGTGTGACCGGGGGTGGCGATCGCCCGCAGGACCAGGTCCTCGTCCACGAGGAACGTGTCGCCGTCGGCGACCGGGGTGCGGGCGAAGGCGACCGCCGCCGCGGCCGGCACCAGGTAGCGGGCGCCGGTCACGCGGGCCAGCTCCAGACCGCCGGTGACGTAGTCGTTGTGCAGATGGGTCTCGGCCACCAGCGCGATACGCACCCCACGCCGGGCTGCCGCCGCGATGACCTGCTCGAAGTCCCGAGGCGGGTCCACCACGACCGCGACCCTGGCCCCGCCGGCCAGGTAGCTGCGATTGCCCAGGCCCTCGAACTCCAGCGTTTCAACGAAGAACACGACTACGACTCCTCTTGAGCGATGTACCCCCGGGGGTATCTGTCATTCAGCCTAACAGGGGTACCCCCGGGGGTATTCCGGCGAGGCTGCGAAGGTCCGCACCCCAGGGGGAGGCGAGCCCTCCCTCGTTCGGAGGACACCCCGGCCTGCCGCGCCGCTGTCCGCTGGTCGCCGCCGGATGATGCGTGGGTGCTCCCGCGTCACCGCCGGACGGTGCCCTGACGTCGCGCCCGGCGGTGCCGTGTGGAGCAAAGCCGCGCAGAAGCAAATCCTTGGCGGCGACACGCGATCAGAATTGCATCGTTCGTTTTCTTGAATGATTCGTGTTTATGGGGGTAGGTTCGGTCTCATGACCGCCTCCCCGACCCCGAACACCGCCGAGCAGCTCCGCGGTGCCGGCCTGCGCGTGACAGCAGCCCGCGTCGCGCTGCTGGAGACCGTCCGGGACGGAGACCACCTCGGCGTCGAGGCCATCGCCTCCGGGGTGCGTGCCCGCGTGGGCCACATTTCTTTGCAAGCCGTATACGAGGCCCTGCACGCCCTCACCGGGGCGGGTCTCGTACGCCGTATCGAACCGGCCGGCCACCCGGCCCGGTTCGAAGGACGGGTCGGCGACAACCACCACCACATCGTGTGCCGGGCGTGCGGTGTCGTCGCCGACGTCGACTGCGCTGTCGGCGACGCGCCCTGCCTGACCGCATCCGACGACCGCGGCTTCGCCATCGACGAGGCCGAGGTCGTCTACTGGGGCACCTGCCCCGACTGTTCCACCGGCCGCAGTTTCTGAGCACCGTGTTCCGTACAGTTCGGAAGGATTGCCATGACTGACAACTACGACGAGTTCGCCGCGAATAAGTCGGAGGAGGGGAGCGGCGGCTGCCCGGTCGTGCACGCTCGGGCCCCGCACCCGACCCAGGGTGGCGGCAACCGCCAGTGGTGGCCGGACCGGCTCAACCTGAAGATCCTTGCCAAGAACCCTGCCGTGGCCAACCCGCTCGGCGAGGACTTCGACTATGCCGAGGCGTTCAAGGCCCTTGACCTTCCGGTCGTGAAGCGGGACATCGAGGAGGTGCTCACCACCTCCCAGGAGTGGTGGCCGGCCGACTTCGGCCACTATGGCCCGCTCATCATCCGTATGGCCTGGCACAGCGCGGGCACCTACCGCATCAGTGACGGCCGCGGTGGCGCCGGTGCCGGTCAGCAGCGCTTCGCGCCGCTGAACAGCTGGCCGGACAACGCCAACCTGGACAAGGCCCGCCGTCTGCTGTGGCCGGTGAAGAAGAAGTACGGCAAGAGCCTGTCCTGGGCCGACCTGATGATCCTCGCCGGCAACGTCGCGCTGGAGTCGATGGGCTTCACCACCTTCGGCTTCGGCGGTGGCCGCGAGGACGTGTGGGAGCCGGAGGAGGACGTCTACTGGGGTCCCGAGACCACCTGGCTGGACGACAAGCGCTACACCGGCGACCGCGAGCTGGAGAACCCGTTCGGCGCCGTCCAGATGGGCCTCATCTACGTCAACCCGGAGGGCCCGAACGGCAACCCGGACCCGCTGGCCGCGGCCCGCGACATCCGCGAGACGTTCCGCCGCATGGCGATGAACGACGAGGAGACCGTCGCCCTGATCGCCGGCGGCCACACCTTCGGCAAGACCCATGGCGCGGGCCCGGCCGACCACGTCGGCGCCGACCCCGAGGCCGCCGACCTGGCGGAGCAGGGCCTGGGCTGGAAGAGCAGCTACGGCACCGGCAAGGGCGCGGACGCCATCACCTCCGGCATCGAGGTCACCTGGACCACCACGCCGACCCGGTGGAGCAACAACTTCTTCGAGAACCTGTTCGGCTACGAGTGGGAGCTGACCAAGAGCCCCGCCGGCGCCCATCAGTGGAAGCCGAAGGGCGGCGCGGGCGAGGCCACGGTCCCGCACGCCCACGACTCCTCGAAGAAGATCGCGCCGAACATGCTCACGACGGACCTGTCGCTGCGCTTCGACCCGATCTACGAGCCGATCGCGCGCCGCTTCTACGAGAACCCCGACCAGTTCAAGGACGCCTTCGCCCGTGCCTGGTACAAGCTGACCCACCGTGACATGGGCCCGAAGTCCCTGTACCTCGGCCCGGAGGTCCCGGAGGAGACGCTGCTGTGGCAGGACCCGCTGCCGGAGCGCGAGGGTGAGCTGATCGACGCCGCGGACATCGCGGCCCTCAAGGCCAAGCTGCTCGACTCGGGCCTGTCCGTGTCCCAGCTGGTCACCACCGCCTGGGCGTCCGCCTCGACCTTCCGGGGCAGCGACAAGCGCGGCGGTGCCAACGGCGCCCGCATCCGCCTGCAGCCGCAGCGCGGCTGGGAGGTCAACGAGCCCGACGAGCTGGCCCAGGTGCTGCGCGCGCTCGAGGGTGTCCAGCAGGAGTTCAACGCTTCCTCCGGCGCCAAGAAGGTCTCCCTGGCCGACCTCATCGTCCTCGGCGGTGTCGCGGCCGTGGAGAAGGCCGCGAAGGACGGTGGCTTCGACGTCGAGGTGCCCTTCACCCCGGGCCGCGTCGACGCGACCGAGGAGCACACCGACGTCGAGTCCTTCGAGGCGCTGGAGCCGGCCGCGGACGGCTTCCGCAACTACGTCGGCAAGGGCACCCGGCTGCCGGCCGAGTACCTGCTGCTCGACAAGGCGAACCTGCTGAACCTGAGCGCCCCCGAGACGACGGTCCTCGTCGGCGGTCTGCGCGTGCTGGGTGCCAACCACCAGCAGTCGCAGCACGGCGTCTTCACCGAGACGCCCGGCGTCCTGTCCAACGACTTCTTCGTCAACCTGCTCGACCTGGGCACCACGTGGAAGTCGGCGTCCGAGGACCAGACCACGTTCGAGGGCCGCGACGCCGCCACGGGCGAGCTGAAGTGGACCGGTACCCGTGCCGACCTGGTCTTCGGCTCGAACTCCGAGCTGCGCGCGCTCGCCGAGGTCTACGCCTGCGACGACGCGAAGGAGAAGTTCGTGAAGGACTTCGTCGCCGCGTGGGACAAGGTCATGAACAGCGACCGGTTCGACCTGGTCTGATTCGTCGGCCGATCACCACCGCCGAGGGCGTCCAGCCGGTCCGCAGGGGCTGGCCGGGCGCCCTCGGCGTATGTGATCGGCGTCAGCGGCCGAGCGCCGCCGCGCCCGCCTGGGCGTACTTCTCGTCCAGGTCGCCGGACGGGGCGCCCGCGACGCCGATGCCCGCGACCGGGGCGCCCTTGGCGGTCACCGGCGCGCCGCCCGCCAGGAACAGCGTGCCCGGGATGTCCTTCAGGGTCGGCGCCTGCGTCAACCGCTCGGCCAGCTCCGAGGTGGGGGCGTTCCAGGAGACGGCCGTGAACGCCTTCCGCTCGGCGGACTCGTACGACTGCGGGCCCGCCCCGTCGCCGCGCAGGGTGACCAGGGCGTTGCCGTTGCGGTCGACGACGGCCACCGACACCTTCTGGCCCTCCTTCTCGGCGGCGTCCACCGCGGCCTGCGCCGCCTTCGTCGCCGCGTCGAGTGGGCGGCACCCTGACCGTCGAATCGGCCCCCGGCCAGGGCACGGCCCTGTCGGCGTCGATCCCCCTGGAGCCCCGATGAGCACACCGCCCGAGACACCGGGGACGGGCCGCCCGAGCGCACTCCCGTCCGCATCCTCGTCTGCGACGACCACGCCGTCGTACGCGCCGGTCTGCCGGCCCTCCTGCACAGCGCTCCGGACATCGAGGTCGTCGGCGAGGCCGGCAGCGGGGAAGAGGCCCTCGCCCTCGCCCGCAAGGCGGCCCCGGACGTCGTCCTCATGGACCTCCAACTCGGCGCCGGCATCGACGGCGTGGAGACCACCCGCAGGCTGCGCGAGCTCACCTCCGCCCCGCACGTCCTGGTCCTGACGACGTACGACACCGACGCGGACGTCACCCGGGCCATCGAGGCGGGCGCCACCGGCTACCTTCTGAAGGCCGAGCGCGCCGAGAACCTGTTCGCGGCGATCCACGCCGCCGCCCAGGGCCGCCCGGCGCTGTCGGCCCCGGTCGCCGACCGGGTCATGTTCCGGCTGCGCAACCCCCGCCCGGCGCTCACACCACGCGAACGCGACATCCTCGCCCACCTCGCGCGGGGCCTGCCCAACCACGCCATCGCCCGCGCCCTGTTCATCAGCGAGGCCACGGTCAAGACCCACCTGAGGCGCATCTACGACAAGCTCGGCGTGGACACGCGTGCGGGCGCGGTGGCCGTGGCGAAGGAACAGCGGCTGCTGCCCTGAGTGTTCTGAGTAGGAGTACTCATGACACCCCCTCCGCGGGCCGCGAGGATCGGGGCCTCACACCGGTGAGCCGCCCCCGGAGATCACCGGTGGTCGTGCTGCTCGCCGCTGGTTTCCCAGTACCGGCAGTAATATGATCACCTAGTTTCCGGTTGCACCAGTCAGTCAACTTCTGCGCCGCCCGACGGACGCGCGCCCTGCCCGGAGATGCCCCATGTCCTCTGTCAACGACGCCTTGGAAAACGCCCGTATCACGTACGAGCAGCACGTCGCCGCCTGCCGCCAGTGCCAGGCCGATGCCGCTCTCTGCGCCGTGGCGAAACACTTCTGGCGTCAGTACAACAACGCCCGCAGAGACCAGCTCCGTGCGACGGGGTCGGGAGCCCCGACGACCTGACGGATCGTCAACTTGCGCTTAGAATCAAATCGTTGTGCCGTACACCTCGGTTACGTTGCTCCGGGGTGCCGGGCCGTACCGTGTCGACGGACCCTTGGCGAAGGTGCGCAGGACATTCTCCGTGGTGCGCGTGACGAACGTGCGGGTGCGGCCGTCCATGCCGTGGTCGCGGCCGAGCTCGCCGGTGCCGGCCAGCAGGGCCTCCACCCAGCGCATGGTGCCGGTCGCGAACACGCCCGCCCCGCCGGCGGTCGTGTAGTACGCCGAGTCGCTGTGGCTGGGTCGGCCGCCGCAGACCAGCGGGGAGTGCGCCACGATCTCCAGCGGGCCCGGGGTGGGAGCGGCGGGGGTGACCCTGTCGTACTCGACGCCGACCAGGTGGGCGAAGCGGTCACCGGCGCGTACGCCCGTGCCGTCGTACAGCCAGTGATCGGAGGCGTGGACGACGTAGGGGGCGTCCACCGGATACCCCTCGTAGAGCACGCCGGTGAGGGAGGACTCCGGGTCGGGGGCGGGCGGGCGCCGGTAGTCGGTGGTCACCAGCTCCGGGGCGGAGGCGTAACAGGGGTCGCTGCGGTAGGCGGACTTGTAGCAGATCACCGTGCGGTCGCCCGCCCCCTGCCCGGCCTCCAGCCGGACCCGCCGGAAGCACGTGTTCGCGCCGAGGAAGGCGATGTTGGTACCGGCGTCGCGCGCCTGCGTGACGTGCGCCCGCTGCTGTGGCGTCCAGTACTCGTCGTGGCCCAGACAGACGACCGCGTGCGCGCCGCGCAGCACCGCGGGGTCGCGGTGGACGTCGACACCGGTGGTGTAGGCGAGCGGGATGCCCAGGCGTTCGGCCAGCGCCACCAGCGCCCGCTCGTACACCAGGAACTTCTCGGCGCCGTTGCCGTCGTAGGGGCGGTCGAAGCTCACCGCGAGCGAACGCGTGGCGTACCCGCCCGCCGGGCCGTCGTAGAGGCTGTAGCCGCCCCAGCGGTTGTACGCCTGCCAGGTGGCCGGGGCGTGCAGCAGGACCGTGCGGCCCGCCGCCTCCGTGGAGCGGACGATCAGCGGGACGTACCGCTGCCGCCCGGTGTCCGCCTCCAGCCGTAGCAGATAGGCCCCCTCCGGCCAGCCGGTGGTGTCCAGGGACAGCGTCGCGGGCCAGTCGGCGCGCACCGTGCGGGTGGCGGGCAACAGGTGCGGGGGCGGCTGGGCGCGGCCCGGTATCCGGGGCGAGGTCCATATGCGGCGGGCCTGCGCACCGCCGTACCAGCCGACCCGGAAGGCGGAGACACGGAACGACGCGGCGGTGGTCGACACGTGCAGGCCGCACGCCTCGCCCGGCGTCACGCTCACCCGGTCCGTGTACCCGGCCACCGCGTCCGGCGGGCCCGCCGAGCGCAGGCGCCAGTCGGTGGTGCCGGGCGCGTCCCGCTCCGCCTCCGGCCGCAACCGGGTGGCTCGGGTGCCCTGGGCATCCCGATGCGCAGGTGTGCCCGTGCAGGCCGTCGCCGTGCCGAGGCCCAGGCCCGCGCACAGGGTCAGGAAGCGCCGCCGGTCCGGGCGGGGACCGGCCGACGGCGACGTGCCGTGTTCCGTAGCCACCACACCTCCCGGACCGCGCCTCGGGGTTCGTACCTCAGCCAGGCTTGCGAGCCCTGCGCGTCTCGCGCAACCGCGACGCGGGCCGGGCCGCCCGGTATCGGCGCAGGCACGTACGGGCGGGGGCCGCCCGCCGCCGGGAGCCGGCCGTTGACCCGTTCGGGTGAGCCGCACGCCCTACAGCGGCGGCTCGTCCAGGAGTTCCCGCAGCCAGTCGGCGCTGTGCGTGTCTCCCGGGCCGGTGCCGGAGGCGGTCGGGAACAGGCGGCCCCAGGAGCAGGCGCGGCCCAGGGCACTCAGGCGCCAGGCGAGGCTCAGCGCGCGCCGCAGTTCGGCCGCGGTGCGGCCGGTACCCGTCCAGGGCTCCAGGTAGGCGTCGCGCAGCCGGGGCAGGACGTCGGGGCCGTACCGGTCGACGGCCCGTTCGGCCGGGACCCGGAGGCTGCAGAACGGGTGGGAGACGGCGGCGTCGCCCCAGTCGAAGAAGGTGAACCGGCCCGGCGCAGGGTGGAACAGCTGGCCGTCGTGCAGATCCGAGTGGTCGAGGGTGTCCTCGATGCCCACGGCAGCCAACTCCACGCACCAGTCGACGAGTTGCGGCCTGAGTGCGCTGAGCCGCGCGCGGTCTTCCGTCTCCAGCGCGGTGTTCTGCGCGAGCAGCGCGTCGAAGACCTCGGGCAGGGCGGGGGTCCGTGCGCTCGGGACGCCCAGCCGCTCGATCTCGCTCGCGTACGGCACCAGGGCGCGCTGCATGCTCGCGTACTGCCGCAGCAGGTCCTCCCAGGCGCGGGGCTCGACGGCCGTCCGGGAGAGAACGTCCCGGAACAGCTCGCCTCCGTCGGGCAGCAGCGACCAGCCGCGCTCGGCGTCGACGGCCAGCGGCTCCAGCACGTCTCCGGGCACCCGGCGGGCCAGCGCTGCGGTGAGCGGCCCCTCGAACGCGCTGGCCGGCGGATTCGCCTTGAACCAGACCGGGTCCTCGCCCGCGACAGGCACCCGCGCCAGGACGGACCACGGCCGCAGCCGCACCCGCCAGCCCCCGGTCGCCCGCAGCCCCTGCGCCGCGAGCCCGTCCGCCACCCAGTCGAGGGCGGCGGCCCGCCAGGACTCGTCCTCCCACGGAGTCACAGCGTCCTCGTACTGCCCGCGGTCCACCGCCGTCAGTGCTTCGTCCAGCATCACGCCATTCCAGCAACCGGGCCGCCCCGTGGCCAGCGGTTTTCGTCGGTATTGACGGGCCCGGACCACAATCCCGAACCGGGGGTACCGTGCCTCGACGGCGACGCCCCCGGCTGTCGGCCGAGGGCGTCGTTCATTGCGGGGCGGTGGGCGGTGTCAGGCGGTCGTG
Source organism: Streptomyces sp. NPDC002676 (assembly GCF_053592455.1). Lineage (NCBI taxonomy): Bacteria > Bacillati > Actinomycetota > Actinomycetes > Kitasatosporales > Streptomycetaceae > Streptomyces > Streptomyces sp. NPDC002676. The sequence continues at coordinate 426,375 of NZ_JBSFVT010000002.1, read as the reverse complement.
TGCTGCCTGCGGCGCCGGGTCAGGTACGTGCCCGTGATGCCCGCGGCCAGCAGGGCGCCCACGCCGAGGCCGACCGGCACGGCCGGGGACGACGAGGAGGTGGACGCGGTGTTCTGCATCGCCGGGCCGGGGGTGATGCTCGTGGCCACCGGGGCGACCGGCTCGATCGGGCCGATGTGCTTCACCGAGCCGTCCGCGTGCAGCAGCACCTGCTTGTTGTTCGGGTGCGCGAAGTCGAACATGCCCGCGAGCGAGCCGGCACCGGCGTCGAAGGAGTGGTCGCCGATGCGGCCGGTGTGCCAGTTGTCCTCGATGAACCGGGTGATGGATGCCTGGTTGGTCAGCGTGTGGTCGACCTTGTTGACCTTGCTGTAGGGCGAGACGACGAGCAGCGGCTGGCGGGTGCCGGGGCCGCAGCGGTCCGCGTAGCCGCCGGACGCCGCCGGGCCGGCCTGGCAGGCGGGGCTGTCCGTCGCCTTGCCGTTGGAGCCGAGCGAGGTGTCCTTCGAGCCGTTGCGCGGGGCCGCGTAGGCGTGGTCGTACCAGCCGTCGGAGTCGTCGTAGGCGATCACGATCGCGGTGGACTTCCACTGCGGGGAGCTCTGGATCGCGTTGATCTGCTTGACCAGGAAGTGCTGCTCGTCGGTCGGGTCCGAGTAGGCCGCGTGGCCGTCCTGGAACTCGGGGGCCTTCACGAAGCTGACGGCCGGCAGCTTGCCCGCCTTGAGCGCCGCGCCGAAGTCGGTCAGGTCGTAGTTGTGGTTGGCCTGTCCGGCGTGGCCGATCTCGTCCACGTTCTTGGGCGCCAGGTGGTGCGGGTTGGAGGTGGACTTGTAGTACTCGAACGGCGAGTGGTGCGGGCTGTAGTCGGGCACGGACGCGCCACCGACGTTGGTGTGCGCGGCCTCGCACTTGGCGTAGTGGCCCTGCTGCCCGTCCCACGCGGTGGTCGGGCGGAAGCCGCCCTGGAACCAGCCCCAGCTGACGCGCTTGGCGTTGAGCAGGTCACCGATGTTCCGGCCCTGCATCGAGGCGAGCGCGTTGGTGCTGGTGTGGTTCTTGTCCGAGCAGTCGTCGAAGGCCGGGTCGGGGTCGTTGATGACCGTGCCGACACCCTTGGCGTCGGGGGACGTGACCGTGTACGCGTCCGGCGTCGAGGTCTGCTTCGGGTTCTCGGTGCCGGAGGCGGGGTCCACGGAGATCACGCCGTGCGTCTGACCGGAGACCAGGTTGAGCGCGCCGGGCGTGGAGGGCCCGTAGACCGAGCTGAAGGAGCGGTCGGACAACGAGTAGTGCTGGGCGTAGTTCCACAGCGCGGTCACGGTGTTGCCGTCGTAGTAGTCCATCACCAGGCCGGGCTCGCCGAACAGGCCGCCGCTGCACTTGTCGACCTCGGTGTTCTGCACATACTGGTCGGCCTTGCCGCCGTCGGCGGCGTACTGCTCGGCGCCGTAGCCGTGGTTCTGGTCGCAGGTCATCGCCTGGGACGGGGCGAGCCGCTTCGGCGTGTACTGGTTGGGGTTCTTCGTCAGCAGCCCGGCGTGCGCGAGCGTGTCGATGTTCTGCGGCGTGGTCCGCGACGCGTGGAACTTCGTGCCGTCGGTGTTCGCGGCCTTCGGGTAGGTCGCGAAGTAGTGGTCGAAGGAGACATTCTCGTCGAAGAGCACGACGACGTGCTTGATGGGCGTCGCGGTCGCCGCGTACCCGCCAAAGGGCGTGGCCGCCCAGCCGGCCGCGCCACTGCCGAGCATGGTGAGCGCTGCCGCACCGGCGAGCACTCCCAGGCTGCTCATCGCTGCTCGTCTTCCATCGCTGGCCATGGTGGTTCACCCTCCGAACAGGAACGTCTGTAACGTCGTACGAGCACGGATGCTGCGCGAGGTGTACGGCGCGTCGGCGGAGCCATGGTGGCCCATGAGTGAACAGCGAGTCAGGGAACCTGGGGCAAAGTTTGACGGTGTGTTGACCCGAAAGGGTGCCGAACCACGCCAAGTTGTCCGGACAGGCTCAGCTCAGCAGGGCCCGCCCGTACCAGTCCGACGCGTCCCGGACACCGGGCAGCGCGAAGAAGTAGCCGCCGCCGAACGGGCTGATGTAGTCGGTCAGCGGCTCGCCCGCGAGCCTGCGCTGCACGGCCTCGAACTGCCGCGCCACATCCCGCTGGTAGCAGCAGAACAGCAGGCCCATGTCGAGATTGCCGTTGTGGTCCATGCCGCGGTCGTAGTTGTAGGCGCGGCGCAGGATGCGCCGGCCTTCCGTGGCGGCCGTACGGGGGTTGGCGAGCCGGATGTGGGCGTCCAGCGGGATGACGTCACCCTTCGGGTCGTCGGCGTACTTCGGTGTGTCGTGCTCCTGGTCGCCGTCCAGCGGCGCGCCGGAGGACCGGGACCGGCCGAACATGCGTTCCTGCTCGCCGAGTGAGACCCGGTCCCAGAACTCCACGAGCATCCGGATCAGCCGCACCACCTGGTAGCTGCCGCCGGCCGCCCACTCCGGTTCGCCCGCACCCGCGTCCACCCACACCAGGCGGTTCATCTCGCGGGCGCTGCTCGTGTCCGGGTTGGCGATGCCGTCCTTGAACCCCATCAGATTGCGCGGGGTACCCGAGGGCCGGGGCGGGCTGGTGAAGCCGTCCAGCCGCCAGCGGACCTGCATGCCGCCCCGGGTGTGCCGGGCGATGTCGCGCAGCGCGTGCAGGGCGGTGTCCAGGTCGTCGGCGTGCAACTGGAGGCTGAGGTCGCCATGGCACCAGTCGGCCCGGAGGTCGTCGTCCGGGAAGACGGGCATGGCGGTCAGCCGCCGGGGCCGCAGCGCGGCCAGACCGAACCGGTCGTCGAAGAGAGAGGCACCGGCGCCGACGGTCACGGCCAGCGCCCCGGCGGGCAGCCGGTCGCCGAGGATGCCCGAGTCGGCGGGCGGGGCGGTGATGCCCACCGGTGCGGGTGTCCCGCCGGACGTCAGGAAACGCGCGCGGTCGGTGAGCGTGCGCAGCAGGTCGGCGAGGTCCGCCCGATTGCCGGCAGTCACGTCCAGGGCGGCGAACACGCTCGCGCGGCGCGGCGCGGCGAGCACGGACGCCTGGTGGACGCCGTGGAAGGGCGCCACGGGTGCTGCGTTCGGGCCGGGCTGCGTGGCCGGAGCCGCCGCACCGCCCGCGGCAAGTCCCGCGCCCGCGAGGGCGGCACCGCGCAGGAAACCGCGCCGCGCCACCCCGCCGGTCGGCTCCTGGGAGCTCACACCGTCCTCCTCGGGTCACACAGGGTCGCCACCGAGGCCAGCCGTTCCACCAGGCCGCCGAGGACCGAGTCGGTTCCTTCCCGCTGGGCGCGGCTCAGCCGGTCCAGGGGGATCCACCGGTCGCCGTGCCGGAAGCCGTCGAGCGTGTGCTGCGCGCGGTCCAGCTCCCGGTCCAGGCCGGCCAGACGGGGATAGCGGGTGGCGAGCAGCGGACGCAGCCGGGACAGCACCTGGCGGGTGCCGTCGAGGTTGGCGCGGGCCGTGGCGAGGTTGCTGCCGCTGCCGTAGTCGGTCCGGCCGGTCAGCTCGAACTGCACGGTGTTCTCCAGGATCTCGTGTGCGCGCAGACCCAGCTGGGCCGGGTCCATGCGGGTCTGCGACCAACTGTCGCGCAGCCCCGACACGGCCTTGGCCAGGGCCGCCGCCGGGCCGCGCAGCTCCGCGGCCGACTGCCCGTGCCACAGGCCGTACTCGACGCGGTGGAAGCCGGTGAAGTCCTTGTCGCGCACCCCGCCGGCGAGCCCCGCGTCCGTGCCGTTGATCCGTCCGTCAGCGTCCCCGAAGGCGTCGTACGCCGCCCCCAGCCGCTCGTACTCCAGATGTGCCGGCAGCCAGGCGGAGCGGGCGGCGGCGAGGTCACCCCGGTCGATCGCCTGCCGCAGCCTCCCCGTGAGCCCCACGACCTTGTCGAGCCCGCCGCCGACCCACTTCTGGTACTCGATCGCCGGGGGGATCAGATCGTGCTCCGTGACGGGGACTGCGCCTGGGCCGCGGCGGCCCGAGCCGACGCGGACTCGGGGCCCGGTGACGGCGTCGGCGTCGTCGGGCACGCACAGGAAGGCGTACGTCCCCCGGCCCAGGCGCACGGTCAACTGCCGCGTCGTCCCGGGGCCGATGCCCTCCACCTCGCCGTACGCCGTCCGGCTGCCCGGGTCTTCGAGGTAGACGTCGGCGGCGTCGTCGGAGGTGTTGTGCAGGTCGAAGGTCTGCACCCCGGACACCGGCCGTGTCCAGCCCCGCCCGCAGCGGCTCGGCGACACCTCGACCAAGATGTGCCGGGACGCGTCAGCCGGGTGCCGTCGGCCGAGGAAGGCGGCCAGGGTCCCGGCGCAGCCCACCGCGAGGACGAGGAGCACCACCGCGGCCGACCGCAGGGGCACGGACCGGCTGCGGAGGCGGGGCAGCGGCATGGCGAGCCTTTCGGGGGCGAGCTGGGACGAGGTCCGCGCCGGTGTGAACGCCGAGGGGACACCTTCATGCTAGGCAGTCGCCGGAAACGAACGGTTGTTCAGGTGATTCGGTGACCAAGAATTCCCCCTGGGTTCACCGGCCGTCCCCCGAGAGCAGCCGTCCCGGGTGCGGCCGGTCCCTGGGCGCTCTCACGGTGTGAGCATGAGGTCCTGCTCGGCGAGCGGCGCGCCGGCGTGCCAGTCCAGGGCCTGGCCGAAGCGGACCAACTCCCCGTAGAGCCCGGGCTCGACGCGCTCGGCGAAGACCAGGCCGAGTACCGCGCGGGCGGCGTCGGCGGGGGACTGGGCCTCGCTGAAGTCGCTGAACCAGGGGCGGGAGGTGGCGGTGTCGACCATGCCGGGGCACACGGAGGCGATCAAAGTGTCCGTGGCGAGGTCCTTCGTGCGGCGTTCGGCCGCGACCGCGCGCACGGCGGCGACCTGGGCCACCTTGGAGGGCACGTTCAGCCAGACCGGCCAACCCGCCTCCTGCGCCGTCCTGTTGTGGACGGCGGTGCGCCAGGACTCGACGGCGTACTCGACCTGCTCCAGGCTCGCCCCGTCGAACAGCCGGTGCAGCCTGGGGTCGAGGTGGCCGAGGGTGCCCAGGCCGCTGGCGACGACGAGCAGCCGCCCGCCGGGCCGCAGGATCGGGCCGAAGGAGCGAAGGATCGCGTGGGTGGCGGAGTTGGAGACGTCGATGAACTCGTCGGCGCGCGCGGACTGCGACTCCCCGGGCAGCACCCGGGCCACGGCGTTGGAGATCACGACGTCGACCCCGCCGTACTGCTGCCGCAGTTCGTCGGCCAGTTCGGAGATGGCGGCGGTGTCGGTCACGTCCAGGACCCGCCCCTCGACCCGGCTGCGGGTGCCGGCCAGTTGCGCCACCTCGCGGGCCGCGTCGGTGACCCGCTGCCGGTCGCGGCCGGTGAGCAGGACGAGGTCGTCGGGTCCCATGCCGGCCGCGAGGCCCTCGACGAGCGCGCGGCCGAGCCCCTGGTTGGCGCCCGTGACGAGGGCGATGCGGGAGGCCTTGATTCGAGTTGCGTGGGTTCGCGATGCGTTCATGACTGCAACGTTAGGAACCGTCGGATCATGCGTCCAACGATAGTTACGCACCACTAGTATGCGTAATCGTCATGGACTTCACGGATGTGTCGCTGACCGCGCTGCGGGTCTTCCGCGCGGTGGCCGAACAGGGAACCTTCACCGCTGCCGCGGCGACGCTGGGCTACACCCAGTCCGCGGTGTCGCGGCAGATCGCCGCGATCGAACGGGCCGCGGGCGCCGAGTTGGTGGAGCGCCGGCGCGACGGCGTACGGCTGACCGCGGCGGGCCGCGTGGTGATGCGCCGGGCGACGGTCGTCCTGGACGAGATCGACGCCACCGCGCGGGAACTGTCGGGCCTGCCCGGACAGGCAGGGACCGTGCGCCTCGGCTGGTTCCCGAGCGCCGGAGCCGTGCTGCTGCCCAAAGCCCTTGCCGCCCTGCGTCATTCGGACCCCGGACTCCTTGTCGTCACCCGGGAGGGCAGCACCCCGGCGCTGGTGCGCGCCCTGCGGGCCGGCAGTATCGACCTCGCCCTGCTGGCCTCGGCGCCGCCGTTCCGTCCGCCGGACGCCGAGTCGCCCGCGCTCGTGCTGTGGACGCTCACCGAACGCGCGCTGTGTCTCGCGGTGCCCGAGTCCCACCCGCTGGCCCGCGGTGACTACGTCGACGTGGCCGACCTGCGCGGGCAGCGCTGGATCGCCGGCTCCACCGCCGGTGAGGACGGGCTCATGGGGGTGTGGCCGGGGCTGGACGAGCGGCCAGAGATCGCCCACACCGCCCGCGACTGGCTGGCCAAGCTGCACCTTGTCGCGGCCGGGTGCGGGCTGACCACCGTGCCCGCCTCGCTCGCCTCCGCGGCCCCGCCGGGCGTGCGCATCCTGCCGGTGCGGGGCGGACCCCAGGAGCAGCGCCGTCTGCTCCTGGCCCGACTGCCCCACCCGCCGAGCGCTGCGGTCACGCGGGTGGCGGCGGCGGTCCGCGCCGCGGCACTCGACATCGGCCCGCCGGAGCGGCCGTCACCGTCCCCCTGACCGGGGGTGACACACAGGCATTTCCACGCCTCAGGCCGTGCCTGCTCTCCTGTATGCTCATAACTCGAAACGAGGTACTTCGAATCGAGGTATGAGCATGAGTGTGTCCCGTGTCCCTGCCTCCCCGCTCCCGCTCCGCTACGGCACACATCCGGACCAGGTCGCCGATCTCTTCCTGCCGCTCTACGACAACGCCCCGGCGGACAAAGGGACTTGTCGGCCCGCACCTCTGGTGCTGTTGTTCCACGGGGGGTTCTGGCGTGCCGAGCACGACCGGCAGCACGTCGCCGGATTCGCCCGCGCGCTGGCCACCGACTCCGGGTGCGCGGTCGCCAGCGTCGAGTACCGGCGGGTCGGCGACGGCGACGGCGGCGGCTGGCCGGTCACGCTGACCGACAGCGCGGCGGCCGTCGACCGGCTGCCCGGCCTCGCCGCGCAGGCCGCGCCAGGCCGGATCGACCCGGCGCGGGTGGTGTACGCGGGGCACTCCGCCGGCGGCCACCTGGCGCTGTGGGCCGGTGTCCGGCACCGGCTGCCCGAGGGCGCGCCCGGCCGTACGGTCGCCCCGCCCCCGGTCCTCGGCGTGCTGGCCCTCGCGCCCACGGCCGACCTGGCCCTGGCCGACGAACTGGGCAGCGGTCGCGGCGCGGTCGCCGCATTCCTCGGTGGCGCACGCGACGAGGTTCCGGAGCGGTACGCCGCCGCCGACCCCGCGGTCCTCGGCGCGCCCGCCTGCCGTACGGTCGTGATCCACGGCGCGCTCGACGAGGCGCTGCCCGTGGCCATGGCCCGTGACTACGCGGCCCGCGTCGGCGCGACGCTCCACGAACTGCCCGACTGCGGGCACTTCGAGGTGATCGAACCGGCCTCGGCAGCCTGGCCCGTGGTGGTCGATGCGCTGCGTACGATCGTCACCGGGGAAGGTGAGGCCGCCGGCCGGGAGGTTCAGCGCACCGGGAAACCGAACGCGTAACCCTGCTGCTTCAGCCACGGCAGCAGCGTGCGCAGGGCGGCCACGGTCTGTGAGCGGTCGCCGCCCGCGTCGTGGAACAGGAGCGTCGGGCCGTTGCCCAGCTCACCCTTGACGGTGGCGACGATGGCGTCGGTGCCCGGCCGCTCGAAGTCCTTCGAGTCGACGTTCCAGCCCAGGGGCCGCATCCCGTGCGAGGCCGCCAGTTTCCGGCTGTACGGGGTGAACGCGCCGCCCGGGGCCCGGTAGTACATCGGCCGTACGCCCCCGGACGCCTTCGTTATCTGCCGCTCGGCATCCAGGATCTGCTGCGACTGGTAGGCCTCGGACTTGGTGTCCATGGTGGTGTCGTGGGACACCGTGTGGTCGCACAGCCGGTGCCCGGCCGCCACCACCTGCTTGACCAGATCCGGGTGCGCCTGGGCCTGGGTGCCGACCATGCAGAACGTCGCCTTCACACCGTACTCGCGCAGCACTTGGAGCACCTGCGGGGTCCAGGCCGGGTCCGGGCCGTCGTCGATGGTGATGTTGACGGCGTGGTCGCCGTGGTCGGAGGCGTGGGCGATGGTGGCGGACACGGCCGCCGCCTTCGGCGCGGCGGGGCGGGCCGCGGCGCCCGCGCCGGCCTGTCCCTGGCCGGTGGCCGAGCCGGCCTGCGCCGTCCACACCGACGTCGCGGCGGCCAGTGCCGTCACCCCGACCGCCGCCGCTGCCACCCGGCCGTACCAACCCCGCCCGCTGTGCCGCCCCATGTCCGCCCCGCTCCCAGCCCGTGTGCCGATGTCTCCCGTGCACCTGCCAGGACGGATTTGGACGATCAAGGGATCCCGCTGTTACCAATGGCGGACAATTCCGCGGCGCCCCTGCTACAGGCGGTCCGTTCCGGCGAGTTGCCGGGAGGCCCGGTCGGCGTACTCGCTGTCGCCGAGGCGGACGCATTCCTCCAGGTCGGCCCGCTGCCCGGCCGCGTCCCCGGCCTGCGCCCGGCACTTCGCCCGCTCCCACAGCAGCTCGGCCCGGTCGGCCCCGGGCAGGCCGAGCGCGGCGGTGAAGTCGGCCTCCGCCTGACGGAGTCGGCCCGCGGCCCGGTGCACATAGCCGCGGTTGTACAGCAGTGCGGGGTCGGGACCGGTGAGGTCCAGGGCCCGGTCGAGATCGTCGAGCGCGTCCTGGTGCCGGCCGCGGTCCAGGGCGATCACCGCCCGGTTGGCGAGGGCCTGGTACAGCCCGGGATCGAGATCCAACGCGGCCGAGAAGTCCCGCAGGGCGGCGTCGGCGTCGCCCTCCTCCAGCGCGGCGAGCCCGCGGGTGCACAGCAGGCCGGCGCTGTCCGGGTGGTGGGCGAGACCCTCCTCGGCGTCGGCGCGGGCGCCCGCCGGGTCGCCGTTCTCCAGCAGCAGCGCGGCCCGGTTGATCCGCGCGTCCAGGTGGTCCGGCTCCAGCTCCAGCACATACCCGAAGTCGGCGATCGCGCCCTCCGGGTCGCCGGTGGCCGCGCGCAGGTCGCCCCGGTTGTAGTGGGCCTCGGGGAACGGCGGGCTGACGTCGATGGCCCGCTGGTAGTCGGCGGCGGCCTCGGCGTGCCGGTCCATGCGGCGGTACAGGGCGGCCCGGTCGAAGTAGTACTCGGGGTGGTTCGGGTCGGCCGCGATGACGGCCGTGAAGTCGGCCAGCCCCTCTTCCAGCCGGCCCAGCGCGGCCCGCACCTGGCCGCGGTTGTGCAGCAGCACCGACCGGTGCAACAGGTGTTCCCCTTCGGCGAGTTCGGCGTCCAGCTCGGCCAGCCCCTCGCTGACCAGCTGTTCGGCCCGGTCCAGGTTACCGAGGTGCATCTCCACCAGGGCGAGCCCGTTCTGCTGGAAGACCCGCTGGAAGGAGCGGGACGCCTCGGGCATGAGCGAGGCCAGGGCGATGGCCGTGTGCAGGTGGACCCGTGCGGTGGGATGGTCCCGCTGCTGGGGCGCGCGGTGCCGGGTGTGGAGCATGCCCAGCGCGTAGTTGGAGAAGAGATGGACCATCGGCGTCGTATAGCGGCTGCGCAGGTCGAAGTAGATCTCCCCGGCCCGGTCGGCCTGGCCCAGCACCGCCAGCGCGCTGGTCAGCCGGGTGCTGATCACGCAGTACTGCTCCTCCTGCCGCTCGGGGTCGGCGAGTTCGCGTGCCCGGCCGCCGAGTTCGAGGACCGCGTGGTAGTAGCCCATGTCCACGCAGCGCCCGGCGGCGTCGATCAGCGCCCGCAGCCCCGCGCCGCCGGGGTCGGTGCCGAGCGCCCGGTGGTACGGCAGGGCGCCGAGCCGGAACTCGGTCGCGTCCGCCAGCTCCAGCACGGCGGCGCGGGCGTCGTGCAGAGCGGCCCGGACCCCGGGCTCGGCCGCGTCGTACGCGGCCTTCTGGGCGAGGGATTCGGAGGTGCCGTCGGACTCCACGAAGGCGCGCGCGAGTTCGCCGGGCGTACGGTCGTCTTCGAAGGCGGGCCGCGCGGGGGCCGCCAAGTGGACGGCATAACGCCGCAAGGCACGGCCCAGTTCGGCGGCCCGCTCCGGCAGTTCGGCGCCGTCGGTGCCGATCACGACGCGCAGCCGCGCGGGGTCGGCGCGGCGCAGCAGGATCGCGAGCAGCTCCTGCTCGGTGGCGTCCGCCTCGTGGACCGCGTCGAACGAGACGGTGACCAGGTGCGGGGCATGTGAGGCGGCGTAGGCGTTCAGGAACTCCACGACACCGTGGGCGAGTCGGCGGGTGCGGCCGGGGCCGTAGAAGCGGGTGCGCTCCTCGGGGATGGCCACGGACGTCAGCGTCTCCCGGGAGGGCTGGACGGCATGCTCCACCGCCGGTGCCACCGACAGCAGTTCGATGTCATGGGCCTTCACCAGGCCCGGGTCGGCGGACTGGACGGCGGGCACGATGCGGGTCAGCAGCTCGGCGGTGCCGCCGTACGGACCGCGCAGCCGGCGATGGCTGCACACCGCCAGGACGTCCGGCGCCTGCCCGTCGTCGGCAGGCCGCAGCGCGTCCCTGAGCTTCGCGGCCCGGTCCCGGCGGGTGGCGCCGGTGATCCACAGGTGCGCGGGCGGTGTGTTCGACGACGTGTTCATCGGGCCTGCTCCTCACGAGGGTCGCGGTGGAAAGGCGGACAGCCGGGGTCACGCGGGGGCGGTCCGCCGGGAACGGGCGCGGTCGCGCAGCGCCACCACGCCGGCCAGCCCGAACTGGACCGCGCTCAGCGCGAGGAAGGCGAGCGTGTCCCAGAAGTCGCCGTCGGGATGGGACGGATGGGCCAGGCGCGTGATCAGCAGGTCCACGAAGTGCACTGTGAGCGGGACGACCGCGACCACGGCGGTGGCGATCAGCACCACGACCCCGGCCAGGGCGAACGGCGCGTACCAGCGCGCGACCGCCCGGTCGCGGTCCGACCACTGCTCCTCGTCGACCATGCGGCCGGGCATCCGCAGAATCCGGAAGAAAGCATTACGGATCACCGCGCGCGTCGCCTGATGCAGATCGACACAGCCGAGAGCGGTGGCGAATACGTAGTAAAGATCGGTCTGCAGGAAGAGATAGAACTGCCAGACGAACCGCATTGCCGTAGTGAACGCCAGCGCCAGGGCGAAGCGCCCGGCAAAGGACAGCTCGCCATTTCCTCCCGCGTCCGCGGCTGCCAGGCAGACAAGGACGCAGAAAACCAGCGTGTCCGCCAGCATTCCGGCGAGGAACGGCAGATATCGCTTGCGTTTCTCCACGCTGAGCAGACCGTTCAGGGTCGTCTCGAAAACCACGAAATAGAGGCGGTGGCCGATACCGAGCCGTGAGGGCAGCCCCAGCCTGCGGCCCGCCAGGGCGTGAAACGCCTCGTGCAGGAAAATGAACGGAAGCTGGGCGAACAGCAGGCCCAGTTGCACGGCGAAGAGGGAATCGGTGAAGAACAGATCGCGCGGATGCGGCCGGACCTCGGGGAGGCCGACGAGCAGGACACCGCAGACGACGGCGAGCAGGCCGTAACCGGCCCACGCCCAAGGCGAGAAGACGGCGACGCCAAGACGCCGGAAGCGCACCGCCACGGGCTCCTGCCGCTGCCCCTCGGGCTCACCCGCCGAGCGGACGAACCCCAGGTCGGAGAGGGTGTCGAGGAAGTCCTGCATGTCCACGGGCTCGTTGTAGGTGGCCGTGTACCACGCTGTCGCCTGCTCGATGCCCATCCCCGAGGCCAGCTGCCGCAGCAGGGCCGCGCCGTCCTCGGGGAACAGGGCGTAGGAGTCGGCGTCCGGCCGGCCGACGAGCACCTGACCGGACTCGGGGACGAAGGTCAGCGGATGGAACGCCAGTTCCCCCGGTGGCATGTCCACCCTCTTTCCTCCCCCTTTTCCTCATACGCAGTTTTCCTCATACGCAGCGCCCGGAGCTCGGATACGGCCCCGGGCGCCTCTCGCCTGGTTACTTCGCCAGACACAGCGGCGGCCAGTACGAGCTTCCGTTCGTCGTCAGTTTCACGCCACCCGTCTTGCGCACGACGATCTTCTTCATTGAAATCCCCCCCTTCTGTCATGTGAACGAGCTCCCGTTCGCAATTGGCCGGAGCGAATGAGCGAACCAAAAACGGTAATTCGCCGGGCCCATGACGCTTCCCGACTGTAGCAGTGGCTGTTGGGGCGAACCAGGGGAGGTGATTGTGATTCCCGGGCGTTCTCGGTATTGGCCAAAATCGCTGAGCGAGTGGTGTGGGGAGCGTAGTCACATCGCCGGGGACAATGTCGACGCGGCGGCCCAGGTTCCCTACATTTCCTGGGAACCGGGGCGCGCCGCGGGTCGACTTTTGGTAAAGCGTCGTCGCTCAGAAGTTCGATGCACTCGGGCCGGGACGGCTCCCGGCCCACTCCGCAGCGGGCGGGACCGAGGCGCGGCTAGGTTCGGTTTCGGGCATTCGGCACACGAACAGTGACCAGGCCAGGCAGGCGAAGGCGGCGCTGTGCAGGAGGGCGCGGACGATGTTCCAGGTGACCCACTTGTGCTCGAAGTCCGCGCGGACCGCTGCCAGATTCCTGAGGTGATCGGGGTCGCCGGCGTCCGCCAGGTGGTTGTTCAGGGGGACGCTGACGCTGCCGGTGACCATGAAGGCCACCAGGTACAGGACCAGCGCGGCGATCAGCCAGGGCAGCGCGGAGCGGCCCTGGCCGCGCCAGGCCAGGAAGACGGCGAGGCCGATGAGGGGGATCGAGCCCATGTACGGGAGCATGAACACCGGGTTGATGATGGCCTTGTTGATGCCCTGCATCGCCTCGATGAGGGTGTGGTCGGACGACCGGGCCAGGCCGGGCATGACCGAGTAGGAGAAGGCCGCGAAGAGTCCGGCCATGAGTCCGGTGAACAGGGTGGCCGTGAGCAGCACACCTGTCTGCAGATGCTTCATTCGGCGTCCTTCGGGGTCCAGATGCCGGTGGCGGCGGTGTCACGGGCGTAGGCGGTGAAAGCCCGGGCCGGGCGGCCGAGCACCTGCTGGACGCCGTCGCCCAGGTGCGCGTTGCGGCCGTCCAGCACGGTGGTGAACAGGTAGGTCAGCAGGCCGGTGACCTCGTCCGGGACGCCTTCGGCGGCCAGCGCGGCGGCGTAGTCGGCGGCGGGCACCGAGACGTACGAGACGACCCGTCCGGCCGCCTCGGCGATCACGCCGACGGCGTCGGCGAAGGTGAGCAGCTGCGGTCCGGTCAGCTCGTACGTCCTGCCCACGTGCCCGTCCTCGGTGAGCACGGCGGCGGCGACCTCGGCGATGTCGTCGGCGTCCACGAACGGCTCGCCGACCTCCCCGGCGGGCAGCACGACCTCGCCGCCCAGCACCGGTTCGAGCAGATGGCTCTCGCTGAAGTTCTGGTTGAACCAACTGGCGCGCAGCACTGTCCGGTCGGCGCCCGAGTCCGCCAGAGCCTTCTCGCAGGCCTCGGCCTCCGGCTCGCCGCGGCCCGAGAGCAGCACCAGGCGCCGTGCGCCCGAAGCCACCGCCAGCTCGGCGAAGGAGCCGATCGCCTCCGGCGCCCCGGGGGCTGCCAGATCCGGGTAGTACGCGACGTACACCGCGCGCACGCCCTCCAGCGCGGGCGCCCAGGTCTTCGGATCTTCCCAGTCGAACGGCACACCGCCGAAGCGGGAGCCGATCCGTACCGGCAGATCGCGCCCGGTCAGCTGCCGCACGACACGGCGCCCGGTCTTGCCGGTCCCGCCCAGGACAAGGGTCAGGTCTTCACGCGTCATGGTGAGTCCTCCTCGGTCTCGCTGGTGGCGGGCCCGTCGCTCCTGCCACCCCACAACCATCGGCCGGGCGGCGATCGGCAACAACGACCAAGCGTGCAAGGATCGTTGACCCTGGGGTTCACGAACGGGGGTTGCGATGGAGCGGCGCGAGATCGAGATCTTTCTGACGCTCGGCGAGGAACTGCACTTCGGCCGCAGCGCCGAGCGGCTGCACATCTCGGTGGCCATGGTCAGCAAGGCGATCAAGAAGCTGGAGCGGGCGGTCGGGGCGCCGCTGTTCGACCGCACCAGCCGCCGGGTGACGCTGACCCCGATCGGCCGGCGGCTCTTCGATGACGTGCGGCCCGCCTACCAGCAGATCCTCGACGGCTTCGAACGGGCGGTCGCGGCCGGGCGCGGCGTCGACGGGGTCCTGCGCGTCGGATTCCTCGGCACCGCGGTCGCCCAGTTCGTCCTCCAGGTCGCCGAGGTCTTCCACACCCGGCACCCGGCCTGTCAGGTCGAGATCACCGAGACCCGCTACACCGACGGCGGCGCGGCCCTCCTGCACCACGACACGGTCGATGTCCTGCTGCTCGCGGCCCCGGGCCTCGATGCCGACCTCAGCGAGAGCCCGGTCCTCTTCCGCGAGCCACCGGTCCTCGCCGTCTCGGCGAGACATCCCTTCGCGCGCCGCGACTCGGTCTGCCTGGAGGACCTCTCCCGCGACAAGGTCCTGCGCCCGCGCGGCATCCCCGGCGAACTCGACGCGCTCTCCGTCCCCAGCCACACCCCCGGCGGCCGGCCCATCGAGCGCGGCCCGGACTTCGCGACCATCCAGGAGATGTTCGCCCTGGTGGGGGCCGGCCGGGGCATCTTCCCCGTTCCCACCCACGCGAGCCGGTACGACTCCCGGCCCGACGTCGTCCACGTCCCGATGAGCGACGGTCTCCCCTTCGAATGGCGCCTGATCTGGCGCACCGCCGCGGAGACCCACCGCATCCGTGCCTTTTGCCAGGCCGCCCGCGACTTCGTCGAGGCGAACGGGAACCCGCTCCTGCCCGCATGACGGTCAGAACCGGGCCGCGCCGCCCCGACGCCCGCACCCTCGTCCAGGGGTGGGCCGAAGGTTCAACCCCGCTGCTTCTCCAGCCACTCGACGACATCCGGGGTCACCGGGTCGGTGATGTCCTCGAACTCCTTGTGCTTCGTGAGGAACTTGGCCACGTACGGGCACACCGGAACGATCCGCTTGCCGAGGGCCCGTACGTCGTCGAGGGCGTACTGGACCAGGCGCCCGGCCAGGCCCTGGCCGGCGTAGGCGTCGTCGACCTCGGTGTGGAAGAAGACGCGCTGGTCACCGCGGTCGTGGTAGGCGGTCAGGCCGGCGCGTTCGCCGTCGACCCGGATCTCGTAGCGGTGGCGTGCGTCGACGCGTTCGACGGTCGGTTCGGGGGAGGGCTGGTTCATGGCTGTCCTTTCCGGGGATTCGTGTACCTCATATCACGTGATGAGCGGCGGTGAACCGGCGCAGTCCGTTGCCTTGATCCGATTCCGCCTAGGCGCTGCGGTATTCGTCCGCTTGCGGCGTGCGCAGTTCAAGTCCGTGTCCTGCCGATCCGTCGGCCCCGGGAAGGATGTGGCCGTCGAGGGGGCGAAGGGTCCCCGTGAACAGCAACTGCTCGATGCGTACGTGATCGTGGAACCATTCGAGGTGGCGCAGGTTGGGGACGGCTGCTGCGGCATGAGCGTGGACGTGCGGTGCGCAGTGGCCGGAGACGGTGAGCCCCGCGGACTCGGCCAGGGCGGCTACACGCAGCCAGACCGTGATCCCGCCGCACCGTGTGACGTCGGCCTGCAGACAGTCCACCGACTCCGCGCGCAGCATGTGTCCGAAGTAGGCGAGGGTGTAGCCGTATTCGCCCGCTGTGATGTCCATCGGCAGCGCCGCGCGTACCTGTGCCAGCCCCGTCAGATCGTCGGAGGAGACCGGCTCCTCGAACCAGACGACGCCTTCGGCGGCGAGCTGCCGGCCCACACGAACCGCCTGTTTGCGGCTGTACGCGCCGTTCGCGTCGACGTAGAGCTCTGCCTCGTCTCCGACACTGGCCCGGGCTCGTGCGACACGTTCCAGGTCCCGGCGCTGCTCGGCGCCCCACGACTGACCGATCTTGATCTTCGCGCGCGGGATTCCCTGTTCCTCGGTCCAGCCGCGCAGCTGCCGGTCCTGCTGTGCGTCGCTGTACGTCGTGAACCCACCGCTCCCGTACACGGGAACCTCGGTGGCACACCCGCCGAGCAGCCGCACCAGCGGGAGATCGAGCAGCCGTGCCTTGAGGTCCCACAGGGCGATGTCGACCGCCGAGATCGCGCCGGCGACGAGTCCGGGGCGGCCCAGGTTGCGCACCACACGGCTCATCGCCTCGTTCATCGCCGGAACGTCCCATGCACAGCGGCCTTCGACCGCCTCGGCCAGGTGCTCGGCGACGACCCCGGCCGTCAGAGGTGAGCCGTAGGTGTAGCCGAGGCCGCTCACGTCCCCGCTTGTCGCGCTCACCAGGACGAGCGTCGTCGCGTCCCAGCTGAGGGTGCCGTCCGCTTCGGGCCCGTCCGTGGGGACCGTGTAGGAGGCCGCCCTGATCGACGTCACCGGCGGGTCCGTCGTGCGCGCCGTGCTCATCGGTGACGCCGGGGAAGGAACTCCTGCACTTTGGCCTTGAAGCCCTGCCTGATCATCGCGCCGCGGTCGGAGTCACCCTTCAGGACGGACAGCGCCGCCGCCTCGATCTGGTCCAGGGAGGCGTGCGGTGGGACAGGAGGAACCGCCGGGTCGGTCAGGAAGTCGATGACGAAGGGCCGGTCCGCTCCGAGCGCCGAGCGCCAGGCTTCCGCCACGCCGTCCGGTGTCTCCACCCGAACGCCGCCCAGGCCGATGGAGCGTGCGAAGTCCGCGTAGGGCACGTCGGGGATGGCCTGTGAGGGGAGGAACTGAGGGGCGCCCTCCATCGCGCGCATCTCCCAGGTGACCTGATTCAGGTCCTGGTTGTTGAGTACGGCAACGACGAACCGGGGATCGTCCCACTCCTCCCGGTACTTGGCGACGGTGATCAGTTCGGCCATGCCGTTCATCTGCATGGCACCGTCGCCCACGATGGCGACGCAGGGACGGTCCGGGTGGGCGAACTTGGCGCCGATCAGGTACGGCACACCCGGGCCCATGGTGGCGAGGGTGCCGGAGAGCGACCCGCGCATCGCACCGTGCATGCGCAGGTGCCGGGCGTACCAGTTCGCGGCGGAGCCGGAGTCGGAGGCCAGGATCACGTCCTCGGGAAGCAACGCGTCCGCCGCGTGGACGACGTACTCGGGGTTGACCGGATCCGCCTCGACCTCGGCGCGGCGCTCCATGACCTCCCACCACCGGGCGGTGTCCTTCTCGATCTTCGCGCGCCACGCCCCGTGCTCCTTCGGCTGCACCTTCGGCAACAGCCTCTTGAGCGTCTGCTCGGCATCGCCGACAAGGATGACGTCGAACGGGTAGCGAAGCCCCACCATGAACGGGTCGATGTCTATCTGCACGGCACGCGCCTGGCCGAACTCCGGCAGGAACTGCGTGTAGGGAAAGCTGGATCCGATCACCAGCAGGGTGTCGCAGTCCCGCATCATCTCGTACGACGGCCGGGTGCCGAGCAGCCCGATGGCGCCCGTCACGTACGGCAGGTCGTCCGGGAGGGCGTCCTTGCCCAGGAGGGCCTTGGCGACGCCCGCGCCGAGCACGTCGGCGAGTTCTCTCACCTCGGCCTGGGCGCCACGCGCTCCTTGCCCGATGAGGATGGCGATCCTGTCGCCGTCGCCCAGGATCCGGGCCGCCTCGTCGCGGTCCGCCTCGGCCGGGACCGGTGCGGGGTGCACGGTACCCAGGGTGGAGGGCACCATCTTGAATGCGTGTTCCGGCGGGGAGTAGTCCAGCTCCTGCACGTCCGCCGGAATGATCATCGCGGTGACGGTTCTCATGGCCTGAGCGGTACGCAGGGCCCGGTCGAGGACGTTCGGGAGCTGCTCGGGGACGGTGACCATCTCGCAGTAGGCGCCCGCGACATCCTTGTACAGGCTCATCAGGTCGACCTCCTGCTGGTAGGAGCCGCCCATGGCACTGCGGTTCGTCTGGCCGACGATCGCCACCACGGGGACGTGGTCCAGCTTGGCGTCGTACAGGCCGTTGAGGAGATGGATGGCGCCGGGCCCGGACGTCGCCGCGCACACGCCCGGTCGCCCCGAGAACTTGGCGTAGCCGACCGCCTCGAACGCGGACATCTCCTCGTGCCGGGACTGGATGAAGGCGGGCTGGTTGTCGGCACGGCCCCAGGCGGCCAGCAGACCGTTGATGCCGTCGCCCGGGTAGGCGAAGACGTGGGTCACGTCCCAGGCACGCAGTCGCTGGAGGATGTAGTCGGACACCTTCATGGTGGAGGGCTTCCCTTCAGCAGGCCGGGCGGCCGTCGGGCCGGTCGGTCCCGGACGTTGAGGAGCTGTCCAGGGCGCGCGCCAGGACCTCCGCGAGATGCAGGGGGCGACGGCCGGTGCGGCCCTGTTCGATCTGGGTACGGCAGCTGAATCCGTCCGCGATCACCAGAGCGTCCTGGGGAGTTCGGCGTACGGCGGACAGGACGCCCTGCTCACCGATCGCCATGGACAGCCCGTAGTGGCCGCGTTCGAAGCCGAAGTTTCCTGCGAGGCCGCAACAGCCCTCGTCCAGAACGCGGGCGTCCATACCCGCCCGGCGCATCAGTTCACGATCCGCGTCGAACTTCATCACCGCGTGTTGATGGCAGTGGGTCTGCACCGTCGCGGCCCCGCCCACGTGGGGCGGACGCCAGTCGTCAGGTGTGCCGTCGACGAGGATCTCGGCGAGAGTGCGGCACTGCCGTGCGAGCCGCTGGGCGTCCTGGTCGTCCGGGAGCAGTTCGGCGGCGTCCGCGCGGAAGACCGCGGTGCACGACGGCTCCAGGCCCACGATGGGGACACCGTGTTCGAGCCAGGGCCGCAGTCGCCCGAGTGTGTGGCGCAACACGCGCTTGGCGGTGGCCAGTTGGCCGGTGGATATCCAGGTGAGACCGCAGCACAGGGTGGAGACGGGTACGGCGACATGGAATCCGGCGTCCTCCAGCAGCCGTACCGCCGAACGGGCCACCGAGGGACGGAAGTAGTTGGTGAACGTGTCCGGCCACAGCAGGACCGCGCGGTCGTCGGCGGGGTCCGGCTCGGGCCCGGCGCGCTCCTGCCATGTCTGGACGAAGGACCGCCTCGCGAACGCCGGTGCCTCCCGCTCCACCGACACCCCGGCGATCCGCTTGCCCAGGGGCGCGAGTCCGGGGGCCTGCAAGGCCGAGTTCACCAACCCCGGAGCGAGGCGCGACATCCGTGCCCACAGCGGCAGCCAGCCCAGTGAGTAGTGCGCGGCAGGGCGGAGTCGGTGCGCGTAGTGGTGGGCCAGGAACTCTGCCTTGTACGTCGCCATGTCCACCCCGACCGGACAGTCGGACTTGCAGCCCTTGCACGACAGACAGAGGTCGAGCGCGTCCCGCACCTCGGTGGAACGCCAGCCGTCGGTGACCGGGGAGTCCCCGTGGCCGTCGAGCATCTCGAACAGCAGCCGGGCCCGCCCCCGGGTCGAGTGCTCCTCCTCGTAGGTGGCCCGGTAGGAGGGGCACATCACGCCGCCCGTGTGGGTACGGCAATTGCCTACACCGACGCAGCGCATGACGGCGTTGGTGAAGGAGCGCTCGTCGTCGGGGTAACCGAAATGGGTGGCGGTGCCACGGGGACGCCAGGCCGGGCCCAGGCGCAGGTCGTCCTCGACGCGGTGCGGTGCCACCACCTTGCCGGGGTTCATCCTGTTGTCGGGATCGAACAGCGCCTTGACCTCACCGAAAGCGGCGACGACGCGCTCGCCGAACATCCGCGGCAGCAGCTCACCACGAGCCTGACCGTCTCCGTGCTCGCCCGACAGCGAACCTCCGTAGGAGACCGCGAGATCAGCGGCGCGGAAGAGGAAGTCGCGGAAGCACGCGACCCCTTCGGCGCTCTTCAGGTCGAACGGGATACGGGTGTGCACGCACCCCTGGCCGAAGTGGCCGTACAGGGAAGGCCGGTCGTAGCCGAACTCGGTGAACAGCTCCCGCAGATCGCGCAGATAGTCGCCCAGCCGGTCCGGCGGGACGGCCGAGTCCTCCCAGCCCTCCCAGGTCTCGCGCTCGTCCGGTGGCCGCGCCGTCACACCGAGCCCCGCCTCGCGCGCCCTGAGCAACAGATGCTCGCGCTCGGGATCTTCGGAGAAGGCCACCGTCCCGTCCGACTCGCTGCGCCCCAACCCCCGCAGCAGTTCATGGGCTTGTGCCTCGACGTCCTTGGCGCTGTCACCGGTGAACTGGACCAGCAGCCAGCTCTCCCCCTCGGGGAAGCGCTCCAGCGAGTCGAGATGGGCGTGTTCCTCGCGCATCAGCTGCGCCATGCGCCCGTCGAGTGCCTCCAGCTGGGCGGGGTTGCTGTGCGCCAGCAGCCGGGGCACGTCGTCCGCCGCCGCGCAGATGTCGTCGTACCCGACCACCACGATGGCCTCGGCCTCCGGCACCGGCACGAGGTCCAGTTCCGCGCGCAGGACGGTGACCAGAGTGCCTTCGCTGCCCACGAGCGCACGGGCGAGATCGAAGCCGTTCTCCGGGAGCAGCGCGTCCAGGTTGTAGCCGGAGACCCGGCGGGGGATGTCGGGGAAACGGAGCCTGATGTCCGCGAGATACCGGTCGACGATCCCGCGCAGCCCCCCGTACAGTTCCGCCCGCCGGCCACCGTCCCGCACGATGGCGTCCAAGGCCGCTCGATCGGTGGGACCGACCCAGCACCGTGTCCCGTCGTAGGTCAGGATCTCCAGCCGCCGGACGTTGTCGACCGTCTTGCCATAGGCCTGGGCCGTGCCTCCGCACGAGTTGTTGCCGATCATGCCACCGAGCGTGCAGTGGCTGTGCGTGGCCGGTTTCGGGCCGAACATCAGGCCGTAGGCGCCGAGGCGGCGGTTCAGCTCGTCCAGGACGATACCGGGCTCGACGATGCACCGGGACCGGCTGGGCTCCACGGACACCAGGCCGTGGCAGTACTTGGTCCAGTCGATGACGACGGCGGTATTGGTGCACTGCCCCCCGAGACTGGTGCCGCCGCCACGGGACAGGACAGGCGCACCGAATCGCGAGCACACCGCGACCGCCGCCACGCCCGCGTCGATGTCGAAGGGCACGACGACGCCGATCGGGACCTGCCGGTAGTTCGACGCGTCCGTCGCATACGCGCCACGGCTTCCGGCGTCGAAGCGCACCTCCGCCGCCACCTCGTCGCGCAGTGCGGTCTCGAGGGCCGCCGCGTCGAGATCCGCAGAGCCGGCCGACACCGCGGCCGACCCCTGCTCGCCCTGTGCCGGTGCCCGGTGATCGGCGACCATGACACCTCCTCACGGTTGGGGCCTCGTGCCAGGACCGCCCTGCGAGTACCCGGTCTCTGCCCGGGTACGCCTGCTGTCCGTGCGTCGAGGGGCGTCATGGTCGTTGCCGGTTCGCCGTGCCGCTATGGGCCCGGGTTCGTGCCGGAGCGGCCGAGCAGGCGGGAGAGCCGGTGGTCCGGGTCAGGGGCGGAGGACGTCGAAGGGGGCGGGTCCTCATCGGTGCCGGGCGCCTCGGTGATGTCCAGGAAGACGTGGTCGGCCTGAGGCCACTCGGCGGCGATCCGCCGCTTGAGCCGGACACAGACCAGCTCGACCTCCTCGCTGTCGATCCCCGGCGCCAGGTCCACGCGCGCGGCGACCAGCACCGAATCCAGCCCCAGCCGCATGGTCAGGAGCGCCGCGACGTTGTCGATCTCGGGCTGGGACGCGAGGAAGTCACCTATCCGGTCACGCAGTTCCGTGTCGACCGCCTCGCCGATCAGCCGGTCCCGCGCCTCCCGGGCCAGCCGATAGGCCACACACACCAGCAGGAGCCCGATTCCCATGGAGGCGCCGGCCTCCCAGGCCACCTGCCCGGTCGTCAGATGCAGCCCGATGCCGGCCGCCGCCACCAGCACGCCCGCCACGGCCGTCGCGTCCTCCGCGATCACCGTGCGCAGAGCCGGGTCGGCCGCGCCCTCACGGTGCCGGCGCGCCTGGTGGAGGGCGCGGGCCAGGGAGGCGCCGTCGGCCAGCAGCGCCACCCCGAGCACCGCCAGCCCCGCCAGGTAGCCCTTCGACGACTCCTGCTGGTCCGTGCGCAGGGCCTGGACGCCCTGGTACACCGAGAAGCAGCCGCCCATGACGAAGATCCCCACCGCGGCCAGCAGCGCCCAGAAGTAGCGCTCCTTGCCGTATCCGAACGGATGACGGTCGTCGGCGGCACGCTTGCTGCGGCGTACCGCGATGAGCAGGAACACCTCGTTGAGGCTGTCCGCGACCGAATGCGCTGCCTCCGAGAGCAGGGCGGGCGACCCGGCGAAGAGCCCGGCGGCCGTTTTGGCCGCGGCGATCACGAGGTTGGCTCCGAGGGCGACGAGGACGGTGACCCGAGTGCTTACGTCCCGGGCCGTGGAGCCTCGATCGCGCCTGCCGTCCGTGCCCGTCACCGACGCAGCCCTCCAGCCTGCCGTGTGGCTCGCATGAAACCCCGCTGCCGAGTACCCGGTGCTGACCAGGTTGTGTCTGGGTACCCGGCAGACGGGCGCGGTGACAGCGCCGTACCGGGGTGCGGAAGGGGGCCGACGTGGCCAGGAACGTGCGCGACATCATGGCCGATGCTCCGACAGCGGTGGACTCGCAGGCGTCGGTGACATCGGTGGCTCAGGTGATGCGCGACCAGGACATCGACCTCGTCCTGGTCATGGACGACGGCGAGCCGATGGGCCTGGTCAGCGATCGCGACCTGATGGCCGGTGCTGTTGCGGGCGAAACCGACCCCCATCGGATGCCCGACGGCAACCCCGTGGGCCTCGTCCGCCTCGGCGACCCGGCCCTCGAGACGTCCTCCGCGCCCACGGTGGCACCGACGCCGGATCTGCACGGCGGCGCCGCAGCGGATCCTGGCGCGTGAGGACGAGGGGACGACGGGAAAGGAGAGTCGACCGATCATGCGTATCGCGTTTCTGACAGCACCCGATGGAGTCGAACAGGTGGAGCTCACCCGGCCCTGGCAGGCGGCCGTGGAGGCCGGGCACGAGCCGGTGCTGGTGTCGACCCGGTCCGGTGAGGTCCAGGCCTTCCACCACCTCGACAAGGCGGACAGGTTCACGGTGGACGCGGTGGTCGGCGAGGTGTCCGCGGATTCCTTCGGCGGCCTGGTGCTGCCGGGCGGGGTCGCCAATCCGGACTTCCTGCGGATGAATGACAAGGCCGTCGCGTTCGTGAGGGAGTTCTTCGAGCTGGGGCGGCCGGTCGCCGCGATCTGTCACGCGCCGTGGACGCTCGTGGAGGCGGACGTGGTGCGGGGCCGTGAGCTGACCTCGTGGCCGAGTCTGCGCACCGACATCCGCAACGCGGGCGGCACCTGGGTCGACGAGCAGGTGAAGATCTGCGACCACGGGCCCAACAAGCTGGTCACCAGCCGCAAGCCGGCCGACCTGGAGGCGTTCTGCGAAGCTTTCCTGGAGGTGTTCGCACAGGAGTTGGCGGGACGCTGAGCCATGGCCGGAACGGGAAGCGGGGGCCAGGGGGGTCAGGCTCATGACGCGACGCCCTTCCTCCCGGACCGGCGCGCGGGCCTGACCGGGCTGAGCAAGGCGGCTGCGCTGTGCCGCGGGTGCCCGCTCTATCAGGAGGCGACCCAGACGGTCTTCGGAGAAGGCGACGCGGACGCACGCGTACTCCTGCTCGGGGAGCAGCCCGGGGACCAGGAGGACCGGGAGGGCCGACCCTTCGTCGGCCCCGCGGGCAAGGTGCTGAGGCGAGCCCTGGCGGACGCGGGCATCGATCCGGAACGGGTCTACGTCACCAACACCGTCAAGCACTTCAAGTTCACAATCCCGGAAGGCCGTAAGCGCCGTATTCACAAGGCCCCGAACCTGCGTGAGATGACGGCCTGCAGGCCCTGGCTCGAGGCCGAGCTGCGGGTCGTGTCGCCTCAGGTGGTCGTCGCGCTCGGAGCGACCGCGGGCAAGGCCCTGCTCGGCCCGGAATTCCGGGTGACCGAGCAGCGCGGAGCCGTACTGCCCTGGCCCGGCCTCGACGGGAGCGGCGACGCAGACGGTGCGGGTGGGACCGACGGAGGGATCAGCGCACTGGTGGCGACGATCCACCCGTCCGCCGTACTGCGGGCCACCGACCGAACGGCGGTCTACGACGGCCTGGTCGCCGATCTCCGACTCGTCGCGGACGTCCTGGCGGACGGCGACGGGCGGGCCCGGAGCGACTAACGGCAGTGACCACGCTGCGGCCACCACGGGTAATCGTAGGTCACCAGTAGTGACGACGGCCTGCGACGGCGTGACCGGCCGAGCCCAGAACCCACAGGACGATACCGATCACCACGAGTACGAGACCGATCGTCCACAGGATGCCGATTCCAGTGAGGAGCCCGATGAGCAGCAGAATGATTCCGAGGATGATCATTTTGACCTCCAGAGAGGCGGACGTTTTCGCTCCGAGTACCCGGGCCGGTGCACCGCACACGGCATTCACGCCGGCAACGCAGGCCGTAGGTCCCGACTCGGCGGCTCAGCGCACCCGGCCCCGTGGCTTGAGCGGCACGGACGGCAGCTCGGGTGCGGGCAACGGGTCCCCGTCGTACCCCCGCACTTCGCCGAATCTCGCCCCCGCAATCTGGCGCTGTCGCAGGAACGCTGAGTGACTGAAGCGGGCGCTCAGCCGGCATCGCAGAGGATGCTTTCGGCTCCAAGATCTTCGCCCTGCGGCGTACCCCGTCCCAAGAAGGCATCTGCGTCCGGCCACGGATAGCGAGACGGCTGCGTGGGCGCCGGCCGCAGGCCCTGGGCCCGCGACGGTCCGACCTGGCACAGGTTGTAGGGACCCCTCCAGGGGCGTCTACACCAGTCGATCGCGGGCATGAAATCGCAGGTCAGGGCCTACTGGTCCGAGAGGGTCAGCCCAGTTCGTGATAGCTGCGTGATAGCGGGTGATACGGCGAGGCCGGCCAGCAGCCGTTCCGACGGGACCGCCGCGCGGAGCCGTGAGACGCCGAAGCCGCACCGAAGCGCGCAGCTTCGGCGTGAGATCGGTTGCGCTCGCACGAGTGGTTCCCGGGAGCGGTGGAGGAACGCCTGCCCGAGCAGCCGACCCGTCGCAGGAAGGCACTCCCCGGTGCGAAATACTCTCCCGATGAGTTCACGCACTTCTCCGATCAGTCAGCCGATCACGATACGGAGGGCCGTCGCGCGGGATGCCAAACGGCTCACGCGGCTCGTGCGTGGCTCAGGCGCCTACGAGGGTAAGTACGCAGCGGCAGTCGCGGGCTACCGGGTCGGTCCTGATTACATCGAAGCACACCGCGCCTTCGTGGCCGTCGGCGCCGACGAGCATGGAGGCCGGGTCATCGGGTTCTACTCGCTCGTCCTTGCTCCACCGGAGCTCGACCTGCTGTTCGTCGCCGACGAAGCGCAAGGACGTGGTATTGGACGGCTGCTCGTCGCGCACATGCAGTCCGAGGCCCGTGCCGCCGGGCTCGACCGTGTCAAGGTCGTGTCGCATCGTCCCGCCGAGGAGTTCTACCACCGCGTCGGTGCAGTGCGGACCGGGACCGCGCTCGCGAACCCGCCCGCCGTGCCGTGGGACCGTCCCGAATTCGAGTTTCGCATTCCTTCGGAATGACGCGGTGTGCCGGTTCGCAGGGCACCGGCTTCGCCTGCATGGTGGCCGGCATGCAGGAGCCGCTGGACGCCACGCGCTCCGTGTGTGCCGTCGTCTCTGCCCTGGCAAGGGGATCGCCTGCGCCAGCGGCCGCCGACACACCGTGGCCACTTCGTCTCGCAGATCAGGGTTGTGTGAACTACGCAACGCGGCCGACCTCGATCGTGTGGGGAACGAGCCGAGGTGTACGCGATTCGATGGCCATGGAAGCGCCGGAGGCGAGGGAGTCGCCGGGAAGGTCCGACTCGGCGTTCGGGTCGCCGTCGGCGTCGACGATGGCGATGGTCCTGCCGGAGCCGCTGGCGGAGGCGGCGGAGGTCAGGCCGTAGGCCGACTGCAGGTCGCTGCGGCCGTAGCCGGTGGGGGAGCCCGCGGCGGCGTTCGGCCGGACGGTCCGGGGTGCGATGCCCTTCTTCGCCGCCTGCTCTTCCTGGAAGGCGGTGGTGCCGCTGGTGACGCGCAGGGCGTTGCAGGATGCGTAGCCCTTCTTCGGGGTGCCGGCGCACTGCAGCATCTCCAGGCGGAACCGCATGGACGGTTCCCTGCGATCGGCGACCGACGCCGGCCTCGCGGCCGGAGCCGACACGCTCGTCGTGGTCGATCCGCAGGCGCACCTGTTTCCGCGCGACCTCCACAATGAGTTGATGGCCGCGGGGGCGCACACAGCGGTGACGATCGATCCCGATCCGGCATCAATACGAGCGTTCGGCTCGGACCTGAACGACCGGACGACCTGGGAGCCGGCTTACCAGGCGGGTCTTCACCAAGCCGCCGATGCCGCCGAGCGGCTCTGCTCCGTCTGGAAGGCCGGCTTCGACACGGACTGACCGCAGCCCGCGCCCCGGAGTGATGCCGCACTCCATCAGTTGAGTGCACTCATGCTGCGAGGGCCCCGGGGCGTTCGACGAGCCGGCCGTGTTCGAAGCGGGCTCCGGCACGGACGAGTGGGACGAGGTGTGCGCCGTTGACGGCCTGCCAGCGGGCCTGAGCCGACTCGACGAGCTTGAACAGTCTTCGGGGAGTTGCGGCACGATGGCGGCAGGATCGCCGATGAGAACCGCGAGCATTCCTCTGATGTCCTGGGCGAACGCGTCGACTGCTCCTGTGACTTCGACCTCACCGCCCAGCCCGCGGACGATGCGGATCTGCTCGCCGCCGGGGCTCATCGTTTCTCGTCGGTACGTCACCTCGACTCGCTGTTGGAGCACCAACTCCACCTGGCGCTCGGCAGGACCTGGCGGAGGGTCGGACCGGCGCCCCTGGCAACGTGCGGGTTGCCCGGTCCGGACAACCGCAACGTTGATCTTTCCCTCTTCCACCGCGAGCGAGAGGGGGCGCCATGAGGGCGAACTGGCAGCGGGTGGTGGCCGCCGGCGTATGCGGCGCAGTGCTGAGTTGTGGGGGCCTGGCGTGGCCGGCCGCGGCCGGCGAAGACCCCCCGAGGATCACCCAGGCGTATGCGGGCCCACGCCCCGGAGAGGCCATCGGTATCGATCTGCTCAACTACGAAAGAAAGCCGGGCGTGCACCTGGTGGCCGAATCGCCGGTCTTCGCGGCCCCGATCCGGATGGACGACCCTGCGCTGGACACCGACGGGGAAGGCGTCAAGGCGCCCATCCCGGCGTCGGCCAAGCCCGGATCGTACCCGCTCGTCGTCAAGGCCCGAGGCAAGGTGGTGGCCCGCGACACCATCGACGTCAAGCCGCCCAGGCGTCCGTTCATCGAACTGGACGAAAACCGCGCGAGACGGCCGGGTACCACGGTGAGTCTGTACTTCGACGACCTGTACCCCGGAGAGACCGGCAATTCCTTTACCGCCCATTCCGCGGCATTCACCTCGCCGATCCGCCTCGCACGCAACAAGGAGTCCTGGAACAACACCCGCTATTTCATCGCGCTGAACGTGCCGTTGCGGCACACCGTCCAAGACGGGACGTACGCGGTGCGGGTGACCGATGCGGATGGGAAGCGGAAAGCGGAGACTCGGCTGGAAGTCCGCTCAGCCCATCCCGGAGACGACGACTATCTGGGCAAGGCCAGGGGCCCCGCGTTCTTCGGGGAGGGGGGCCATCTGCTCAGCGCCCGGGCCAAGGGCTTCACGATCGCGGCGGGCAGGACGGTGTACGTCAGGTGGCAGGATGCGTACCCGGACCCCGGGGAGGAGGAGCGGATGACCGCGACATCTCCGGCGTTCCAGGCCCCGGCCAGGCTGAAGGCCGATGATCTCAAGGGCCATGAGGGGGATGCCCCGATCTTCTGGGGCCCGGCGAGGATCAAGCCCGACCTGAAGCCGGGCTCGTATCCCGTCACCGTCGTCAGCCACCACGGGCGAGTGAAGAAGACCGGCTACCTCACCGTCACCCAGGGAGCCGCCGTCGACGACGATGAGGACGGACTGTCGACCGCCGTGTGGGCGGGTGCGGGCACCGCTGCCTTCGCTCTGGGCGCCGCCGCTGTGGTGCTCGTCCGGAGGCGCAGGGGGGCGTCCGTTTCCTGACCCGGCGAACGGGTCCGCCACCGTATGCCGTCGCTCAGCGGCCGCCTTCCATATCGGCGGTCGTCCAGTGGAGATCTCTGGTGCGGTGGAGAAGTCGTTGGTGCGGGGTAGTGAGGTCATGGCGGCTTTCCCGGCTGCGTAGGGCGCCGGCATCGGGAAGCCGTTGAGTGCGGCGATCGACGAGACGTTGAGGACGACGCCGGAGCCCTGCTCGACCATCCTGGACCGGTCGCTCAGCGCGAGTAGTCCGCTGGGCCGGATACCTGTCCGGGGCCGCCTTCAGGTTGTCGTGTGCCAGGTTCAGCAGCCGTTCGGCAGCGCGGTGGGCGGAGTTTGGGGATGTCTGACAGCCGTGCACGTGGACGAAGATGTCCGTGGCCCGGGCGGGCGGGGCGAGGCGCTCCGTGAAGGTGTGGCGCAGCCGGTGGTCGGGCACCGGCTCACCAGTGTTGGCGTCGAGCAGCCACCCGGCCGGTGTGTTCCCATCGTCACTGCCGACCGCGAGGTCAGCGATCGGGCTGCAACTCCTGGTGCGGGCGCGGTGACTGCGCGACTTGCGCCGGCCATTGCGGTAGGGTCCGGCGCTTGAGTAACCGTGCGACCGGGGCCGGTCAGAGGCCGCCGGTGTTGAGCAGCCGGTTGGGAGTGTCGGAGCGGACGCCATGCACGACACCGCGGGTGGCCGTGTGGTCGAGCCAAACGTGGACCTCTTTGGCCGTGGCGTGGGGGTGAGCCGACAGGTACAGCGCGATCACGCCGGTCGCATGCGGCGCGGCCCAGGACGTCGCGCCGTCGTTCTCCGTGGTCGTACCCCCGCCGGCGAGGGCGGCGGTCACCTTCTGGCCGGGGGCGTACAGGTCCACGCACCGTCCGTAGCCCGATCCGTAGGAGTCGGTGTCGCTCCACGCGCGGTCGTTCGATGTGGAGGCCGCCACGACGATCGTGCCGGGGACGCCGGCCGGGGAGTGCTTGCAGGCGTCGTCATGAAAGTTGCCGGCGGACACCACCGTCGGGATCCCCACGTCGACCATCTTCTTCACGGCGGACTCCAGGGCCGCGGACCGGTGGTCGAGGTTGAGCGACATGTTCACCACCGCAGGCTTCTGCGCGTGCGCGGTGACCCACTTGACCGACTTCACCAAGGCCGCCTCGGCCGCCTCGGGGGAGCCGCCGCCCTCGCTCTCGCACAGGATGCCCTGGACCCGTACGAGATCCGCCTTGGGCGCCACCCCGTACCTCGCCCCGCCGATGATGCCCGCGACGAACGTGCCGTGGCCCATCCCATCCTCGCTGAAGCAGTCACCGGAGTCCTTCGGGCCCACGAAGTCGGCGCCGAGGTGGGCGCGTGCGCCGAACTCCTTGTGGGCGATGTCCATCCCGGTGTCGATCACGTAGACGTGAACGCCCTTGCCCGTGGCGGTGGTGGTGAACTTCCCGTTCAGCGGCCGCGACCGCTGATCCAGAATGTCCAGGTTCCACGGCACGTGCCGGGTGATGGGCGACGCCTCGGTCTGCGCGATCCCGGACAACTTCCCCACGGTGCCGGGAGACGCCGGCGCCGAGCCGGACGACGCCCCGTCCCCGGAGGACGCCACGGACTCCCCCTTCCCGTGCGCGGAGAGCTCCCCGCCGCTCCTCCCAGCCGCCGCGCCGGCTTCCCCACCGCAGGCCGAGGCCCCGAGCACCGTCGCCATGGCCACCGCAATGAGACCGGCCTTCGTCACGTTCCGCGTCACAACGCCCCCCACATCCCTGCTTCGTACACAGTCGGCGCACAAGACGACCACAAGGCGTGGGCGGTTGCAGCGGGGCGTGCGGTACCGCGCACCTTGTCGCTCTCGCTGAAGGTGCCGGTTACCGGGTCCGCGTCGGTGTACGCGGTGATCACGACGACCACCAGCTCGTCGCCTTCATGCACATCTTCAGCATCGCTCAACAGCGCGGCTGCGACTGGGGAGACCCGGTGAGTGCGGGACTCCGCAGCGGACAAGTTGCCCTCGACACACCGTCGAGTCCGGCAAGACCGAGGGCGTGACGCTCCCCGGCGCGGTCGGTCGCCTCGGGCCCGATCAGGGGTGCGGCGCCACGCCCTCGTCGACGGGCAGTGCAACGGGCTCCTCCACCGGCTGTGCGACTGCCTTGGCGGAGGCCGCGTCGGCACCGTGCGCTCCATGCGTCCCACGCACGGCCGACGCCGGACTCATGCGGCGCAGAGCCAGATGAAGCACCGGCATCAACACGCAGGTGGCCGCGGCGGACTGCCACAGAAGAGCGTCGAGCCGGCCCGCCGCCAGATACGCGCCCGCGGCCACTGCGGCCACCGCACACACACCGCGGTCCACGATGCTCTCCACCGACAGCAGCGTGGCACGCGGCGCTCCCTTCGGGATGGCGTCGTTGATGAGCTTGCGCTGCACCGGATAGCCGAACCCGGTGATCGCAGCGAACGCGCACAGCAGTCCGACCACGGCCCAGGGACCGCCGACAGTGGTGCCGGCGAGTGCGGCGGCGAGCGCGACGCTCAGCAGGGACACCCAGGCCGCGGGCGACAGCCGCCGGCTCAGCCACTGGGGCCGGGCGGAGGCCACTGCCTCGGCGACCGTCATCGCCGCGAGGACACTGCCGTGGCTGCTCTCCGCGATGCCGTGCTCGAGCAGCACCGGCTGGAACAGATTGACCTGGCAGATCCGCGACAGCGTGAAGACCGCCACGCCCTGCACCATGAGCAGGGCCAGCCACGGTGACGACCGAAGGGCGCGCAGGGCGGCGCCCGTGTCCCGCAGCAGAGTTCCCCGCCGCCGCCCACGAGTGCTCGCCCCCGCACCCGTGTGACCGGCGGCGATCCGGGGCAGGGCGAGGGCGCAGCCGTAAGACCCCGCCGCGCTCGCCGCGCTGAGTACGTACGGCGACTGGTGGGCCACAGACATCAGCGGTCCGACGAGCGGCCAGCAGACGATCTTGGCAGCGAGCCCGAGGGCACGCGCCGTGCCCTCCGCCCTGAGGTAATGGGCGTCCGCTCCCTCGGCGCGCAATCCGTCGTACAGGCAGGCGCTCGCCGCGCCCGAGGTCAGGGAGCGCCCGGCGGCGATCGCGAGGAAGTGCACGAGGAAGCCCGTGTACGAGGGAGCCAGCACCGGCACCATGTTCGCCGCCGTCATGACCACCGCGCCGGCGCGCAGGCAGTTGCGGGCACCGACGCGGTCGGCGACGACTCCCGTGGGTATCTCGAACAGGCAGAAGGCGATGTAGTAGATGCTCTGGATGCCGAAGATCTGGCCGTCCGACAGGCCCGCGGCACGCTGGTAGGCGTAGAACACGGGCATCCACCACAACAGGTTGAACAACAGCTGGAACCCGTTGTTGAGGCGGATGATGCGGCGGGCGGCCGGGGTCATGGCCGGATCCGCGGAGCGGTGCCACACAGAGGTCATGGAGCGCCTCACCGGGCGTACGGGCGGACCTGGACCAGATGGAACGCCCCCTCAGCAGTCATGAGCCACTCGATGTCCAGGGCGTCGTCGGGGTCTCCCGCGCTGAAGTGGGACTGCAGCAGACGCCCGACCAAGGCCAGGTCGCCCAGTGACGTACGCGTGTCCGACGGGAGGTCCTCACCCGACGAGCCGACGTCCACGGTGCGCCCGCCGCCCTCGACCGTGTTGTACAAGTACTGGTGGGGCAGGACCGTGCCGTCGACCACCCGCTCCGGCGAACCGGCCGTGCAGTTGACGTAGACGTTGCGGAAGTCCTCACGTCGGGTCGGATTGCAGGTCACCAGCACACCCCCGAGGTCGGCGGGCACATACCGCTGGATGATCACTCCCATGTAGGTGTCGTCCAGCGCGATGCCGGCCTCGTGCCGCAGACGTACGCTCCGTGGCGACAGCAACGACGTCCATACCTGCCGCACCGCGTCCAGCAACTGCTCCTCGCCGCGCACGGTGGTGACCGAGTCGTAGATGCCGGCCGCCGAGAAACCCGGCAGGTCCTCGGCGTTGGAGGACGAGCGCACCACGAGACGACGTTCGTCGGCCAGCAGACCCGGCACCGCGCCGGTGACGGCCCGTGCCACCTCGTCGGGGATCGGCGTGCGGTGCATCAGGCGCTGCAGGTCCAGGCAGAGGGAGTCGATCACGTCGAGCGCTTCGAGTTCGAGCGCCATCTTCAGCTTGCCGATGCCCTGTTGCAGAGCGGGCGACGAGGTGAGGAAGAGATGGTGCAGGCGGAACGGGAGCGCCACCCCCTCGGGTGCCCGGATGATCGCCGCCACGCGTTCGGCCGCGGCGGCCCGCAGCCGTTCCACAGGCGCTTCCGGCTCGCCGAGACGCAGGGCCAGGTGGGCGAGCAGATCGGGCCGCGGCGGGCGCGGGCGTGCGTAGAACGCGGTCAGGTCCGCCGTGCGGCTGTCCAGGACATGGTGCAGCTCGCCGAGGTTGGCGGCCTTGGTGCCGTAACTGTCGCGGTCGGCGCGCCGCAGCCGGGGCAGAGCCATGATCGGCGCCTCGTTCAGCAGGGGTGCGTCGATGTGGATGCGCTGCTGGTGCCAGACCGGGCTCTCCAGGACCGGGGCGTCGGACAGCCGCTCCAGGGTGATGGCGTCCTCGGAGACCCGGTAGCGGACCCACGCGCCGTCCAGTCCGTCCCGCCGCACCAGCGCGTCCAGGTCGCGGACGATCGCGTTCGGGATGCCCCAGCCGGACGCCAGGACGTTGGTGTGCGAAAGCGGCGTCGTGGGCTCCGTGTTGACGAACCCCGCCACCCGGGGCACGTCGTCGGGCAGGCAGGCCATCGCGACGATGTCCGCCCAGCCGAGCTGTGGGGCGGCGCTGTGGTACTCCGCCGGATGGCGGAACCAGCGCAGCCGGCCTTCGGCCACGCCCGGGTTGAGGCAGGTCCGGGTCCGGTTGCCGAACAGCTCCTGGCTGAGGATGCGCGGTACGCGTGCCTCACTGACCGAGGCGAGTTCGTGCTCCTGCCCGTGGTTCGCCGGTTTCAGCAGCAGGGGGAGGCGTCCGTCCACCCTTGCGCGTACGTAGTCGTAGAACTCCTCCAGCAGTGCGGCATGCATGGTGTCCGCCTCGGTCGTCTCCAGGACCAGGAAGGGCCGCTCGGAGCCTTCGGCGTCCTCGTCGCTGTGCAGGGACAACACCCCGAGCAGGAAGCGGCGGTCAGGCGCCATGTACACGGATGCGTTGAACGCGTCCAGGCCGGTGTCGAGTTCGTCCATCCTCATGCCGAGGATGCGCGTGGCGATGTAGTCGACGTGGAAGGGGTGCACCGGGGTGTCGAGCAGGTGCCAGGTGTCCTCGGACCTGTCCACCACGACCTTCAGGTACGGGTGTCCGGCGAGCACGCCGGACAGCGCGCGGAACAACGGCAGCGAGAGATTGGCGCCGACGACGGTACGATCGCCCGCCGTGTCGGGGACGTTGGCCTTGTGCGGTGCGTGGGTCATGGCCGGGCCCCCTCGGTGGCGTCCGTGGGCAGGATGCGCGGCAGCGCGTCGACCAGAGCGGTGAAGTCACGGACGACCGACTGCGGCCGGTCCGCCGACAACAGGCACAGGCCCGCCATGGTGTTGGCCCCGGCGGCAGGCTCGTAGACCGGCACGGGGGCCCCGTCCGGCAGAGAGCTCTCGCGGACGACGGACAGCGTGCTGCCGGCGCCGACCGGCGCCGAGCGGACGACCGCCGAGGCGTCCCATCGATGACGGCGGGGCCAAGGGGTGCCGTCGCCCTGCACGGCGAGGACCACCAGCGATCCGGCCGCGCCCGTGGCGTCCTCGGGCGTCAACGCCCGTGCGGGCCAGGCGGGTGAGCCGCCGAGCAGCTGGTGGGTGAACATGCCGACGAGATCCAGGCCGAAGACCTCCTCGATCTGCGGCACCGTCATCGCCCCGCCGAACCGCGCGGCCGTCTCGATGACCCACATACGGCCTTCCCTGCCCAGCTTGATCTCTGTGTGGGTGCCGCAGTTCTCCAGTCCCAGGGCGTCCACGGCGCGCCGGGCGAGGTCCACGATGACGCGCTGCGCCTCGCGTCCCACGGCGGCCGGGGTGATAGCGGCGCGTTCGGTGAAGGGCGTCACCGTCGGCATCCGACCGCTCAGGCAGACCGGGCGGAAGACTCCGTCGACGACCACGCCCTCGACGCTGACGTAGTCACCCCAGCCCGGGCCGTCGAACCACTCCTCGGCACATCCGCTGACGATCTCCTCGACGATGAAGTCCTCCGAGGCGCCGGGCACGTGCAGTTCCGCGAACCCGAGCAGTGCGGACTCGGCCATCACCGCGCGCGACCGCTGCCAGGCGTCCAGCGCGTCCGCGGGCCGCTCGATGATCTGGTGTGCGGTCGAACCGGCGCTCCAGGCCGCCTTTAACAGAAGTGGACATGACAACTCGATGGTCGCGCGCTCCAGTTCGGCCGCGCTGGTGACGGCGCGGAACCGTGGCTGCGGTATGTCGCGGCGCT
This sequence comes from Streptomyces sp. NPDC002676, assembly GCF_053592455.1. Taxonomy (NCBI): domain Bacteria; kingdom Bacillati; phylum Actinomycetota; class Actinomycetes; order Kitasatosporales; family Streptomycetaceae; genus Streptomyces; species Streptomyces sp. NPDC002676. The sequence continues at coordinate 391,812 of NZ_JBSFVT010000002.1, read as the reverse complement.
TCCATGCGGCGCGCATCAGGCGTTTGTCGCGGGCGAGGGCGGCGGCGGGCCCGGCACCCCTCAGCCCGAGCTGCCGGGACGCCTCGGCGACCGCGACCACCGCGTACTCCGAGAAGGTGAGAACAGCGTCCGCCCCCACCTCGCGGGCTCGGGCGGTGATGAGTTCGACCAGGTCGCCACCGCGGGCGTCGAGGGGTGTGACGACCGACGCGTACAGCTGCGCCGCGTCATGGGCCACGGGGGCGGGCAGCTCGCTGAGGGCCAGTAGGTGCACCGCGGACCTCGCGGCCACCCGTGGCAGGGCATGGCCCACCGGAGGACCGCCCTTGGCATGCACGTACAGCACCTTGCTCACGGAACTCCAACTCCTTTGATGTCGTGGGGCGGCCAGGGGGCCGCGCCAGTGTGTGGTCCGCGGCTGCGTCGGTACATCGACCACTGTCACGCCGTCTCCTTCAAGCGAACCAGCACCCGTCCGCGTCCGAGGCGCCGAGATTCCCGAACCACTCAGGCAAATGCCTTACTGCCGCCACCGATCCGCGCCTAGTGAAGGTGTGGTCATGCGCTAGCGCCGCCGACGCCACGGTGCGTCTTCCTTGCTCGCATGCCCCATCCCTTACGGGATACGCATGAGGTATCACCCAAAGTGATGTGGTGCAGGGTTGAAGGAGTTGAACGTGGACGAAGCCGATTTCAAGGCGCTGCTCGCGCCTCTTGCGGTGTCATGGTGGGAAGCCGACAGCGGCCTGAGCGTGGTCGACAGCGGGGGCGCCGCGTTCGACGACCGGCGCGCCACCCGCCGCTTCCTCGAGGCCCTCCACGCGGACGGCGGCGGCCCGTCCAGCGCGTCCGGCTGCGGCCCGTACCGCGCGTATTTCGAGGGCAGAACCTTCCACGTCCACTGGCCGGAACTCGGCGGCGGCCCGGAACGGCACGGCAGCAGGGGAGTGGCGATCGAGGTGGTCGACCGGCCGGACGACGACCCGTACGCCACGTTCGCCGACCTCGCCCCGGCCGCGGCATTCGTACGCGACGCCACAGGCCGTTACCTGTGGGCCAACCACGCCTATGCCCACCTGTACGGCACCACGCGCGACGCCGTGATCGGCCGTCACCTCGCCGACGTCGACGAAGCCGGTGACATCGCCCGGTTCCTCGCCCTCGACCAGCAGGTCCTGACGCGCGGCCGGCCGGTGCGGCACACTCTCACCTACCGGCGTGTCGACGGTTGCCCGGGTCGTGCGGCGGGATACCGCTTCCCCGTCCGCTGGGGCGCGGTCCGGTGTGTCGCGGGCATCTACGTCGACGTCACCGACTACGCCCAGGTTTTGGACCAAAGACACCGGGCCGAGGCCGACTTACAGGCCCTGCGCGACCACAGCGGACTGCTCTGCGTCCGCCTGGATCCGGATGGCCGGGTCAGCGAGGCCGGCACCGCGGTCGCCGATGTCCTGCGCATCCGGCTCTCCGACCTGATCGGCCTGCCGGCCGACACCTTGCTCGCCAGGACACCCGAACGGAGCACCCTGCACCGGATCTGGGACGACCTGATCAGCGGCCGGTGCCGAAGCGCCCGCACATGTGCCGTACTCGTCGACCGGGACGGCTGGCAGCGCCGGGCCCGAATCCATCTGAGCACCGTGTGTGGTACGACACCCGGTGTGTCGGGCGTGTGGGCCGTCGGCACTCACCTCGGCCTGCGTCATCAGGCCCGACCGGATCTGACGGCCGCCCAGGTCCGCATACTCGCCCTGCTGGCGGCCGGGCACAGCAACGCGGACATCGCAGCGACGCTGCGCCTGTCCCGGCAGACGCTGGACTACCACCTGAGCCGCCTGCGCGCCCTGCTCGACGCCGCCACCCGCCCGGCGCTGGTCGCCCGAGCCTATGTGCTCGGCATCCTCTCATCACAGACCTGGCCGCCCCGGTCCTCGACAGCGGCGAACCCCGCAAGCCCGGTCTGAACGCTGCGCTGCCGTCCGGGCACCGCCCCAAGTAACGTACGGGCCCGATCCGTCGATGTCGGCGTGTCGCCGAGCAGCACCACGGCGTCGCCTCCCAGGGGAGCGATGGTGGGGCAGACCTGCTGACGGGCGGTCGGGAGCGGTCGTCGGCGTGCAGTTGCTGCGAGGCGGCAGTTTCAGCTCTGCACTGTGGTCGAGCGGCGACCGGAGGAGGTGCGCTGGGAGTGGCGGAGCCGTTGCTTGGGGTGCCATGTGCGCCGCTTCCTGGTGCGCGGTGGTGGTCCGGCAAGCAGCCCGACCCGTAAATGATGCTCGCGATCCACCGAGAACGGCTGCCGGACCTGGGGGCGCTGAGCCTCGCGGGGCGTGGATGGTGGTGCCGGACACGGTAAGCAATCGTCGCAAGGTGATCGGCGCCCTGGGCGTGTTGGGGCTGGGCGCACTCGCGCCTACCTGCTCGGGCAGGGCGGCGTCACCCCAGTCGTCTATGCCGCGGCCGGAACTCTCCTCGTCAGTAAAGTCAGCATTGGGTCAGCATTCGTCCGGCCAAAGTTGCCCTTAGATGCCCAGACCTTGGAAACGCGGACAGCCTCGGAGGAGCCCGTGCGGCAGCATCCAAGGGCCCGCGTCACCAGGGGTCCTCGTGGCCGGACAGGCGTAGAAGCGGTCTCGAACTCCCTGGAGGGGAGAATTGGGTTTTCCCAGGTCAGCGCACCCTTCCGCGTGGCTTCAACGGCACCGACGGCAGCTCGGGTGCGGGCAGCGGACCCCCGGCGTAGCCCTTCACCTCACCGAAACGTGCCCCCTTCATCCAGTCCTCGCGAGCCTGAACGATGTCGTCTTGCGAACGCCCGATGAAGTTCCACCACATCACGATCTCCTCGCCGAACGGCGTTCCGCCGAGCAGCACGACGCGCGCCATGACGTCCGACTCGTTGACGAGCACGAGGGTGTCGCTGCCGTCCGGTACGTAGCCCAGCTCTGCCGGTTGCAGCGACGTACCGGCGACGGTGACCCGGCCCTGGTCGACGAGGACGCCGTGTTCGAAGCCGGGGTCGACCGTCAGGGCGAGGGACGCGCGCGGTTCCAGGGTGATCTCCGCGCCGAGCAGGGGCGTGAAGGTCGGCACGGGGGAGACTGCTCCGGCGAGGGAGCCGAGGAAGACGCGCAGGACGGCGCCGTCGAGCCGCACGGGCTCCGGGACGTGATGCCGGAAGTCCGGGGCGGTGTGCCGGTGCTCCTCGGGCAGCGCGACCCACAGCTGGACGCCGTGCAGCACCGTGGTCCCGGGCGTGGAGACCTCGGAGTGGGCGATGCCGTGCCCGCTCGTCATGAGGTTCACCTCGCCGGGCCGCACGAACGCGTGGCTGCCCAGGGTGTCCCGGTGCTCGATCTCGCCGCTGAACAACCAGCTCACCGTCTGCAGCCCGGTGTGGGGATGCGGGGCGACGTCCATGCCGCCGGTGCGGCTGACGTCGTCCGGGCCGTAGTGGTCCGCGAAGCACCAGGCGCCGATCAGGGTGCGGGCCCGCTGCGGCAGGGTGCGCCGTACCGGCATGGCGCGGGGCCCGCCGAGCGGCACGTCGCGCGGCGTGAGCACCTCGACCCGGGGTGTGCCGGCGGACCGGTGCTCGTCGGCGGGGGAGCCGCACACCATCTCGACGGGCCGCGTTTCGGTATTGCTCATCAGGCCCACCTCCCATCATGATAGTTTTAAGTTCAACAATCATGGCGATCATAGACCCAATGGCGGCGCCGCGCACGCGAAACGGTACGCGGGCCGCCCGCGGGATCCGGAGGAGGCAAGGGTGACCAGTTCCGTACCGGCCGGCGACGCGCAGCGGATCTTCATCGACAAGCAGAGCCCGAAGGCCTACCACGCGCTGGTGCAGACGTCCGAGGCCGTCCGTACCGTCGCCGCGGAGGCGGGCCTCGACCGCACTCTGGTGGAACTGGTCAACCTCCGCGTGTCGCAGCTCAACGGCTGCGCCTACTGCCTGCACGTGCACACCCGGGCCGCGCTGCGGGCGGGCGACACCCCGCAGCGGCTCGGCGTGCTCGCCGCCTGGCGGGAGACCGAGGTGTTCACCGAGGCCGAGCGCGCCGCCCTCGCCCTGGCCGAGGCGACCACCGATGCCGCCGACACCGCCGCGCAGGACACCGCCTACGAGGCCGCGCGCGAGGTCCTCACCGACGACCAGATATCCGCGGTGATCTGGGTGGCCGTCACCATCAACGCGTTCAACCGCGTCTCGATCATGAGCCGGCATCCGGTACGGCCGGAGGCGTGACCCCGTTGCGATCGAATTCCGGGAGCGAACGAAGATCGCGGATGGACGTGTTCGGTGCTGCTCGCATAGCGTTCGGTACATGACAGAACGGCGCGCGATCCTCAGCGGCTCGACGTTCGAGGAGCAGATCGGTTATGCCCGCGCCGTGGTCGACGGCGACTGGGTGCATGTGTCCGGCACGACCGGTTTCGACTACACCACGATGACGATCTCGGACGACGTGGTGGAGCAGGCCGAGCAGTGCCTGCGCAACATAGAGGCCGCCCTGGCCGAGGCGAAGTGCACCTTCGCCGACGTCGTGCGCGTCCGCTATCTGCTGCCCGACCGGGCGGACTTCGAGCCTTGCTGGCCCGTCCTGCGCCGCTGCTTCGGCGAAGTCCGCCCGGCGGCCACGATGATGATGTGCGGCCTGGCCGACCCCCGTATGAAGATCGAGATCGAGGTGTACGCCCGCCGCAGCGAGGGCTGAACCTCACATCCCGCCACTCATGCCGCGACGGGCTGTGCGGTGGGCACGGCCAGCCGGCCGGTACGGGAGAGGCAGCCCACGCAGGCCGCGCAGGCGAGGCCCGTCAGGGCCAGGGCCGACCACGCGAGCCAGCGGACGTCGTGCTGTCCGGAGAAGCCCCACAGGGCCCCGGTGCCGAGGTTGCCCACGGTGATGCCGATGCCGGAGACGGTGTTGTAGAAGCCGTAGTGGGTGGCGACCAGGCGATCGCCGGACAGCGTCACCACGGTGTCCATCTCGAAGGGGTAGACGATCGCGCCGCCCACCGCGAGCAGGACGACGGAGAGCAGCAGCGCGGCCAGCGCCTCCGGTGCCCGACCCGCCGGGACGAGGGCCGGCGGGACGAAGGCGAGGCCCATCGCCGCCAGCCCGCGTACCAGGGCCTGGGCCGGTCGCCAGCGCTGTTCGGCCCAGCCGGTGAGCCGCAGCTGCCCGACGGCGGACACCGCCGCGGAGACGACGAACAGCCCGCTCGTCACCGCCGTACCACCGGACCCGAGAACATCGGAAGCCGCCAGGGGCAGCGCCAGATAGACCTGGAAGGTCAGGACGTACGAACCGGTCATCGCGGCGGCGAAGAGCAGGAAGGGCCGGTTGGACACGACCGTACGCCAGTCGGACAGCACGCCCGCCCGGCCGGTGGCGGCCCCTGCCCGCTCGGCGCGGCGCGTGGGCAGGCAGCGCCACTGCAGCGCCGTGAGGAGCGCGAAGACGGCCGCCGCCACCCCGCACACCAGACGGAAGTCGGCGGCCAGCAGCGCGAGTCCGACCGGCGGGCCCAGCAGCATTCCCGCCTGGTAGTAGACGTTGAAAAGGGCGAACGCGTCTACCCGGCGGGGCCCGGCCTCCACGGCGACATACGCGCGCACCGCCGGATTGAACAGCGCGCCCGCGAAACCGGTCGCGGCGGAGGCGGCGACCAGCGTCGGCAGGTCGCCGACCCAGCCGAGCAGGCCGAAGCCGACGGTCCGCAGGAGAAGGCCGGCCATGATGGGAATCTTGTAGCCGAGGCGGTCGGCGAGCGTGCCGCCGATGAGGAACATCCCCTGCTGCGAGAAGTTGCGCACCCCGAGCACCAGCCCCACCGCCCAGGCGGCGAGCCCGAGTTCGCCCGCCAGATGGGCGGCGAGGTACGGCATCAGCATGTAGAAGGCCAGATTGATGAGGAACTGGTTGGCCATCAGCAGCCGTACGGCCGGCGGGAAGGAGAGCGTCTGCCGCCACAGGTGCCTCATCGGGTGACTCCCGTCAGCTCGTGCGCCGCGCGCCCGGCGGCCAGCGGGTCGACCACATGGGTGCAGCGGGTCCAGCGGGTGACGGTCCGCTCGGCGGGGTGGGCGATCCGGTCCGGTTCGTCCGCGGGCGGGTGCCCGAGCAGGCCGTGCCGGGCGCAGAAGGTGTCGTCGAAGACCGTGCCGACGTAGCGCTGCGGGCCGTCGGGGAAGACGGCGACGATCCGGTTCCCGGCGGGCAGGGTGCGCGCCAGCCAGCGGGCGACCAGGGCGACGGCGCCCACGCTCCAGCCACCGGTGGCATAGTGCGCCCGGGCCAGGTGCCGCGCGGCCCACACGGCCTCCGCCGCGGCGACCCAGTGGACCTCGTCGAACAGGGCGTGCACGACGTTGCGGGGGTGGATGCCCGACCCCAGGCCCCGCATGAGGCGGTCCCCTGGAGGCTGCCCGAAGATCGTGGACCCGGTCGTGTCCACGCCCACGACCCGCAGCCGCGGGAAGTGCGCGCGCAGTACGGAGGCGATGCCGGCGGAGTGGCCCCCGGTGCCGACGGAGACCACGAGGGTGTCGATCCGGTCGAGCTGGACGAGGAGTTCGCGGGCGAGGGGAGCGTACGCGGCGATGTTGTCGGGGTTGTCGTACTGGTCGGGACACCACGCGTCCGGGTGGACGGCGAGCAGCTCCGCCACCCGCAGGCGGCGGGCCCCCTGCCAGCCGCCCTCCGGATGCGGAGCGGCGACCACCTCGATCTCGGCGCCGTAGGCGGTGAGCAGACCGGTCATCAGCGGCTCCATGCCGGGGTCGGTGACCACGGTGAGCGGATGTCCGTGGATGATCCCGGCGAGGGCCAGACCGAGGCCGAGGGTGCCGGACGTCGACTCCACGATCCGGGCACCCGGCGCCAACTGCCCGCGCTCACGGGCGAGGCGGACCATGTACAGGGCGCTGCGGTCCTTGATGCCGCCGGGGTTGTGGCCTTCGAGCTTCGCCCAGAAACCGCGGCCGTCGGCGGTGAAGGGCTCCCCGATCCACAGCACGGGGGTGTCGCCGACGAGCCCTGCAGGGGTGAGCGTCCGGCTCGTGGCGTACGCCGGTGACTCGGCGAGGCGGACGGAGAGGGGCGTGGGGGTGGGGTGTTTCATGGCGTGCTTCTCCTACGGCCGGCGCTGTGCGCGGCGGCCGGGCGTTCGCGGTGCGGGAAGTGTGAGGCTGAGCCGAACGGACGCCGCGCGCACGCCGGATGCGTGCGCGCGACGTGGTCCGCTCAGGACCGCCAGACGCCGAGAAGCGCGCGTGAGGGACCGTCGGAGGAGGCCCCGGCGGGGAACGGCGATCCGCGACGCTGCGCGGGGCCTACGCCCGTGGGAGCGCCCGGGTCATCGGCCTGCGGGACGACGTGGAGGGGCGGGGAGGCCAGGTCCTTGTGACGACGGGGGGCCTGGAGAGCAGCCTCGCCCGAGCCGGGACAGCAGTGCGCGCCGTCATGGCCGTCGGGATCGGCGTCGAAGGAGGACGGCGTTCCCGCCACGGCCGCGACAGGCGCCGAGGGCGTGCGCGGAAAGGCATCGATGCGTTCGGCGGCGCCGACCGCCGGTCCGTGGGCGCAGGCCAGCACGTGCAGGAGTGCGGCCAGCAGCAGCGCGAACACCGCCCCGGTCCCCGACCGGGAGCGGCACCGTCGCAAGACCGCACCGGACCACATGAACGCACACAGTAATCAGGCGACTTCACGAGTTCCGTCCGATATCGGCCTCTTTTGCCTGGACCGGTCACACATGATCACCGCATCAGGTGAATCGGATGCGCTGAACGGCCCGGCTCAGTACGAAAACGCCGACCACGATCAGCAGGGCACCGAGCACCTCGGGCACCAGCCACCAGCCCGTGCGGATCCGCTCCCCGAACAGGGTGATGCCCAGGGTCAGGCTCACCACCGCGTCGCCGATCGTCAGCGCGGGCTGCGCCGCGGCGAGCGGGCCCGCCTGGAGCGCGTTCTCCAGCAGGATCACGGAGGCCACGCCGGCCAGCGCGAAGCCGTACGTCTGCCAGGAGCGGAGGAAGGCGAGGAAACCCTCGTCGGCGAAGGTGCCCGTCGCCGACTTCAGCAGGGCGGCGGTCAGCGCGTTCCCGGTCGCGGACGCGGCGGCCAGCAGCGCGGCGCGCCGGGCGGGCCGAGCGCCCGGGCCCCGGCCGGCCAGCAGGACGGCCGCCGCCATCCCGCCCGCGCACAGGCACAGCGCCGGGATCCAGCGCGCGAGCGGCGCCTGGTGGGTGACTCCGTGCGGGGCGGCGGCGAGCAGCAGTGCCGCCAGGCCCGCCACACAGCCGCCGACACCCCACCAGCCCCAGCGGGGCAGCCGACGGTGCATCAGCGGGGCGGCGACGAGCAGGGCGAAGGGCAGCTCCAGGATGAACAGCGGCTGCACCAGCGCGAGCGGCCCGTTGAGCAGGGCCAGGCTCTGGAACAGGGCGGCGCCGATCACGCCCGCCATGCCGAGCAGCCAGAACCGCCGGCGCACCAGTTCCGCCAGCAGCCGGATCCCGCCGCGGCTGCTGGCGGACGCCGCCTTGCGCTGGAACGCCGTGCCCACGGCGTTGCTCGCCGCTCCCGCGACCGCGAACGCCGCGGCCAGTTCGATCACGGCCTCAGCCTAGCGGCGATCACGTTCACCGCAGGTGCCTGCTGCAGCCTGGTCATGTTGTTGAAGATCCAGATGGGAGCCCCCCGGTCAGGGACCCGACTTGATCGTCTTCATGGTCAGGTGCGAGTCGATGCGCAGCACGCAGGGATGGTTGCTGAGCTTCTCGACGAGGAAGGCCTCGTAGGCGGCGTGGTCGGCAACGGCCACGCGCACGAAATAGTCCGGGCGGCCGTACATGCGCCGGAACTCGACGACCTCCTCGTAGGCCGCCACGAGCTCCTCGAACTCCAGGAACGTCGTGCGGTCGTTCGCGCTGACCTCGATGTCGATGAGGACCTCCAGACCGCGGCCCAGCGCCTCGGGATCCACCACGGCCCGGTACCCGGCGATGACACCGGCCTCCTCCAGCCGCTTGACCCGGCGCAGACAGGGCGGCGGCGTCAGGCCCACCCGCTGGGCCAGCTCCACGTTGGTCAGCCGCCCGTCCTGACGCAGGTGAAACAGAATGTCCCGATCGACGCCGTCAAGCCTTATTTCATTGCGCACAGGACCATCGTAGAGACATTTTCCGCAACCATATGACGTGCGATTCTTCCTAAAATGTCGCCATGCCCATATCTCCCGCCGTCGCCGACGGCCTCCCTCGGCCTGCGCCCCCGCCCGCACCCCGGATGTCTTCCGAGGCGCGGGCCGCGTTCGCGGACTCCGCCTCCGTGGGCCTCGGCTTCGTCCCGCTCGGCATCGCCTTCGGGGTGCTCGTCGCGCACTCCGGGGTCGACTGGTGGTGGGCGAGCCTGTCCAGCGCGCTGGCCTACGGCGGGTCGTTCGAGTTCCTGCTGATCGGCATGGTCACCGCCGCTGCGCCGCTGGTGTCCGTCGCCGTGTCGGCGTTCCTGGTGAATGCACGACACGTCTTCTACGCGTTGTCCTTCCCGCTGCACCGGATCGACGGCCGTCTCGGCAAGGCGTACGGCACGTTCGCGCTGTGCGACGAGGCCTACGCGCTCACCTCCGGGGAGCAGGCCCGTGGCTGGTCCGGCCGGCGCATCCTGTGGCTCCAGCTCTTCATGCACCTGTACTGGGCGGGAGGCGCCACCGCAGGAGCGCTGCTCGGCTCGCTCGTCCCCAGCGGGGTCACCGGCCTGGACTTCGCGCTCACCGCGCTGTTCACCGTGCTCGCCCTCGACGCCGTCCGCGGGCTGCGGGCCGACCCGCCCACGCCCCTGCTCGCCCTGCTGAGCGCCCTCGTTGCCCGGCTGCTGTGCCCGGGGCAGCTGCTCCCGGTCGCCTTCGCCCTGTTCACCGCGGCACTGCTGGTCCGCCACCGCTCGACGCGCCGGGAGCCGCGCCATGCCTGACACGACCTACCTCGTCGCGGCGGTCCTCGTCGCCGCCGCCGTCACCTGGGCGCTGCGCGCCCTGCCCTTCGCCGCGCTCGCGCCCCTGCGGGCGAGCGGCACCGTCAGGTACCTGAGCACCCGGATGCCCGCCGGGATCATGGTGATCCTCGTCGTCTACTGCCTGCGCGACCTGCCCGTGACCCACGCCCGCGTCCTCGCCCCGCTCGCGGCCCTCGCCGTCACCGTCGGCCTTCACCTGTGGCGCCGCAACGCCCTGCTGAGCATCCTCGGCGGCACCGTCGTGCACGTCGTGCTGGCCAGCACGGTCTTCGCCCGCTGAGGACGGGCACGGGCGGCGGACATGGATGTGCCCCCGGGGGCTGCCCGGGGGCGGATCAAGGCGCTGGGATCGGCGCCGGTATCAGGTGCCGCTATCAGGCCGAGAGGCGCTGCGCGAGCTCCTTGGCCTTGACGGCAGCCTCCTCGAGGGCGCGCTCACGGGAGGCCTCGTACAGCGGGACCAGCTCGGCCATCGCCGGGTTGGTCGGGGCCATCGTCAGCTCGGGGACGATGAAGTCGACGTCCATGCCGAGCATGTCGGTGAGGATCGCGTTCAGGTAGTTCTGCACGTACTCGTACGCCTCACGCGGGGTGCCCGGACCGTACGCGCCGCCCCGGCTGGCGACGACGGTCACCGGGATGCCCTTGGTGGAGGGGTTCTCACCCGCGGTGCGGCCGAACAGGATCACGTTGTCCAGCCACGCCTTCAGCGTGGAGGGGATCGCGAAGTTGTACATAGGGGCGCCGATCAGTACGGCGTCGGCCTGCTCCAGCTCCTCGATCAGGCGCTCGCGCTCGGCGAACGCGGCGGCTTGGGCCGGCGTGCGGGACGCCGCGTCGGCGAAACCGGCCAGGTGCGCGTCAGCGGTGATGTGCGGGACAGGCTCGGCCGCCAGGTCGTGGTGGACGACCTTGCCGTCCGGGTGCTGCTCCTGCCAGTGCTTGCGGAACTCCTCCGTCACGGCACGCGAGGCCGACCCCATGAGGGGGAAGACGGACGAATCGATGTGCAGCAAGGTGGCCATGGGTGTCTCCAGGCAAACGAAGGGGGTAGCCCAACGCCGTAGGCGCGGGCTGATGTTTCGTACTCAACTATTGATAACACAGGGACTTACTTTTTTTCATCCCCGTACGGCCGGGTAGTACGATGTGCGCATGGGGGCTCACCGAAACCACGACAGCGCAGCGTGCAAGCGCGTGGACGAGGACATCACCCGCGTCTTCCAGTTGCTGGGCAAGCGCTGGAACGGCCAGATCGTGGCCGTCCTGATGGAGCAGGCTGCGTACTTCGCCGACTTGCGCCGGGCGATTCCCGGCATCAGCGAGCGCATGCTGTCCGACCGGCTCGCCGAGCTCGGCGCGGTGGGCCTCGTGCTGCGCGAGGTGGACGAGGGGCCACCGCTGCGCGTGTCGTACCGGCTGACCGAGGCGGGCGCCGCGCTGGAGCCCGCGATGCGGAAGCTGGGGGAGTGGGCGATGACGTACCTGCCGGGCGCAGGTCCCTGTCCTGGCGTGGAGCCGGACCGGAGTGCCGCCTCGACGTAGCCCGCCCGCCTCATTCGTGTAAGGCGGCGTGTACGCGCCGCCCGGGTCACGCTCCTCGCCTATCGTCGGCCAGACACCGACATCCGGAGCGATGATGGAAAAAACGGATGAACTGGTTGGCGTGGCGGAGGGTGCGGCAGAGGGTGTAGCCCTTCTCTCCGCAGACCCGGCTCCGCACCCGTCCCCGGCCTCGCCCCTGCGTCGCCTCAGGCCCTGGCCGTACGGTGCCGCGATCACGGTCGCAGCCGGTGCGGCGGCCGTGTTCCTGCTCGCGGGCACCGAGTGGCTGAACCAGCCGGCCGTTCAGGCCTGGCGCACCGTCTGCCTGGCCATCACCGTCCAGGCGCTCCCGTTCCTTCTCCTGGGTACCGCCCTGTCCGGCGCCATCAACGCCTTCGTGCCGGCGGACCTGTTCACGAAAGTCCTGCCGAAGCGGCCAGCGCTCGCCGTGCCGGTGGCAGGGGCGGCCGGAGCGGTCCTGCCGGGCTGCGAGTGCGCCTCCGTACCCGTGGCGAACAGCCTGATCCGCCGGGGCGTCACCCCGGCCGCCGCCTTCGCCTTCCTGCTCTCCGCCCCCGCCATCAACCCCGTCGTGCTGACCGCCACCGCCGTCGCCTTCCCGGGCAACCCCGCGATGGTCGCCGCCCGGCTGCTCGCCTCGCTCGGCACAGCCGCAGCGATGGGCTGGCTGTGGCTCTGGCTCGGCCAAGAGAAGTGGCTGCGCCCCGTCGTACGGCAGCGGCACGCCGGCCACCAGCACGGACACAGCCGCTGGACCGAGTTCCGGCTCGGCTGCCAGCACGACTTCCTGCACGCCGGCGGCTTCCTCGTACTCGGCGCCATGGCCGCCGCCACCTTCAACGTCACCGTGCCGCGCTCCGTGCTCGACACCTTCTCCGGCTCGCCCTGGCTGTCGGTACTCTTCCTGACCGCCCTCGCCGTGCTGCTGGCGGTCTGCTCGGAGGCCGACGCGTTCGTGGCGGCCTCGCTCACCGGCTTCTCGCCGACCGCCCGGCTCGCGTTCGTGGTGGTCGGCCCCATGGTCGACCTGAAGCTGATCGCCCTCCAGGCGGGCACGTTCGGGCGCGCCTTCGCCTGGCGCTTCTGCGCGGCGACCACCGTCGTGGCCGTCGCCGCGAGCGTCCTGATCGGAGGCGCACTGCTGTGAGACGCCCGGTACAGGCGCTGCTTCTGCTGCTGACCGGCAGCGGCCTGCTGCACGCCGCCCTCTTCACCGACACCTACCTGCGCTACGTCAAGCCCGGACTGCGCCCCCCGCTCATCGCCTCCGGCGCCGTGCTGCTCGTGCTCGGTGCGGTGGGGGCGGCCGGGGTGGCGAGGGCGGCTCGGGTACGGCAGAGGCAGGCGACTCCTGCCCCCGGCGATCACGGAGAGGACGGTCACGCGCATGGCCACGACCACTCCACCGCCCCGCATATCGCCTGGCTGCTGTTCCTCCCGGCGCTGAGTCTGCTCTTCTACGCCCCGCCCGCACTGGGCGCGTTCACCGCGGCTCGCTCGAACAGCAAGGCGGTCGCGGTGCAGAAAGGATTCGCCGCACTGCCCGCCACCTCACCCCTGCCGATGACCCTCACGGGCTTCACCTCGCGGGTCCAGCAGGACCGCAGCCGGGCCATCAAGGGCCGCAGCGTCCAGCTGACCGGCTTCGTCACCCCGGCCGGCCAGGGCGGTGGCTGGTACCTGACGCGGATCATCTTCACCTGCTGCGCGGCGGACTCACAGTCCGTCAAGGTCCGCATGTACGGCACCGACGCGCCGCCCGCCGACACCTGGCTGTCGGTGACCGGCACCTGGCACGCCAAGGGCGGGCTCGGCACGAAGACCGCGGAGGCCGCCCTCGACGTCACAGCCGCCCGCCCCATGTCGCCGCCGGTCAACGCCTACTCGGACGACCTGCCGCTCACACCTTCGTAGGAGACCTGCCGTAGGACTTACTGCGGCGCGTCGTCCCCGACCAGCTCCGCGAGCGTGAAACGGGTGCTGAACGACTGCCAGGCACCGTCGCTGACCAGCAGAAAACCGTCGCCGTGCCGGAAGAGCCGACGGCGCTTGGGCATCCTGGGGTGCTCCGGTACGTAGTTCCGGGCACGCGTCTCCAGTTCGCGCAGCGCCTCCTCGCGCGTGCCCTCCATGTGCGTCAGCACGTAGGTCTCGATGTGCTTGCGGTCCGACGCGCCGACGGTCGTCTCGACGATCAGTCCCCAGGTCGCCATGTGTTCCCCTCCCATGTTGATCACGGCACAGCATAGGAGGCCGAGTTGAGGGGTGTGCGGGTGGCATGTGGGTGCGTCCGCACGGGCCGCCCGTGCCCTGTCAGCCGGCGCGCCAGCCGGGCACCGTCGGCAGGACCTTCTGGGCGATGCGGAACAAGGCCGCGTCGTCCGGCGGCACGTCGTCCTGCCGCCAGATGGAGATCGCGAAGGAGCCGCCGCCGTCCTTCGCGCCCTTGGCCACCAGCAGGCTGCGGGCGATACCGCCGGGCCCGGCGCCGACCTTGCCGCGGTTGACCGTGAAGCCGATGGTCCGGTCCGAGTGGAGAACCGCCGGGTGCCCCAGCACCGTTCTCGACTCGGCGTCCTTGCCGAGCAGGCGGGCCGTCTCGCCGACCGAGAGACCGTCGTAGGAGTCCGAGAGCTTCACGGAGTACGTCTCGAACGTGACCGTCGCCTCCGGGGCGGCGATCTTGGTGCCGTCGGCGAGGGTGATCCAGCCCCCGGACGGGTCCGCGCTCTCCGCTTGCTCATCCGGCGTACCGAGGAGTGCCGGCAGGTCGGAACGGTTCAGCGCCGCGCAGAGCTTGGCTCCGGACACGTACTTCGACGGCAGCGCGTGATGCGCCTGAGACGAGCACGCGGCCGGCCGCCGGTCATCGGACTGGTCGGGCAGCGCCTCCGCCAGCCCCCACGCGCCGCCCACCGCGCCCGCGACCATGACCACCGCCGCCACGGCCTGAACCCCCGCTCTCGGCGCCTTCTTGGACGCGACGTCGTCGCTCATGCCCCCACCCCCGTTGATCGCCCCCGATGCGAGCGGGAGCATAACCGGTGCTCATCCTGCGGGGAAACGCCATTCCAAGAGCCTGTTCGAGGTGTGGCCCCGAGGTTCATTTCGGCGGCAGCGTCGCCGCGAACGCACGCCCCTCGTCGATCCACGAGGTCACTTCGGCGTCCTCAGCGACGGCCTCGGCCGCGACGACGATCCAGCCGCGCATCGGGCGGCCGGTCATGTCGAAGAGCCGTGCCCCCGGCCGGGCGAGCGCCGCGTCCGTGGCATCCGGGCCGACCCGGACCATGAGATCACTGCCGGTCACCCCCATGGCCATGTTTGCCCTGGTACAGGAAGGCGAGGCCGCCGAACATCCCGGCGCGCGGCCCCGGAGGCCCAGCATGCCCGGGGTCGGCGCGCGCCGCAGACGCACCCCGGTACAGCGGTCGCCCACCCTGGAGACACAGTGCTAGAAAAGGGACATGCGCGGACGTCCCCGCCGGCCTTGGGCGAAAGCGGCGCCGCCGCTCAGCGCGGGGCCGCCATCCGATCGGTCCCCTCGCCCCGGGCCCCGGCCGGCACCAGGACGCCGCTTCGCGCCGTACCTGAGGGTTCGCACCCTCGCCGCGCAGGTCTTCCTGCTCCAGGCCCTCATCATGCTGGTCCTCGTGGCCGTGGGGACGACGGCCCTGGTCGTGCAGGGCTGGTACAACGGCGAGCGCGACGCCAGGAACCGTTCGCTGGCCGCGGCCGAGGCCTTCGCCCACGCACCCGGCACGGCGACGGCGCTCGCGTCGCCGGAGGCGACGGCCCGCCTCCAGCAGGCCACCGAGCGGGCAAGCAGCGGATCCGGCGTCGACTTCATCACCGTGCTGAACAAGCAGGGCGTGCGGGTCGCCGACTCCGACCCCAAGCTGATCGGCACCAAGGCCGAGGGCGTGGAGCGGGCGGCGGCGGGGGAGGCGTTCACCGAGACGTTCCACGGCAAGCCGACCGACGCCGTGCGCGCGGTGGTACCCGTGACGGACGCGAGCCGGCGGGTGATCGGCATGGTCGGCGCCGGGGTCAGGTTCGAGACCCTCGGCCGGGTGCTGAACCAGCAGCTGCCGATCGTGGTGGGCGCCGCGGTGGTCGCGCTCGCCCTCGCCACCGCGGGCACCGCCCTGGTCAGCCGGAGGCTGCTGCGCCAGACCCACGGACTCGGCCCGGCCGAGATGACCCGGATGTACGAGCACCACGACGCCGTCCTGCACGCGGTGCGCGAGGGAGTCGTCATCGTCGGCGACGGAAGGATCCTGCTCGCCAACGACGAGGCGCGCCGCCTGCTGGACCTCCCCGCCGACGCCGACCAGCGGCAGGTCACCGACCTGGGCCTCGGCCCTCGGCTCACGCGGCTGCTGGCATCGGGCGAGACCACGTCCGACGAGGTCGTCGCGGCCGGCGACCGCCTGCTGGCGGTGAACACCCGGCTCACCGCGCCCCGCAGCGACGCACCGGGCCTGGTCGCCACCTTCCGGGACACCACCGAACTGCGCGCCCTGACCGGCCAGGCCGAGGTGGCCCGCGGCCGGCTGACCTTCCTCTACGAGGCCGGCGTACGCATCGGCACCACGCTCGACGTACGGCGTACGGCGGAGGAGCTGGCCGAGGTGGCTGTCCCCCGGCTGGCGGACATCGTCACCGTGGAACTCCTCGACTCCGTGCTGCGGGGCGAGGAACCCACCGGTGCCGTCAACCGGATGCGGCGCACTGCACTGAGCGAGGCACGGGCCGGGCACCCGCTGCAGCCGGTCGGTGACCTCATCCGGTTCGTGGTGGCCGACACCCCGATGGTGGCGGCCCTGCACCGCGGCAAGGCCGTGCTCGTACCCGACCTGCACACCGCCGAGGACTGGCGGGCCCAGGATCCGGAAGGAGCGCGGCAGGCGCTGGCGTACGGCATCCACTCGCTGATCACGGTCCCACTGCGCGCCCGCGACGTCGTCCTCGGCATGGTCAACTTCTGGCGGATCACCGGCTCCCCGCGCTTCGAGGAGGAGGACGTCGCCGTCGCCGAGGAACTGGTGGCCCGCGCGGCCGTCGCGATCGACAACGCCCGCCGCTATTCCCGCGAGCACGCCCTCGCCGTGACCCTCCAGCGCAGTCTGCTGCCCCAGGACCTCCCGGAGCAGGACGCGCTGGAGATCGCCACCCGCTATCTGCCCGCGCAGTCCGGCGTCGGCGGCGACTGGTTCGACGTCATCCCGCTGCCCGGCTTCCGGGTCGCCCTGATCGTCGGCGACATCGTGGGCCACGGCCTGCATGCCGCGGTCACCATGGGGCGGCTGCGCACCGCCGTCCTCAACTTCTCCTCGCTGGACCTCGCCCCGGACGAACTGCTCACCCACCTGGACGAGATGGTGATGCGCCTGGACACCCAGACGGACACCGCCGACGGCGACCGTGCCCCGCTCACCGGCGCGACCTGCCTCTACGCCGTGTACGACCCGGTCGGCGGGCTCTGCACCCTCGCCCGCGCCGGTCACGTCGCCCCGGCCGTGGTCGACCCCGAGGACAGGGTGACGTTCCCCGACATCCCCGTCGCGCCGCCGCTGGGCGTCGGCGGCCACCCCTTCGAGGCGGGCGAGCTGCACCTGCAGGAGGGCAGCCGGCTCATCCTCTTCACCGACGGGCTCATCGAGGCCCACGGGCGGGACATCGACCAGGGCCTGGAACTGCTCGCGACGACCGTCGCCCACGCGGGCCAGACCCCGGAACAGACCTGCCAGGCGCTGGTGGAGACGATGCTGCCCGAGCACCCCGGCGACGACGTGGCCCTCCTGGTCGCCCGCACCCGGCTGCTCGACCCGAGCCGGGTCGCGGCCTGGGACGTGGCGTTCGACCCGATGGCCGTGTCCCAGGCCCGCGCGGAGGTCAGCCGCCAACTCGAGGAGTGGGGCCTGGAGGAGTCGGCGTTCACCATGGAACTGATCCTCAGCGAACTGCTCACCAACGCGATCCGCTACGGCGCTCCGCCCATACGCGTCAGGGTCATGCTGGGCCGCACCCTGGTCTGCGAGGTGTCGGACGGCAGCAACACCTCACCCCGTCTGCGGCGCGCGGCCACCACCGACGAAGGGGGCCGCGGCCTGTTCCTGGTCTCGCAGTACGCGGACCGGTGGGGCACGCGCTATGCCGCGAAGGGCAAGGTGATCTGGGCCGAAGTGTCGCCGGGCGAGCCGGCAGAGCTCGACGCGAACGCCCTGATCGAGCAACTGGCCTTGTGAAGCTGTTCAGGCCAAATTCCGACTGTCCGAGCCGCGCCATACCCTATCGGGGTATGCTCGGCGAGAGCTGCGTGCAGAGCACGCAGAGGCACCGGAAGGGTACAACAGGCTGTGGACGGCGGACTGGCAGGCAGGCGGGGCGTCGCCCGGCTGCTGACGCTGTGCGCGGTCCTGCTGGGCCTGTTCCTCATGCACGGCGCCCCGAGCGCCGCCGCCGCGGGCTGCCACGGCGCGATGGCGGCCATGGACGCGCCGATGCCGGACGGGGACCACTCCACGACGCTCCACGGGGACCACTCCGCGACCGGGCGGACCATGGCCCGCGCCGGTACGACCTCCCACACGGCCCACGCCGGTACGACGACTCCGGTCGCCGAGGCCGTGGACGCGTCGGGGATGCCCGGCGAGCTGTGCGTGTCGACCCCGGCGCACGAGCGCATCCCCGTCCCGGCCCCGGCTCTGTTCGCCGTGGCCGCCGCAGCCGCCCTCGTCCTGTGGTCCCCGACGCTGCTGCGGTCGGGCCGGACCATGCGGCGCGGGCCGCCTCCCGCCGGACGGACCCTACTGCTCCAGGTGTGCGTCGCGCGGACGTGACAGGCACCCTGCCGGACCGGCCGCAGGCCGGGACCCGGCGCCGTGTCCTGCCCTTCCGCGCACCACCGGTGTGGTGCGCCCACCCGGAAAGACCAACAGACAGATGTTCACCTCCAAGCGTTTCACCGGCCGCACCCTTGCCGTGGCCGGCACCGCCGCCGCCCTCGCGCTGACCCTGGCCGCCTGCGGCTCCTCCCACGACTCCATGTCCGGCATGGACCACGACAAGAAGACGTCCATGCCCGGCATGGGCCACGGCGGCAAGTCCGCCACGCCGTCGGCCGGCAGCTCCTCGATGGAGGACATGCCCGGCATGGACCACATGGCCTCCGGCAAGGGCCTGTCCGACAAGGAGGACGGCTACAGCCTCACCTCGAAGGACCAGCAGCTCGCCGCCGGCAAGCAGGCCGCGTACCGCTTCACGGTCACCGGCCCGGACGGAAAGCCGGTCACCGGCTTCGCGGTCGACCAGACCAAGCAGATGCACTTCTACGCCGTCCGCTCGGACCTGACCGGCTTCCAGCACGTGCACCCCACCATGGCCTCCGACGGCACCTGGACGGCCCCGCTGACCCCGCTCGCCTCCGGCTCGTGGCGGGTGTTCGCCTCCTTCACCCCCGACGCCGGAGCCGGCAAGGGCGAGGACTTCGTCCTCAGCCGTTCCGTCACTGTCCCCGGCAAGTCCGCCAGGACCGCGCTCCCGGCTGCGTCCGCCACCGCCGAGGTCGACGGTTACCAGGTCACCGTCAAGGGCGAGCTGATGGCGGGGATGGCGCATCCGCTGACCGTCTCGCTCTCCAAGGACGGCAAGCCCGTCAAGGACCTCCAGCCGTACCTGAACACCTACGCCCATCTGACCGCGTTCCACGAGGGGGACCTTGCGTTCGCCCACCTCCACCCGACCACCGAGGTCACCGGTGACAACGGCGGTCCGGACCTGTCCTTCCACGCCGAGCTGCCCGACGCCGGCAACTGGCGGTTGTTCCTGCAGTTCCGGACCGGAGGCAAGCTCCACACCGCCGCGCTGACGCTGCGCGCGAGCTGACAGCGGGCGGGGCGCCGCACCACGAGCGGCGCCCCGCGGCCGTACCGACACGCTCGGGCGCCGAGCCCGTGTCGTGCGAGGGTGCGCGGCAACCGGACGGGAAGGCTGCACAGATGCACGCCGTACTGCACGCCCTGTCCATCACCGGATCCATGACCTGGGAGATCACCTGGGCGCTGATCCTGGGCTTCGCCCTGTCCGCCGTGGTCCAGGCCCTGGTCCCCAAGTCCACGATCGTCTCCCTCCTCGGCGACGACCGTCCGCGCACCCTCGCCACCGCCGCCGCCCTCGGCGCCGCCTCCTCGTCGTGCTCGTACGCCGCGGTCGCCCTGGCGCGCTCGCTGTTCCGCAAGGGCGCGGACTTCACGGCGGCGATGGCTTTCGAGATCGCCTCCACCAACCTCGTCGTGGAGCTGGGCGTGATCCTCGCGCTGCTGATGGGCTGGCAGTTCACAGCCGCCGAGTTCATCGGCGGCCCCGTCATGATCGTCCTGCTGGCCCTCCTGTTCCGTCTGTTCCTCCGGGACGAGCTGCTGCGCCAGGCGCGCGAGCAGGCCGAGCGGGGGCTGGCGGGATCGATGGAGGGCCATGCGGCGATGGACATGTCCATCCGGCGCGGGGGCTCCTTCGCCGGCCGGCTGCTCTCCCGGCAGGGCTTCACCGCCACGGCGCACGTCTTCGTCATGGAGTGGGCGGCGATCCTGCGCGACCTGGTCCTCGGCCTGCTCATCGCGGGCGCCATCGCCGCCTGGGTCCCCGACTCCTTCTGGCAAGCCTTCTTCTTCGACGGCCACCCGCTCGCGGCCCGGCTGTGGGGTCCCCTCGTCGGCCCGTTGGTGTCGATCTTGTCGTTCGTGTGCTCGATCGGCAACGTGCCGCTGGCGGTCGTGCTGTGGAAGGGCGGCATCAGCTTCGGCGGTGTCGTGGCGTTCATCTTCGCCGACCTGCTGATCGTGCCGATCCTCGTCATCTACCGGAAGTACTACGGCGCCAGGATGGCGCTCTTCCTCCTCGGCACCTTCTACGTCGCCATGGTCATCGCCGGATACGTCGTGGAGTTCGCCTTCGGCGGCCTGGGCCTCGTCCCCGACCGGGGCCACGCGCGGATCCCCATGGGGGGCATCTCCTGGAACTACACCACCTTCCTCAACATCGCCTTCCTTCTCCTGGCCGCGACCCTGGTCGTCCGCTTCTTCCGCACCGGGGGGCTGTCCATGCTCCGCATGATGGGCGGATCCCCCGAGCCCGGCAGCGGCCACGATCATGGCCACGATCACACCCACCACCCGGCCGGTCCGTGAGCCGGCGCCGTGGCCCGCACGGCCGGTCGTCACAGACCCAGGGCAATGGCCATGCGCGTCAGCTCGGCGGTGTTGTTGATGTTGAGCTTGGCCCGGATGCGGCGCAGATAGGCGTCGACCGTGTGCTGGGAGAGTCCCATGTGGCGGGCGGTCTGGAGATAGGTGCGCCCGGCGGCGATGTGCCGGAGCGTCTCCCGCTCGCGCGGAGCCAGCGCGGGGGCGGGGGCTTCGACGTGCTCCGTGGTGAGGGAGAGGCTCATGGGATTCTCCGGCTGATCTGTGGGCTTATGCCCGTTTCAGGTGCTTTGCCTGATTTCAGACTGCTCGCCGGATTTCATGGCCGTGTCAGCCGACTGTCACAGGCGCGTCACAGCCCCCGGGCCGGAGTTTGACGTGACCTTGGTGCCGTCCGGCATGAGGGCGAGGAGCTGCTTGGCGTGGCCGGGCAGCTCCACCTCCGCGAGGCCCGTGAGGAGGTCCCTCAGTGGCAGCGGCTGATCGACCAGGAGCGTGTCGTGGGACAGCAGCCGCGTGGGTACCGGTGTGTCCAGCTCGGCCTCGCTCAGTGCCGGTCCACCGAGCGTGCAGAGGGCGTCCCCCTGGACCCGGATGCGCTCCCGGAGCCCCGCGTTGCCGCCGGCGAGCGCGATGAGCCGCTCGATCGTCCAGGTGTCGAGGGCGAGGCGGTTGTCGTACGTCGTATGGGCTCCCGAGGTGACACGGGAGACGGCGGCGACGGTGGCCGCGGTGACGAGGGAGACGTGCGCCAGGATCTGGTCGGCGTTCCATTCGCCGGCCGGCGGGACGAGGTCGCCGTCGCCGGAGCCGTCCACCGTTGCGGCTGCGTCGAGCAGGGTGCGGTAGGCGTCGCGCAGCGGGGTGGTGTCCATCGTGTCCTCTCCTCTTCCTCTCTCTTTTCTCGGTTCGCTCTGCTCGTGTACTGCCGTCTCAGGCGTGCGCGTTGCCCATCTCCCACGGGGCCTGCGGGAGGACGTCGCCGGTCTCCAGCAGCGACTTGAGGTTCGCCAGCACGGCGGGCCAGCCCTGTGAAATGCCGTTGAACATGTCCAGGTTGGGGAGGTTCTCGTGCGTCACGGTGAGCCGGACGATGTCCTTGTGCGGTTCGATGGCGAAGGTGACGACCGACGGCTCACGCGGCTCTTCGGCGTCGGGGGTGTCCTCGAAGGTGATGACCAGGCGGGTCGGCGGCTCCGTCTCGATCACCCTGCCGACGACATCGACCTTGCCTGAACCGTCGACGCGCCGGTGCTCCCAGGCCGAACCCGGCTGCCAGTCCGAGACGTTGGCGTGTCCCCAGTACTGCGCCGTCAGGTCTGCGTCCGTCAGTGCGTGCCACACCTGCTCCGCGCTCGCGCGGATATAGGTGACGTAGACATAAGTCGGCACGGAAACAGGTGCGTTGCTCATGGCGTACTCCTCTGCCTTGTGCTTGATGGCACTGATCGCCTGCAGGCGGGGTCGGTCGAAACCGGAGATCCAGCGTTCCTCGATCTCGTGGATCGGCGCCGGGTTGAGGTAGTGCAGCCGCTCCCGTCCGCGCCGTACGACGGTGACGAGGCCGGCGTCGACGAGAACGTCGAGGTGCTGCGTCACCGACTGGCGCGCCATGGCGAGCTGCTCGCACAGCTCCCGGAGCGTCTGCCCGTTCTGCTCCCGCAGACGGTCGAGCAGCAGCCGCCGGGTGGGGTCGGCCAGCGCCTTGAAGACGGGGTCCATCACGGTTGCCTCATCGCTCACACCAGCATTATGCAGGTATCTACCTGCATAACGTCAACCGGAGCCCGGGATCATTGCGTATGTGCGGCCGTGCCGGACAGGATCACGGGCCAGTCCTGGCCAGTGGCCCAGTCGGCGAAGCTGTGCCAGCCGACCTCGGGGTGGTCGCGGCGCAGCGCGGCGATGTCGACGTCGAGGCCGGTGGTGCAGAAGTACTCGAACATCGCTGCCAGGTCGGCGGAACGGGTGCGTACGGCGTGCAGGGGTACCTGCCGGTGTTCGATCGGGCCGCCGGTGGCCGTGGCGAGGATCGCCGCGATCTCGGCCGGCGTGCGCTCGTCGGAGGCGATGTCGATGCGGTGGCCGGTGAACGCCTCACGGTGCTGGAGGACCAGTGCGGCGAACGCGCCGATGTCGGTGGCGGGTATGAGGGTGAGCGGCCGGTCGGCGGGCATCGGCCAGGCGAAGGTGCCCGCGCGCAGCCCGTCGAGGGTCCAGCCGCTGGTGTAGTTGTCCATGAAGGCGGCCGGTGCGATCACCGTCCAGGGCACGCCGCCGGCGCGCAGGTGCCGCTCTATCAGGTGCTTGCTCTCGTAGTGCGGGATGCCGGTGCCGCGGTCGGCGTGGGCGGCCGAGGTGAACACGATGTGCCCGACGTGCGCGGCTGCCGCCGCGTCGACCAGGGCGATGCCGTGCCGCGTCTCGGTGTTGGTGTCGGTGCCGAACGGGGTGGTGACGGCGAAGAGGGAATCGGCTCCGGCGAGCGCGGCGTCGAGGGAGGCGCGGTCGTCGAAGTCGGCGTGGCGCACGTCGGCTCCGAGGTGGCGGAGGGTCTCGGCGGCGGGGGAGTGCGGGTGGCGGGTGAGCGCCCGCACCCGATGGCCGGCCGCCAGGAGGGCGCGGGCGGTGGCCCCGCCCTGGGCTCCGGTGGCTCCGGTGACGGCGATGGTGAGCATGGGGTCTCCAAAGAGAGTAGTCTGCTGCGTGACGCATTGACTGCGTCACGCAGCAGACTAGCGGAGTCAATGCTGCGCCGCGCAGCGAATTAGGGTGTGATCCAGATGGCGAACCCACGTCGGGCCCGGCTCTACGACGAGATGTCGATGACCTCCCGCCGCTACCTGGCGGCGTACACGCTCCTCAACCAGGCCATCGCCGACCACCTCGGCCTCCACCCGACCGACGTCCAGTTCCTGAGCCTGCTGACCGCCGAACCGAACCCCCTGACGGTCAGGCAGATCGCCGACATGACCGGCCTGACCACCGGCTCGGCCACCCGCCTCGTGGACCGGCTCGAGCGCGAGGGCTACGTGTCCCGCACGGCCGACCCGCACGACCGCCGCCGGGTACTGGTCGCACCCGTACCGGAGCGCATCGCCCGCGTCACCGCGGTCTGGGACGACCTCGGCGAGGCGTGGCAGGCGCTGCTCGACGAGCACACCGAGGACGAACTCGAGGTGATCACCCGTCACATGCGGCGCGCGCACGACCTCAGTCACGACCAGATGCGCCGCCTGCGCTCCCGGCCGAAACCGGCCTGAGGCGGGCAGCCGCGATCAGTTCATTCGGGCCGCGGTACCAGGCGGTGCAGGCCCTTGCGGTCGTAGTAGCGGGTCATCGCGAAGCCGAAGACGAGGGAGACCGCGAACCCGATCGCGATCATCGTCCAGCCTCGGGTCAGGCCTGCGTCCGCCCGCGCGTCGAAGTACAGGATCGCCCGCACCCCGCCGACGACCTGGCGCATGGGCTCGAAGACCCCGAGGAAACGGTAGAAACCCGGAACTGCCTCCAGCGGCACCGTGGCCCCCGACGACGGCAGCGCCAGCGCGATGAAGACGAACATGGCGACCAGCTGGCCGATGCCGCCGAAAGCGGCGTTGATGGCCTGGACGCCGAGGCCGACCGTGAGGGTCGCGCAGTAGGAGAACACCCACAGCAGCACGAGGTGAGGCGCATTCATGCCGAGGACGGCGATGGTCGCGACCATGATCAGAGTGGTCGTCAGGACGGACAGCCCCGCGGTCATGCCCATTTTCACCAGCAGGGTCTGGGTGCGGTCGATGGGCAGGGTGGGGCGGCGGGTGTGCCAGGGGCCGATCTCGCTGTCCGCGTAACCGAGCGAGGTGTCCACGCCGCTGTGGACGAAGTTCGCGCTGAGGAACCCGGCGAGCACCAGCAGCAGGGTGTAGTAGAAGGCGCTCAGTCCGAGCCCGCTGTGGCTGCCGATCGGGTGCCCCACCTGCGTCCGGACCGCGACCGGGTCGGCGAGCAGGACGCGGGTGGTGGCGCTCGCGTGCGCCAGGGCCGGTGAAGCTGTCAACTGCTTGCCGATGGACGACGACGCCTGATGGGCCGCCTTCTGGGTGATCTGGCTCGCCAGCGAGGAGCCCAGACTTCCCAGCCCCGGGTTGGTCAGGACGGTCAGCGTCGGCCGGACGGTGGCCTGAACGGTCGTCAGCCGCCCGACGTCGGCGGTGAAGCCGGCGGGGATCACCAGGGCGCCGTATACCTTGCCGGACGACAGCTGGTCCTGGGCCTGCGCGCGGCTCAGGCGCCGCCACTGCACCCGCTCGGGCGGGGTGGAGGCGACGATGGCGGCGCTGATCTGCGTCCCCAGGTTGGTGCTCCGGCCCGGCAGCGGCGGGCTGGTGTCCGCGTTCACCAGGGCGATGGGCAGGCGGTGCAGGCTGCCGCTGGGAGTGAGGATGCCGCCCATGTAGAGCAGCGAGAGCAGCAGGGCGATCAGGGCACTCAGCACACCCGGAGCGAGCCACAGTTTCCAGCGGCGCAGTACACGGCCGGCCGATGCCGGCGGACCGGGGATGCGCGAGGGGATCCCGGATGCCATACCACTCCACGAGAGTTGCGCCGACGGCGGTCCCGTCGACCATAGGGCGATCGCGGGCAATGCGGGCGACACGACACCTGCTTGCGCCACGGAGGCCAGGTGCGGCACCCCTCCGCTGTGGGTAGTCGACCGGAGAAGGGGAGAGAAGACGGCAGGGTGGAGGGAGGGCCGAGTCATGACACTGGATCAGGCTGCCACGGGCGTAGTGCAGGCGGTCGTCGCGTACGACGGACGGCTGCTGCTGGTGGCGCAACACGACCGCTGGGGGCTGCCATCCGGTACGCCGCAACCGGCCGAGTCTGCGGAGGCCGCCGCGGGGCGCATCGTCTACGAACTCACCGGTTACCTCGTGGACGGCTCCCAGGAGCTACAGCCCTCGGAGGCAGGGCAGGCGGACGCGGTGTCAGCCGTGGTGTGTCAACTGCTGAGCGAGAGCCCGTCGGAGGGTGGCAGCCTCGCCCCGGAGGAACTGCGCTGGGCTCCGTTCGCGCAGACCGCTGACGCCGACCTGCCCGACGTCGTGCGTGCGTATCTCCAGGGGCACACACCGGTGTGACCCGGAGCCAAAGTGGCCTGCGCTCGCCTATCCGACCGCCGGGTCGCGTACCGCCGCCAGGAACCGCTGCCGGTCCACGACCGTCCGGTCGATCTCGCCGGTCGCGACCAGTTCGCCCGAGCCGTCGACGGCCCGCACCAGGAAGGAGAGGCGCCGGCCCGTCGCGACGGGTGAGGGTTCGGTGGCCTCGGCGGTCACCTCCACCGAACCGCCCACACCCGTGGCGCGCAGGTGCCGGACGCGGACCGCGGTGCCCACCGTCGTCTGACCCGTCCCGGTGAAGGGCGCGGCAGCCCGCACGGTCGCCGCCTCCATCCACGCGATGAGCCGGGGCGTGGCGAGCACGGGAACATCGCCGCTGCCGACCGCAACCGCGGTGTCGGCATCGGTCACCTGATGACGCATCACACCACGCTAGCCCCACGCACCCCCGGGCGACAGGGCCCGGCGTCGGTCAATTTCCCGAGGAATTCAAGGCGGGACGGACGATGAGGGGATAGGCGGTGGTTATCGGCCGCGCGAGATAAGCGGCGCCTATCGAGTCATCGGCATCACCTCTTTGACATTTCTTGAGGGGTGGGAAGAAGCTGCCCCGCGGCGGGATTGCGATATCGCGGAAAGAGGCAGAACGGAATATGAGGAGCATCGAGGACCCGGGCGACGAGCTCTCGGTCACCGCGCCGAAGCGGTGGGCGACGGGCGTGCCCGGGGTGACGCATGCACTGGAGTACTCCCTCGGCCAGACTTCCGTACGGCGCACCGCGTTGACGTTGCTGAACATCAACCAGGTCAAGGGATTCGACTGCCCCGGTTGCGCCTGGCCGGAGCCCGCGCCGGGCAAGCGGCACCTCAACGAGTACTGCGAGAACGGCGCCAAGCACATCAACGACGAGGCGACCTTGCGCAGGGTCACCGCCGATTTCTTCCGCCGTCACTCGATCGCCGAGCTGGACCAGAAGTCCGACTACTGGCTCAACCAGCAGGGCCGGCTGACCGAGCCCATGGTCAAGCGGCCCGGCGCCGAGCACTACGAGCCGATCGGCTGGGACGAGGCGCTCGACCTGCTCGCCGGGGAACTGCGCCGCCTGGAATCCCCCGACGAAGCCCTCTTCTACACCTCCGGCAGGCTCAACAACGAAGCCGCCTTCCTCCTCCAGCTCTTCGCCCGCGCCTACGGCACCAACAACCTGCCGGACTGCTCCAACCTGTGCCACGAGTCCAGCGGGAGCGCGATGAAGGAGACCCTGGGCATCGGCAAGGGGAGCGTCTCCCTGGACGACATCCATAACGCCGACCTGATCTTCGTCGTCGGCCAGAACCCGGGCACCAACCACCCGCGCATGCTCTCCGCCCTGGAGGACACCAAGCGCAACGGCGGACAGATCGTGGCGGTGAACCCGCTGCCCGAGGCCGGACTGATCCGCTTCAAGAACCCGCAGAAGGCCCGCGGAGTGATCGGCCGGGGCACGCAGATCGCCGACCAGTTCCTGCAGATCCGGCCCGGCGGCGACCTCGCCCTCTTCCAGGCGCTCAACCTCATGCTGCTGCAGGCCGAGGACCTCGCGCCGGGCACCGTGCTCGACCACACCTTCATCGACACCCACACCACCGGCTTCGCCGACTTCGCCGAACACGCGCGGAAGGTCTCCTGGGACGACATCCTCACCGCGACCGGGCTGACCCGCGAGGAGATCGAAGGCGTCCTCGAGCGGGTCCTGGCGAGCAAGAAGATCATCGTCTGCTGGGCCATGGGCCTGACCCAGCACAAGCACGGCGTTCCCACCATCCGGGAAGTCGTCAACTTCCTGATGCTGCGCGGCAACATCGGCAGGCCCGGCGCGGGCGTCTGCCCGGTACGCGGCCACAGCAACGTCCAGGGCGACCGCACCATGGGGGTGTGGGAGCGGATGCCCCAGACGTTCCTCGACGCCCTGGGCGGTGAGTTCGGCTTCACCCCGCCCACCCGGCACGGTCTCGACTCGGTCGACGGCATCAGGGCCATGCGCGACGGCACCGCGAAGCTCTTCGTCGGCGTGGCCGGCAACTTCGTACGGGCCACGCCCGACAGCCGGGTCACCGAAGAGGCGATGCGGAGCTGCCGGCTCACCGCGCACATCTCCACCAAGCTCAACCGCTCGCACACGGTCTGCGGCGAGATTGCCCTGATCCTGCCCACCCTCGGCCGCAGCGACCGGGACGTCCAGGCCGGCGGCGAACAGTTCATCACCGTCGAGGACTCCATGAGCGAGGTGCACGCCTCCCGCGGACGCCTGGCACCGGCCTCCCCGCACCTGCTCAGCGAGGTCGCGATCATCGCCCGGCTGGCCCGCAGGACCCTGGGCGACACCCCGGCCATCCCCTGGGAGGAGTTCGAGGCGGACTACGGCACCATCCGCGACCGGATCGCCCGGGTCGTGCCGGGCTTCGAGGACTTCAACGCCCGCGTCGCCGAGCCCGGCGGTTTCAGGCTGCCCAACCCGGTCAACCAGGGAGTCTTCCCCACCCCCAGCGGCAAGGCCGTGTTCACGTGCAACGAGTTCACGATGCCGCACATACCCGAGGGGCATCTGCTGCTCCAGACGCTGCGCTCCCACGATCAGTGGAACACCGTTCCGTACGCGATGAACGACCGCTACCGCGGCATCCACAACGCCCGCAGGGTCGTACTCGCCAACCCCGACGACCTCGCCGCCCTCGGATACGCCGACGGTGACGCCGTGGACCTGGTCACCGTCTGGCACGACGGCCTGGAACGCCGCGCGGAGAACTTCCGCGTCGTCGCCTACCCGACCAGTCGAGGTTCGGCGGCCTCCTACTACCCCGAGACCAACGTACTCGTACCGCTGGACAGCGTCGCCGACATCAGCAACACCCCGACCTCCAAGAGCGTCCTGGTCCGCCTGGAACCCGCCCGCGCCGCCGCGGAAGGCTGAAACCCACAACAGGAAGGCAGGACAGGACCATGGGACGAGTGACGGCGCGGCGGCGCGTGCTGCGCATCCGCGACGGGGTGCCGACGCACCGCCCTGACACCCTCGCGGCCGAGGAGCCGATGGAGATCCGGGTCGGCGGGCGCCCGCTCACCGTGACCATGCGCACCCCCGGCGACGACTTCGACCTCGCGGCCGGGTTCCTGGTCAGCGAGGGCGTGGTGCACACCGCCGACGACGTGGCCGGTATCCGCTACTGCGCCGGCGCCACCGCGGACGGCGGCAACACCTACAACGTGGTGGACGTCGTCCTGGGCCCAGGGGTGTCCGCCCCCGACGCCTCACTGGAGCGGAACTTCTACACCACCTCCTCCTGCGGCCTGTGCGGCAAGGCCAGCCTGGACGCGGTGCGCACCACGGCGGCCTGGTCCGTGGCCGAGGACCGTCTGACCGTCGGCCCCGACCTGCTCGTGGCGCTCCCCGACCAGCTCCGGGCGGCGCAAAGGGTGTTCGACAGCACCGGCGGCCTGCACGCCGCCGGACTGTTCACGGCGCAGGGGGAACTGCTGTGCCTGCGTGAGGACGTGGGCCGGCACAACGCCGTGGACAAGGTCGTCGGACACGCCCTGCGGTCCGGGCTGCTTCCGCTGCGCGGGACCGTCCTGATGGTCAGCGGCCGGGCCTCCTTCGAACTGGTGCAGAAGGCGGTGATGGCCGGCATCCCGATGCTGGCGGCGGTCTCCGCCCCGTCCTCATTGGCCGTGGACCTCGCCGCCGAGAGCGGACTGACCCTGGTCGGCTTCCTTCGGGGCACCTCGATGAACGTCTACACCGGCGCCGAGCGCCTGCAACCCCAGCCCGTCGGCTGACGTGCCCTGACCGGGCGAAGCTGCCGGCAATCCCTGCAGGCCGCTCCGGTACAGGCCACTGACCGCCTCCGCCGCGTCCGCGACCGCGGCACGCAGCCCGGGCGGCGCCAGCACCTCCACGTGGGGGCCGAGGGAGAGCAGCCGCGTCGCGAGCCTGTCGTCGTGGCGCAGGCCTGCCATGACGTGGCCGTCGGAGTCCGGATCGTCCATGGAGGTGAGGAGTGCGGCCAGCTCTGCGTCGGCCCGGAGGAGTTCCGGGCCGGGCCCCGTCAGCCGGATCCGCGCCCACTCCGGTCCGCCGTCGGGTGAGGGTGCCGTACTGCCCGAACGCTGTGCCCACCACAGACGCAGCTGGAAGCCGCTGACGTGGTGGAAGGGCCCTCCGGCCGGCTCGACGGCGTGAATCCCGGCGACCGGGCGGCTGGTCACAGCCTCTCCGTCATGGGCGACGAGGTACCAGGCGCCGGCCTCAAGGACGAGGCCCAGCGGGGACAGGAGCCTGCCGTCACCCGCTTCCGCGTCATCGCCTCCCTGCCGGATGCGGACCGCTTGATCGTCCTTGATGGCCTGTGTGAGTGCCGGCAGGTGGGCGGAGCCCGGGGTGTCCCGCCGCCAGGAACTCGCGTCCAGCAGGAAGCGCGAGCCGATCCGCGCCGCATGCTCGCCCACCGTGGCGGGCAGCGCCGCGGCGACCTTGAGCTGCGCGCTGGCGAGGTAGGACCCCAGCCCGAGCTCGGCCACAGGACCGGCCGGACCGGCCGGCCCCGAGTCCGGGGCCAGGAACAGTGATTCCGCCTCGCAGCTGGTCAGCCCGGTGAGCCTGGTGCGGTAGCCGTCGAGCAACTGGTAGCCGCCGTCCCGGCCGCCCTCGCCGTACACGGGAACACCGGACGCGGACAGGGCCTCGACGTCCCGGTACACCGTACGGACCGACACCTCCAGCTCCTTCGCGAGTTCGCGGGCGGTCAGCCTGCCCCTGTTCTGCAGCAGCAGGACGATCGACATCAGTCGGCTGGCGCGCATCCCCATCCCCCTTCGGACCGACTGACACAGGGTGTCAGTCGGTCCAACCTACGGTCCACGCATGGCGTTTCGAGACAAGCACCTGCGCGGGCATGCGCCCCTGACCATCGACCACTGGCAGCTCAAGGCCTACCACGTCCTGCGCGACCCGGACCGGCCGCTGACACCCGAGATCGTCGCCGCGGCGTACGACACCGCCCGCTCGATGCTGCCCGAGCCCGACCACGAAATGCCGGCAGCCGGGTGGCTGGTGCTGCACGAGGGCGGCAACGGTGCGATGTACCTGTGCGTCTACACATGGGTGTGGGGCAACGTCGTCCACGCGAGGACGGCAGCCGCGGGCGAACCGTTCGTCGGCTGCCCCGACGACGACCCGACGCACTACGTCATCAATGAGACGCCGTACGCCGGCTGCGTCTGGGAGCTGCCGACGCTCGCCCATGAGCGCACCGCTTGGGTCCGCCACATGCTGGCACCGGACGTACCCGATGTGACCTCCTACCTCGCTGACACCCTGCCGGACGGCCCGATCGGAGGTTTCCAGGGACTGTCGTCGGCGGTCACCGGATCCGGGGTGGTGTGACTACGGGCTGTTCGGCAAGAATCACGGATTGCAGGTTCGCACCGGTACCGAATCCCAGGGCGGGGAGGGCAGCTGTCATGGACGGTCTGTACGAGGTGAGTGCCAAGCTGGACGAACACGCGCGTGAGCGTCTGCTGGCCCCCAACTTCTGGCACCTGGCCACGGTCGGCCCGGACGGGATGCCGCAGGTGTCGCCCATGTGGGCGGACCTGGAAGGCGAGTACGTCATGGTCAACACGTCCATCGGGCGGGTGAAGGAGCGGAACCTGCGGCGCAACCCGTGGGTGTCGCTCTCGCACCACGACACCGCGAACCCCTACGACCGGGTGGAGATCCGGGGGCGGGCGGTGCGCTTCGTGGAGGGGGAGGAGGCGGGGCGGGCGATGGACCGGCTGACCCGGAAGTACATCGGCGAGGAACGGTATCCGTGGCTGCTGCCGGGGGAGCGGCGGGTGATGGTGCTGATCGAGCCGGTTCGGGTGCGCAGGGTGGTGGGGGTGGAGCCGTTCAGCCCGTGAGGTTCGGTGTGTCGGACGAGCCAGGCGTCCAGGGCTCAGTGTCCTACGGCAGTCCCGGGTCGCCGGGCAGGCGTTCCAGGGCGGCGGCGACGTCGGTGTTCCGGGCGATGTCCGTCAGCGCGCGTGCCATGATCGACCCCGGTTGCCGGGCGGTCGTGACCAGGCCGACCGGGACCGACCACTCGGGTTCGACCAGCGGCACCGCGCGCATGCCGTGCGGGACGCCGAAGACATGGAGCCAGGCGTGCGCCACGATGCTGGCCCACCGGCCTGTCCTGACATGGGCGAACAGTGCGGCCACGGAGTCGGTCTCGACCCGGGGCGAGGGTCGCGTGCCCGCCTTCGCGAAGATCTCGTCGAGCACCCGGCGCCCGTGCATCGCCTGGGTCAGCAGGCACAGCGGCAGCCGTGACGCCTCCGCCCAGGTGGCCGTCGTCCGCAGGGCCAGCCCGTCGGCAGCCGTCGTCAGCAGTACGTATCGCTCCTCGTACAGCGGAACGGTATGGAAATTCTCCGCCAGATCCTCATGCAGATAGCTGATCGCGGCATCGATCTCGAAATTCTGCAACTGGCGGAGAATGTCCGTCGCCTGGAGGTCCGCTATCACCTCGACGGTGACCAGCGGATGCGCCGTGCAGAAGGGGCCGGTCAGCAGGGAGACCGCGCCGGACGCGGTGGGGACCGAGCCGATCCGCATCCGGCCGCTCAGCCCGCTGCGCAGGGCGCCGACCTCGTCCTTGAGGGCATCGCGGTCGGCCAGGATCCGCTGCGCCCAGATGACGATGCGCTCGCCCTCCGGCGTGAGGCCCTCGTACTTGCGGCCACGCCGGACGAGCGGCACGTCCAGCTCCTCCTCCAGCTTGCGGATCGCCTCCGACAGTGCGGGCTGGGAGACGTGGCAGGCCTGGGCGGCGCGGGCGAAATGACGCTCCCGGGAGAGGGCCACCAGGTACTCGAGTTGGCGAAACAGCACGTCATGGGTCTACCCGACAGTTCCGAGGAACGCGAATCCGGGCCACGTGTCGCCTGTGCAGCCTGCGGTGGATGTCTGGAATGTCCGGAGGTACCGTGTCTAGGCGATCTATGTGAGGAGGCCCGCATGTCCTCGAAGCGACGCCGTAAGAAGAAGTCCCGCCGTAACCACGCGGCGAACCACGGAAAGCGGCCTCAGTGCTGAGCTGGAGCCGTGTGGTTCAGCCGGTCTTGCGCGCCACGCCTGCGTAGAACCCGATCTCCTGCATCACCGTGCTGCTCCTCAGGTTCGACCCCAAGGTCATTGTCAGTGGCTGCTCGTACGGTTCAGGCAGTGGGACCCGCCGGAACGGCCGAGGGTCCGTCCTGGGGAGGGGTGTGTCATGGCTGTCGGGGCTGCGGTGTCGACGACGTATCTGGAGCTGTCGGAAGACGGCGGCGGCGCGCACAAGTTCTACGAGGTGAGTGTCGCCGGCCAGGTGGTGACCGTGCGGTACGGGCGCATAGGTGCCGCCGGGCAGACGCAGACGACGACGTTCCCCAGTGTGGAGAAGGCGCAGGCCGCTGCCGCGAAGAAGCTGGGGGAGAAGGTTCGTAAGGGGTACGCCCCGGCCGTCCAGGGGCAGCGCGCGCCCCGGGCGGTGACCCGCCGTCAGGTGGCCTCGGCGCCCTCCACCGCCCGGGCCGTGGCACCCGTGCTGTGGCGGTTCCGCACCGGCTCCGCGGCGTTCGGCATCCACATCGACGAGGACCGCTGCTGGGTGGGCAACCAGGCCGGTGACGTCTTCACCCTGGACCACGAGGGCGCCGTACTGGCCCGGTTCAGCCTGCCGGACGGTGTGAAGTGCCTGGTGGCCGACGACTTCTGGATCTACGCGGGCTGCGACGACGGCAGGGTCTACGACCTCTCCGCCAAACTGCCGTTCGCCGCCTACGACATCGCCGCCGACGTCGACATCTTCTGGCTGGACATCCACGAGGGCGTCCTCAACGTCTCGGACCGCGCGGGCAGGCTCACCGTCATCGACCACGAGGACGAGTACCAGTGGGCGCGCCACAGCCAGGGTGAGCACGCCTGGATGGTCCGCGCCGACGACCGTGCCGTCTACCACGGCCACCTCGGGGGCGTCACCGCCTACGCGCCCGACGGCGGCGGCGAGTTGTGGCACACGCCCACCCGGGGCGGGGTGCTGTTCGGGTGGCAGGAGGACGAGGCCGTGTACGCGGGCACCGCGCACCGCGTGGTCCAGCGGCTGTCGAAGACGAGCGGCGCGATCGAGGCGACGTACGCCTGTGACAGCGCCGTGTACTCGTGCGCGACCTCGCCGAACGGCCGGTTCGTCTTCGCCGGTGACGCTTCGTCGTCCGTCTACTGCTTCGACCAGGACGGTACGCGGCTGTGGAAGCTCGGCACGGGCGGTGGCTCGGCCTTGTCGATGCAGTACCGGGACGAGCGGCTCTACTTGGTGACCACCGACGGACTGCTGGTGTGCATCGACGCGAGCGCCACGGCCGTCTCCGCGGCCCAGCAGGGCTCGGTGCCGGTCGTTCGGGACGTCAAGCTCGCGGCGGCCCTGCCGACGTACGCGCCGGCCACGGCCGCGACGGCGGTGGCCACCGTGGCGCAGGCTCCCGTCGGAGCGGTCGTGGTCGAGTGCGTGCAGCAGGCCGGCCGGCTGCGGATGCACGTGGTCTCCGAGGGCTACGACGCCTCCTGGAACGTCCAGTTCCCGCGCGCGATACGCGAGCCAGGAGCGCGCTACGTCGTGGACGCCCTGCACCCGGCGGCCGGTGGCTTCTACCGGGTGCGGGGCGACATCCGACGGCTGCTGTGACCGGCAGACCGGGCCACGGACCGGGCCCGGTCGCCCGGGGTCACACCGGCATGGCCGCCGCCCGGTCCAGCAGGCGCCGGGCGGCTTCGACCGTCTCGGCGCGGTCCGAGGCGACGAGGCCGATGCGGGTGCGGCGGTCCAGGAGATCCGACTCGTCCAGCGCGCCCTCGTGCAGCGCCGCCCACAGGAGTTCGGCGCCGGTGGCCGGGTGGCCCGGCAGCACCGGTTCCGCGAGGACGGGGTCCTGCGCCGCGAGGGCGTGGACGGCCACGGCCTCGGTGCCGTAGCGGCGGATCAGGTGGCGCGGCGCGGGCAGGCTGCGCAGCTGCTCGGGTGACGCGGCGCCGACCAACGGCAGCGCGGCCGTGGTCGAGGGGCCCGCGTGCAGGCCCCGGGCCGCGACCGCCGCGTCCACGGCGTCCTGCGCCATCCGCCGGTAGGTGGTGAGCTTGCCGCCGACCACCGTGGTCACGCCGTCGGGCGAGGTCAGCACCGCGTGCCGGCGCGAGATGTCGGCGGTGCGGGTCGGTGCGGTGTCCGGGCCGGCGGGCGCGGAGGTGTCCAGCAGGGGGCGCAGTCCGGCGAAGGCGCCGACGACCTCGTCCCGGGCCACGGGTGTGTCCAGGACGGAGCCCAGGACATCCAGCAGGAAGCCGATGTCCGTCTCGGGCACCTCCGGTACGTCCGGGATCGTGCCCTCGACCGGCTCGTCGGTGAGACCGACGTAGACCCGGCCGTCGCCCTGGGGCAGGACCAGGACGAAGCGGTTGGTCTCCCCGGGGACGGGGATGTGCAGGCCGGCCGACAGAGCGCCGAGCCGCTCCGAGCGCAGGACCAGATGGGTGCCGCGCGAGGGACGGATCCGGATGCCCTTGACGAGGTCACCCGCCCACACTCCGGTGGCGTTGATCACGGCCCGCGCGCGGATCTCGCCCTCCTCGCCGGTGAGTTCGTCCCGGATCCGGGCGCCCGTCCCGGTCGCCTCCAGCACCCGGACCCGGGTCAGCACCCGTGCGCCCTGCGCGGCGGCCGTCCGGGCCAGCGCGGTCACCAGGCGGGCATCGTCGGTCACCTTGCCGTCCCAGGACAGCAGCCCGCCGCGCAGCCCGGCCGCGCGCACCGGGGGTGCCAGGTGCCGCGCCTCCGTGGCCGACAGCCGGCGCGGGGCGGGCAGGACCTGCCGCGGGGTGCGGGCGGCCAGGCGCAGCATGTCACCGGCCCGGAACCCGGCCCAGGACAGCGCCGTCTGGGCCCTCGACACCATCGGGGTCAGCGGCAGCACGAACGGCTGGGCGGCGACCAGGTGGGGCGCGGTGCGGGTCATCAGCACACCGCGTTCGACCGCGCTCTCGTGCGCGACGTCGAACTGCGCCGAGGCCAGATAGCGCAGCCCGCCGTGGATCAGCTTGGAACTCCAGCGGGAGGTGCCGAAGGCCAGGTCGTGGGCGTCCACCGCGACGACGTTCAGCCCGCGGGCGGCGGCGTCCAGGGCGACTCCGGCCCCGGTGGCCCCGAGGCCGACGACCAGGACGTCCGCCACCCTTCCGTCCGTGGCCTCGGCCAGTTCCCGGAGGCGCCGGGGCGCGCTGAGGGACGAGTCGGGTACGGCCCTGGTGTGGCTCATGGCGTCAGGGTCCTCTCCAAAAGGGTGCGCAACTCGGCGAGGAACGCGGCGGAGTCCAGCTCCGGGTCGTCCTCGTCGGTCATCGTGCGCAGGGACAGGGTGAAGGACTGCACGGTCAACAGCACGACGCGGGCCTGCCGTTGGGTGTGGCCGGTGCGCACCGAACCGTCCGCGTGGCCCTCTTCGATCGCGTCGGCCAGCAGCGCCAGCAACGCCTCCTGGCTCGCTCCGCGCCGGTCGAGCACGTAGGGGAGCAGCAGTTCCGGATCGACGTCGACGATCTTGCGGAAGAGCGGGTGCGCGCGGAACGCCTCGACCCCCGTGACAAGCCCCTCCACGATCCGGGTGCGCGTGCTGATGCCGGGGGTGCGTCCGGGGATGGCCCGCGTGGCCACGTCGATCCACTCGCGGGTCATCAGATCGCCCACCAGCGTCTGCAGGTCCGGCCAGCGCCGGTACAGCGTCATCCGGGAGACCCCGGCGCGGCGGGCCACGTCGGCGAGGGTCGTACGGCGCATTCCGACGGCCAGCACGCAGTCCCGTACGGCGTCGAGAACCGGGTCGCTGTCCGAACCGTTGTGACGAATAGGCGTCATGTGTCACAGTGTAACGCCCCGGGGGCCGGGCGGAGACGCCGCATCGCGAACCGAGCACACCGATCTGTGAGGACGACCCTTCGATGGACATGCTGTGGAACGGCTGGGGCGACCCGGCCAAGGCGGCACCGCTGCCCGACACGGTGACCGGACTGCTGCGCGACCTGCTCGGCGTGAAACCGCGCACCGCACCGGCGCCGGCCCTGGAGGACATCCGCCTGCCCGAGACCACGGCGGAGCCCGCTGCCCTGGCGGCGCTCGCCGAGGCGGTCGGCGGGGCGGAGCACGTCCGCACGGATTCCGAGAGCCGGATCCGCCACACCCGCGGCAAGTCCACCCCCGACCTGCTGCGCATCCGCGCCGGTGACTTCTCCGACGTCCCCCAGGCCGTGGTCCTGCCCGCCTCCCACGAGGAGGTCCTCGCCGTACTGCGGGCCTGCGCGGCCCACGGCCTGGCCGCCGTCCCCTTCGGTGGCGGCACCTCCGTCGTCGGCGGACTCGCCCCCGAGCGGCGCGCCTTCGTCGTCCTCGACCTGCGGCGCATGAACGGCCTGCTCGACCTGGACCCGGTCTCCCGCACGGCCGTCCTGCAGCCCGGCCTGCGCGCCCCGGAGGCCGAAGCCCTCCTCGCCGGGCGGGGATTCACGCTCGGACACTTCCCGCAGTCCTTCGAGTGGGCCACCATCGGCGGCTTCGCCGCCGCCCGCTCCAGCGGTCAGGCGTCCGCCGGGTACGGGCGCTTCGACGAGATGGTCCTCGGCCTCACCCTCGCCACCCCCGAGGGCACCGTCGAGACCGGCCGCGCCCCCCGCTCGGCCGCCGGCCCCGACCTGCGCCAGCTGTTCCTCGGCTCCGAGGGCGCCTTCGGCGTGATCACCTCCGTCACTGTACGGATCCGCCCGCTGCCCGAGGTGCGCGTCTACGAGGGCTGGCGCTTCGCCTCCTTCGAGGAAGGGTCCGCCGCACTGCGCCGGCTCGCCCAGGACGGACCGCGGCCCACGGTGCTGCGCCTGTCCGACGAGACCGAGACGCTCATCGGCCTGGCCCAGCCCGACGCGATCGGCGCCGGACTGGACAACAGCGGCGCCGGATGCCTCGCGATCACCGGCTACGAGGGCACCCCTGAGGACACCGCCCAGCGCCGCGAGCAGGCGGCGGCCGTGCTGCGCGCCTGCGGCGGCACCCTCGTCGGAGCCGAGCCCGGCGACCGCTGGGCCCACGGCCGCTACTCCGCGCCCTACCTGCGCGACTCCCTGCTCGACGTGGGAGCCTTCGCCGAAACCCTGGAGACGGCCGCCTTCTGGTCGCGCATCCCCGAGCTGTACACGGCCGTCCGCACCGCGCTCACCGACACCCTCACGCAGGCCGGCACCCCGCCCCTGGTGATGTGCCACATCTCCCACGTGTACGAGAACGGCGCCTCGCTGTACTTCACCGTCGTCAGCGCCCAGGGCGAGGACCCGGTGGCACACTGGGCGCCCGCCAAGCACGCGGCCAACGAGGCCATCCTGGCCGCCGGCGGCACCATCTCCCACCACCACGGGGTCGGCACCGACCACCGGGACTGGTACGTCCGCGAAGCCGGCCCGCTCGGCATCGAGGCCCTGCGCGCGGTGAAGCACCGGCTCGACCCCGAGGGCCTGCTCAACCCCGGGGTCCTGCTGCCCATCGACCAGCCGTGACCGGCCAGGCGTAGTCGGGCGGTCAGCCGTATTCCGTCGGCTGACCGCCACCCCGTAGGTTCTTCTCCCCACCCAACCGTCCCCGCCCCAACCTTCCAGCGCCCCGGAGGCACACCGATGCGACAGTTCACCGCCGTCGTCAACCCGACCGCGGGCGGCTCGACCGGGGCGGCGACGCTGCTCCAGGTGGCCCGGCTGCTGCGCGAGGCAGGTGCCACGCTGGACACCGAGTACAGCCAGAGCCTTGCCCACGCGCAGGAACTCGCCCGCCGGGCCGGGGAGCGGGGCCGTGTGGTGCTGGCGGTCGGCGGCGACGGCATCGTCGGCGGCATCGGCGGCGCGCTCAGCGGCACCGACACCGTCTTCGGCCTCGTCCCCGCCGGCCGCGGCAACGACTTCGCGCGGGCGCTGGAGCTGCCGCACGAGCCCGAGGCCCTCGCCCGCATCCTGCTGCACGCAGAGCCGCGGCGCGTCGACACCATCGAGGTGGAATCGGCGGTCCACCAGCGCACGGTGGTCCTGGGCAGCGTCTACGCCGGCGTCGACGCGCTGGCCAACAAGCACGCCAACCAGGCGCGGCTGCTGCGCGGTTCCGCCTCCTACTACGCGGGCGGCCTGCGCGCGGTGACCAGCTGGCGCCCGGCGGACTACCGCATCACCCTCGACGGCGAGGAGCACGAGCACCGCGGCTATACGGTGGTCGCCGCCAACTCCCCTTATTACGGCTCCGGCCGCCTCATCGCCCCCGCCGCCCGGGTCGACGACGGCCTGCTCGACATCGTCATGATCCGCGAGGCACCCAGGCACCTCTTCTTCACGCTCATGAACGAGCTCAAGACGGGCGCCCATGTGCACCGCCCGGAAGTCCGCGTCCTGCGCGGCCGGGAACTGCGCATCGAGGCCTCCCGCCCCGTCCCGTACGGCGCCGACGGCGAAGTGGACGCCACCCTGCCGGTGACGGTGCGGGTACGGCCGGGCGACCTTGCGATGCTGTACTGACCCGAAGGCGGAAATTTCGGTTTCCGCTTCGGAGCCGACGCGGACAACGACTTCACCGGTGGCGACTCCGGGTCGGCCAAGGCTCAGGCTCCGATCGAGAAGCACTTCGCCGAGCGGCAAGGGGACACGCCGACCCTCGCGATCAAGGCGGAGAATGGGATCGACGACCCCACCGCTCGGCAGAAGATCGAGAAGGTCATCGCCGGCCTGGACGCCCGTACGACTGGCACTGGCCGGTGTGGTCCTCGCCGCGCCGGCCATGGCCCGCTCCCGTCGCGCCGTCGCCTGCCCCGGTCTCACGAACGACGACGGCAACGACGACCAGTGTGCTCTCGACCACGACGGCGGCTCCGCCTGGCTGACGCTCTCCGTCACACACGGCACGGGCGGCCCGATGCCGGGGCTGCACCCGAGGCCCTTCGACCTCGTGCCCACCGGATACGACAGCAACCTGCTGTTCCGCGACCCGGTCTGGGGCTGGCAGGCCAACCAGGGGAAGACCGACCCCGACGGCTACTACTTCAAGCAGTGCGCCGGGCCCGAGCCCTGCACCGACCAGGCCATCGACGAGGACCGTATCGGCTGGGACCTGTTCGAGATCTTCGGCCTCTGCGGCGGTGATCCGCCCACCGGCCACCGCAACTGGTTCCCCACGCTCCTCGGGCAGCCCAGGACCACCAAAGCGACCGTGACCTGCACGGACGCGGACCGGCACACCTGCACATGGTCGGTGCCGCCGCCACCGGGGATCGGTACGTACAAGGTGACCATGACCGCGACCGACCGCGCCGGCAACAAGGAGACGGCCGGCAACGGCATCCACATCACCGTCGGCCGGCTGCTCCTGTAGCCGGCGGCTCTGCCCCCGCCGTGTAGGCGGGGGCATTTCATCTGCTGATCAGGGGCGCCGCGTCAGGAGTGCGGCGTCCCGCGCAGGGTGTGGAAGAAGGCCCGGATGTCGCCGGTCAGCAGGTCAGGTTCCTCCATCGCGGCGAAGTGGCCGCCCCGGTCGAACTCCGTCCAACGGACGATGTTGTAGGTGCGTTCGGCGATGTGGCGCAGGGCGATGAAGTTCTCCTCCGGGAACACGGCCAGCGCGGTCGGCGTCGTCGACGGCTCGGGCGGGGCACCCCAGTACGCCGCGTGGGCGCGCTCGTAGTAGATGCGCGCGGAGGAACCGGCGGTCCCGGTCAGCCAGTACAGCATCACGTTGGTCAGCAGATGGTCGCGGTCGACGGCCTCCTCGGGGCTGTCGCAGGAGTCCGTCCATTCCTTGAACTTCTCGGCGATCCAGGCGAGTTGCCCGACCGGTGAGTCGGTGAGCGCGTAGGCGAGGGTCTGCGGACGGGTGGACTGGAGGTCGGCGTAGCCCTGCTTGTCGCGCAGCCACGCCCGCGTCCGTTCCCAGGAGGCCCGGGTGCGCTCCCGCTCCGCGGGGCTGAGCGCGGCGAGTTCCTCCTCGGTCGGTTCGGCCGATGCCCCGGCGCCGGGGATCAGGTTCACGTGGACGCCGATGACCTGCTCCGGGCGGATGCGGCCGAGTTCGATGGAGACGGCCGAGCCCCAGTCGCCGCCCTGGACTCCGTAGCGGTCGTAGCCCAGGCGGCGCATCAGCTCGGCGAAGGCGGCGGCGACGCGGCGGTACTCCCAGCCGGTCTCGCGGGTGGGGCCGGAGAAACCGAAGCCGGGGATGCTCGGCAGGACCAGGTGGAAGGCGTCCGCGGGGTCGGCGCCGTGGGCCCGGGGGTCGGTGAGCGGCCCGACGATCCGCTCGAACTCGACGATCGAGCCGGGCCAGCCGTGCGTGACGATCAGCGGTGTGGCATCCGGTTCGGGGGAGCGGATGTGCGCGAAGTGGATGTCCGCGCCGTCGATCGTGGTGATGAACTGAGGCCACTCGTTGAGCCGTGCCTCCGCGGCCCGCCAGTCGTACTCGTGGCGCCAGTACTGCGCGAGTTCCTTCAGGTAGTTCAGCGGGATGCCGTAGTCCCAGCCGACACCTGGCAGTTCGTCCGGCCAGCGGGTGCGGTCGAGGCGGTGGTACAGGTCTTCCAGCTCGCTGTCGGGGATCTGGATGTGGAAGGGCCGGAGGCTGTCGTCAGGCGTTGTCGTCACATCGGCGCAGCTTAGATGTCCAGGCCCGATCCCGGATCAGGTGAGGCTGAGGTCGTCCGCGTAGACGGCGCCCTGGCCGTACCAGCCGTGGACGTACACCGTGACCGTGCCCGAGGCACCCGTGGTGGAGGGCACCGTCAGCTTCGACAGAGCGAGCCCCGCGGAGGCGGCCAGGGTGGCCACGCCGGTCAGCAGGGCGCGTATGGATCTCAGACGTGTCATCGGGTACTCCCGGATAGCGAACGGCAGGAGATCGAGCGGGGTTTCGCATGTGAGCCCGGCCCGGGCTATTGGTCTGGATCAGGCGCCGGTCAAGGTGTCGGGCAGTCTTTTGCGCGTTCGTGGGGGAGTGGGTCAAGCGCCGGTGCGCCTGGGGTGACGCTCTGTTCGGCCTCCTGGGCCGGACGCCGGCGGCAGGCAGTCCCTGGCTAGGCCGGTTCGCTCGGCTCGTCAGGTGGCATGACGATGCGTCGGGTGATGCCGTTCCGGGAAGGTGCGGCCTCGGGCAGCGCAGGCGCGCCCTCGGGGCGTAGTCCGTGGAGGTAGACGGCGAGATGGCGGGCCGCGAAGGCCGCGCTCGCCTCGGGCGGCAGGTGCGGCATCGGGCGGCAGGCCATGGCAGCCGCGATGACCAGGTCCTCCGCGGTCACGTCCGCCCGCAGGACACCGGTGGCCCTGCCGTCCGCGAGGAGCTGCTCGGCGGCGTCGAGGATGGCGTACTGGAGTTCCTGGACCCGCTCGTCGCGCACGGTGGGGCCGCCGAGCATCGGGAGCACGAGGCGTTCGCGCTGCTCGACGATGCGCCGGAAGAAGCGCGCCAACGCCTGGGCCGGATCGGTTACTTCCTGGCGCGCCGCAGTCAGTGCCGAGAGGCAGATCTCGAAGCTGTCGACCATGACCTGCCGGATCAGCGCGTCCCGGTCGGGGAACCGGCGGTACAGCGTGCCCGGGCCCACTCCGGCGCGGCGTGCGATGTCGTCCAGGGGCACCGCGGTGCCGCGCTCACGGAAGAGTTCGCAGGCCGCGGCGAGGATGCGCTCGCGGTTGCGCTGGGCGTCGGCGCGCAGGGGTGGCTCGGTGGTCATGGGGTGATGCTAGGCGACCTCCAATAACCGGAGAATTTTCTCCGGTAAGCGCGTAGGGTTGGTCAGGCCATCCGGCGTCATGCGACCCGCGAGGAGGACTCACCCATGTCCATTCACCGCTTCTTTCTGCTGGAGCCCGGAGAGACCCGGCCGACCCGGGTCCCGTTGCCGCCCGGCCTCGGTGTCAAGGTCGGTACCGCCGACAGCGACGGCCGGCTGTCCGCCATGGAGAACCAGTTGGACATCGACATCCCGCCCCATGTGCACGAGCGGACAGACGAGTTCGTCTATGTGCTGGAGGGGGAGATGGAACTCGACCTCGGGGGCGAGACCCACCGGCTGACGGCCGGCGTGTGCGCACTGCTGCCGCGCGGCGTCCCGCACGCCCTGCGCAACCGCTCCCAGCCCCCGGCCCGGGCCCTGCAGGTCTCCACACCGGGTGGCTGGGACCAGTTCGTGGGAGACCTCTTCGCGGCCGGACCCGCCATCAGGACCGCCGACGGCGCGATGGACCTGGAGAAGGTGAACGTGATCGGCGAGAAGTACGGCATGCGCTACACCAAGGGCACACTGGTCGTCGACTGACCGGTCGAAGGTTGTCGAGGGGGTGTCGAGCGGTTGGTGACGGCGATGACGAGTGCGGCTGTACGTATCCGTCGCGTTGTCGAGTTTGTCGAGACGTCTTCCCGTCACGAGCCACCATCAGGCCGAACCCGCGCTGCAGCCTCCCCTGGCCCGGCACGTGTCACGGCACGCCCGGCGCGCCCTCCCACCTGCCTCACGGGTAGCGGGGCGCAGCACGAGCACCACACGAGTGTGGCCGGATCCGTCATCTGACGCGTGTGCGAGCACGGCGATACTCAGGTCTGGGCAATCCGCCCCAATTCCTATGTCCGGAGGCCATCCATGCCCCAGACCCACGTGTCCCACACCGCCGTGCTCGAAGCCTGGCTGTCGGGCGCCGAGAGCGCGTTCGGCCAGTCCAATCCGGCCGGGCCTCTGTACGTCGGCGGCAGCGCCGCCGAGGCCGCGCTCACCGACCCGAGCGACTCCCTCTACGGCTTCTGCTCCAGCCCGTCCGGTTCGCGCGGCAGTTGGTGCTGCTGACCGTCTCTCCGCCGGAACGCGCTTCCTGAGTGCGCTCCGGCGGAGAGCGGAGTGAGGTTCCACGAACAGGGGCGTGAGGGATCGTTTCACCAGCCTGGTGGAACGATCCCTCACGCCCCACCTCAGGCGCCCTGAAGGCGCGACGCGGCGGGACGGGGAAGGTGGACGGTGAGCGGATCAAGGCCGGAGGCGTCGAGTCCGGAGGCATCGGGGCCGGAGACATCAGAGGCGGAGGACAGAGACCAGGCGGACAGAGACCAGGCGGACTGGTTCGCCCAGCCCGTACGGAGCATCGCCCGCCCCTGGCGGGACGAACTGGCCCGGCGGCTCGCCGCCGTGGACGGTCTGGGCCGGGAGGAACGGGATCTGGTGCTGGACGCCGGGCACACGGCCCTGCTCAGGTCCCTGCACGCGAAACTGTCCCGCCTGTTTCTGATCGAACTACACGCGCTGCGCCTGGTCACAGACGGCCGGCCACCGGCCGCGGGCACCGCACCGGACACCGCCACCTGGGCCGCGTACATCGAGCAGGCCGGCCGAGCGGGCTACCTCGACGAACTGGCGGTCCGTTACCCGACCCTCGGCGCGCGCATCGCCTCCGTGGCACGGCTCTCGGTGGCGGCAACGGCAGCCTTCGCGCACCGGCTCGCCGCAGACCGCGCCCTGCTGCACCCCCTGCTGGGGGCGGAGGCGGGGGAGTTGCGCGCCGTCACCTTCGGGGCGGGCGACAGCCACCGGGGCGGACTCACCGTCAGCCGTGTCGACTTCGCCGGCGGCAGCGTCATGTACAAACCCCGGCCGTCCGAGACCGATGTGGCGCTCGGTGGCCTGCTGGACGAGCTGTTCGCGGACTTCCCCGCCGCCCCGGCGCCGCAAGCGCGCATCCGGGTGCCGCGGACGCTGGCGCGTGACGGCTACGGCTGGGCCGAGTTCGTC
Source organism: Streptomyces sp. NPDC002676 (assembly GCF_053592455.1). NCBI lineage: Bacteria > Bacillati > Actinomycetota > Actinomycetes > Kitasatosporales > Streptomycetaceae > Streptomyces > Streptomyces sp. NPDC002676. The sequence goes on along the minus strand of NZ_JBSFVT010000002.1, from coordinate 347,003 downwards.
CGCCACCGCTACTGCGCGGACGACGCCGAACTCGCCGCCTTCTACCGCGGCGTCGGGCACTGGCTGGCCGTCCTCCGCTTCACCGGCGGCACCGACATGCACGCCGAGAACATGATCGCCGCGGGTCCGGTGCCGGTGATCGTGGACGCCGAGACGCTCTTCGACGCCCCCGCACCCTTCCCGCCCAGCAACCAGGGCGACGCGGTGGACGTGGCGGCTGCGGCCATCCGCCGTACTGTGCTGCGCACCGGGTTGCTGCCCGTACGCGGCACCGGTTTCGCGCTCGGCGGCGTCGACATCTCCGGGGTCGGGGCGCTGCCCGGACAGCAGCCGCTGATCCCGAACCCGGTGATCGCGGACGGCGGTACCGCAGCGGCCCGCTTCGAGGTCGACCTGGTGGCCATGCCCGCCGCGGCCAACCACCCCAGCCCCGCCCCGGTGCTGAGCACGTACTGGGACCGCATCCTGGCCGGCTTCCAGGAGATGACCGCGCACCTGCGCCGGCCCGGCCGGGACCCGTACCGGCTGCTGCGCCGCTTCGAAGGCGCCCAGGCACGGCGGATCCTGCGGCCGACTCAGGCGTACGTCGACATCGGCCGGATGCTGTGGCACCCGGCGTCCCTGCACGACGAGCCGGCGGCCGTCGAACGGGCCCGGGACATCCTGCGGCGCAATGCCGAGGTGCTGCCCGGCGCGCCCACCGACCGCGCGGCCATCGACGGCGAGATCGCCGACCTGCTGGCAGGCGACGTACCGATGTTCACCTTCACCGTGGACGCGAGCGCCGTACGGAACACGGTCGAGGACTGGCGCACCGCCGACCTGCCGCTGGAGGAGGCGGTGATCCAGGACGCGCTCGTCGGCGCCTACCTCAACGAGCGCTCGCTGCCCGCGCGTGTGCAGGCAGCCGCCCGCGAGCCGCACGCCCGTGACCGGGAGCGGCGCCGCCGCGACCTGGCCGCGCAGATGGTACGGCGGCTGTGCGACGGGGCGGTTCGCGGCGAGGACGGCACGGTCACCTGGATCAGCCCGGTGTTCACGCCCGCCGGATGGTCCATCAGGGTGCTGCCCGCCGACCTCTACACGGGGCAGGGCGGCGTGGCCCTGACACTCGCGGAGTACGTGACCGAGACACGGAACGGCCGGGCGGACGAAGTACCAGGCGCCGCCGAGACGTTCGAGGGGGCGCTGCGGGTGCTGGTCGCCACCGAGGACCAGACACCGACGCCCTCGGCCGGGGCGTTCAGTGGTGCCGCCTCGCAGGTGTGGACCTGGATGGCGCTGCACCGGGTGCTCGGCGAGGACTGGCTTCTGGAGCGGGCCGCCGAACGGGCCCTGCTGCTCGCGCAGGGCGGGCTGGTCGAGGACGACATCGAGGTGGACCTCCTCAACGGGGCCTGCGGCGCCGTCGTCCCCCTGCTCAACCTGGCCGACGCGACCGGTCAGGACCGCTGGCTCGGTGCCGCCGCCCGTATCGGCCGCCGGCTGACCGGGCTCGCCACGCTCGACGAGAGCGGCGCCCGCTGGACGACCCGCCTCAACCCCGAGGGCATCGGCGGCTTCGCCCACGGCGCCACCGGCATCGGCTGGGCCCTGGCCCGGCTCGCCCTCAGCGACGCGGGCAGCGCCGCCGAACGCCGTGGCTGGCACCACCTCGCAGGGCGGGCCTTCGCCTACCAGGAGTCCCTCTACCGGCCCGAGCACGGCAACTGGCTCGACGTCCGGGTCGGCGCCGAGGACGACTTCTTCACCAGCTGGTGCCACGGCAGCGCAGGGGTCGGCATCGGCATGCTCGACCTCCACCGACGCACCAGCGACCCCGCCCACCTCGACATGGCCCACCGCGCCGCGCGCGCCTGCGCCGCCGAGGGCTTCGGCTGGAGCCACACCCTGTGCCATGGTGACCTGGGCCTCTGGGAGTTCCTCACGTCGATCGGCCACGGCGACCCACGGGACCTGGACGCGGAGATCCTCACCGGCCTCGAACAGCGCGGCCCCGTGGGCGGCCTGGCCCGCGAGGCGTTCTCGCCCAGCCTCATGTCCGGCCTCGCCGGAGTCCTGCACACCCTCCTGCGCATGCATCCCGAGGCCGATCTGCCCAATCCGTTGCTCCTGGACTGACGCTTCCGGCCCACGGCGGCGGGAAGAGCCGCCGTGGCCGAACACCCGAGCCTGCCGTACGACCTCCCCGATCCCGCGGTGCGCTGGACCTGGCTCCCGCGGCCGGCACTGCGTGCCAGGCACGCAGTGCGTGTGGCGCGGAAGCGTCTGACCTGCACCGTCGGCCGCCTCGGTTGCCGGGTGCACGGTGGCACAACCACACTTGTGGTAGAGGCAGGTGATCGGCCATGAGTCCGTCCGCAGACAATCCTCGCGACTCTGACACTCCTCGAGCCTCGCGCTTCACCAGCGCCGGCCGCGTCCAGCGCGCGATGCGCGCCGCCGAGCATGCCTGGGCCGCCGACTCTCCCACCGGGGGCACCGGCCTGCAGGCCCGCCGCTGCGGCGACGTGCTGCGGCCCGCCAATCCGCCGCCCGCGGATCTTCCGGTGGCCATGTGTCTGTCGGGCGGCGGCTTCCGGGCCACCCTGGCCGCGCTCGGCTTCGTCCGGATGCTGGCCGATACCGGGATGCTGACCGGGCTGCGGTACGCATCGTCGGTGTCCGGAGGGTCGATCGCCAACGGGGTACTCGCCACCGCCTGGCCCGAGCTGCAGAAGCGCGGCCTCACCACCACGGCGTTCGACGAACTCGTGTTGAAACCGGTCGTCCACAAGGTCTCGTCGAAGTCGCTGAAGACATCCCTCATCCTGGGCCTGTGGCAGACCCTGGGCCCGATGACCCGCACCGAACTGCTGGCCCGAAGACTCGACGAGTGGTTCTTCGACGGCACGGAACTGGAACAGCTGGATCCGCAGGTCCGCTGGATCTTCAACGCCGCGAACCTGACCACCGGCGTGCGGTTCGGCTTCGAGCGCGACGTGTACGGCGACTACGTGACCGGGCTGGCACCCACCGCAGGCAGAGGGCTGACACTGAGCCGGGCCGTCGCCGCCTCCGCCGCCGTTCCCGGAGCCTTCCCGCCGCTCGTGCTCGACCGAACCCCCTTCCCCTGCGCGGCATATGACCCGGCCCTGCTCGACGGGGGCACCTACGACAACACGGCGACCGAGGCGCTCGACAGCGAGTACTACCGGCCCGACTTCCTGTTCATCCTCAACGCCGGAGGCCTGCTCCACCCCGGCCCGTACGGCCGTGTCCCCATCGTCCGCGACCTGGCCCGGGCGAACTCGCTGCTCTACCGGCAGAGCACGGCCCTGCGGACCCGTGTGATCGACGAACGCTTCCACGCCGGTCTGAAACCGGGCCAGGCCGACGCTCCGGGCACCCGCCACGGAATCCTTGTGGAGCTCGCCACCGACTTCAGCGACGTCGGGAAGCCGGGGCTGAACACCTGGCGCCAGAGGTTCGAGGAGCGCACCGACTGGGGTGGGCGTCATCTGGCGAGCGTGCCGACGGTCTTCGACCGCTTCGACCTCGGTCTGTGCCAGGCGCTGGTGTATCGCGGCTGGTGGCTCGCGGGCGCCGCACTCTCCGCCTTCCACCCCGAGCGCATGCCGAACATCGACTCGCTGGAGCCGCCCCAGCTGTGACACGGGAGGTTCGCTTGCCGTCCGAAGCAGACATCCTGGCCCCGCCCCAACAGATCGCCACAGGCGTGGCCCGGTGGGAGGCAGCGCTCGATCAGGTGATGCCGGCCAAGGCGGCGGGTGCGAATCTGCTGGTCGCGACGTGGAATCTGCGGGCGTTCGCGGATCTGACGAAGGCGTGGGAGACGGGCGCGGGGATGTCACCGAAACGGAACTTCGCCGACCTGCACCTCATCGCCGCCGTCATCCGCCGGTTCGACGTGGTCGCGGTGCAGGAGGTGCACGGCAATCTGCGGGCTCTGCGGCACCTGCTGAAGGTGCTGGGCGACGACTGGGCGTTCATCCTCACCGACGTCACCGCGGGGAAGGCCGGCAACGACGAGCGGCTGGCCTTCCTGTTCGACACACGCCGGGTGAAGCCGTCCGGGCTGGCGTGCGAACTGGTCGTACCGCTCGAAGCAGGCGCGGGCGTGACGGCGCAGGCACTGGACCGGCAGTTCGCCCGTACTCCCTATGCGGTCAGCTTCCTCGCCTCGGACCAGACGTTCACCCTGGTGACCCTGCACGTCGACTTCGGCGGCAAGGCCGTCGACCGGGTCCCCGAACTGAAAGCGATCGCACAGTGGCTGGCCGGCTGGGCCGAGCGGGAGTTCGGCTGGGACCACAACCTCGTCGCCCTGGGCGACTTCAACATCGACCGCGCCGGCGACCCGCTCTTCGACGCGTTCACCTCCACCGGACTGGCCCCCGCACCGCCGCTGGCCGGCCTGCCGCGCACCATCTTCGACAAGCCTGGCGCGGGGCACTTCTACGACCAGATCGCCTGGTTCACCAAGGACGAGCAGGACCGGCCCGTGCTCACGCTGGAGTGCACCGGCGGCGGCCAGGTCGACTTCGTCGGCGAACTGCGAGGCGACCGCACGCTGACGGAACTGTCCTGGCACATCTCCGACCACTACCCGCTGTGGGTCGAATTCGGCATCCCCGCATGACTCGTCCCGCAGTGCCAGGGGCTGATCCCGACCGGTGGTCCGTCTACGTCGAGGCCAGGGCACGGTACGTGCGGACGGGAGGATCCGTCGGCCGGATCCTCCCGGAACGTGGGCTCAGCAGGCCTTAGTTCACGTGGAACGTCAGTTCACGTGGAACGTCGCCTCGACCGGGTAGTGGTCGCTGGGCGCGTTGGTGTCGATCTGGCCGGGGGTCCAGCCGGCCTGCGGGTCGAAGTCAACCGTGACCTCGGACATCGCGGTCGGCGTCGGGCGCCCCGGCGCGTTCAGGTAGCCGATGTAGTCCAGGTCGTCCCGGTAGTCCTTGGGGAAGGTCTCGACACCGGACATGTACTGGCACCAGGCGGCGACGGCACAGTCCATCGTCCGCAGGGTCTGGCCCGGGTCGGTGGCCGGAGTACCGAGCACGCCGTTCGCCGCGGCCTGGGCGTTGGCGTAGTCGCCGCGGGCCTGGTCGCCATAGTACTCCACGTTCATGTCTCCGCCGATCAGCACCGGCGCGCTCGTGCCGGCGATGCCGTTGACCCAGGTGCGGATCTCGTTGAGCTGGGCGAGCCGGGTGGACTGGGTCGTGTCGGTGGAGGTGCCGTCCTCGTCGGCCTGCAGGTGGGTGCCGACCACCCAGCTCTTCACGCCGCCCTTGTCGATCTGCACCAGCGCAGCGCCCTTGTTGGCGTGGTAGTCCCAGGTGCCGTACGTGGAGTTGCTGAAGACGTGGGCGTACTGGGCGGTGATCGGGTACTTGGAGAGGATCAGCGTGCCGCCGTTGATGACGAACCACGAGTTGGAGCAGTCGCCGCTGATGCCGTTCCAGCCGCCGCCGGAGCAGGTCTGGCCGACGACCGGGGTGCGGTAGGGGTAGAGGTCGGCGAGCTTGCTGATGATGTCGGCGGTCGAGCTGTTGTTGAAGTCCTCGTCCAGTACGACCACGTCCGCGTTGTGCTTGCGGATGATGTCCTCGATGACCGGGGTGCGCTGCGCGGCCTTCTCGTTCTGGGTGCTGTCGACGACCGGGGTGGCGAGGTCGACGTTCCAGGCGAACACCGAGAGGTCGGTGCCGGTGGCCGCGCTCGCGGCGGGAGCCGCGAAGCTGCCGGAGCCGAGCAGTGCGGCGAGGGCCGCCGCGGAGGTGAGAGCGGTCGCCGTACGACGGGTGACCATGCGTTCTCCTGGGGGTGAGTCCGGGTGCCCGCTGGATCGGGGGTTGGGAACCAGCGGGGCGCGTACATGACAGCGCTGGACTTTAGTCGGATGCCGGTACGGCTGGGGGAACGTTGACCGATCGGTTCGTGGAGAAAAGGTGTATAGACAAGTTCGGCTCGACGCGGGCTGCTTCCGCCGATGGTCGGCGCCGGCGGCCGGCTTCCAGTGCGCAGCCTGCCGTACCCGCGTCCTCGGTCAGCTGCCCGCGGCGGACTGCGTGAGGAGGCGTCGGAGCCAGCGGGTACGGGCGTTGCGGGCGTCCTCGCTGAGCGCTGCCCGTGGTGCGACGGTGTCGAAGCCGTGGAAGGCGCCGGGCCACACGTGCAGTTCGGCCTGGCCGCCGGCCCGCCAGATCGCATTTGCGTAGGCCACGCCCTCGTCCCTGAAGGTCTCGGCCGACCCGACGTCGATGTAGGCCCAGGGCAGCTGTGAGAGGTCCGTGGCGCGGGCGGGAGCGGCGTACGGAGGCAGGTCCGCCGCACCGTACCGGTCGCCCAACAGCGCCTGCCACGCGGTCGAGTTGGAAGTGCGGTCCCAGAGGTCGACGCCCGCCATCTGCCGGCCGGAGAACGTGTCGTTGCGGTCGTCGAGCATCGGGCACAGCAGCAGTTGCCCGATCGGCCTGGGCCCGCCCCGGTCACGGGCGAGCAGGGCGAGGGCCGCGGCGAGGCCGCCGCCGGCGCTCTTTCCTCCGACGATGATGCGGTCCGTGTCGATACCCAGGGCGGCAGCGTGCCCCGCCGCGCCAACGAGCCCGGCGTAACAGTCCTCCACCGGTTCCGGGTACCGCGCCTGCGGCGCCAGCCGGTACTCGACGGAGATGACGGCCAGCTCCAGCGGGAGAGCCCACTCGCGCAGTAGCCGCGGAAGTACGGACCATGCGTTGCCCGTGATCATTCCGCCGCCGTGCATGTAGTAGAGCAGCGGCAGCGGCCGGGCGATGCCGGAGGGCCGTGCGCACACGAGCGTGACGTCCGGCCCGCCCGCCGGGCCCGGTACGCGTAGCTCCTCCACCTCGAAGCGGCCGTCGGCCCGCAGCTCCCGGACCGTCGGCCTGGGCCGGGCCGCGGCATCCCGCTCCTGCCGGGCCGCAAGGTTCTCGGGGGTGTACGGCTCGCTCGCCTCGTCCCCCAAAGCGGCCAGTGCGACGGCCAGTTCGGGGTCGAAACGGGGCGCGCCCCTGGCTATGTCCATGCGACGCAGTCAATCACCCGCCAAGTGGCGGCCCCAGCCCCCAACACGCGCTGTCACCACACACCCTCGGCCCAAATGAGACGTGGATCACTCTCATGGCTGTCACATCGCAGCGCCGTGCTTTGTCAGTGAGGTGTGACCGCCCGCACCCAGCAGGCCGCCGGTGACTGCCAGCCCGTTCAACAGGGTTGACAAGACTCCCGGCGCCGGAGCAGACGTTGAATCCCCCGACAGCGAAGGCTCCGGCGCCGGGTCCTCCAGCGGTGGCCGGTGGTGTCCCCGGCGCAGGTCCGTAAGCTCCGGGCATGAAACTCTTCAGATCGCGCGGCCGGAACAGCGCCGGACAGACGGCGAGTTCCCCTCTGGCCCAGGCCATAGCCCTGTACCAGGCCGGGCGTTATGCGGAAGCGGAGGCCGAGGCCCGCGCCGTGGCCGCGGCCCGGCCCCGGTTGCGCGACGATCCGTACGCACCGCTGGCGTTGAGCTTGGCCGCGCTCGCGACGCGCGCCCAGGGTCGCTCCGCCGAGGCCCTGGCCGCCTACGACGAACTGCTGCCGGTGTTCGGCCGGATCTTCGGTGCTGAGCACGCGCACACGCTGAAGCTGCGCTCGGACCGCGCCCAGACACTGGGCACGGTCGACCGGCACGCCGAATGCGAGCTGGAGTGCGCCGCCGTGGCCGCGGCCGCGGCCCGCGGCACAGGGCCGGAGATGCTGCTCCTCGCGGCGGCTGCCCGCAACGGACAGATCTACGCCCTGACCGCGCAGGGCCGCCACTCGCAGGCCGAGACGCTCGCCCGCGAGGCCCTCGCCGCCCATCCCGAGCCGGACCGGTTGAACCTCGTCCAGCGGCTCGGACTGGCCCGCAGCCTCAACGGCCAGGCCCGCCACGAGGAGGCTCTCGCCGAGGCCGAGCGCGCCGACGAGCTGCGCCGCAACCTGTCCGAGGAGGTGCGCCACCCGGAGACCGGCGCCGTAGAACTGGCCCTGGCCAACGCCCTGCTGGGCCTGGGCCGCCGTACCGAGGCCCACGCTCGGGCCACAGCCGCCCACGATGCCTGCCTGGCCGCTTTCGGCCCGGACCACTACCGTACGGCCGAGGCCCGGGCGCTGCTCGACCGCATGCACGACGCCTGACCGACGGCACCCCGGAGCCTCAGCGGATGCCCGAGTCGAAGTGGATCACGACCTTGGTGAACCGCCCGCTGGTGACGGTGACGGTCACCGGTTGGGCGATCGGGGTGACCGCGCCGGTGAGGTTGGCGGGGTGGATGGTGTAGGTGCCTGGCGGCAGCGAGATGCGGAAGTGGCCGTCCGCGCCGCTGGTGGTCCCGGTGATCTTCTGTTCGGGATCGCCGCGGGTGATGGTCAGCCGGGCGCTCAGGGGACGGTCCGGGCAGGGGCTGTGCTCGCGGACCACCGGGCAGCCGCCGTCGACCAGGGTACGGCCCTCGATCCCGGAGCCGGACGCGGTCGGCGCTGCGGCTCCGTGAGAGTCCCCGCATCCGGCGGCCGACAGCACGGCGGCCAGCGCCAGGACGGCGAGCGCGGTGCGAAGGGGGCACTTCATACGGGTTGGACTTTCCAAGGTGCGGGTCGGTTTCGCGGGCGAGGCGGCCGGAGGCCGGGCGGAGAGGTTCCCGCCCGGCCCGGGCCCCAAGCCGCGGGTGATGCTAGGAGAACAGGATGTTGTGCGGCTCGGGGTAGGCCCCCGTGGCGCCGCAGTTCCCGCCCTTCATCGCGTAGCCGGCGGCGACCCAGCGGGTCGGGTCGGCCTGGTAGGTGCGGACGGTGAGGTAGTCGCCCCAGCGGGGCAGGCCGGCGTAGGTACAGGTGTTTCCGGCGCCCCACAGGTAGTAGTTGGCGCTGGTGTCGATGGCGTTGGCGGGCTGGGAGTTGATGCCGCTGCCGGGGTAGTAGTGCGTGGTGCCGGTGCCGCCGCCCCAGGCGAACTCCAGGCCCACCCGGCCCAGCGAGTTGGGCGCGAGCGAGGCGAACTGGATGGCGCCCCAGCTGCCCCACAGGTCACCCGAGCCGTTGAGGTTCTTGTCGGACTCGTTGAACCAGACGAACCGGGTGTAGGGGAACGGGTGGCTGCTGTCCTGCTTCGCGTTGAAGGAGAAGCCGATGAGTCCGGCGGTGCGGTAGGCGCCGAGGACGCGGGAGTCGGCGTACTGGCACCAGTTGGTGACCACGCCGTCGGCGCTGGCGCAGTTCTGGCCGCTGTTACGGGTGTAGAAGCCGTACGACGGGACGGTGCGGTCCCACCACGAGTAGTTTCCGGAGTTCTCCGCCCATGCGAACACGCGGAAGGAACTGCCGTTGGTCTGGCCCCAGTTGCTTCCCCAGTACAGGGTGTCGGTGGAGCCGGGTACGAGCTTGAAGGTGAGGTTGTCCGTGCGGGTCAGGTAGTTGTAGCTGAAGCCGCTGCAGGTGCTCATCGGACTCTTCGGCAGCCGCAGTAGTCCGGAACCGCTTCCCCCGGTGCTCGGGAAGAAGTTGGTGGAGATGTTGACGTTGCTGTTGGTGATGGACATGTCGTTGAAGTCCAGCGCCGTGGTGCTCGCCAGACCCATCCAGCCCGGGGTGATGCTCCAGTAGCACCAGCCGGTGTACGCGCCCGGGCCGGAGGCCGAGGCGTTGGCGATCACCAGGTGGTCGCTGAACTGCAGCAGCCAGAACTGCCTGCCGGTCGCCGGGTCGTACTGGGTCACCTGGTCACAGCAGAACCCTGACCCGAACAGCGAGTACGGGTCGAGGTACGACCAGGTCGCGCCGTTGTCGGTGGAACGGGTGGCGTACCAGTTGCCCGTCTGGAAGATGTTGGAGCCGTTGGCGTCGGTGCTCGGCTCCTGGGTCGACGACAGGGAGGAGGCGCCGCCCGATATCCCGGAGGTCGGGATGGCGCTGTCGCGCCCCACGGTGGCGAAGGACCGTACCGAGGACGGCTGGGCGACCGCGGCGCTGAGCGGGGCGTGCTTGGGCTGTTGCCCCGCCTTGCCCTTGTCCATGGTGTCCTCGTCGTACATACGGGCGTTGAGCTGGGCCAGCTCGTCGGCCGTGTACTGCCGCGGCTTGTCGAGGACGGCAGCCGTCACGGAAGCGCCGCCGCTTGCCGCGGCCCGGGCGGCGTTGCCCTGACCGTGGGTGACGGCGGACGCGGGCGTGGACGCGATGCCCGCCAGTCCGAACGACAGGACCATCAGCACAACCGCCCAGACGGACGATCTTCGCCATCTGCCCCCGGCCAGGGACATGCGAATGGAACCGGACATGCTGAACCCCCCTTGAAGATGGGCGAATCGGACGCACGACGGCATCGATCGCCACTCCCCCCACCGGTGCCGGGCAGAGCGCTGCCGCCGCACGCCAGCGAAGGTAGCTGTCCGGGACCGGCCCACCAAGAGCCTGGGGAAAGGAACCCAAAGAGGTCCGAATTCCCTGTCTGTGAAAGGGAACTGAGGTATCACCAGGCCCGCAGGACGGCGGCGGTTGCGACGCCTGGGGGTGGCAACAGCACATAACGGCCAAGTTCTCACCGCACCGCGTTTCGGCTGCCGCTCAGTCGTCCGTGTCCGGATCGGTGGCCAGCGGGACTTTGCCGGCGGATCGTTGCCCGGTCGCCCGCGACGGCGACCTCCTCGGGCTGGAACTGGGTGGTGCGGTCGGCCGCAAGCGTCCGCCAGAAGGCGAGACACGCCTCCCGGCCTTCGTAGCGTTCACCGTCCGGTGCCGGCTGGACCGCCTCCATGATGCAGTCCTCGCCGACCAGATCGTCGAGCGCGTCGGGGTCGTGGTGGACGAACGCGTGGTTGAAGCGTCGATGACAGCGGCGGTCGTACGAGGCGGCATGGGCGACTGCCGGCGGCGGCGCAGGAGCTGACGTACCGCCATGGCGTCGGTGCGGGCGTGGACGCCCTGCTCAAGAGCGCGAACGCGGCCCGTCGGTTCCCTCTACGAGCACTTCGGCGGAAAGGACGGCCTGATCGCAGAGGTCCTGCACCGTAGCGCCGCCGAGGACGAGGCCGGCTATGAGCAGACCATGCGGACGGCGGGCGACGATCCGCCCGAGCGCCTCCTGGCCGTCTTCGACAAGCTCGCCACCGTCGTCACCGAGCCGGACTTCCAAGGCTGCCGGTATCTCGCTGCCGACCTGGCCCTGGCCGACCCCGCCCATCCGGGACACGCCGTCACGCGTGAGTACCGGCAGCGCGTGAGCCGGCTCCTGACGGGCGAGCTGGTCAGGCTCGGCCATCCGCGACCGGCCCACGCCGCCGACCCGCTTCTGCTCCTGATCGACGGAGCCTTGGCGGCCGGAGTCACCCGCCCCGACACCAACCCTGTCGCGTCCGCACGGGAGTTGGCCGAACAGATCCTCGCGCAGGGCGGCAACCAGGACGACCCGGCACGCCCGGCCAGGCTCGCCCCCTGACGGCAGGCCGGCGAACGAATCGCCGTGGCCTGACGAGCCGGCTCACCTGACAGTAGCGCGGCTGCGGTTGGGCGTATTGTGCCCGGGCACAAAACCGGGGCGCAGAATTCCGGCGACCGCCCGTTGTGCCGATGGCCGTGTACACGCCACGCTGCTGCGCGGTGCGTTGCGTTGCGACTGCCGCAGTGTGACGCCCGGACGGTCGTCGTAACGGGAAGGGCATCGATGGAACGTGAACCAGGGCAGCAGGAGTTCGGTCGGCGCCGGTTCCTTGGATATGTGCTCGCCGCGTCGACGCTGACCGTCGCCGCCCAGCTGGGGGAGACCGCCGCGGCCCCGGACGCCGCTGCGGCGGTCCCCGGGGTGCCGGAGCCCGCCGAGCTCTACGACCTCAACGACATGCTGACGGACGCGACCCTCCCCACCGCGAACCTGATCACGATCCGGGTGAACCCGGACGGGACCGCGTCGTTCGCGCTGCCGCGCGCCGAGGTCGGGCAGGGGATCACCACCTCCACCGCCATGCTCATCGCGGAGGAGCTGGACCTGCCGCTGGACCGGGTCCGGGTCTCGCTCGCCGACGCCCGGCCCGAACTGCTCTTCAACCAGCTGACCGGCGGCTCCAACACCACGATCTCGACGTACACCCCGATCCGGGTGGCCGCGGCGACGGCCAGGCACCGCCTGCTGCAGGCCGCTGCCGACGAGCTGGGCGCCCCGCTGTCCGCCCTCTCTGTGCTCCAGGGCGTGATCACCGCGCCGGACGGCCGGGGTATCAGCTACGCCGACCTCGCCGTCAGGGCCGCGAGCCTGACGGACCTCAAGGTCACCGTCGAGCTGAAGGCGGCCTCCGCGTTCACCGTCATCGGCACTCCGCAGAACCGCGTCGACGCGCTGGCCGCCGTCACCGGCCGCAAGCAGTTCGCCATGGACGTCAAGGTCCCCGGCGCCCTGCCCGCGATGATCTGCCGACCGCCGACGATCAACGGCACCGTGCGCTCGGTGCAGAACCTGGCCGCTGTCCGGGCCATGCCCGGCATCACCGACGTCGCCGTGGTCTCCACCGGCGTCGCCGTGCGCGGACGTACCTTCGGACAGTGCATCGACGCCGTCCGCGCGCTCCAGGTGACCTGGGGGCCGGGCAGCGAGGACGCCGCGACCGACGCCACCGTGCTGCAGGAACTGCGGGCCGCGGAGAACCCGCTCACCGTGCCGCCGCTGCCCCTGCTGACCAAGGCCGTCGACGCCCGTTTCACCTTCCACTTCGCCAGCAACAGCGCCCTGGAGACCAACTGCGCCGTCGCCGACGTGGGTTCGGGCAGCGCCGAGATCTGGGCCTCCGTCAAGTCGCCGATCACCGCGCAGGAGGAGATCGCCGCCAAGCTCGGGCTCCCCGTCGGCGCGGTGACCGTGCACGTCACCGAGGGCGGCGGCTCCTTCGGCCGTAAGCTCTTCCACGACGCCGCACTGGAGGCCGCCGAGGTCTCGCAGAAGATGGGCAAGCCGGTCCGGCTGATGTGGCACCGCACCGACGACTTCCGGCACGGCCGCGTCCACCCGATGTCCACCTCGCGGGTGCGCGCTACCTACTCGCTCGGTCAGGTGCTCACCCTCGACCAGCGGCACACCTCGGTGGCCACCGAGTTCGGGCACGGACTCGGCGAGATCATCACCGCCGGCGCCGCCAAACTCCCCGTCGGCGGGCTCGCCTTCTCCGAGACCATCTTCACGCTCACCCAGCAGACCCCGTACAACTTCGGTGTTTCCACCCAGCTGCTCACCGAGGTCGACAACGGCTTCCACACCGGCAGCATGCGCAACATCTACTCGCCCAACGTCCGTTGCGCGCAGGAGCTGATCGTGGACCAGCTGGCCGAGGCCATGGGCAGCGACCCGTACCGGTTCCGCCGCCAGTTCCTCAAGGGGGACCGCGCCCGGGCCGTGCTCGACAAGGTCGCCGAGGTCGGCAACTGGGGACGTACGATGGCCCCCGGCACCGCCCAGGGCATCGCGATCCACCCCGAGTACCACGGCTTCGTCGCCGTCCTCGCCGAGATCGACTGCACCCCGGCCACGGTGAACCGCAAGGTCCGCGACGCCGTCACCGGCCCCCGGGTCACCAAGGTGGTGTGCGCCGTCGATGTCGGCCTCGCGGTCAACCCGCGCGGCCTGGAAGCCCAGATGATGGGCGGCATCATGGACGGCATCGCCATCACCCTCACCTCCAGCCTGCACCTCAAGGACGGGCACTTCCAGGAGGGGAGCTGGGACAACTACTTCTACACCCGGCAGTGGAACACCCCGCCGGAGCTGGAGATCGTGGTGATGCCGCCGACCACCGGAACCCCGGGCGGCGCGGGGGAGTTGGCCGTCGCCGGCGCGATGGCCGCCGTCGCCTGCGCCTACGGCCGGGCCACCGGGACCATGCCGACGAGCTTCCCGATCAACCACGAGGCGCCGCTCGCCTTCGACCCGCTCCCCACCGTCCCGCCGATCCCGCAGTCGCCCACCGACGGCCTCAGCCGCACCTTCTAGGAGCAGACGCCGTGCCTCAGCACACCTTCATCCTCAACGGCAAGCAGGTCACCGTCGACGTCGAGGACGACGTCCGGCTGCTCTGGGTCCTGCGCGACATCCTCGGCGTCACCGGTCCCAAGTACGGCTGCGGGCTCGGCGTCTGCCAGGCCTGCACCAGCCACATCAACGGTAAGGCCTTCAACCCCTGCTGCGTCCCGGTCGGCGAGGTCAAGGCCGGGGACGAGGTCACCACCATCGAGGGGCTGCCCGCCACCGTCGGCAAGGACCTGCACCCGATGCAGGAGGCCTGGCTGCAGCTCGACGTCCCGCAGTGCGGGTACTGCCAGCCCGGCCAGATCATGACCGCCGTCGCCAAGGTCCTCCAGGCCCGCGCGGACGGACGGAACTTGACCGACGCCGACCTCGACGAGATCCGTAACATCTGCCGCTGCGGCACCTACCACCGCATCCGCGAGGCCATCATGGCGGCGCAGAACAAATTCTGACGAACCGCCACTCGCACCCGACGTCCGCGCTAAAGAGTCCACGAGAGAGGAGACACCCGGCGCCGCCTTCTCGGCGCCGGGCTGCTGCCCAGTGGCCCGCTCAGCCGCGCAGCGCGGAGGCGAAGATGCCCGGGAGGGCGGTCGCTCGCGGTCGGGCAGCGAACGCGGTGAGCCGCCGGGCCGTCGTCGCCGCGGTGCGGTTGGAGACGAACCAGAGCGGCTTGGGGGACAGCGCGAGTTCGCCGTTCAGGACCGAGCGCGGGGCCGGGCGGAACGGGCCGCGTACGACGGTGCGTTCGGGGGAGTCGAGCAGGACCGCGTTGTGGACGACTCCGATACCGCTCTGGACATCCTGGAGCGTGTGGCCGGGGAAAGCGCCCCAGGTGGCGGTGGGGGTGAGGTAGCCGAGGGCGGTCCAGGCGTTGACGGCGACGGTGCCGTAGCGCAGTTCGGCGACGGCGGCGTCGAAGGCCGGGCCGAGCTCGCGCAGGGTGCGCGGGTCGCAGATGACGTTGGCGCCGAGGGTGCCGAGGAGTTCGTCGTTGGCCGCCTTCACCGCCGCTTCGAGGAACTGCGCGGGTGTGCCGGGTAGTTCGACGATGCCGAGGACGGGGGAGAAGTACTCGGTGGTCAGCGCCGACTCGTTGTCGCCGGGGTGCAGCCCGGGCAGCAGGACCCGTCCGTGGGCGAGGCGTTCCGCGCCCGGGTGGGTCTCGACGGCTCCCGCCACCCGCGAGTCGCTGCCGGGGTAGTAGGCGGGCCGGGCGGGTGCGGCGGCCAGGGCCTGTCGCAGCAGCTGCAGGAAGCGGTCCTTGAGCGCCCAGTCCTGACTGACCATCACAACCTGTCCGGCGACGCAGTTGTAGCCGCCGTTGTGCAGCCGCTGCGTTGCCACGTGTTCGGCCTGGAAGCGCAGGTCGGCCTCGGACCAGTCCCCGGGGACGACGATGACCGGCGACACGCCGCCCAGTTCACTGGTGACCGGCTTGTCCAGCAGCGGCGTTCCGGCCGCCTTGCGCTCGGCCGCCTCGGGGCCGGTGCCGAAGACGATGGCGTCGTGCGTGGCGGCGCTGCCCGTCATGTGCACGTGGGCGACCCGCGCATGGTGCACGAGGTAGCCGCCGACGTCCGCGCCGCCGGTGACGATGCGCACCGCGCCGAGGCTGATGAACGGTGCCAGCACCGCCCGGAAGACCTCCAGCATCGGGTCGGTGATCGGGTTCAGCTTCAGGACGACGACGCGGTTGTGCGCGTACAGCTCGTAGAGCACGTCCAGGACAGGGATGGAGGTGATGTTGCCCGCGCCCAGCACCACGCCGATCCCGCTCGTCGCCGTGGGTGTGCGCTGCGCCAGGCCGGCGCGCTCGCGCACCTCCTGGGCGCTGGTGCCGGGCCGCATCCACACCTCGGCGGTGAAGCCGCTGAGCAGCAGCTTGTCGTAGATGCCGTGCGGCAGGACCTGCACGGCGACCCGGCCGCCCGGGGCCCGGCCGAGGGTGTAGTCGTCGACGGGGCTGCGGCCCGACTCCAGCGCCCGCACCGTCGCGGCCAGCGCCGCCGCACCGGTCAGGACGGCGTACGGTCCGGACGTCCACTCCTCGCCCAACAGTACGCTGTCGGCGGGCAGTTGCTTGAAACGGGCGGCGGCGTCGACCCACGCCTGGGCCTGAGCGGCCGTCGCGGCGTGCACCTGCTCCAGCAGCTCCCGGCGCCGGGCCAGACCGCAGGCCGCCCAGGCGGCCTCGCCCTCGGCCAGCTCGGCCAGCACCTGGTCGATCCGGTCCGCCTGGGCGGTCCCCGGCTGCATGGATGTGGTCATCGGGTGGCTCCCTTGATCAGGTCGGCCGCCTTCTCGGCGGCCATGAGAGTGGGGGCGTTGGTGTTGCCCCGTGGCACGGTCGGGAACACGGAGGCGTCCACCACGCGCAGGCCCGCGACGCCCAGGACGCGCAGCTCGGGGTCGACCACCGTGCCGATCGCGCAGCTGGAGGTGGGGTGGAACAGGGTCATGCCGGTGCGGCGCGCCCAGGCGAGGATATCCGCCTCCGAGTCCGAGGCGGGCACGCTGAACCCGGTTGTGGCGAAGTCTGCCAAGGGCTTTGCCGCCACGATCTCCAGAGCGGTCCGGACGCCCGACACGATGGCGGCGCGGTCCTCGTCCGTGGTCAGGTAGTTGTGGCGGATGCGGGGCGCGGCGTCCGGTCGCGCAGAGCGCAGCGTCACCTCACCGCGGCTCGTCGGCGCCAGCACGCACGGCGCGAGGCCGAAGCCGTGCTCGGTCACCACCCCCAGTCCCTCCTCATGGAAGAGGACGGGGGCGAAGTGGAACTGCACATCCGGCGCGGCCAGTTCGGGGCGGCTGCACACGAAGCCGCCCGCTTCACCGATGTTGGAGGTGAGCGGGCCGCGGCCCTCGCGCTGCAACAGCTCGGCGTTGGCCGGGCTTGCTGCCGTGTAGAGCGACTCGGCGTCGGTGCGGTAGTTCAGCAACGCCATGAAGTGGTCCTGGAGACCTTGACCCACCGGCAGATCGGCGACGACCTCGATCCCGTACGCCGAGAGCGCCTCGGCCGGCCCGAGACCCGAGAGCATGAGCAGCTTGGGCGACTCGTACGCACCGGCGGAGACCACCACCTCCCGTTCCGCACGCAGCAGTTCGGCCGAGGATGATCCGGCCGACCGTACCTCCACGCCGGTCGCCCGGCCCGCGTCCAGGACGACACGCAGCGCCTGTGTGTGCGGGAACACGGTGAGGTTGGGCCGGTCCAGCGCCGGGTGCAGCCAGGCCGCCGCGGCGCTGTGCCGCATCCCGTTGCGCTGGGTCAACTGATACTGGCCGAAGCCGAGTTGACTGTCCCCGTTGAAGTCCTCGGCGCGCTCGTGGCCCGCGCGCACCGCCGCCTCCACGAAGGCGGCTGCCAGCGGGTGCCGGGAGCGGCCCTCACTCACGCGCAGGGGGCCCCCGACGCCGTGGAACGCATCCGCACCGCGCTCGTTGTCCTCGCAGCGCCGGAAGTACGGCAGCACCTCCTCGTACGACCAGCCGGCCGCGCCCGCGGCTGCCCACCCGTCGTAGTCGGCTCGGTTGCCGCGGATGTAGATCATCGCGTTGATCGAGCTGCAGCCGCCGAAGACCCGGCCCCGGGGGAGGTAGGCCCGCCGGCCGTCGAGCCCGGGCTCGGGCTCGGTGTCCAGATCCCAGTCGAGGTCGCTCTTGAACAGCTGGCTGAAGGCGGCAGGCACGTGGATCTCCTGCGCCGTGTCCGGGCCGCCGGCCTCCACCAGCGCCACCCGCACGTCCGGATCCTCGCTCAGCCGGGCCGCGAGCACACAGCCCGCCGATCCGGCTCCGACGACGACGTAGTCGTAGCTCATGCCCTCATCCACGTGATCTCCTCGACCGACCGGCAGAGAGCGCGGAGACTGTGCCTCCGCACCAAGCGCATGGCGGCTCCACTGCGCGCTGACCGCGATCGTCCTAGCAGGGGCGGGGATTTGACCATAGGCGGTCGGTGAAGATGTCGTCGACATGCTTGTGCGGCCGCACAAGCATGGGGCAGCCTGCCGCCATGCAGCCGCACCTCGCCTCCGAGCCGCACGTCGCGGGGCTCGTCGCCCGCCTCCTCGGGGCGGTGGACCCATTGGCCGACGAGCTGACCGAGGGCATCTTCCTGGGCGAACTGGCCTATGCCCACAACCCCCGGCTCACCCACGACCAGCTGCGTGGCGCCGTCTACGACAATCTGCGCACGCTGCTCTCCGCCCTGCAAGGGTGCCCGATGAGCCTGGACGCCGCCCGCGCGGCCGGCCGTCTCAAGGCCGAACAGGGGATCCCCCTTGCGGCCCTCCTGCACGCCTACCGGCTGGCCGGCCGCTTCATCTGGGAGCGCCTGCTGACCGTGGCCGAGGCGGAGGGGTGCGCCACCGAACTCCTGCCGGTCGCCTCCGACGTCTGGCTGATCATCGACGAGTTCTCCAGCGCCGCCGCGGACGCCTACCGGGCCGCTGTCGAGGAGCAGGCCCGGCACGACGCCGAAATGCGTGGAATCCTGCTGACCGGGCTCCTGGACGGCAGCGTCGGCAGCGGCGTCCGCGCTGCGGAGGTCCTGCGCACCCTGCGCCTCGACGGCCCTGGTGTCCTGCTCGTCGTCCATGCCCTGACCAGCACGCCGCTGCTTGCCGAGAACCGCCTGCGCGCCTCGGGAGCTGCCGGGGTGTGGGTGCAGCAGATCGGGGCCCGCGTCGGCGTGCTCGCCGCCGTCGACGAACAGGCGGCCACGGCTCTCGTCGAGCACCTGGACGCAGCGGCCGACTGCCGCATCGGGGTGAGCCGGCCCTTCGCCACCCCCACCGACGCCCCGGGCGCCTGGCGACAGGCCCAGCAGGCCGCACGATGCCTTC
This sequence comes from Streptomyces sp. NPDC002676, assembly GCF_053592455.1. Lineage (NCBI taxonomy): Bacteria > Bacillati > Actinomycetota > Actinomycetes > Kitasatosporales > Streptomycetaceae > Streptomyces > Streptomyces sp. NPDC002676. The sequence goes on along the minus strand of NZ_JBSFVT010000002.1, from coordinate 328,091 downwards.
CCCGAGGGGTCAACGGCTGCCATGTCTATGGCAGTTCACCCATCACCCTGCTCGCCGCAGCCTCCCCGGAGGTCGCCGCCGAGGTCGCCGCCACCGTCCTCGGCGGCCTGCGCTCCCTGCCCGAACCGGAGCAGCAGGTGCTGCTCGACACCCTCGACGCCTGGTTCGCCGTCGGCGGCTCGACCACCCGCGCAGCCGAGCACCTGCACTGCCACCGCAACACCGTCCTGTACCGCATCAACCGCATCCAGGAACTCACCGGCCGCGGGATCGCCGACGCGGTCTCGACGGCCGAGCTGTACGTCGCCCTGCATGCCCTGAGTATCAGCGGTGCGTGAGTGTTCCCAGTGCGGCTGTTGAGCCCGGACGGTGGCCGTGGGCCAGGCAACGCGGCCTGGTCCACGGCAGGTTCGCACGCTCAGCTCACGGCGGCGCCGAACCACCGGGGCAGTCGGCTGAGCAGATCCTGCTGATCCTCACCGACCCACGCCACGTGACCGTCCGGCCGCAACAGCACTGCGGGCGCGTCCAGTTCCTCGCTGACGTCGACGACATGGTCGACCCGGTCCGCCCAGCCCGCCACCGAGAGCCGGCCGGTCTGGTCGAGCAGCAGCCCACGACCGGCATGCATCGACTCATACAGGCGCCCCTGCTTCAGCTTCACGTCCCGCATGCGCCGGCCGAGCAGTTCGTGGCCCTCGCCGAAGTCGTAGCGGACCCCGACCGCGGTGATCATCTCGGTCACGTACCGGTTCACCTCCTCGAAGTCCATCAGCTTCGAGAACAGCTCCCGCAACGCGGTCGGACCCGGATCGGACCCCAGCAGCGTCATCTGCGCGCGGGTGTTGTTCAGCACGCGGGCGCCCACCGGGTGCCGTTCGCAGTGGTAGCTGTCCAGCAGCCCCTCCGGTGCCCAGCCGCCGACCGCGGCGGCCAGCTTCCAGCCCAGGTTGAACGCGTCCTGGATACCGAGGTTGAGCCCCTGACCGCCGGTCGGCGGGTGGATGTGCGCCGCGTCGCCGGCCAGCAGCACCCGGCCGACCCGGTAGCGCTCGGCCTGCCGGGTGGCGTCGCCGAACCGGGAGAGCCAGCGCGGCGAGTGCGCCCCGAAGTCGGTGCCCGCGAAGGCCCGCAGCTGCTTCTTGAACTCCTCCAGGGTCGGCGCGGTCACACGGTCCTCCGCCACGCCGTCGGCGGGCACGACGACGCGATACGCCCCGTCCCCGAGGGGAATGGCACCGAACCGCGGTTGGGTCCTGCGGACCTCGTCGACGATGGCGGCAACCTTCTTGGGATCCTCGGTCAGCCGCAACTCACCCAGCAGCGTCTCGACCCTGGCGGGCTCGCCGGGGAAGCCGACGCCGAGCTGCTTGCGCACCATGCTCCGGCCGCCGTCGCAGCCGACGAGGTAGCGCGAACGCAGGTGCGAGCCGTCCGCCAGCTCGACGGTCACCCCGTTCTCGTCCTGGCTCAGCCCGACCGCTTCGCAGCCGCGCCGGATCTCGGTACCGAGTTCGAGGGCACGCTCGTTGAGCAGCCGCTCGGTGACCGGCTGCGGGGTGGCGAGGCCGTACGGGTGAGCCGTGTCCAGCCGGTCCGGCCACGGCTTGGCGATGCCGCCGAAGAGACCGCCGACCTGGAACTTCTCACTGACCGCGCGGAACCGGTCCAGCAGGCCGCGCTGGTCCATCATCTCGACGCTGCGCGCGTGCAGGCCCTGTCCGCGGGACTGCTCGGTCGGTTCGGTCAGCTTCTCCAGCACGACGACGTGGACACCGTGCAGCCGCAACTCGCAGGCCAGCATCAAGCCGGTCGGTCCGCCGCCGACCACGATCACGTCAGTCATCAAAATCCCCGTTCAACGCGATTGGATTCATCAGCAAAAGAGCACGTACTTCGCGAATCGCTGATTTCCGTAGTTTCTGGCTTCGGCTGGAGATTCTGCAGCACGACCAGGGCCTTGCCGCAAGGCCCCCCGTGCGCTATATGTTGAGAGTGGCAAGGAGTGGGTAACCTCCTTGCCTTTGCTGTTTGTCGTTCAGCCGGCGCAGCGGCTGACGCCGTCGGGGTGCAGGACAGGCATGGCCGCATGCTTCCCTGCCACGTAATTCCCCTGACAGTGGATGTCAGGGGAGTGTCCCTAACCTGCGGTGCATGAACGACTTCGACTTCCTGCACGGTTCCTGGGACGTGGCCAATCGCCGTCTCACCGCACCGCTCGGCCCGGGCCCCGCCACCTGGGCGGAGTTCCCCGGTCACGCGGTTATCCGGCCGCTGTTCGGGGGCGCCGGCAACATCGACGAGATCACCTTCCCCACCCTCGGCCGCCAGGGCGTGACCCTGCGACTCTTCGACCGCGAGACGGAGCGCTGGTCGATCCACTGGTCCGACAGCCGGACGGGCCGACTGGATCCCCCGGTGGTCGGCGGCTTCACGGGCGACCGTGGTGACTTCCACGGCGACGACACCTACGACGGCCGCCCGATCCGGGTGCACTTCACCTGGTACCGCCTCGGCCCCGACGCCGCGCGCTGGGAGCAGGAGTTCTCCGCCGACGACGGCCGCACCTGGGAGATCAACTGGATCATGGACCTCACCCGTACCGGGGCGGCCGGCGCATGAGCATCGTCGAACTCCGGCAGTACACCCTGCATCCCGGCGCCCGGGAAACCCTGATCGAGCTGTTCGAGCGCGAGTTCGTGACCGGCCAGCACGCGGTCGGCATCACCGTCGGCGGACGTTTCCGCGACCTGGACGACCCGGACCGCTTCGTCTGGCTGCGCGCGTTCCCCGACATGACGCACCGCCGGCGCGCGCTGGAGGCCTTCTACACCGGCCCGGTCTGGCGCGAGCACCGCGACGCGGCCAACGCCACCATGATCGACAGCGATGACGTCCTGCTGCTGCGCGGCCCGGGCTTCGCACCGGAGCCGGGCACCCGCGAGGTGGTCGCCACGGTCTGCCGGCCGTCCGACGCGGCTGCCTTCGACGCGTACGCCGCCCGGCACCTGACCCCGGGCCATGCGCTGCACCGCACCGAGCACACCGAGAACGACTACCCCCTCCTACCCGTCCGCACCGGAGAGGACGTCCGGGTCTGGTTCGGCCTGTCCGAGCCACCGCCCTGGCCGATCCGGCGGCTGCGGCTGGAACCCGTGACGGCTTAGCCTCGCGCCCCGGGGCACGAGCGCACGGGGGAGATGCGCCCGTGGAGGTACTGCCATGCCCGCCCAGCCCCTTGACCCCCGGCCCGTCGACCCGTCGGCCCGACCGAGGTCAGCCCGGGCGCCCCCCGCTACGAGGCGCTGCGCCGGTGGTCATGCGGGTCAGCTCCAGTGGCCCGCGGCGGCGGTCTCGGCGACGTAGTCCTGGAACGACCTGGGCGGTCGGCCGAGCGCCCGCTCCACGCCGTCGGAGACCCCCGCGCCCCGGCCGTCACGGATGTCCACGAGCAGGCCGGTGAGCAGACGCGCGACGTCTGCGGGCACGCCTTCGGCGACCATACGGGCCACGAAGACATCGGGGTCGACGTCGAGGTGACGGACCGTCCGGCCGGTGGCCGCGGCGATCAGGTCGGCCGCCTCGGCGAAGCTGATCGCCTGGGGGCCGGTCAGCTGGTAGGTCTGTCCGCTGTGGCGGTCCTCGGTCAGCGCCGCGGTGGCGACCTCGGCGATGTCCTCGGCGTCGACGAACGGCGTGCGCCCGTCACCGGTGGGCAGGGCGAGGGATCCGGCGAGGACGCCCGACAGCCAGAAGGACTCGCTGAAGTTCTGTGCGAACCAACCGGGTTGCAGGATGGTCCAGTCGATGCCTGAGTCGCGGACGGCCTGTTCGGCGGCCTTGAGCGGGTGGCCGTCGTCGGCCCGGCCGACGCCGTGGGCCGAGAGCAGGACCAACCGCCGCACGCCCGCGGCGACCGAGTCGGCCACCAAGCGCGGGATGCGTGCCTGCCGGTCCATACCGGACCGGAGGTTGGGCTCCACGAGGTAGACGGCGGCGGCGCCGTCGAGGGCGGGCGCCCAGGTTGCCGGGTCGTCCAGGTCGAAGTGGACGTCGCCGCCGGTGCGGGACGCGGTACGGACCGGCCGGCCGATGGCCGTCAGCCGGCTGGCGATACGGCGGCCGGTCTTGCCGGTCCCGCCGAGGACGAGGATGTTCTTCATGCCCTCCAGACAACCCCGGCAAGCACAGACGATCCATGGGAGACAGTCGCCCATCCCTTTGTGATCGTCTAGCGTGGGCCGGCATGGACGTCCTGAGCGATCTTCTGCACCGGGCCCGCGCCAGGAACGCGAACATCAGGCAACTGATCCAGCGGCCACCCTGGTCGATGACCTTCGCCGGTGCCCCACCGCTCACGGTCGTGGCCACCCTCGGCGGCCACGCGTCGGTCCGGCTCGACGACGACCCGCAGGCCACGCCGGTGCGGCTGGCCGCCGGGGACATCGCTCTCATCAGCGGCACCGATCGGTACACCATCGCCGACGCCCCGGACACCCCGCCGCAGGTGGTGATCCGCAACGGAAGCAAGCACGTCATCGACAGCGAGGCGGCAGCCCGGCACCACCTGGCACCCCGCACGTACGGCGACGGACTGCCCGGCGCCACCACCCTGCTCCGCGGTGCCTACGAACTCCGCGGCGACGTGGGCGAGCGCCTGCTGGACATGCTGCCGCCCCTGGCCGTCGTACCCGCCGGGCCGCGCACCCGGGCGGCACTGGACCTGCTCGCCGCCGAAGTGGCCCACGAGGAACCCGGCCAGGACGCCGTCCTGAACCGGCTGCTGGACCTCGTACTGGTGCTGGCGCTGCGCGCCTGGTGCGCCCGGCCGCAAGCCGAACTCCCTGCCTGGCACGGTGCTTTGGCCACCCCGGCAGTCGGCGACGCGCTGCGCCTGCTGCACGAGAACCCCGCGTACCGGTGGACCGTCGCCGAACTGGCCGCGCGGGTCGGCCAGTCCCGAGCCACCTTCGCCGCACGCTTCACCGGCGCGGTCGGCGAGCCCCCGCTCACCTATCTCACCGGCTGGCGGATGGCCCTGGCCGCTGATCTGCTGCGCGACACGGACAAGACTGTTGCCGCGGTGGCGCACGAGGTGGGATACGAGGACGCGTTCGCGTTCAGCGTGGCGTTCAAGCGGGCGCGCGCAATGAGCCCGTCGGACTGGCGGCGGCAGGTGCGGTCGGGACAACGGGTCGATTCATGACGCCGCAGTGGCCTGTGCCGCCGCATCCTGATCGTTGCCACTGAAGATCGATACCCCCTAGGTTCGTGTGAACGAGGTTGGACCGGCTTGGTTCGCGCGTCAGGAGCGGCAGGGTGACTGAGACTGATCTGGAGCTGAGCGACGGCCGTAGGCTGCACGTCTACGACACCGGTGGGGATGGCTCCGATGACCGGCTCGTAGTCTTCTGGCATCACGGCACGCCGAACATCGGCGCACCCCCTGAGCCTCTCTTCCCGGCCTCCGCCGATCTCGGGATCCGCTGGGTGTCGTACGACCGGCCCGGTTACGGCGGGTCGACGCCGCGCCCGGGCCGGGACGTGGCGCGGGTGGCCACCGACGTCGGCCACATCGCCGATGCGCTGGGCATCGACCGGTTCGCGGTCATGGGGCATTCCGGCGGCGGTCCGCACGCCTTGGCTTGCGGCGCCCTGTTGCCGGAGCGTGTCCTCGCCGTGGTGAGCGTGGCGGGACTTGCTCCCTTCGGCGCCGAAGGGCTCGACTGGTTCGCGGGTATGACGGAGTCCGGCGCCGCGGCTCTGAGGGCCGCGGCTGACGGGCGTGCGGCGAAGGAGAAGTACGAGGCGAGCGCCGAGTACGACCCGGACATGTTCACTCCGGCCGACCATGCCGCGCTCTCCGGCGCATGGTCCTGGTTCGGCAGCGTCGTCGGTCCGGCCGTGGAGGCGGGCCCAGGCGGGCTGATCGACGACGATCTGGCGTACGTCGCCCCGTGGGGCTTCGATCCCGCGCAGCTCAGCACGCCGGTCCTCTTCCTGCACGGTGACCAGGACCGGATCGTGCCCAGCACGCACAGCCAGTGGCTTGCTAACCGTTGCCCCGCGGCAGAGCTGCGGCTGAGCGCCGGCGACGGGCACATCTCCGTTCTCGACGCCGGCGCCTCCGCCCTGCACTGGCTCTCGCATCATTCAGGCCGCTGATCCCGTCGGCGTGATGGCGCCCCGGCCGCCCTGTGCTCCGCGGCGGCTGGATCAGCCGTCGGACCGGTACGGCAGCAGGTGTCGTCCCCGAGGTTGGCCGCCGCGTTCAGGGCGCGTTGAGTCTTCGTCCCAGTTCAGCTCGGGAGTACCTCCGGTCACCCCCGGCGGCCCTGCCCCCAGCGCGGCGAGCGCCGTTGACGATCGCGGTGGTGGCAAGACTCGTCACGGTAGCCGACGTGTGCGGAGCCCTGCCGAGGAGAGGATCGACGCTCGGCCTGGCCTTTCGGCGCCAGGCAGGAGAGGGCGCGTGTGTGACTCGCTCTGGAAGATCGGCTGGAGATCACCGAACGGCACCGCCGTGCGCACCGTTGGCGGGTGGCGGATCAGCCACCGCAAGGTGACGCTACGCCGTACTCCCCTGAGCGGCGTGACGAAGTCCGGCTGAGCAGACCGTTGTTCAGAGTGCGCGGGAGCTCATCTGCTGCACGTGCTGCCACTTCGGCGGGCCACGTCGGCAGGTGTGAGGGCAGTGGCCGGGTGACGGCGTGGCGCCGGTGATGGAATGATGAGCGATGACATAAGGCGACGGCGGTCCGAGGAAGCCGGTGTGAATCCGGCGCGGTCCCGCCACTGTGACCGGTGAGCAACGCCCCGGGAGCCAGAAGACTCACGCGGTCGCCTCCTCAAGGAACACCGGGGCGGATCTCCCCGGGAGGGGAGTGGCGCGGCGTGCCCAAGAGGCCGAAGGAAAAGGCATCAGGCCGGGCTGTGAAGGGGAGCGATTCGGCGCCGTGCCGGGTCGTCGTGTGCCGGGACTGCTGCTGCGGCAGTCCCAAGGTGACAGGGGTCGATCACGCGGCGCAGACCGCGCGTCTGCGGGCTGCGGTGCCGACGCGCATCTCCGACTGCCTCGACGTGTGCGATCAGGCCAACGTCATCGTCGTACAGCCGTCCGCCGCGGCTCGGGCCGCCGGTGCGCGGCCGGTCTGGCTGGGGCTCGTCAACGATGCGGACGCGACCGAGGACATCGTCACCTGGGTGCGTGCCGGCGGCCCGGGCGTGGCGCCTCAGCCGGACATCCTCGACCTGTACGCCTTCAAGCCCCCGCGGCGCCGAGCGAAATCCTGACTTTCGGCACGCTGCGGTGCCCTGAAAGAGCCTCACGGCGGACACCACGCCTGCCGACCGCTCGAAGGACCACGCCCAGACCTGACTAGTCGAGTTGGCCCGGGTCGCCCAGCATTCTCGCCACGGCTGCGCGAGCATGACGGGCCGGGGCCGGGTCGCCACTGATGCCGGCCGTCACGATCGCTCCCTCGGCGAGGAGGACGACGGGTTCGGTGACCGGCACCCCGGAGGCACGGACCCACAGCGCGATCTGGTCGTGGAACGCCTGCTTGTGCGACCGGACTTCGGCGAGCACCGCCTCGGACGACGAGCCGAGTTCGCCGTAGGCATTGACCCACGCGCAGCCGCGGAAGCCGGGCTGGGCGAACCACTCCCCAAGCCAGTCGAAGATCGCCAGGACGCGCTCGCGAGGATCCGGGACCTGTTCCACGTGAGCGGCCAGGTCTCCCCGCCATCGTTGGTCGCGGCGTTTGAGCATCGCCACGACGAGCTCCTCCTTCGCCGCGAAGAGGCGGTAGATCCGCTTCAGCGGCAAGCCGGAGGCTGCGCGGACCTCGTCCATGCCGACGGCCTGGATGCCTCGCTCGTAGAAGAGCCCCTCCGCCGCGTCGAGCAGTGCCGCACGGTCCAGGCGGTTCTGTTCCTCGGTGACCGGGGCTGGCATGCGGGGCTCCTTGACGTCGAGAACGATCGTTCCCTACTTTAGTCGTCCACCGACCGAGAACGCACGTTCTCAATGCGAGGAGGTTGCAGTGCCGGAAGACCGCCCGCCCTGTCCGCCCTTCACCCGGGAGACCGCCCTGCAGAAGGTCCAGGCCGCCGAGGACGCCTGGAACACCCGCGATCCCCAGCGCGTGGCACTGGCCTACACGCCGGACTCGACGTGGCGGAACCGGGACACGTTCGTCAGAGGCCGCGAGGAGATCGTCGCCTTCCTGACGCGGAAGTGGGAACACGAACTGGACTACGCGCTGCGCAAAAGCCTCTGGGCGTTCGACGAGAACCGGATCGCCGTCCGATTCCAGTACGAGTGGCACGACGCCGCGGGCCAGTCGTGGCGCAGTTACGGCAACGAACTGTGGGAGTTCGACGAGCGCGGCCTCATGCGGCGCCGCGAGGCCAGTATCAACGACGTCGCCATCAGCGAAGCCGACAGGCGCATCCACGGTCCGCGGCCCGTGGACGACCACGGGATCGACATCCCGCTCCAGTAGCGCCCGCCCGTTTACCTCTCAGGTCATCGACCCCGGTGCGCCCGCCTGACAGGATGATCGGCGTACGGAGTCGAATCGAACCGGAAGGACGTCATGCCCGCCTACGCCATAGCCCACCTGCAGGAAGCCGCCCCGCACCCGGAGATCGCCGAGTACATCGAGCGCATCCCCGGCACCTTCGAGCCCTACGGCGGCCGTTTCCTGGTGCACGCCATGCCGCACGAGGAGAAGGAGGGCAGCTGGCCCGGACATGTCGTGGTCATCGGCTTCCCCGGGATGGACGAGGCCCGGGCCTGGTGGGACTCGCCCGCGTACCAGGAGATCGCACCGCTGCGCTCGAAGCACATCGCGGGCGACATCATCCTGGTACCGGGCGTCCCCGAGGACTACGACTCCGCCGCTACCGCACAGGCGATGCGCGAGGCCATGTCCGCTCAGTAGCGTCAGAGCTTCGTACCGAAGTCCTGCGTCCACCACGGGCCGCCCGTGCCCTTGTGGACGCCCACGCCGATGTTCTTGAACCCGCAGTTGAGGATGTTGGCGCGGTGGCCGGGGCTGTGCATCCAGGCGTCCATCACGGACTGCGCGGTCTGCTGGCCCCGGGCGATGTTCTCCCCGTACGTGGACCAGCGGTAGCCCGCGGCGGTGATGCGCTGCCCCGGGTCGGCGCCGTCCGGGTTGGTGTGGTCGAAGAAGTTGCGCGCGGCCATGTCGTCGGAGTGGGCCTGTGCCGCCTTCTCCAACTGCGGGTTCTCCGTGACGGGGCCGCAGCCTGCCGCCGCCCGCTCCTTGTTCACCAGCGCGACCACCTGCGTCACGGTGTCCGAAGGGGCCGCCGGCACCTGTGGGGCAGGGGGTGCGGTCCGAGTGGGCCGGGCGGTCTGCGCGGGAGCGGATGCGCTCTTTTTGGCGGGGCGCGGGGTCTTCTTGGCGACCGGTGCCTTTTTCGTTGCCGACGCGGTCGGCGTGGGAGACGGCTTCCGGGACGGCGCAGAGGTCTCGACCTCACGAGGGGCGGAGAGGTCCGCGACGGGATCGCCGGGGGTCTGTGCGGTCGTCGCGCCGGCGGGCCCCGTCCCGGAGCCGGTCTCGAAGTACCAGAGTCCGCCGCCCGCGACACAGGCCGCGATCACGGCGCCGCCGACGGCCCGGCGTCGTATTCGCCGACGTCGGCGCGCCTCGCCGCGGGAGCCCGCCCGGCCACGGGCGGCCCGGCGCCCGGTCGCCGGGCCAGTAACGGCGTGCCCCGCAGACGTACCCCCTGCGTCTATCGAGCCTGCCGTCGCTGCGTGTGCCGAGCCCGCCATCGCCATGCTGCCCGCGGTGGGACCCCACTTGGCGAGCAGCGCGGCCGACAACGGGACCAGCGCCAGGCCGGCCAGGAGCCCCTCCGCGGGCATCAACCCGCTCCACAGGCCGGAGCAGCGCATGCAGCCGCGGGCGTGCCGGGCTATTCGCTTGCGCCAGAGTGCCGAGGGCCGGCCGTCCCAGACAGCCACTACGCCTCGGAGTTCCTCGCACGGCGGCTGTGTGTCGAGCGCCCGCACCACCACGCGGGCCGCCTCCAGTTGCGCCTTCATCCGCTGCACCCGCACCGCGGCGTGCTGCGGCGAGAGTTCCAGGGCCGCCGCGACCTCGTCGCGGGTCAGCTCACCGGCGCACTCCAGCCACCACAGCGACAGCAGTCCCCGATCGTCCTGATCCAGCCAGCGAGTTGCGCGCGCGGTCTCCTGGCGCTGGCCGGACAGCTGGAGCTGCACCATCGTCAGGTCCACGAAGTCCGCACCCGGGTCCGCGACATCCCCGGCTTCCTCCATGGCGTCCGGTGCGGACTGCCGGGACTGCCAGTGCGCACGGACCTGGTTCATCGCGATCGCCACGAGCCAGGAGCGGAAGCGCTCGGGCGTACGCAGATCGCCGAGCGCGCCCAGGGCGCGGAGCATCGTGTCCTGCACCACGTCGTCGACGTCGACCGAGCCGTTCAGAGCACGGCCCACGATGTTGTAAACCAGCGGAAGGTACGCGCTGACCAGGGCGTCCTGGGCCGCCGGGTCGCCTGCTCGGGCAGCGGTCACCAGCGCTGCCGACTCCACCGTGTGCTCTGTACTCATCAAAAGCTTCCCTGTCCTCGAAGCCGGACGGCTCTGCCCGACACATGGGAGACCGCCCGGCGAGCCCCGGATAACGCTTTTTCGGAGACTCGTTCGAGGAGAGGTTCGTCGCACCGGCCGACGACCGCAATGGAAGGGATCACAGTGAGGGCCGTTGTGGGTGCTTCAGAGGGTGCTTGAGATGGGCGACGGGACGGCGTCCCGGGTATACCCGGGACGCCTGGGAGTTGCCACCTGTACCGCGGGTACCGTCATGAGCTACGGCGACGGCGTGCGACCAGCATGGTGCCGGCGCCCGCTGCGACCAGAGAAGCCGCAATACCACCCATGATCAGCTGCTTCGTGCCGTTGTCGCCGGTGTTCGCGAGGTGCCCGCGTTCGTGCCCGCGTTCGTCCCCGCGTTCGTGCCCGGGCTGCCCGTGGTGTCCGTGCTCCGGCTTCTCGTGGTGCCCGTGCTCCTCGTCGTGCGGGTGGTGCGGCCTCGGCGGCTTCGGCGGGTAGGGGGGATAGGCGGTCTTGGTCGGGTGCGGCCCCCCGTACAGGGTGTGGTCCCGGGCGTGCGCGGAGCCCGCGTTCACCAGTGGGGCGGTGACCAGCAGTGCAGCCACGGCGGCTGAGGCCAGAACAGATGGCCGTCTCGGCGATGTCGTCATTCTCTCCACTTTCCTCGGACTGATCAGAGCTTGGCGGCAAGGTCAGTACTAATAACTGGATAGTGGAACAAACAGGAAATGCACGGCCTATCTGATGCTGTGGCGCTCATAAGCCACCGGATGGTGTAGTGCGCGGGGGGCCGGGCCGCACGTTTCGAGCCTTGTAGAAGCGCCGGATCAGCGACGGCAGCACATGGAAGTGCTCGGGGTGGAAGGACGGCGAACATCAGGTCCGGCCCGTAGACGCGGCGCAGCCAAGGCCGGCCCGGCGCGGTGGCCGGCCCACATCATGGGCATGCCGTCCGGGACTGTGAGACCGGATCTGATCCGTCGAGCTCTGCCTTTACCTGGTCGTACACCCACCGGTACGTCACCTCCAGGCCCTGCGCGAGCGAGGTCTCGGGGGTCCAACCGAGTTCCTTGCGGATCCGGGTGTTGTCACTGTTGCGCCCACGCACCCCGAGCGGGCCGGGGATGTGGCGGTGGCGCAGCCGGACGCCCGCGATCTGCTCGACGAGCGCGTACAACTGGTTGATGGAGACCAGTTGGTCCGAGCCGATGTTGAGCGGGTCGCTGTGCTTGCTGCGGGTCAGACGCAGGGTGCCGTCGACGCAGTCGTCGATGTAGGTGAAGCTCCGGGTCTGCTCGCCGTCGCCCCAGATCTCGACCTCGTCGGCGCCGGTGAGCACGGCGAGGGCGACCTTCCGGCAGGCCGCGGCGGGTGCCATTTCCCGGCCGCCCGTCCAAGTGCCGTGCGGGCCGTAGACGTTGTGGTAGCGCGCGACGCGTGTGGCCAGCCCGTAGTCCTCGCGGAAATGGCGCGTCATGCGCTCGCTGAACAGCTTCTCCCAGCCGTAACCGTCCTCGGGCATGGCGGGGTAGGCGTCCTCCTCGCGCAAGGGGAGTACGTCGGCGTCGGTCTGCTTGTCGGCGGTGTACACGCAGGCGGATGACGCGTAGAAGTAGCGGCCGACGCCGACGTCCCTGGCGGCGAGCAGCATGTGTGCGCTGGAGAGGACGGAGAGCGTGCAGGCGGCCTTGTTGTTCTCGATGGAGCCCATACCGCCCGTGTCGGCGGCGAGGTGGTACACCTCGCCGGCCCCGCCCACCAGGACATCGGCGCAGGTGTCACGCAGGGACACGTCGGCGACCACGTTCTGCGCCCCGTCGTGGACCTGGTACCACGCGTGCAGCGGCTTGCGGTCGACGGTCCGCACGCGGCGGCCCTCGGCGAGCAGGGCCCGAGTCAGATGCCCGCCGATGAACCCTCCGCCTCCGGTCACCACAGCATCGATGGAACCCACAACCCACTCCTACCACTAGCTTACTCAGGGCAGGAGATACGGTTACGCGCTAGACATCCTTTATCACCGCATTTAGGAATGACTCTCTGACAAGCCCACCCTCCTGGCGGAGCGGCGCGGAGGGCAGGCGAGTAGCTCGATCGGCTGCGACCGGTTGCGGCAGCCGCCTTTCCGGGATAACCGCAGTCATCGCGGCTGCCGACACCGGGCAGCCGCTCGGTGCCGAACGCAGTCGTGGCTCAGCCGAGGTCGTAGTCGAACCAGATGCGGTGTGTGCCATCGGCGTCGACGGCCATCCCACCCGCGCCGGTGATGCCGGCCAGCTCGCCGATGCCGCTGGAGGGCACGATGGTGAAGAACTCCGCGGTGCGGTCGCTGCCGGACGTGGTCGCCGAGTGTACGAAGTTGAAGGCACCGTTCCTGCCGTTGAGGGAGCCTTCGAACGACTCCATGGCCACGTAGGTGCCGACGCCGGTGTTCTGGTCGAACGCGGCGGTGAAGAGCGTCGCTGAGCGTCCCGCGACCTCTCCTTCGTAGTGCTTCTCCATGGTCGCGACGCCTACCGGAAGCCCGGTGGAGATGGCTGGTTCGGGCTTCATCTCGGTCGGGGCGAAGGCCTTGGCGGTGAAAGTTCCATCAGCTCTCATGCGCCGACAGTACCGGTGGGGTCTGACAACCGCGGCCGGTCGCCGGGGCGTCCGGCCCCGCCGCGCACGCCACGGGGCCGGAACGGACGTTTGAGGAACCAGAGCAGTTGCCGGTCGCGTAGGTGGTGATGTGCACCTCGCCCTGCCACCACCAGTTGCTGTCGAGGCTGTCCCAGCCGGGAGTGGCCACGCAGTGGCCGACCCACTGGCCGTAGTGGTTGGTGCTTCAGCACACCCGACGCGCAGCGCACTATGCAGGAGCTTGATCATGTGGAAAGGACCTCCCTCTGGTCTCACCCGTAAGGCGCTGCCGGCGTGCGCCGACGGGCAGTCGCCGAGCACACTGACGGAAAACGGGCCCCCGACCGCGCGAACGGAGCCGGAGCACCGCGATGACCCAGCCGATCCCCGTGACCGAGGCCGACCGTCCGGCCGTGACGGGGAAAGTCCCCGACGACCTGCTGCGGGTGAGCGACCTCGACCCGCAGACCCTGGAGGGGCTACTGGATCTGGCCGAGGGTATGAAGCAGGAGCCGTTCGGGTGGGAGCGCGATCTGCGGGGCGGCGCCATCGGATGCGTCTTCGAGAAGCCGTCCACGCGGACCCGCACATCCCTGGCCGTGGCCGCCCACCGGCTCGGCATGGCGGCCATCGTGCTGAACCGCGAGGACCTGCAGTTCGGTCACGGTGAGACCGCTGCCGACACCGCCCGCGTCCTGTCGTCCTATCTCGACGCGATCTCGGTGCGCACCTTCGACCACACGACGGTGGAGCAGATGGCCGACGCCTCGACGGTGCCGGTCATCAACGCCCTGTCCAACACCCACCACCCTTGCCAGTCCCTCGCCGACCTGCTCGCGCTGCGCGAGCACTTCGGCACCCTGGAGGGCATGACCGCGGCCTTCATCGGGGACGGCACGAGCAACACGTGCAACTCGTTCCTCGCGGCGTGCGCGGCCTCAGGCATGCACCTCGCGATCGCCACCCCGCCCGGCTACGAGACGGACGAGGACATTCTCGGCGAGGCGCGTGAACTGATGGCGCAGACCGGCGGTTCCGTGTCGCTCATCACCGAGCCGATCGACGCCGTCCGCGCCGCGCAGGCCGTCTACGCCGAGGTGTGGGTGCCCATGGACAGACAGCAGGAATGTGCCGAGCGGATGGAACGCCTGGCCGCGTACCGGGTTGACGACGCCCTGCTCGCCCATGCGCCACGCGAGGCGGTGGCCATGCACTGCCTGCCCGCCGTCCGCGGGCAGGAGATCACCTCGGAGGTGCTCGACGGCCCCCGGTCCCTGGTCTGGCGCCAGGCCGCGAACCGGCTCCCCACTGCCCAGGCGGTGCTGCACACCCTCATCGTCACAGCCCGCCGCCGCACCACCTGACCGGTCAGCCGATGAGTGAGCGGAACTGTTCGATCGTACGGCGTCGCATGGTGAGGAAAGCGAGCCAGGAGCCGTCGGCGTAGTGCAGTCGGAAGCGGGCCATCAGCTGCGTGCGGGGCCGGCGTTCGACCCGGGTCACCCAGGCCCGCGGCACCTCCCACACGGGGGTGCCGTCCAGGGGACGGACGAGTCCGACCCGCTGGTCGGTCACGCGCAGCAGCAGCGCGCCCGAGGTGTGCGGCATTTGTGCGGCGATGCTGCCGGCTGCGCCGGACTGCGCGCCGACGGATCCCATCAGCTGGTTCGCGAGGGACCCGCCGATGTTCACGCTGACGCCTTTGGCGCTCTTGGCGGGGACGACGGAGCCGTACCCCAACAGCTGCTCATAGGGGGCCAGTTGACTGAGGGCGGAACGCTCTTGAAGGGCGGACATGCCCATGATCATAGGCGGCGGGGCTACGGCAGACCCACCAGGCCCCAGCCACGGCGGGCCGTCTCCCTCACCACCTCGGCCCATTCGCGCAGGAGCGCGGTGAACTCTTCGAAGCTGTCCGGGCGGCCTGCCCAGCCCTCGCA
Organism: Streptomyces sp. NPDC002676; assembly: GCF_053592455.1. NCBI lineage: Bacteria > Bacillati > Actinomycetota > Actinomycetes > Kitasatosporales > Streptomycetaceae > Streptomyces > Streptomyces sp. NPDC002676. The sequence goes on along the minus strand of NZ_JBSFVT010000002.1, from coordinate 312,908 downwards.
CTCCGCACGGAACGGACCGCGCAACTCCTCCAGGCGCGGCTCCACCCGCTCCCAGGCCTGGACCTTGCCGGATACCGCCTCCGGCGGGCAGACGAGAAGGATGTGCGGGCGCCAGCGGTCGGCGGCGGGCGGGAAGATCCCCGCGCCGCCGGTCAGTGCAGGGTCAGCGGTCGGATCCTCGTCCCAGATCAGGCCGTTCAGGAACCCGTCCATCGCCTCGCACACGGCTGCGTCCACGAGCGCCCGCATGTCGTCCCAGGCGTCGCCCGCGCGGGCATGCGGCCTGTAGGAACCGCTGGTGCTGAGGAAGTGGTACTCGGCGCACCATGCCGACTCCTGATCCGGCTGATCCGGCGGCCAGATCGCGTCGTCCAGTGCCTGGATCCGGTCCTCGACGGGGACGGCCCGCAGCCGTTCCCAGTCCACCATGCACAGGTTCAGATCCAGACCCATTGCGGCAGCATAGACGGGTCAACCACGGCGCTCACGTGGCCCATTGAAGAGCTCAGGTCCGGGACTGGTGGACTAGTGTCCTGTGGTCCCGCGCGAGTCCTTCGAAGGAGCGCCATGTCCTTTCCCGAGCTTCCCCAGCCTGCGCCTGGTGAAGTGCTGTTGCTCTGCACGTGCTACGAGGAGGGCAAGGCCCTGTGGGGCGGGCTGCTCCATGAGATCGGGGGCCGCCGGGAGTGCGACGTGCTCGTCCTCGGGGACAGCGGGGTGCGGCTCCGCCTGGTCGAGGGCAGCGGATGGAACTTCCTGCACGGCGGGAACGTACCGGCGCTCATCCCGGGCGGCGGCCTCGTACCGCCGGTCGCCGTACTGGTGGACATCCCTGTCGTGTACGGCGGGGACGGGCCGTTGCTGGTGGACCTGGCGGCGATACCCGGGCGCGGCGTCCGGGTCCCGTCGGCCCGGCTCGGCGAGATCCTCGCCGCTCTGCTGGGCGGCACGCTCGCGTTCGACGACCTGGTGCGCGGCATGGACAGGTTCGGCATGTACCAGGGAGACGGTGGCCGGCCTGCCTTCCTCACGCCGACGACGCAGCCGCGCCGGTCCTTCCCGACGCTGCCCCCCACCGCCGCGGCCCTGCTGGTCCGAACCTCCTTCGACGACGAGGAAGGCTGGCGCGCCCTGCTCGACGAACTGGGCGGGGCCGACGAGGAGGGCTGGATCGGCACGGAACTGGACCCGGACGAGATCGACGAGGACCACTACCCGCTGACGGCTCTGGTCGTCGACGACCGGGCCTTCGACGGCCTCCCGCCGGGCCAGGTCCCTGCGCTGGTCCCGCCCGAGGAACACACCACGATGGTCGCGCTCGCCGACGCCAGGACCTTCGCCGAGCCCGGCCGACCGCTGACCGTCGTCGACCTGTACGACACCCCGGGGCACTGTGCCGTCCTCCCGTGCCGCGAGGTCGGATCGATGGCGTGCAACCTCGAGATCAGCAACATGGACTTCCACGACTTCATCGCCGTGGAGGCAGCGAAGTCCTCCCACACCGCTCCGATAACATGATCGGTCTCACGACGAGCGCCCCATCGCCCGTACTTCACCGGTAAGCCGTGCTATCCGGCATGAAAAGTGATCTATTCGACCAATATCTAACAAATCGGCCAAATAATTGATATCCAGAATTGATTTTGCCGCGTGGCGCCAACCACGGACGATGCTGTGGTGCGCGGCGGGTGTGGTGGTCCTCGGATTCCTCGTCGCGCTGGAGATCGCGTCGCGTCACTACGGCCTGCCGGGGCCGATCACCAATCAGGTGCGAGAGGTGATATTTCCACCCAAATCGGGTTTCCTCCTGTACGCCAGTATGGGGTTGATGATGGTGGTGCTCACCTGGCGGCAACGGTTCATTGCAGCCGGTGTCGCGATCGGCATCGATGTCGCCTTCGTATTGGCGCGGTGGGCGCTCGGCGTCGAAGTGACCGACGGCCACCCCTTCGGCAACGGCGCGTTGTGGGTGATGTTGGGCTGTGCGGTCATCGCGGTCACGCGCCGCACGGGCCAGGAACGTGTCCTGCTGTTGAAGGGCGTCGGGCTGGGCCTGCTGCTGGTGGCCGGCCGAAAGACCGGTGACACCTGGCTGCTGATCACGTCGAAGACCCGCCCGGCGGTGCTCGACCAGTACGTGGCGACCGCCGATCACGCGCTGGGCAACCCGTCGTGGCTGGCAGGCAGGATAGTCAGGGCCACCGGTCCGATCGGCCCCCATGTTCTGGACTTCGTCTACGTTCAGCTCGCGGTGGCCGCGGTCGTCGTCGCGCTGTACCAGCTGCGCAACGTGGCGGTCGAGCGCCGCTTCCCGAGCCACCATCTGGTGCGCACCTTTCTGGCGATCGGCCTCCTGGGGCCGGCCATCTACATGCTCTTCCCGGTGGTCGGACCGGTCTTCGCCTACGGCCCCGGCGCCTTCGGCACCGGCGGCGGGCACTGGGCGTTGGCCAACCTGTGGCCGGACACGCCGCCGCCGATCAACGCCCCGCACCAGATGCTGTTCGACGAGGTCACCCCACGCAACTGCATGCCCAGCCTGCACACGGCATGGGCCACCACGATCTTCATTCATTCCCGCAAGGGCCCACGGATTCTGCGATTCGCAGGCGTGTTCTGGCTGATATCGACACTCGGCGCAACGCTGGGATTCGGCTATCACTACGGCGCGGATCTCATAGCCGGCGTGGTGTTCGCGCTCACGGTCGAGGCAGCCCTGCGCTCGGTCGAACGCGGCTGGGATCGGTCACGAATCCAGCTGGTCGCCCATGGCGCAGCGGTCTTCGCCGCGCTCCTGGTGTCGTATCGCTATCTGCCGATGCAGATGGCCGAACATCCGTGGGTGTTCGGACCACTTCTCATTCTGGCGATGACCTCAGTGGTCTACGGCTACGTGCAGACCACCAGACTGTGGGAACCGAAGGCCGCACCGGTGCGGCAATTGGAACCGCAACCCGAACCGGTTTGAGTCACATCGTGAAGTGGTGCAGGGGAACCTGCACGACGGCGAGGGACGTTGCCGCGGCCGCAAAGCCGAGGACCGCGCCGGCCGCGACGTCGCCGGGGTAGTGCACGCCCGTGTGGACCCGGGAGTAGCCGACGGCGACCGCCAGCGCCCCGAGCGGCACCGCGGCCGGGGGCAGCACGACTCCGACGGCGGTGGCGAACGCGGTCGCCGATGCCGTGTGGCCGGACGGGAAGGACGCCGACTTCGGCATGGGCACGTGCCGGTCCACGGCCACCCGGGCCCGTTCCCGGTCGGGCCGCCGCCGACGGACCAGCCGCTTGCCGAACAGGTTCGCCGCGGCCGAGGCCAGCGCGACCGCGCCGACCCCGGCCACCGCCGCGCGACGGGGACGGCCGGGCCTGAGGGCGAGGCCCGCCGCGACGGTCAGCGAGATCTTCGAGTGGTCGGCCGCGTGCGACAGCCGCCGCAGTGCGCGGTCCAGCGTCGGCGTGGGGGTGGCGGCCACCGCCGCGTACAGGGCCCCGTCGATCGCACGGAGGTCGCCGAGCACGGCGGCCACGGTCCGGCGGACCGATGCGGTGGGCGGGGCGGTGTTCCCGTCAGGCACGGGTCTCTCCTTCGGACGTTCGCTCGGTGCGGCCGAACGCGAGGTCGACGAGCTGCCGCCAGTTCACGGGCGGCGCGGGAACCACGACGCCCGGACGGTCACGCGGTACCAGGACCCGCAGTGCGCCCCGGCGCAGCGAGCACCCGACCGGCGTGGGCATCTGCAGCGCCTCGCCGTCCACCGCCACGGAAATCTCGTCCGCCTCGGCGGTCACCTCGACCCGCTGCGCGGTCATGACGGTCAGCCCCGTGGAGCGCGAGCCCCGTACGGCCAGGTCCGCGGCCTGCGCCGCCCCCTCCACCCGGATCCCCAGCACGCCCAGCTCACCGCCGTCGAGTCGGGGCCGACGGGCGCCGCTGAGCTCGTCGGGGGAGGCGTACGGGTTGTTGCTGACCAGCAACGCCTGCTGGGACAGGAGCGGGGTGTCGTCCACCCGTGCGTCGAGCAGCCGTACCCCCTCGCCGACCAGCAGGTCCGGCATGAGGTTCAGCACCGTGCCCGCCTTGTCGTCGCGGTACTCGGGGCGCTGCACGACGTCCGCGTACACCCCGAACGACACGGTGTTGACGAAGGCGCGGCCCGCGACGTCGCCGAGATCGACCCTTAGCTCCTCGCCGTCGGTCAGCGCGTCGAGGCAGCGGGTCGGGTCGGACCGGTCGAGGCCGAGGTCCATGGCGAAGTGGTTGCGGGTGCCGGCGCTGACCACCAGGAACGGCAGGTTGTGCTCGGCGGCGACCGCCGCGACCGGCGCCTGGGTGCCGTCGCCGCCCGCCACGCCGAGCAGGTCCGCGCCCTCGGCGACAGCCTTGCGCGCCAGCGCGGCGACGTCGGTCGGGACGGACGGGTCGAACAGGATCACCCGTGCGCCCAGCTCCTCCGCCCGCTCGACGAGCCCGAAGCGGTCGACCTTCCCGCCCCCGGACTTCGGATTCATGATGAGGACAGGCCGCTTCGGCCGGGCCGCGGCAGTCGCCCGCATGGGCTGCTCCGGACGCGACCTGCGCAGCGCCGCCCGGGCACAGGCCAGCGTCGCGCTCCAGCACAGGCTCGAGATCAGTGCCGTCAGCCACAGGCTGCCCTGCACGAAGAGCACCAGGACGCCGATGGGTGCGGCGACCGCGACGAGCGCCCCGAACAGCCGCACCGCGCCGCGGTGCGCCAGGAACCACCAGACGCCACAGGCGCAGACGATCAGGCCGAGGAACCCGGCCGCGATGAGCCACAGCCCGCCCTCTGCCAGCGCGATCAGCAGCACGACCACGGCGCCGATCGCCGCCAGCACGGCACAAAGCGCGAGCAGCCGCGCGGCCCGGCCCTCGTCGTGGCCCCTCATCCGCGTCCTGTCTATGTCGTCCTCCCGACGTCGTGTTCATCGTCTTACAGCAGCAGACCGCCCGCGCGTCGCCGTCCGGGTTCATCCCCCACTGGCGATCGTGGGGGCATGCCGGCCCGGCGGGAGTGTGCAGCGGGGGACACCCTCATGGGTGCCCCCCAACCTGCCGCACCGGGTCAGGCGCAGCTGTTGGCGTGCCTGACGTCGAGGACGAAGCGTTCCGGGGAGTGGAGCTTGAAGGTGTGGTAGTCGGGCTTGGTGTGGAAGGCGGCTCCGAAGCCGACCACCCCTTCGAAGTCGCCGGTCAGGGCGAGGCCCCTGAGCTGGGGAAGGCGGATCTTCACCAGCCGGGGTCCTCGGTACACCGACTGTCCTGCCGCGTTGTGCGCGGCGGCTGGAGCGAGCCTTATCTGAAGGAAGTGCTTGCCGGGCAGCGGGACCCGCTCCCCGGAGGCGTCGTAGCGCAGTTCCTTGACCGGAGCCACGGTGACCTTGGGCATGCTGCCGCGGACGTCGATGACGAGCCGGTCGAAGGTGCAGTGCCCGCCCCATCGGGCGTTGACGACGAGTGCGGTTGCCGGGGCCTGCGTGGTTGACCCGGTCTGCGTGGCGGCCGAGGCGGGAATCGTGGCGCCGACGGCTGCGGTGAGAAGGAGGCCCGCGGCGACGGCCGCGCGGCGCGGGTGGTGTTGCATATCGCCCCCCGATCTTCCTGTATGGGGACAGTGATGTCACTATGGGGGACATTCGGCTGAACCATACGGTTGCATCGCGTTGCGGACATACTTGGCCGCGTCCCATGATCCAGCGACGGCGCCTTCACCGTGCGCCTGCCCCGCGACGGGCCATTGTTACAGTCTCCGGATGGTGAGCTGGGACGGGGACGGCGTACGCGCTCGGATACGGGAGATGGCGGCACGGGACCCGCGGCGGGAGCGCTTCGGGGCAGCCACGCACCGGTACGAGCTGGCGCCTGCGCTGCCGGAGGCTGAGATCCGGGCGTTCGAGGAAACCCACGGCATCGATCTGCCGACGGAGTACCGGTCCTTCGTCACGGAGGTGGGCGACGGTCCCGCCGGCCCCTGCCACGGGTTGATGCCGTTGACCGTCCCTCGCCCGGAGGCCGGCGAGGAGTGGGCGGTGGACGATGAGTGGGAGGAAGACCGTCTGCCGGGCCGACTTGCCAAGCCGTTCCCCCTCACCGGACCCCTGCCCGGCCGGATGGGCGAACTGGCCGCTCTGCTGCCGGGAACGCTCATGCTGGCCGAACAGGGCTGCGGCATCTACCTCCGGCTGGTCCTGAACGGCCCCCGAGCCGGTGAGATCTGGCAGATCGATCCGGACTGGAGCGGCTTCGTCCCGGTGAGCCCCAGCTTCCGCGCCTGGTACACCGAATGGCTGGAGAGCCCGTGCGATGGGGACCGGGCGTTCCACTGACCGGGACGCTGCGGGCTTCTGCCGGTGGATTGTCAGTGGGCCCTCCTATGGTGGAGCCATCGCTCGACCTCACAGCACGGGGGAACCATGTCCGCGACCAGCGTTGTCATGCCAAGCCACGCACTGCATCCGTCGATTGTCCACGAACCGACCCGCCGAGCCCTGGCCCAGGGTGAGCGGTTGGACGGCCACGGTCTGGTCAACTTCCGCCCGCTCACCGGGCCGTCGCTGCTGACCATTCGTGAGCATCTGACCGTACTGGGCGGTGACCCCGCGGAGCTCGATCAGGATCTCGCGGGGCTGCTGTTGATCGGCCACCTGATCGTCGAGGGGGATGAGGAGGGCGAGGAGGTCGTCCTCGATGGCGTCACCGGCCGAGTGTTCAGCATGTGGCTCTACGAGAAGTCGCCGGGCGGCGCGGAGCTGTTCCCGCTGGCACCGTCGGTCGGGGCGCTGGCCCGTTTCCTCGCCGCGGTGGACGAATTCCGGGGCCTGCGCGGCAGGTTCGCCGCCCTGGCGGGGCGGTCGGGCCCCGAGGTGGTACGGGAGGCGGAGCGGCTGCTGACCGCGGTGTTTGCCGCGGAAGTATGGGACGAGGACGGCTGGGGTCCGGCCGCCCGGCGGTCCGACTGGGACAATCCGATACCGGCGTTCTGGCGGATCGCGGCGGTGATGCGTCCGCTCGGCCTGATCGCCGGGCCTGGGCGGGGGCTGGCACTGGAGCTGCCGGAAGGTCTGCTGGACGGGGTGTTCGGGGCCCAGAACATGGTGCGGCTCACGGACGACCAGCTGCCGTCTGCCCTCACCCACACGCCGACCCGCCGCTTCCTGACCGAAGTGGGCCTGCCCGGCGGGGGGTTCATGTTCTACGGCCCCGAGCCGGAGCCCCTGGCCACGCTCCCGCAGGACTGGGCCGAGTCGCAGGGCAATCCCCAGCACGCCCATCTGTGGGACGGCAGCGAGCAGTTGCCGCCGGACGCGGAGCACCTGGTGGTCCTCGGCGGGCTGGTCCACGACCTCGACCTCCTCATCGACGGCCGGACCGGTGCCCTGTTCTACACGGAGCTGGGTGCCGACCACATCGTGCCGGTCAACGCCGACATCTCCACGCTCGCCTTCACGCTCTGGCTGCACCAGCGGGAACAGGACCTCGACAAGGAGCACAACTTCACCGGGGACTTCTATCACCAGCTCGCAGACACCATGATCGAGGTGCTGGCTTCGGTCGACCCGATAGCCTGCCGCCCTGCCGAGGGCCCGGACGACTACCGGTACTGGCCGGAGGTCTTCCACGATGAGGCCGGCGGCGTGCTCTGACACGGCTACGCATGGTGGTTCTCATGCAGGCAGATACGCCTCGGTGATCGCCAGGGCCGCGGCCATGACGCTCAGTTGGGGGTTGACCTGCGGGCAGCTGGGGAGCACTGAGGCATCCGCGATCAGTACGCCGTGCACTCCGCGGAGCCGGCCCAACGGGTCGGCGGGAAAGTCCCGCGCGTTCGCGCCCGCGGCAACCGTCCCGGTGGGGTGGTAGGCGGACAGATGGAGGTGCCGCACGCTCGTGCCCGCGAGGACGGCGTCCAGTTCCGCGAGGCTGCCTACGCGAGGTGTGGTGGGGATGCCGGTGAGTACTTCCTCGGCACCCGCCGCGAACAGCAGCTCGCCCATGGTGTGGACGGCCCGTATCAGGCGCCCCGCGTCGCGGCGGTCCACGTCGTAACGGACCAGCGTGCGGTCACGGCCGAGGACACGACCGGAGGGGCGGTCGGCGATCATCGCGCCGAGGGTGGCGAGACGGTCGGCGTGCTCCAGTTCGCGGCGCAGTTCGTCGCCCAGTCCGGGGAGGACGAAAGAGCCCATGCCGGGCGGGGTGGCGGTGGCCTCGATGAGGACGCCGTCCGCGTGATGCTCCTCCACTCCGACGCTCTGCAGCACGCCCTCCCAGGCGGTCACCGGTTCGGCGAAGCGCCCGGCGACGCTCGTGGCCGGGTGGACGCTGAGGTTGCGGCCGAGGCGAGGGTGCCGGCCGAGGCCGGAGCGGCGTAGCAGCGGCGGGGACTGAAGCGCACCTGCCGCGACGACCACCAGAGGGGCGAGGATCTCGAACTCGCCGCCCTCCCGTCGTACGCGCACCCCTGCCGCCCGCGGGCCGCCCGGACGGTCCGCGTCGACGAGGATGCGCTCCACCCGCGCTCCCGTGACGATGCGGGCCCCGGCGGCACAGGCGTCGGGCAGCACGGACAGCTGCACGCTCTGTTTGGCGCCGGTCGGGCAGCCGACCACGCACTGACAGGAGCCCTGGCAGCCGGGTGCGTTGCGGCGCAGGGGTGCCGCCTGCCAGCCCAGCTCGCGGGCGCCGGTGAGCGCGATGCGCCCGTTGTTGCCGAGGACGTCGACGGGTTGGGTGGCCACTCGCAGGGTCCGCTCGACCTCGTCCAGATGGCGGTCGAAGCCGTCGGCGAGCGTGAATCCGAGGTCGTTGCTCCAGTGGGCGAGGACCTGGCCGGGAGTGCGGTAGCAGGTACCGGAGTTGACGACCGTGGTGCCGCCGACGGCTCGGCCCGTCGGCAGCAGCAGCGGTGGTCTCCCGACGGCGACACTCGCTCCACCGTCCCGGTACAGCGCGGTGAACCGGTCGAGGGGCGTGCGCCGGCCGAACGACTCGGTGGAGTGGTGCAGACCTTCTTCGAGGACGACGACGTCGAGTCCGGCCCGCGCCAGGGTCCGCGCGGCCATCGCCCCGCCCGCGCCCGAGCCGATGACCACGGCGTCGGCGGTGGAGCGAGCGGGCCAGTCGGGAGCGGGTGTCAGGTCGAGCGGCAGGTCCTGGCGAGTGAGGCCGCGCGGGGCGGGACCGGCCTGGAGCATCCGCTCGGTCCCGGCTGCCAGAAGGACGGGCACCTTGAGGACGTCCAGGAGGGGGAGAAGCGTCGGCCGGGCGGCCAATTCGCCCAGTACGGACTCCCGTTCGGACGTGGTGAGCCCGGCCAGGGTGCGACCGGTGCGGGCCATGGCGTAGGCGTCCACCCCGCGCGCCGCTGCCCGGAGGCCGGTCCGGGCGGCGAACGGCATCGCGTCGAGGACCTTCTCCAGTCTGGCGGGGACACGCCGAGGCCAGTCGGCGGTGCCGTCGTCGGCGATGAGGGCGGCCACCAAGCCGGTGAGACTCATCGTGTACCCACCTCCGCGTGGGCCGTGCCGTCCAGCGTCCATTCGGCCTCGGTACGCCAGCCGCCGAACCACCACCGCTCGAGCAGGACGTACGCGTCGGCGCGTTCGCTGTTGCGGCACGTCGCGTGCCGGCCGTCGGGGTCGGTGTAGTCCAGGGCGAGGGTACGGTCCGCGGGCTGGGTCACCTCGACCCGGATCCGGCGCAGACCGGCGCGGCCCGTGACTGTCCAGGTGGGCAAGGAGATGCCGGCCCGGAAGCGCCACACGCCGGCCCACCCGACGGCCGGCCGCTCGGGCCGACGGGGCCAGGTGCGGCCCTTCCGGCGCAGCCGGAGGAAGACCAAAGGGGGAAGCGCACGTAGGCCCGGGCGCATCGAGACGGCGGCCACGATCTCCAGGACGTCTCCGCCGCCGAGGTCGGCGTGCAGCCAGGCCCAGCGGCGGGCGTTGCCGTGACCGTAGATCCGGGCCGAGGCACCAGGGGCCGCGGCGAGCGTCAGCGTTGTGTCGTCAAGGGTGAAGCTGCCGTCGTAGAAGGCTCGCGCGCCGGGCAGCATCTGGGCGGCAGGCAGTAGCGGTCGGCGCCAGGACCAGCGTGGGAAGGTGAACAGCGGCTCGTCCGCGATCCGTTCGGTCAGGTCCCAGCGCAGCGCACCGCCCTCGGCCGTTCCGGACAGGCGACCGTGCCGTACGACGCACCCGGCGGCGCTGAAACCGGACTCATCGGCACTCCATTCGGCGGGGCCGAAACGGGCGTGCCGTACGGGGCCGTCCTTGGGGAAGACCGCGGCCCAGCCGTGGGCGTAGGGCGCGGACCCGTCGGCGGGCGCGGTCAGTTCGTGGTGCAGCCACAGCCCACTGCCGCTGTCCGGGTCGGTGAGGGTGGTGTACCAGACCTCGGTACGGCCCGGCTCGCCACGCCAGCGGGGCGCGAGGAACGCATCGGGATCCTCCCGGCGCGGGAAGCGGAAACTGGCCAGGAACGGGAGGAGTTGCGTGCCGAGGGGAAAGCGCAGGGTGCCCGTGCCGAGCCGCGCGCCGTCCTCGTAGAGGGTGTACGGCAGTACGGTCATCGAGGCCACGGGCCGGCGCGCGGTGATGGACTTCCAGCCGTCGAGGGTGAGCCGGCGGCCGTCGGCGGTGAATGCGATGCGGTAGCGGATACGGCGTCGCGCCAGCGGCGAGATCTCCAACTCGCCCTCGGCGTACGGGTCGGCGGCCCAGTCGGCGATGCGTATCCGGCCGGTGGCGCGGGCCTTGGTCGTACCGAGGAGCCGCAGGAAGCCGTCCGCCGAGACCGTCAGATCGAGGCGGACCCGGCGGGTGCGAGCCTCGTCGTCCAGGCGCAGGGTGCCGAGCATCGTCTCGCTGAAGACTGTGCCGCGGGCGGGGGAGCCGTTGCCGGCTCTCGTGAGTGAGGTCGGGTCCGCGCTCATGCCAGCCCCTCCAGCATGATCCGCTCGGTCGCGCTCAGATACTGCTCGGCCGCGGCCCGGGCGCCGGGCTCGTCACCGGCCACGACGGCATCGACCACCAACTCCAGGCGGCCACGGGCCACTTCGGCGTCCGTGAACGGCCCCCTGAGCGCGGCACGCACCGGCAGATAGGCGTTGAACAGAGTGTTGGTCAGCAGGACGTAGACGCGGTTACCGGTGGCGCGGGCCAGGGCCCGGTGGACCTCGATGTCCGCGAGCTGTACGGCATCCGGGTCCGCCGCTTCCCCCACGGCTGTCAACAGGGTGCGCAGTTCGGCCCGTTGCCGGTCGGTCGCCCGAGCCGCGGCGCGCTCGGCGATCAACGCTCCGATGCTGCGCCGCACTTCGAAGACCTCACCGATCCAGTCGGGGCTGTGCCGTACGAGCATCGGCAGCAGGTCGGCGCCGCCGAGGCGCAGGTAGTCCCGTACGCGGGTGCCCACGCCGTGCCGGGTCTCCAGCAGTCCGGCCTGCGCCAGACGCCCGAAGGCGTGCTTGAGGGTGGTGCGGGTGACGCCGTAGCCGCCTGCCAGTGTGCGCTCCGGGGGCAGGTAACTGCCTGCCGGGTGGCGTCCGGTGAGGATGTCCTCACGCAGACGGTTCTCCAGGACATCGACGATGGTCTCGCGGGGGAGTGCCTCCACGCCGTCCTCCAGTGGCTGAGTGGATCAGCCACTCAACCAACAGGCGTCGGCGGAGTCAATGGCCGTGCACCGGTCAGATGCACTTCCCGCGGCCCAACTCGCCGCAGACCAAGGTCGGATGAACCTCAGCGGCGCCGCCCACGGGCGACACGGCCCAGCGGCCGAGGCGGCCGGGCCGTGTCTGTCGCCGCCGACGGGGCCGGCTGCGACCTCAGTCCGTCCCGGACGAGGCTCGACGCGGCAGCTTCCAGCCGGGGCGCGGGAAGTGGCACGTGTAGCCGTTCGGGTAGCGCTCCAGGTAGTCCTGGTGCTCGGGCTCGGCCTCCCAGAAGTCGCTCACCGGCTCGACCTCCGTGACCACCTTCCCCGGCCACAGCCCGCTCGCCTCGACGTCCGCGATCGTGTCCACGGCGACGGTGTGCTGATCTTCGTCGGTGTAGTAGATGGCGGACCGGTAGCTACGGCCGATGTCGTTGCCCTGGCGGTCCTTCGTGGTCGGGTCGTGGATCTGGAAGAAGAACTCCAGGATCTCGCGGTAGCTCGTGGCCGTGGGATCGAAGAGGATCTCGATGGCCTCGGCGTGGTCCCCGTGGTTACGGTACGTGGCGTTCGGCGTGTCACCGCCGGAGTACCCGACACGGGTGGACACCACGCCCGGCTGCTTGCGGATCAGGTCCTGCATACCCCAGAAACAGCCACCCGCGAGCACGGCTCGCTCGGTTCCCACTGTCATCGTCTGCTCCCTCGTATTCGAGCCGACCCGGCACGGTCGCTGACGTGCCCACTGCACGTTCATCCACCTTACTGCGATCTACCGGCGCAGTAAGCAAGCGCTTAGTATCATGGGTGGGGCGGACAGTCCGCGTGACAGGAGGACAGCCATGACGGTGTCGGAAGCCGAGGCCTTCTACGAGCGGGAGGCAACGGACCGCTTCGTGCCCACCGCTTACACCCGGGGGCCCTGGGACGCAGCCTCCCAGCACGCCGGCCCGCCGGCCGCACTGCTCGCTCTCGCCGTCGAGCAGCGGCCGGGCGGTCGGCCGGACATGCGGGTCGTCCGGCTCACGTACGAGATCATGCGCCCGGTCCCGATACGGCCGCTGACCGTGGCCACGCGCGTGCTGCGCGCCGGGCGCAGCGTCGAGCTCGTGGAGGTCACTCTGACACCCGACGGCGGCCAGGAGGTGATGCGGGCGACGGCTCTGCTGATGAAGACCGCGCCGGGGTCGGTGCCGGAGGTGGCGCGGGGCCCGCAGGTGCCCGGGCCCGGGGCCGCATCCACGCAGGCGTTCTTCCCGGTCCCGTGGGACCAGGGCTATCACACCGCCATGGAACTGCGCTTCGCCGCCGGTTCGTTCCTCGAGTCCGGCCCGGCCACAGCGTGGATGCGCATGAGGGTGCCCCTGGTCGCGGGCGAGGAGATCACGCCGCTCAGCCGGGTGCTGACGGCTGCCGACTCGGGCAACGGCGTCAGCGCCGAGCTGGACTTCCGGCGCTACGTCTTCATCAACGCCGACCTCACCGTCAGCCTGCACCGCCACCCCGTGGGCGAGTGGGTCTGCCTGGACGCCCGGACGATGGTGGACGGCGCGGGCACCGGCCTCGCGGAGTCGGCCCTGCACGACGAGAAGGGCCCGCTCGGCCGCAGTACCCAGAGCCTGTACGTGGCCGCGCGCGACTGAGACCACTCAGGGCCGGCTGGACGGGCGCGATGCGTGTCGGCCTGTCCCGCCGCGCCCAGCGGCGCCCTGGGCCGTTCGCTGAAGACAACGAGCCGAGCCCGGGGCGCCCACTGAGGCGTCGAGCCTCAGGTCTGTCAGGGCGTGGTGGTCAGGTACATTCCCGAGGTTCCGGCCCCGGGTGTGTTGCGGCAGCTGTGGTTGCCGCCCGGCGTCCCCGCGTAGGCCAGGGTGAGGCAGCGGCCCTGAGCGAGCTGGCCGTAGTAGTTGGGGTGCATGGACTCCTGGACGGGGCCCTGGGTCTCGTTGCTGTCGATCCAGCGGGCCCACTCGCTGCCGGTGGCGGACGGCGCCTGCGTCGAGGTGACCAGGCTGCTCGTCCTGGCGCACACCTCACGGCCCTGGAGCATGTCGCTCAGGTCGAGGAACTCGACGCCCTTGGAGGTGGCGACCTGGCGCAACCGGCCTGCGATCTGCGGGACGAGGGAGTCGCGGGCCCAGTCGGAGTCCTTGTTCCAGAACGGGCAGCCGCCGGTGTTGACACGGGACCAGCCGCTCTCGCTGTAGCGGTTCTCGGTGCCGCGCGGGATGGGGGAAGGGTAGGACTGGAGGATGATCCGGTACGAACCGGAACCGTATCCGGCCGCGCTCATCACCGTACGGATCTCGTCGATGCTCTTGCCGACATCGGCCATCGCGGCGTCGATCTTCGAGTCCACGACCGCCTGCTGGTCGTCGTAGCAGTACGAGTACCAGACGATGTAGTCCTTCGCGCACGTCGCTATGACGTCGCTGAAGCCGAGGTCGTTGCCGCCGATGGACAGGGCGATGGCCTTGACGTCGTACGACTGGGCGACGGTGGCGAGGCGGTCGGCCTGTGGCGCCTCGCCCTTGTACGACTGGCCACCCGCGACGGAGCGGAAGACGTTGGCCGTGGTCGCGCCGGAGCAGGCGAGGTTGACGGACGCTTGGACCCCGGTGCCGGTGGCGCTGTCGACCTCGGCGGAGTCGGAGCGGTCACAGCCGTTGGCGGCGGTGTCGCCGTACACGAGCGTCGGATCGTACGTGCTGCCGGTCCAGGCCCGGTCGGTCCCGTTGCGGCTGCCGCTGTTGTCGAGGCTGTTGCCGCGCCACCGGCCGGCCTCGCCGGATATGTAGCTGTCGCCCATGGAGACGATGGCGGTGGGCCCGTTTCCAGGGCTCGCAGAGGCAGACGGGGCGGCGGCCAGCCCGGCGCCGACCAGGGACGAGGCGGTCAGGGCGATGAGGAACCGTCTGCGGAAGCGGGCGCGGCCCCGCGCTTGGGCGCGGGCCAGGGAGGGCAGGAATCCGGGCACGGTGAACTCCGTCGTTCGGCCATGCCAGGGCATCTCCAGACAGGCAGGGAGATCCCCTGGACGGGGTGGCGCGCGGGTGAGGGTGGAGCCGCCGGCCGGTGGCAGGCAGGAATCTGACATGCCGAGCCTTGTTACCGCTAGGTAGCGGACGGCTGCTTTTCGACCACGTGACCAACTTGTTTTCCGCAACGAGGCAGAGCGAAAGTCGGTAAAGGAAGTCACTGTCGGCGTCGATGCGCCACCACGGCCACCGCACCGGGGGCGACCAGGTGAAGGCCATGGCCCACCACCCCGTGGGGGAGCCGGTGCAGCCCCCACGGGGAAGTCTCAGCGGTTCTACAGCTGCGGCTGCGGCATCCGCTGCCAGCTGAAGGGGCCGTAGGTGGTGTCGGTGACGGCGTAGTTGGCGTTCGGGTCTGCGGTCAGCTTCAGCCACTCCAGCGGGGTGGTGCTGCCGTGCACGACGATCCGGTGGAAGTTCGAGACGTTGTAGTACGGGTGCTCGTTCCACGCGTTGTTGTCCGGGTCGTGCGCGCACACACCGGCGCCGGTGGCCGGGTCCGTCTCGCCGGTGCACGCCGCCGTCGGCGACAGCGGGTTGTCCGAGCGGTACAGGTGCGAGTCGCCGTTGAGCATCAGCACCGGGCGGCCGAACTCGGTGGTCTTCGCCGCCACCTCGTTGATGATCGGCTCGTAGTTCGTCAGGTGGCTCTTGGTCTTGCCGTCGAGGTCCCACATGTCGGCCTGTGCCGTGATCACCACGGCCTTCGCGTGCTGGGCCTGCGCGTCGGCGAAGGCGGCATCGAGCCAGCGGACGTCGGCCGCGGTCCGGTCGGTGCGCTCGTCGGTCTGCGCCTGGGTCGCGGAGGGCGCCTTGTACCAGGGGTCGGAGTCGTTGTTCGAGCCGCCCGGCACGTTGATGGTCACGAACACGATGTCGTTCTGCGCCCACATCACGTTCTCGACGTACTGCGCGTCGCCCGGGTGGTTCGGGTCGTAGGCGGTGGCCTGGGAGACCACGTTCAGTGTCCCGCTGCCGAGGGTCTGGCCAGGCCGCGCGAAGAAGTCCTGCCGGACCTTGGCGAGGTTGTCGAGCGGGTTGCCGCAGTGGTAGCTGACGCAGTCCGCCGTGTTGGTCGACAGGCCGTTCGCGCCGATGTAGTTGATCGCACCGGAGGCCGAGTCGTAGAAGCCGCCGCCCTGACCGGGCGAGGTGAGACTCGACGCCTTGTGGCAGTCGGCCCACTCGTTGTCGCCCGGCGTGTAGACGAGCGGCTTGGTGAAGCCCTGCCACGCGGACGCGATCGAGGCGTCGTAGCCGTCGGTGCAGAACTCCTTGCCCGAGTGGATGTCGCCCACGTGGATGACGTCGCTGACCGTCGGGTCACTGTTGATGGTGCCGATGAATGCCGGGGTCTTCTGGAACTGCGAGGTGTCGGCGGTCTGCCCCGCGGGCGCGTACGCCGACTTGCCGTACGGGGAGTCGCCGAACACGGCGAGTGTCAGGGGGGTGCCGGTTGCCGATGCCGTGGTGTTCGACATCACGGTAGAGGCCAGGCCGACGGCGGCGAGCGTGACAAGCCCGCGCTTCAGCATGCGTCGCGACATGCGTCCCTCTTTCAGGTCCGGTTGAGGGGGGCGCCTCAGTGAACGGACCTTCAGGGAGCGTGACATGGCATCAATGGCGGCCTGGAGATGACGAGCAGGCGAATCTTCGACCCGCCCGCGCGGAAGTGAGCCGCGGGCAGGTTCGCTCAGTAGCGGTCGAGGATCAGCTGGGTCTTGAGGATGTCGCCGTGCGCGTCGGCGGTGGCGATGGCGTCGGCGTGGAGCTGGGCGGCGTCCGCGTAGTAGTTGGTCGCTGTCGAAGCCTTCCAGATTCGCCTCGTTCAGGGCGGCGCCCGAAGGCCGCCTTCACGGCCGCGGTCGGGGCCCTCGTACGTCGGCACGGCGTTGGCGGCGGCGTACGCCGGGCCAGCCGGCCGCCAGCTCGCCCTGGTCCTCGTCACCTGGCTTCGGGTACCCGCAGGAATAGTAGCCATGTACATAGTAGCCATGTATTGTAAGTGCCATGAGTTCAGCAGCTGAGAACGCCCCGGCGGGGTTCCTGGTCTGGCGCTTGTCCATGAAGTGGCGGGTAGCCGTGGACCGGGCGGTCGCGCCGCTGGGCCTGACCCATGCCCAGTACGCGTTGATGGCGTCGCTCTACGGCATGCGGCGCTCCGGGCTGCAGCCCAGCCAGCGTCGGCTCGCCGACCACACAGGGCTCGAGCCGCTGTACGTTTCCAAACTCGCCCGCGCCCTGGAGTCCGCCGGATTCGTCGCCCGCACCCGGGACCCGGACGACCCACGCGCCATGCAACTGTCGCTCACCGAGCAAGGGCTCGACGTCACAGGCCGCGCGATCAAGGTGGTCCACGGACTGCTGGACCAGTTGCTGGAGCCGCTCGGGGGACAGGACAGCCCGCGCACACGGCAGTTCACCCTCGAGCTGGCGACTCTGCTCGACGCACCTCTTGATCCACACATCGAGAACGACAAGGAGCAGTCATGACCACCACCGCACCCATGGTCAATCCCCGGGTCATCGCCCTGGCGCACTATGCCGGGCGTGCTCTCCTGGAAGGCGTACTGGCCCGCCACGGCGCCACGTTCCACCAGAGTGTGACGCTCCGGGCCGTCAAGGTCGCGGGCGAGTCCATCGGCCGCGAGGAGCTCGTGGCCGACGTCACCGGCTCGCTGAAGACCGACGAGTCGGTCGTGCGTGGCGTAATCGAGGAGCTGACGGCCACGAAGCTGCTGGAAGAGCTCCCGGCTGAGGCGCCCCGGATACGACTCACGGACGCCGGACGGGAGTTGCACGAGACCACCACTGCTGAGACCGCCGAGATCTCCGCCCGGCTGTACGCCGGCATTCCGGCCGAGGACCTGGCGGTCGCGGGCCGCGTGTTGGCCCTGATCACGGAGCGCGCGAACGCCGAGTTGGCCGGCGTCTGAGGTTCTGTCCCGCCTCTCACGATCGGAGCATCGGCATCTACCGCTTCGTACACTCACCGCATGAACAACTACACATGCACCCAATGCGGCACCGTCGGTCTGGCGGAAGGCTTCATCGATGACACCGGCGAGCACTCGCGCGGGTACGCGCGATGGATCGAGGGTGCGTTGGAGCTGGGGTTCTTCGGTGGCGCCAAGCGGATGGGCCGGCCCCGGCGGCAGATAGAGGCGTTCCGCTGTCCCACGTGCGGCCACCTGGAGCTGTTCGCCACCAGCGAGGTGTAGCGGGCCTTCGTTGCCCCGGACACAGAGTGGCACTCAGCCCTGCTGCCCGCAATGGTAGAGGGCGAAACTGCCCCTGGTGCGCCAGTGGTAGGCCCCGGAGCGGATGCGCGTGCAGTGCGACTTCACCCAACTCGTGGCGGGGGTGGTGGGACGCCGAGGAGTGAGCAGCACGTAGCTGAGTTGGTGAGTGGTGACGAGGGTGCCCAGTTGCTGGGCTGTGGGGTAGGGGGTCTTGCCGGTGAAGCCGCCCATGACGAGCGTGGGGTGGGAAGCGGCGCGCAGAAGGCGCTCCGCGGGGTACGCGGCCTGGGTGGCGAGCAGGTACTTCTCGCCGTGGCGGTGCGCGGTGAGGTAGTCGAGGAGGGCGGTGTCGCGACCGCTGGGCCGGTCGAGCTCCACCCGGCGGAGAGCGGATCGGTGGTGAACGGCTTTGTGGTACGTCTTGCCGACCGGACCGGCGGTCGGCGAGGTGGAGGCGCCCGCGTAGAGCGGATTGAGGCAGGAGACGGCCCAGCCGGCAGGTACGAGCAAAGTGGCCGCGATTCCGGTGGCCAGAGAGCCGTGCACCATCCGGCCGGAGGCGTGCGGCCCGAGGCTCCACAGGCCCAGCGCGCCGCACATCGCAAAGAGCACGGCGAGCAGCAGCAGCCAGGAGACGAACTCGCTCCGCCAGTCGAGCACCAGCGCCCAGACCGCCGTCAGCACGATGGCCGACGGAAGTGCCATGCGCCGCCGACCGCCCGCCTCGTACTCGGACCGGAAGAGGGCGAGCCCGCCGCCGGCAAGCGCTGCGAGCGCCGGGGCGATCACGGCGGTGTAGTAAGGGTGGTTGCCGTTGGAGACGCTGAACACCAAGGCGTGTACGGCCAGCCAGCCGCCCCAGAGGAGAAAACCGGTACGCAGCAGGTCGGTTCGCGGTTCACGGGCGCGCCAGACGAGGCCCAGTACGGCGGCGAGCACGGCGAGCGGCAGGAACCAGGCGATCTGCGGGCCGACCGTGTGGTTGACCAGCATTCCCCAGCCGGTGTTTCCGGTGGTCCGGCTGGCATCGGTGCCCGCAACGGCACCGAACGAGGTGGGATCGCCGCTGAAGCGGCTCATGCCGTTGTATCCGAAGACCAGGCTGAACGGATTGTTGTTGGAGGTGCCGTCGAGGTAGGGGCGGTCCGCGGCGGGTGTCGCCCAGGCCAGCAGCACCCACGAGCAGGAGACGGCCAGCGCGACCATGCCGCCCAGCAGGAAGCGCAGAGCCCGCTTCAACGGGGCACCGGGCGCGGTGATTTGGTAGACGACGGCGAATACCGGCAGCACCAGCCATGCCTGCAGCATCTTCGCCTGGAAGGCGAGCCCGACCCAGATGCCGCAGGTGATCAGCGGCAGCAGCCGCTCGGTCCGCGCCGCCTTCTGCAGGGCGCCGGCAGCTGCCACCAGCAGCAGAGTGAGGGTGGTGTCCGGGATGGTGGCCCGGTTGAGTACCACGGTGACCGGGCTGAAGGTGAGCGTCAGCGCGGCGATCAGCGCGGCGAAAGGCCCCGCCCAGGCCCGCACGATCCGGTGCAGCAGCCAGACGGTGAGCACGCCCTCGATGACCTGTGGCAACGCGGCTGCCCACGTGTGCGGGCCGAAGAGCCAGACGCTGACGGCCTCGGGCCAAAAGGCGCCGGGCAGCTTGTCGATGGTGATCGAACCGCTGGGATCGAGTCCGCCGAAGAAGAAGGCGCGCCAGCTGGTGGCCATCGACCGTATCGCCGCGCTGTAGTAGGGGTGAATCGCGGCGTGCCCGATGCCCCAGCCGTACAGCAAGGTGGCGACGACCAGGACCGCGGCGAGCGCCGGGCGCTCCCAGCGCGCAGGAGCTTCCGGCCTGTCGCCGCGGCGGCGCGATGTCCGGTGGCGCTCGTTGGAGCCGGTGGACTGGGCGGTGGGAAGGGTGGCCATGGGGAAGGTCCTTGGATCAGTGGTCAGGCAGGGCGGCGGGTTGCGGGCGGCGGGCTGCCCGGAAGCCGCAGGGCATGGTCGGTGGCGTCCAGCAGCACGCGGCTCGACAGACCATGCATGATCGGGGTGTTGGCGGCAGAGCGGCTGGAGCCGAAGCGGCGGCGACGATGGCGGCCAGATTCTCTAAGACGGCGAACAGCCGTTGCCGCACCGACAGATCGGGGGCCTGGGGCTGGTACGGGTCGGCATCCACGCTGCCGGCGGGCAGCGTGCCCTTCGGGCGGAGGGTGCGGTGTCGGCGTGATGCCAGAGAATCGGTGGCCAGGGCAGCGGATCCTCTCTCAAACGGCGACAGTGCTCGCCTGCTCGACGAGTTCACACATTATCCGCATGAGGCCACGTGACAATCACACTTGCATTCCTTCGTCATACCTGCGAGGGGAGCCCTGATCACTTCCCGAACGGAGAACGGACCTCTCATACGAGGCCCGTTCTCCGGATGTCCGGTCAGCGGACGAAGGAGATCTCCGGGTAACTCCTCGCCGGTCCGTCCAGCAGGGTGCTGTGCTTCTTGCGCAGCTCCTGGCCGAAGAAGGCGGCGACGTAGACACGCTCTATCTTGATCGCTCGGTTGGGGTCGATCGTGCCGTACCGCTGCTGCAGCTGAGCCTCGGAGAGCCCGAGCAGGCCCGCCTCCTGCCGCACCATCGTCTCGTTGTCACTGAACGACAGGTGCTTTGAGCCGTGGAGCTGGATGTCGACCCGGTAGCCCTTGAGATGGGGCCACAGGGTGCGCCACGACGAGTCGTTGTTCCGGTTGTGGCCGCCGGAACTGAAAAGCATGAAGGGGCGGCTCAGGTCCTTGCTCGTCGCCGAGCCGAAGAACTGGCCGTCCAGGTTGGCGCCGGCGTCGATGCGGTGGTCGAGCTGCATGGCGGTGTCGACCGCCGCGCCGCCCAGCGACCAGCCGAACATCCCGATGCGGGACGTGTCCACGGCGTGCGACAGACCGGAGGGGAGCCTGGCGTGGTCGACGTCCGGGTTGCCGCCGTTGGCGATGGTGCCGAGCTTGTTGATGACGAAGCGGATGTCGTGGGCGCGCACGTTGACCGTGTCGGAGGAGTGCGTGCCGGCCGGCATGGCGCCGACCTCGAGCCGCCCGCCCGGGAACTCGACCTCATTGGCGTCGTGGGTGTGATCGACGGTGACGACGAGGTAGCCGCGGCTGGCGAGGTCCTGGACGAGCGCGGTTCCCATCGCGCGGGGCGAGTGCAGCCCGGTCGAGTACAGCACGACGGGCAGCTTGCCGAGCGAAGTGTCGACCGGGGCGAGGACGTGGCCGGCGGTCTGCGGCAGCGTGACCCGCTGCGGCGACAGGCCGCGTGAGTAGAGGAAGTGAGCTCCCGACACCGACGGCATCCACGGTGCCTGGGCGCGCCCGGACGTGGAGGAGGCCGGATACCAGTACGTCACCATCAACTCACGCGACCTGCTGCCGCGTACGTACGGGTCCGGGCGGGACGTGTCGACGAGGTGCTGGCTGAACGTGCCCACTCGGTAGCGCCCGCTCGGCGCGGGAAGGGTGAGCTGGAGAGCGGAACTGAGCCCCTTCTTGGGCGTGAGGGCCGGGTGGACGGACTTCTGCGGTGGCGTGCTGTCGTTCTCGGGCGCCCAGTCCGGGGTCTGGGCGGGCGCGGTGGCCGCGGCCTTGTGAGGCGTCGTCCCCGTGGCCATGGCCGACGTGAATCCGGCGCTTGCCGCGATGGCCAGTACGCCTGCGATACCGACCACTCGTGCTATACGTCTGCTGCGGTGGCGCGGTCGGCGGTGTTGCATGGAACTCCCCTGGTTGGTCAAGGCCACGGGCCGAACGAATGTGTGCGGCACACCGTACCGCTGCCCGGGCAAAGGGAATTCGGGACTCCCTATTTTGTCTCGGAGACCCGCGACCCCGGGGGAGGGCTGCCCGCGGCCGGGATCACCGGTCGGCGGCATGCCCCTGGACGAGCAGGAAGACGAGGACATCGTGCGGGGCGGCGTGCGTGAGGTTGCTGGGGAGCACTCCGGACAGGACGAGTACGACGACGCCTGCGAAGGTGGGGCCGCACAGCAGGCCCAACGACGCCACAGCGTCCAGGTTCAATCTTGCGCCGCGTGTCACCAAGGCCGACTTGGCAGAGAACTTCGGCCAGTTCCTGGACCGCCTCGACCTTCCGGACGCCGGTGCTGACTATCCCCAAGAGAGCCCCCGACAACTGCCCCGTGTGTCATTGTGGGGAGGTCCGGCCCGTAGCTCTCCCCCGTAGCGACGGGCCGGACACCCTCTCTCGCCGCTGGCATCGGTGGCTGTTTCTGCGGTCGCCGCTCAGGCGAGCGTCGAGGTGTCGATGACGAAGCGGTAGCGCACGTCCGAAGCGAGCATCCGCTCGAAGGCTTCGTTGATCTTCGCGGCCGGGATGATCTCGACCTCGGCGCCGATGCCGTGTTCGCCGCAGAAGTCGAGCATCTCCTGGGTCTCGCGGATGCCGCCGATGAGTGACCCGGCGCAGATGCGGCCGTTCATGACCAGGGAGAACACGTTCAGTGAGAGCGCTTCGGGGGGAGCGCCGAGGTTGATCAGGGCTCCGCCCGGCTTCAGCAGCCCGAGGTGGGAGTCCAGGTCGACTCTCGCGCTGACTGTGTTGACGATGAGGTCGAAGGCACCGGCGAGCCGCTCGAAGGTGGCCGGGTCGCTGGTGGCGAAGTACTGGCGTGCGCCGAGGCGCAGGCCGTCGTCCATCTTCTTCAGCGACTGGGACAGGACAGTGACCTCGCCGCCCAGGGCGTGGGCGATCTTGACCGCCATGTGACCGAGCCCGCCGAGCCCGACGACCGCGACCTTCTTGCCAGGGCCTGCGCCCCAGCGGCGCAGCGGGGAGTACGTGGTGATGCCCGCGCACATCAGTGGAGCGGCCTCGTCCAGGGCGAGAGCGTCGGGGATACGGACGACGAAGTCGTCGTTGACGACGATGTGCGTGGAGTAGCCGCCCTGCGTGAGGGTGCCGTCCTTGTCGACGGAGCCGTACGTGAGGGTGTTGCCGTTCAGGCAGTACTGTTCCTCGCCCTTCAGGCAGGGTTCGCACACTCGGCAGGAGTTGACCATGCAGCCGACGCCGACTCGGTCGCCGAGAGCGTACCCGGTGACTTCGGGGCCGACCTCGGCGACGACGCCGGCTATCTCGTGGCCGGGGACCATCGGGTAGGACGCCGGGCCCCACTCGCTCCGGACATTGTGGATGTCCGAGTGGCAGATACCGACGTACTTGATCTCTATCAGGATGTCGTGCGGGCCCAGGTCCCGTCGTTCGACGGTCGTGCGGGCGAGCGGTTCGGTCGCGGACGTCGCGGCGTAGGCGGGAACGGTGAGCACGTCGTCTCTCCCGTACTTCGAGGGTGCGTGGTACGCAACGGCGGAATGCCTGCGTGGCCGCGTGCAGCTGGGCCACAGGTGACATATCCACCCTGCGCCACAACCTGGGCCAGAGCCACCTGACAGTGCGCCGGGTGGCGCTGTCACCACTCGTCGTGGTCCCTGATCACCATGAAGCTGCCCACGACACCATCGTCACCGAAGACGCCCCCGTGGTCGGTACGGGTCACGGTGCCATAGGTCTCGCCGTGGGGACCCACGATGGCGACCGGAGCGCCGCCGTCACAGGCAAGGCCTCGGAAGACCTCGACGGTCTTCCGGCTGTCATTGACAACACTGAAGCTGCTGGAGCTGGTCGCAGTGATGCAGCCCTCGGCGGCGGCGGAGTACGAACGTTCGTTGAAGTAGATCCATCCGACTTCTTTATGGCCGTAGTCGCGTCCGCCGCCGCCGTCGCGGCCCTCGTTCCTCTCTCCGCTTGCGCTGCCACCGCCCGAGGGAGCCGTGTCAGGAGCGGCTCGTTGCACAGGCTGGGCCGCCCGGTGGACAGGGCGAGCCGCCCGGTGGACAGGCTGGGCCGCCCGGTGGACAGACGGGGATGCCGGGGAGGATCCGGCGGTCGAGGCGTAGGTGACGCCGGCGGCTACAAGGGCGGTCGCGCCTACTCCGATGCCGACCACAGCAAAAGTACGCGGGGGCATGTCACTTCTCTCTGTCTCACGGACGTCGGCCGGGCGACCGACCTGCGATGAACGTACCGACAGCTCTTATAACTGTCATTTCGGACATAGCCCTGGTGTGACGCCTTGAGTCCGATCAGGTGTGACGGGTTCACGAGTCGGAACCCTGTGCCGAACTAGTGTGACCCTGCTCCGTTCCAGTTACCGCTGCCGGCTCCGTTTGGCCGAGCCCGCAGCTCCTCCGAAAGGCATGTCCCGATGAAGACGCCCGACCGCAGTGACCGCAGCGACCACACCGACCACGCGTTTGATGCCACCTCGGTCGATCACCGCACGGCGGTCGCGGCGGAGACCGCCAGGTTCGTCGCAGTGGTGAAGGACGCCGACCTGGCCACGGCGGTCCCCAGCTGCCCCGGTTGGTCCCTGGCCGACCTCGTCAAGCACGCCGGCAGCGTCCAGCGCTGGTTCTCGGTCCTGTTGCGGGCGCGCATCCAGGAGCCCCCGCGCAGCCGTGACGTGGACCTTCGCCTGCCGGAACAGGAGGCCGGATACCCCGATTGGCTGGCCGAGAGCGCGACCGTGGCCGCGGGCGCCTTCGCGGACACCGACCCGGATCTGCCGATGTGGGCGTGGGGTGCCGACCAGCACGCCCGCTTCTGGGCGCGCCGGATGCTCTTCGAGACCCTGCTGCACCGGGCCGACGCCGAGCTGGCACTCGGCCTGCGGCCTTCGATCGACCGCCCGCTCGCGGTCGACGGGATCGACGAGTTCATCGTCAACCTGCCCTTCGCCGCCTTCTTCGCCCCCAAGGTGGCCGACCTGCGCGGACCCGACAAGACCATCCGCTTCCAGACCACGGACGGGGACGACACCTGGCTGGTCCGCCTCCGGCCTGACGGCTTCGGGCTCGACACGGCCCACCCGAGCACGGCCACCGCCGACGCGACCGTCCGGGGAACCGCGGCCGACCTGCTCCTGCTCGTCTACGGCCGCCTGCCCTACACGGCCAAGTCCCTTGCCCACGAGGGGGACGAGCAGCTGCTGGCCCACTGGTTCGCCAATTCGGCCTTCTGAGACGCCAGATGGGCTGCATCCGGCCGGCTGCAGCGGCCTGCTGTTCAGCCGCGGCCGGCGGCGAAAGCGTCGGGTGAGGGGACGCGGGCTGCCGGTTCGGTGCCGGCTGCCTTCGACCGGTCGGCACGTATAAGTCACTTCGGCAAATTGGTATCGGCCCGGATCCCCTTGGCCGTTCGCCGGAACGCGTGCCGTATCGTTACGGCGCATGTGGCCAGGAGAGCAGTCGCCGGGGGGCGGACAGTATCCGCAGCAGCCCCCGGTCGGACGCGAGTCGAACCCGTACCAGCAGCCCGGTCCCGGCCCGTACCAGCCGAACCCCTACGGGCAGCCTCAGCCCTGGCAGTTGCCCACGCAGCCGGCCGCCGGAGCACCCGTGCCCCCGCCGAGGGGCGGCGGCCGGAACCGGACCGGGCTCGTCGCCGTCATCGCTGCGGCGGCCGTCGTGCTTGCGGCGGGCGTCACCGGATTCCTGGTGCTCGGCAGCCACAAGAACGACGAGCCCGACCCCAAGCCGACCAACACCGCGTCGCCGTCGCAAAGTTCCGCCGACCCCCGGGACTCCGACACCTCGACCGCCACGATCAAGGGCTGGACGGTCGTGACGAATTCGACCCAGGGAATCGCGTTCGACGTCCCGCCCCAATGGGGGGTCCAGTCCGCCGACTGGGTCTCGTATGTCTCCAAGGACGGGGACCCGGACGACAAACCCCTCATCGCGATACGCAATGTCGCGATGCTGAAGAAGAAGTGGTGTTCCTCGGACGAGGACCGGGACGGCACGGTGCAGGACACGCCACTGGCCCAGGTGGGTACGAGGGGCAACCACGGTTACGGAAGCACTCAGGAGATCGCCGGTTCGGACCCGGGGACCTGGGTGTACGGGGGGTATGCGCAGCCGGACAAGACGAAGGTGAAGTCCGGCACCGTCGAGGAGTTCACCACGAACTCCGGCCTCACCGGCAGGCTGGGCACTGCCTGGTCCGTGGGCGTGAAGAAGTCGAAGAAGTGCGACACGGACGGCAAGGCATGGACCTTCGCCTTCAAGAACGCTGCGGGAGAGCTGGTCTCCTGGTCGTTCTTCGGCGCCAAGAACGTGCCCGACGAGGTACCGGACGCGACCATACGGAAGATCGCCTCCACGGTACGGCTCTACAAGGCCCCTTCGGGCTCGTGAGCCCGACCCGGAACCCTGCGTGAAGGGGGACTGGCTGCTGGGACGGCTCGCAGCGGCACCTCCCCGCGTCGGCAGGGAGGGCCCGCGACGGCTGCTGCTGTCTCCCAGGGAGGTGGGCACTGCGAACCCGAGCGTGCGCCCACTCAGCCGCCCCGGCGTGCGCGACGCCGGCCGTCACTACGCCGGCGGCTTCGCCTCCGGCTGGGCCGCCCGCAGGTCGGCGAGCAGTTCCGCCTGGCCTGCCAGTACGCCGGAGAGGATCGAGCGTGCCACGCGCAGCAGTTCCGCGACCTCGGGGCTGGCCAGGGAGTAGTAGACGTTCGATCCCTCCTTGCGGGTGCGCACGAGGTTCGCCCGCCGCAGTACGGCCAGCTGCTGGGACAGGTGCGCGGGCTCGATGCCCACCTCGGGCAGCATCTCGGCGACCGCGTGCTCGCGCTCGCTCAGCAGCTCCAGGACGCGGATGCGGGCCGGGTGGCCGAGCGTCTTGAAGAACTCGGCCTTCAGCTGGTACAGCGGCGTACTCACCGTGCCGCCCCTTCCCCGGTACGGCGCGGTCTGACCGGCCGGTTCACTCGGCATCGCATCCATCCACTCGTCAAGAACATGCGTCCCATCCTCGCGTGCGGCACGGGCAGAACCGAACCGGAGGGCTGGGTCAGACCTTCTTGACCACGCTGGACTTCAGCTTCATGGCACCAAAACCTTCGACCTTGCAGTCGATGTCGTGGCCGTCCACGGCGTCGACGAGCCGGATATTGCGCACCTTGGTGCCTGCCTTGATGCCGGTCGGGCTGCCCTTGACCTTCAGGGTCTTCACCACGGTCACGGTGTCGCCGTCGGCGAGCACGTTGCCGACCGAGTCCTTGACGACCTTCTCCCCGCCCGACTCGGCGGATGCGTGGGACGGCGACCACTCATGGCCGCACTCGGGACAGACGAGAAGGGCACCCATCTCGTAGGTGTACGCGCTGGAGCACTCGGGGCAGGGGGGAAGAGTTTCACTCATGGGACCAGTGTCTTTCTCTCAGTGAGCTGATACGAACGCGGGGGTCAGGCGGGCCAGCCGTCGGTGCGCCACTCCTGCTGCCCGTCCGCGGGGGCGGAGGGGCCTCGGCCGTGCGCGGCGAGGGCGGCGGCCAGGTCGCAGTGCACCGGGATGTCCGGGCAGTCGGCCGCCGGGACCAGCGAGCCGTCGGCGGGGATGGCGGCCAGCTCCAGGCTCCGCCCGGAAGCGGCGAGACGGCGTGCGGTCTCGGTGATGGCCAGCTGGCCCTCGGCGGACCAGCCGCGCAGCTCGGTCAGGTCCAGGACGACCGGCCCGGTGCCGCGGGCGACGACCCAGCCGATCGCGCCGGTGAAGCGGCGTACCGCGTCCGGGCCGAGATAGCCGGCGACGGAGAGGACGCCGAGGTTTTCCTCGATGGTGTAGCGCCAGTCGATGGTCATGGGGGCGGAACTTCCTTGTGCTGCTGTGGGCGGGGTGGGGCGGGCCGGGGTGGGCCGGGGGTCACAGAGGCAATGTGATCCAGACGCTCTTGCCTTTGCCGTCGGCGTCGCTCCGGACGACCGCGGTCCCGCCACAGCCGTGGACGAGTTCCATCACGGTGCCCAGGCCGCCGGTGTGGG
This sequence comes from Streptomyces sp. NPDC002676, assembly GCF_053592455.1. Lineage (NCBI taxonomy): Bacteria > Bacillati > Actinomycetota > Actinomycetes > Kitasatosporales > Streptomycetaceae > Streptomyces > Streptomyces sp. NPDC002676. The sequence continues at coordinate 285,068 of NZ_JBSFVT010000002.1, read as the reverse complement.
TGCCGGTGACCGACGCGTACAGCGGGGGTTGATAAGGGTGACGGTCGTGGACGCCCAGGGCCAGGCAGTCCCTGCCCGCGGCGTAGAACACGGTGAGCTGCGGGGAGAGGACAGCGGCGTGCCTGACGCTGTTGGTGACCAGCTCGCTCAGGATCAGCAGGGCGGGATCCACGGTGGGGTGCCGCAGCCCGATGCGCCACTCCACCAGGACCTGCTCGGCGGTCTCGCGGGCCAGGCGGACGGCTGCCGGCACGGCGGGCAGGGTGAGGACGTGGCGGTGCGGCAGCGCCTCCAGTTGCGTGGTCATCGGCTCTCCGACCCCCGGACGAGGCGGAAACCGGTGACCGTCTGCGGGCGGAGGCGGACGAGGGTGTCGTGCGGGCCGTGCGTCCAGCCGGGCAGCGTGCGCCGGTAGTGGGCGGCCTCGTCGGGATCGGTGACCAGTTCAACCGGCCCGGAGGCGGTCACCGTCCAGCCGGTGCCGGTCGCGGCCTTGATCTCGTCGGTCTGATAGGTGGCGCTCAGCGGGATGGCGGCCGGTTGCACGGGGGTGCGCACGACCAGCCGGCCGTACTCCCACACGTGCCGGGCGGGCCGTACGACGGCCAGCTCACGCTGCATGAACACCAGCTGCCCCAGCTCCGCTGCTTCCAGCAGCCACAGCGCCTCCGCGCCGGAGACCTCGACCATGCGCTGGGTGCTGGCAGGCGTGTTCATCGGGCTCGTTCCTCGCTGTTGTCGGCGTTCTTCGGGCTCGTCTTCTGTGCCGGGGCGGCGGGCAGGACTCCGGTCGTCTCCAGGTGACCGCGTGCGGCGCGGATCGCCTCAGGCGTGGTGGCGTACTCCCGGCCCTCGTGTTGCAGCAGACCGAGGGCACCGACGGAGTCGAGGACCTGCCGGTGGCCAGGACGTATGCCGGAGGCCAGGACGAGGATGCCGCGCCGGTGCAGCTTCTCCACCGCGTCCTTCAGGACGAGGGCGCCGGTGGCGTCCACCGTGGAGACCCGCGACATCCGCAGGATGACCACCCGGACGTCCGCGACCTCGGTCAGCTCCAGCAGGAAGCGGTGCGCGGCGGCGAAGAACAGCGGCCCGTCGATGCGGTAGGCGACGATGTGCTCGGCCAGCAGCTGGTGCTCCTCGGCGCTGTGGTCACCCTGGTCGAGGGGCACCTGGCCGAAACGGGCCTGTTTGGCCACCGCCCGCAGCGCGAGGGCTCCGGCGACGACCAGGCCGATGATCACCGCGTACACCAGGTCCAGCGCCAGCGTCGCCGCTGCCGTCAGGACGAGTATCAGCGCATCGGACCGCGTCGCCTTCGCCATCGCTTTCAGCGAGCCGACCTCGACCATGCGGATCGCGGTGGCCAGCAGGACGCCTGCGAGCGCCGCCAGCGGGATCTTCGACACCAGGGGAGCCGCCGCGAAGACGATCACCGCGAGGACGGCGGCGTGGGTGAGGGCGGCCAGCCGGGAGCCCGCACCCGTGCGGACGTTGACGGCGGTTCGGGCGATGGCTCCGGTGGCCGGGACGCCGCCGAACAGCGGGGCGGCGATGTTGGCCAGGCCCTGGCCGAGCAGCTCCCGGTCCGGGTCGTGCCGTTGTCCCACCGTCATCGCGTCGGCGGCGGCTGCGGACATCAGCGACTCAAGCGCGGCCAACGCGGCCACCGCCACCGCCGGGGCGAGCAGCGAGCCGAGCGAGCCGGGCTGGAGGAAGGAGAAGGAGGGTGCGGGCAGTCCAGAGGGCAGGTCGCCGATCGGCTTCGCGTCCAGGTGGGCGACCTGAGCTACGACCGTGGCGGCGATCACGGCGACGATGGAGAACGGCACGGTCGGCCGCCACCGGGCACCGGCCAGCATGAGCACGACCACGCAGGCCGCGAGAGCGACGGCGGTCCAGTGCGGTGCCTTCACGAACTCCTCGACCGCGTGCCAGGCGACGACGAGCACCTTGTCGCCCTCCGGCTTGGGCACGCCGAGGGCGTTCGGCACCTGCTGGAGCCCGATCACCCCGGCGATGCCGAGCGTGAAGCCCTCGATCACGGGCGCCGGCACGTACCGCATATAGCGCCCGGCCCTGAGCACGGCGAGGACGACGAGCATGGCGCCGGCCATCAGCCCCACCGTGAGCACGGCGCTCGCGCCGTACTGGGCGACGATCGGCACCAGGACCACCGTCATCGCGCCGGTCGGCCCCGACACCTGCAGATTCGACCCTCCGAACACGGCGGCGAGTGCGCCGGCGACCACCGCGGTCGCCAGACCCGCCTCGGCGCCGAGCCCGGAGGAGACACCGAAGCCGAGGGCGAGCGGCAGCGCCACGATCGCCACGGTGAGCCCGGCGAGCAGGTCCCGGCGCGGATCACGTCGTATCTGCGCCAGATCCGTGCGGGAGGGCAGCAGCGAGGTCATCCGGTTCCGAAACGCCCGGTCAGCGGTCATGCTCATCGGGCGGTGACCTCGGCGTCCCGTAGCTCGGCCAGCAGCTCGTTCCGCCCGGTCAGCATCTCGGTCAGGATCCGTCGCGCGGCTCTCATCAGGTCGGCGACGTCACCACCGGCCAGTTCATAGACGACGGTCGAGCCCTCACGGGTGGACGTGACGATCCCCGAGCGGCGCAGCACCGCCAGCTGCTGGGACAGGCTGGACGGCTCCACCTCTACGGCGGCCAGCAGATCCCGCACCGGCTTCGGCCCGTCCTGCAACAGCTCCAGCACCCGGATCCGCACCGGGTGCCCCAGCATCCGGAAGAACTCCGCCTTCGCCTGGTACAGCGGAACCGACACGACCCCTCAGCTTCCCTCGCAGAGCCCCCTCGGGGGCGGGACACGTAGAAGCTGTGCGCGCGGCTACCTGCGAGCACAGCGAAGACAGCATCTAACCAATTGCAAAATTTCGCAATTCGCAGAACTGTTTAGTGTTGGTTGCAGCGCCTGCGAACCGAAACGCCGTAGCGTTCGCACGTAGGTGTTACCTTCCCGTGCTTGCCGCCGCCACGGACCCGTCGGATTCTTGATCACCATGCCGTCGGCAACTGGTTCTGCAGGTCACGGGGGGTGCATGAGTCCCCTGCGCTGAGCGGGGAGTGTTCATGCACCTCGAGTTCCGACACCTCCGTATCCTGCTCACCATCGCCGAGGCCGGCAGCATCCGCAGGGCCGCCGCACGGCTGCAACTCTCGCAGCCGGCAACGAGCGCTCAATTGAAGCGAATCGAACACGAGCTGGGCGGCCCGCTCTTCATCCGCAGCGCCGACGGGGTCAAGCCGAACGAGAACGGACAATACGTCCTGCGCTGCGCCCGTGACCTCGTCGTCGGCTTCGACCGGCTGCGCGAGCACGCGCGATCGGCGGCCGAGGCGGACAGACAGGCCGCCGCCCCGCTGCGGGCGGGCGGAACCGCCGGCCCCCTGGTGTCCCTGCTGGTCTCCGCCCTCTTCGAACTCGTCCCGGAACGCCGCCTCTCCATAGATGCCCGCCGCTCCGTGCACACCCTGGTGAAGTCGCTGAGCCAGTCGAAATGCGACATCGCGGTGTTCGGCGAGTTCCCCGGCTTCCCCCTCCCGGTCGGCGAGTCGGTGGCGACGCGCACACTGCTCCGCGAGCCGGTCTTCGTCCTGCTCGCCGAGGACCACCCGCTGGCGCGCCAGGAGATGGTGAGGCTCCATGAGCTGGCGGGGGAGGAGTGGGTCATGCCGGAAGCCGATGAGAGCGGTGTGCACGCGTACCTTCATCTCACCTGTCAGTCAGCGGGATTCACTCCGCGCATCGCCCATGTGACGCCGGACCTGTCCGTGGCGCAGGTCCTGGTCGCCGGCCGGCGCGCCGTCTGCGGCGTATGGCCGACCGCCGAGGTCCCCGCCCAGGGCACCGTGCAACGGCCGCTCGTGGACGTCCCGTTCCACCGACGGCTCGTGCTGGCCTGGAACACGGAATCGGTTACGCCAGAGCTCGCCGATGCGGCGGGTGAGCGTCTGCTGGCCGCTTATCTGTCGCTGGTGCGGCAGCGGCCGCAGTACCTGACCTGGTGGGAGGGCGGGGGCGAGGAGTTCGCCCTCGGCGAGGGCAAGTGACCGGCGGGGCCACGGTTCTGCGTGCCCTATAGCTCCGCAGTTATATCCCAGATGGGATCACGTCAGGAACATGCCACCTGGTGAACACTTCGCGTCAACGTCCAAGGACGTCGTCACCCCACGACGAGCGAAGGATCACCCCGTCATGCCCCGTCCCCTTCTTGCCCTTTCCGCGATGGTCGCAGCCGGAGTCATCACCACGGGTGCGATGGCCATACCTGCGCACTCGCAGACCGCTGCCGTACAGCACGGAACCTCCGTCCGTGACACGGCGATATCCCAGGCCAAGGCGAACGTGACCCGGCACGCCGAAACCTTCGGTTTCGGTGCGGGCCAGGCGCTCCACGTGAAGGACGTCGTGATCGACGCCGACGGCACCCAGCACGTCCGCTTCGAGCGGACCTACCACGGTCTCCCGGTCGTCGGCGGCGACTTCGTCGTCCATCAGAAGGCCGACGGCTCGCTCAAGGGATCCAGCCGTGCCAAGGCCCACAAGGTGGCGCTCAAGTCCGTCACTCCTGCCGTCAACGCCAGAGGCGCCGCGGCCGGCGCTCTGAAGCGCTCGCACGGGTTGGTGCGCAACGCCAAGTCCACTCCCCAGCTGATCGTGTGGGCCGCCGACGGCACCCCCCGCCTGGCCTGGCGCACCACCGTGGAGGGCCTGGGCGACAAGGGCCAGCCGCACGGCGAGGTCTTCGTCACCGACGCCACCACCGGCGCGGCGATCGAGAACTACGACGCCGAGCACGAGGCGACCGGCACCGGCCACTCCGAGTACACCGGTGACGTCAGCATCGACACCACCCAGCAGGCCGACGGCACCTTCGCCCTGATCGACCCGGTGCGCGGCCACATCACCAAGGACGCGCACAACATCTCGTCCTCGTCCCTGAAAAGCACCTCCGGCACCCTGTTCACCGACGCCGACAACATCTGGGGCGACGGCAAGAAGTTCTCCACCGATCGCGCCACCGCCGCCGTCGACGCACACGCCAACACCGCGGAGACGTTCGACTACTACAAGAACACCTTCGGCCGCAACGGCATCAAGAACGACGGCCGCGGCGCCACCGTCTTCGTCCACGTCGGCACCAACTGGGACAACGCCCAGTGGTCGGACGCCTGCTTCTGCATGATGACCGGCGACGGCAACGGCACCACCGACCCCGAGCAGGTCGACCTCGACACCATGGGTCACGAGATGACCCACGGCGTCACCTCGGCCACCGCCAACCTGCGCTACAGCGGTGAGTCCGGCGGCCTGAACGAGGCCACCAGCGACATCCTCGGCACCATGGTCGAGTGGTACGCCAACAACCCGGTCGACACCCCCGACTACCTCTTCAGCGACCAGTCCACCCCGCCGTGGCTGCGCCGCTTCGACAAGCCGTCCCTGGACGGCCGCTCCGCCGACTGCTGGTCGAAGTCGGTCGGCCGCCTCGACGTGCACTACTCCTCGGGTGTCGGTAACCACTGGTTCTACCTCGCGAGCGAGGGCAGCGGCGCCAAGACCATCAACGGCGTCTCCTACAACAGCCCCACCTGCAACGGCTCCACCGTCACCGGCATCGGCAACCAGAAGGCCTCCGCCATCTGGTACCGGGCGCTGACCGTCTACATGACCTCCACCACGGACTACAAGGGCGCCCGCACGGCGACTCTGAACGCGGCGAAGGACCTCTACGGCGCCACCAGCCCCGAGTACGCCACTGTGGCTGCGGCCTGGAGCGCGGTCAGCGTCAGCTGACGCACCGACGCACCGCCTGATCCGCGGAAGCCGGCCCGGACGACGACGAGGATCCCCTCGGCCGTCGCCCGGGCCCTGGCGTTTCCGCGACGCCGTGTCGCTTGGGGCCCTTTGGGGGTTATCCGGGGTACTGCATTGTTCGAAGCGGCGACAAGAGGGTGGGGAGGGCACTCAGCGTCATACCGGCTGCGCCGATCCACAAGGTGCCTGTCGCTCCGAACACTGAGCCCGAGGCTCCACCCAAGAGCCCACCGAGGGGAATGCCGCCCCAGGACACGAATCGAGCCGTTGCGCTCATCCGGCCCAGAAGCCGATCCGGCGTCAGGGCCTGCTGGAAGCTTGATTGAGCGACGACACGGACGACTCCGCCCAGCGAAAGAGCTGCGAGTCCGATCGCAGCCGCATACACGCTCCAACCTGGCCGCGCCAACGGCATGAGGACGGTCAATGGACAGGTCACCACTGACGCGATCCAGATGACCGGACCATGACCGATGCGCTTTGAGATCGTGGTTGCCATCAGTGCCCCGAGCAAGGCGCCGCAACCCATTTCCGACAGAATGAGGCCAACGCCGAAGGGCTGGAGATCTGTCTTCCGCTCCAAAAAGACCAGCAACATGCTTTGATACATGACCAGGAAGAGGTTGAAAACCGCGTCCCCGAACATGATTGCACGCAGGACGGGATGCTTCAGAACGAACTTCAATCCCTCCCTGATCTCGCGACCCAGTTGAGGGTGCTCGCTCGGCTCTGGTCTCTGTTCGCGCTTCCGGATGGTGATCGCGAGCAGCCCCGACATGGCCATCCCGGCCGAACTCGCCAAAAGCGTTGCAGGGGCGCCCACCAGGCCGACCAGCGGCCCTGCCACTGTCGGCCCGCTGATGCTGGTCACCGAGCGTATGGCCGACAGTCTTGAGTTGCCTTCCACGAGATTGCTGCGTCCCACCAAGTGCGGGATATAGCTGACGTACGCGACATCGAAGAAAACGGTCAACACTCCATGAACCAGGGCGACCGCGTAGAGCCACCAGATGGTGAGGAGGCCGGCCCACCATGCCACCGGTATCGTCGAGAGGACCAGCGCGCGGAGGAGATCGGTGCTGATCATCACCGATCGCTTGCCCATGCGGTCCACCCACGCGCCTGCCGGCAGCCCGACCAGGAGCGAGCCTGCCGTAGTCATCGCGGCAAGCAGTCCGACCTGGAACTCATCGGCATTCAACGCTGCGATGGCAACCAAAGGCAACGCCAAAAAGATGATGCGGTCGCCCAGTTGACCCAGTGCGGTGGCGGCAGACAATCGCCCGAAGTCCGGATCGCGTAAGAGGCCGAGCCGGGAGGTTTTTGGCATGCGAATACCCTGCTGTCGATTCTGAGATGTCGCTCTAATGGCTTCAGCGGTTAAGGGCGGTCGACTCCGAACTCGTAGACCACTTCCCGGCGCACATCCGGAATGACCATGTCGGCCGTTTCTACCGGACGTCTGTCCGTGTCGTAGATGGTGCGCTCGATCTGGAGCACGAGGTCCCCCACGCTGATCCCCAGGAGGTTCGCCTGCGCCTGGGTGGCACGAGCCGGACGCGGCACCTCGACCACAGTCGAGACGACCACGCCGATAGAGCGCATGCGCTCGACCACCCCCTTTCCTGCCAGGGGGCCCATCTCGGGCAGCACGATCGGCGTGCCATCCGTGATGGCCATCGGCTCCCAGGATTCGGAAAGCTGAACGGGTTGCCCCTCGGCGAGGAACTCGTAGTGCGTATTGACGCAGAGGTCCCCGGGACTGATGGCGAGCCTCTCGGCGATCGCCTCGGGGGCGGGAACGCGCACCTGGCTGTGTGAGTCCCAGGCGTCGGCCCTGCCCCGCTCCCTCATGCCGGAGCAGGGGGGAGAGCCTATTCCGCGTTCGCGGTGTCGCGAGCGGATCAGCCGCAGGCGTTCGCGCGGGATGCGGACGTACGTGCCCGAGCCGGCGCGTCCTTCGAGGAGACCATCGATGATCAAACGGTCCATGGCCCTCTGCATGACGTTGCGTCCGACCCCGTACTCCACGGCGAGCCGTGCCCGGGACGGCAGGCGCTCCCCGATCTCCCACTCTCCCGCGAGAATCCGTTCACGTAGCACGTCGGCTACTGCGAGGTACGGCGCTTCGCGGGGCATGGGCGATCCTTCGGTTGTTCTGCTCTACGGCAACTGGGCATTCCTTAGGGGGCGTTGGCAAGCTACTGCACCAGGTGAAAGCTGCTGGAGTAGAAACACGCTCTCAAGGACCAGATCGAGGTGGCTGCCGCATACGGCCTGGACGAACTGGCCGACGCCGTCCAACACGCCGTACGGCCCGGCAAGGTCGGCACCGTCCTTGTCCGCCCGTGGTGACTGCGGCGCGCGGACGGTGCGTCACTGGCGTCCGAAGAACTCCACCTCGGCGATGGCCACCCTGCGGTCCGGCCGGGTGCCGTAGGCGGCGGTCACCGTCAGCCGTACCTGCGTCACATCCGATCCCTGCACCTCGAAACTCTGCTGGCCGGGCACCGGTTCGCCAGGACGGGCAGCTCGAAGGGCAGGTCCGTCTGCGCCTCGATGATCAGCTCTTCCAGCAGATATTCATCGACGGCGGTGTCGGGACCGGGCGACGCATGCGGAGGGTCCGACACAGTGATCACCCCTTTCTTGCCCAGTCTCACACCGATCCCGCCTTCCCTCACGTCAGGCACGACCGCGGCGAGGACGAGGGCGCCGGCCAGGACGGCGCTGGGGGCCGAGCAGGACCGGGCTCTTCCCGACCCCGCCCCCTGCTTCCGCGTCTCGGCGCGCTGAGCTGTCACGCCCCGGTCAGCGAGTCGACGAGCGCCAGGGCGTCGTCGACGGAACCCGCCGGGTCGTCGAGCGGGTACAGCACGCCGCGCACCGTGCGGGAGGAGTCGAGGACGAGGGTGAGCCGCTTGAGCCGGTCCACGCCCGCTGCGCGGAAGGTGGGCAGCCGCAGCGCTGCGGCCAGCTGGAGGTCGGCGTCGGACAGGAGCGGGAAGGCGATCCGCTCGTGCTCCGCGAAAGCGGCGAGCTGGTCGGGGCGCTGCGTGCTGACTCCGAGCACCGCCACGTCGCGCTCGGCGAAGGCCGCCATCCGGTCGCGATAGGTGCACGACTCCAGCGTGCAGCCGCGGGCGCCCGGGATCTGGCCCCAGCCGGGCGGGTAGTCGTGCCCGCCGGGTGCGTAGGCACCGGGGAAGCAGTAGAGGACCGTCCAGGCCCGGTCCGTGGAGACCGGGTCGACCGGCACGCCTTCCGGGCCGGCGAGTTCGAGCTCGGGGAGCCGACGCCCCACCAGGGCGTGCACGCGTCGGGTCTCGGCGGAGTCGGTCGCGCTGGTGGCCGAGAGGATGCCGTCGCCCATGACATGGCGGGCGCCCCAGTCCTGGAGGGCGACGAGGACCGGTAGCAGGCCGCGCCCGGCCGGCGTCAGGTGGTACTCGTACCGGGGAGGGCGTGGGCTGTAGAGACGCTTCTCCAGTACCCCGTCCGCGACAAGGGCTTTCAGACGCTCTGTCAGTACCTTGCGACTGATGCCGAGTCCGTCCCGGAGCGCGTCGAACTGGTGCGTGCCGCCCGCGACATCGCGGATGAGCAGCAGCGTCCACGGGTCACCGACCACCGTCAGCGACTGCGCGATCGCGCAGTCCGGGTCGCCGAGCTCTGTGTATCGCATGATCCATGAGTATAGTCAGTTCCCTAAAGAGACTCACTCGACGGTCGCAGGGGGCGGGCATGACGACGGCGGTGCACGGGCGGGGAGAGAAGGAGAAGCAGCCGGACAGCGCGTCGCGCGCGGCGGCGTTCTGGCGGTACTGGGGTGCGTCCACGGTGAGCGGGATCGGCGACGCCGTGACGGGGGTGGCCCTGCCGTTGCTCGCTGTACTGGTGCTGCACGCCTCGGCGTTCGAGGCCAGCCTGATCACGGCCGCCTCCTTCGCTGCCTGGCTCCTGGTCGGCCTCCCGGCCGGAGTCCTCGTGCATCGCCTGCCGTTGCGCGGGACGCAGGTGGCGATGGATCTGGTCCGGGCCGCTGCGGTGGCCTCGGTGCCGGTGGCCGCCGCGCTCGGCGTCCTGGGCCTGGCTCAGCTGATCGTCGTGGCCCTGGTGGTCGGGTTGGCCTCCGTAGTCTTCGACGTCGGCAACTCGACCTTCCTGCCCTCCATCGTCAGCAAGGAGGAGCTCACCGCCCGGAACAGCCTCACCTCGGGGACCAGGGCGGCGACCCAACTCGGTGGCCCGTCCCTCGGCGGCGTGCTGGTCCAACTGCTCGGCGCGGCGACGTCGATCGTGGTCGACGCGGTGAGCTACCTCGTCTCGGCCGCACTCATGGGCAGCCTGCCGCAGGTTGCGCACCCCGCCCAGGAGGGCCCGCGCCGCGGCATGGGCGAGATGATCCGCGAGGGCTGGCGGTACGTCACCCGCCACCCCGTCATCGGCCCCTGTACGGCGGACGCGACCGCCGTCAACTTCGTCATCGGCGGCATGATGGCGCTCACCCCGGTCTTCCTGGTCCGCACCCTCGACGCGCCGCCCGCCCTGGTCGGGATACTCATCGCGGCCGAGGGCGTCGGCACCCTGGTCGGTGCGGCGCTGACGCCCCGGATCGTCGCACGCCTGGGCAGCGGCCGGGCACTGCGCTGGGCCGCGGTGGTCTCCCCGTGCTTCGCGGCCCTGATGCCGCTGGCCGGTCACTCCATGGCACTCGGCCTGTTCGCCCTCGGGTACGCCGGTTTCGCCGCGGCCGTGGTGGTGACGAGCATCGTCACCCGCACCTACCGGCAGACCGCCACACCCCCGGAACTGCTCCCGCGCGTGATGGCGACGGTCCGCTTCATCTCCTGGGGCGCGGTCCCCTTCGGCGCGCTGGCCGCGGGAGGTGTCGCCGCCCTGTGGGGAACCCGCGCCTCCTTCGCACTCATGGCCGTACTCTCCACGGTCAGCCCGGCGATCCTCCTCGCGAGCCCGATCCGCCGGATGCGCGAGCTCGAGTGAACGGGTGCCGCGGGTGCGAGCCGAGGGAGAGCGCTACAGCCTGTATGGCCACCCGTTGCGCTCCGACATTCCCTCACCTTTCCGCAGACCGGCATGCCGTTGGCCGGGTCCCACATGATCTTGCGCAAAGGGCTCATAGTTCGAGGCTTCCCGCGGTTACCGTCCTTACGGCGGTGCCTTTTCGAGGCGGGAGCGGGATGGATCCGATCACCCTGGCAGCAGGAAGCGCCCTTGTGAGCGCGATGGCAACGGACGGCTGACAGCAGGCCCGGGCCGCGGTGGTGGAGTGGTGGCGGAGCCGACGTCCGGACCGGGCCGGCGACGTCGGATCCGACCTGGAGGCACATGGAGGGGAATGCCCACGGCCAGTCCCGCGTGTACATGGCCGGACGGGACCTCCACCAGACCAGAACTTCCTCGCCTGCACCCAGTACGCCACGGCGCACGCACGGCACTCGGACGTCGTCCGCTTCGCCGTCGCCATGAACATCTTCCTTCGCCTGAAAGGCCCTTGGCATCAGGGCATCTCCCTGCTCAGGACCGGCATCGAGGCCGCACGCCTCCTCGGCGACCGTCTGGGAGAGGCCAACGCCCTGCGGGGTCTGGGCTGGATGCGGCGCGTGACGGGGGACTATCCCGCGGCGATCGACCAGGCGGAGCAGTCGCTGGTCCTCTACCGGTCCCTCGGGGAACGCCTCGGCGAAGCCAACACGTTGCGTGATCTGGGCCGGGTCCGGCGCATGACGGGGAACTCTGCGGGACCTGGGACGGGTGCGGCGCCCGACCGGTGACCATCAGGCGGCGGTCGACCTGACCGAGCAGGCGCTGACCCTGTTCCGATCGCTGGGCGACCGCCTCGGTGAAGCCGAGGTCTCCGGGCCGCAGGAGACAAGGCAACTCAGCGTCGACGCCGGCCCGGCGACAGGGCGCTGAGCATTGCGCACACGGTCGCCCCGAGCAGCAACCCGCCCAATGGCATCCCACCAGGACGATGCGTCATCGCCCCGTAGACGAGGGAGCCGAGCGCCCCGGCAACGAAGAAGAGAGCGAAGCCTCGAAGCGCGGACCACCATCTCGGGTGGGCCATGTCTGTAGTCACGGGAGGCATTATCCACACGCGGCAGCAGGCGACCAGGTCTCGCCGGTATCGCTGTGCGGTGGCGTGACGCCGGTACCGCGGCGTAGCGTCGCCCTGAGGAGAGCTCTCCCTATCCCTCTGGGGCTGCATGGCCGAAGGCCCAGGGCGCTGAGGAGTGGATCCTGCATGAACCTCGCATCGCATGTGGTGAACAGCGCCCGGTCTCACCCGGACCGCGCCGCGCTGCGGCTCGGGGACGACTTCGTCACGTACAGGACGCTCGACCAGCGAAGCGCCCGTATGGCCGAACTGCTGCGTGAGCGCGGCGTGAGACCGGGAGACCGAGTCGGGATCATGCTGCCGGACGTCCCGGAGTTCGCGGTCGCCTACTTCGGAGTGCTCCGGGCCGGAGGCATCGTCGTTCCCATGAATCCTCTGCTGAAGTCCCGGGAGGTCGCCTACTACCTCGGCGACTCACAGGCCCGGCTGTTGTTCGCCTGGCACGAATTCGCCGACGAGGCGCGGGCCGGCGCCCAGCAGACCGGTGCCGAGGCGGTCATCGTCGACGCCGGCGGATTCGACGAGCTCCCTGCACCCGGACCGTCCGCCGACGACGTGGCCGACCGGCACGAGGACGACACCGCCGTGGTGCTCTACACCTCGGGAACCACAGGTGAGCCGAAGGGCGCCGAACTGACCCACGCCAACCTCACCCGCAACTGCGACCTCGTGGCCAACGAGCTGCTCCAGCTCACTCCAGACGATGTGATCTTCGGTGGGCTGCCGCTGTTCCACGCCTTCGGACAGACCTGCGCCCTCAACGCCACCATCGCCTCCGGCGCATGCGTCACGTTGCTGCCGCGTTTCGACGCCGAAAAGACACTGGCGATGCTCGCCGGTCACGGCGTGACCGTCTTCGCCGGAGTGCCGACGATCTTCAGCAGGCTGCTGGGGCAGCCCGACCACAACGCCTACGACGTGTCCCGGCTGCGGCTGTCCCTGTCCGGCGGCGCGGCGATGCCGGTCCAGGTGCTGCACGAATTCCAGGACGCGTTCCACTGCGTCGTGCTCGAAGGATACGGACTGTCGGAGACGTCGCCCGTCACCTCGTTCAACACCCTGCAGGCCGGACCACGGCCCGGTTCGGTCGGCACCCCGATCCGGGGCGTCGAGATGCGGGTGGTCGACGACGGGAAGGACGTGCCGCAGGGGGAAGTCGGCGAGATCGCGATCCGCGGGCACAACGTGATGAAGGGGTACTGGCAGCGCCCCGGGGAGACCGCCGCCGCCATCCGGGACGGCTGGTTCCACACGGGGGACCTCGGCCGGGTCGACAAGGACGGATACTTCTGGATCGTCGGACGGTCGAAGGACATGATCATCCGCGGTGGAAACAACGTGTACCCCCGCGAAATCGAAAATGTGCTGTACGAGCATCCGGCGGTCGCCGAGGCCGCGGTCATCGGCCTGCCCGACCCCGACCTCGGTGAGGAGGTCGGGGCGGCGGTCGTTCTCAAGCCGGGCACCCGAACAAGCGCCGAGGAGCTGCGCGAATACGTCAAGAGCCGGGTCGCCGCCTACATGTATCCGCGCAAGGTGTGGATCGCGGACGCGCTGCCCAAGGGACCCACGGGAAAGATCCTCAAGCGGGAGATCGTGCCACCGGCAGAGCCGGGGAGCCAGTGAGGGGGTTCGCAGTTCCGAGCTGCGCTTCCCGATGGCGTGTGGTCCCCTGAAAGAAGCTCATGGCTTGCCCACGCCTTTTCTGCGGAATCCGCCATCGCAGTCGAAGGGAAACCGACATGAGCACGCAGGGTGTAGCGGTCGGGATGCTGCCGCCGACGTTCGAACCGGACTACATCAACAACGCGGTGATGCCCGACGAGACCGGGTGACGCGGTCGGTGAGACGGGCTCACAGACATGGCAGGGGCCATTCCCGAGACCGAGAAGCTGCTGTCCGTGGTCGCGGCGAACATGAGGTCGCGCCTGTCCGACATCGGCTGCGGCATCCGGGAACATCTGATGTCCGAAATCGGGCCGCTCAGGGGCGACGGCAGCGTCGTCGGGCTCCTGCAGGCCAGCATGACAGCGAATGTCGCGACACTGCTGGACGTCTTCGAGTACGACCTGCCGCTGGACACCGTCGAAGCACCTGCGGCGGCCCACGAATACGCCAGGAGACTGGCCCAGCGCGATACTCCCGTCCATGCGCTGATCAGGGCCTACAGAATCGGGCACCGGCTGTTCCTGCAGGCGTGTTTCGAGGAACTTCATCGCCAGTGCGGCGACGAGGAGACCTCCGCCGCGACCACCTCGCGCATGCTGGCGCTGAGCTTCGACTACATCGACCGGATCACCGAGCAGGTCGTCGAGGTCCACCAACGGGAACGGGACCTCTGGCTGCCGTACGAGTGCGCCGGGCGGACGACAGCACGCGTGCGCGACATACTCGCCGAGCGGGAAGTCGACCTCGATCAGGCCGAGTCGGCCCTCGGCTACCGGCTGCGCCAGCACCACCTGGGGCTGGTGGCCTGGCTGCCCGCGTCCGCACACGACAGTGCCGAAGTGGCCCGCCTCGACCGGTTCACCAGCGACCTCGCGCGGAAGCTCCACTGCCCCGCCAGGCCGCTGTTCGTCCCGCAGGGCGGAACTGCGGCCTGGGCCTGGCTGCCGTTGGGCTCACGCGGCTGCGTTTCCTGGACACGGCTGTCGAGTGCGGTCGAGGACGCCGATCCTTCCGTGCGGGTCGGCGCCGGGAGCGTGGAGCCGGGCATCGAGGGATTCCGCCGTACGCACCGTCAGGCCCTGCGCATACAGGAGCTTGCCGCGATGGCCGACTGCCGCTGCACGACCTATGCTCGGGTCGCTCCGATCGCCATGATGAGTGCGGACATCGACGACCTGCGCATGTGGGTGTGGAGCGTACTCGGGCCGTTGGCCGACGACGACGAGCCTTCCGCACGGTTGCGGGAGACGTTGCGGGTCTTCCTCGATACTGGCTGCAGTTACACCGCCGCCGCAAGCAGGCAGATTCTGCACAGGAACACGGTGCAGTACCGCATCCGCAAGGCCGAGGAGACCATGGGACACACGGTCCAGGAACGGCGCACCGATCTGGACGTCGCGTTGCTCGCCGTCGAGCACTTGGGCTCGGTGCTGCTCAGGAAGAACCCCCAGCCCGAATAACTCATTCGTCATGACTGCGCCGCGTCCCGCGCGGTGGCATCGTCGAGTTGGGGTCCGCCGGACATGGGGCATACGTCAGCGGCCCTGCCAGTGGGGTGGGCGTTTCTGCGCGAAGGCGAGGGCGCCTTCCCTCGCGTCCAGGGAGGCGAGCACGGGTTCGACGAACTGGTCCTGCTCGCGCAGGGCGTCCTGGTCGCGGAAGGCTGTCCGCTCGTTGACCACGCGTTTGACGGCGGCGATGGCCAGCGGGGCGTTGTGCGCGACGCGGTTGGCGAGCTCGATGGCCTGGGTGAGTGCCGCGCCCGGCTCGGTGAGGTGGTTGACGAGGCCGAGCTGCTCCGCGCGCGGGGCGGGCAGCGGGTCGCCGGTGAGCAGGAGTTCCAGGGCGATGTTGCGGGGGATGCGCTCGGGCAGGCGCACCATGCCGCCTTCGGGGGGCACGATGCCGTAGTGGACCTCGGTCTGGCCGAAGATGGCGTCCCGGGCGGCGACGATCATGTCGCAGGCGAGGGCCATCTCGGTGCCGCCGCCCAGCGCGTAGCCCTCGACGGCGGCGATGAGCGGGGTCTTGATGTCGATGCGGGTGATGCCCGCGAAGCCCCGTCCTTCTACGACAGGGGTGTCTCCTCGCGCGAAGGCCTTGAGGTCCATGCCGGCGCTGAAGACGCCGCCGGCTCCGGTGAGGATGCCGACCAGAAGTTCGTCGCGTGACTCGAGTTCGTCGATGGCGGCGGCCAGCGCCCGCGCGGTGGCGCCGTCGATGGCGTTGCGGGCCACCGGCCGGTCGATGGTGATCACGAAGACGCCGCCTCGCTGCTCGGTGCGCACCGCGGGGGTGCCCGAAACCTCGGTCATGATGCCGGTTCCCTTCTTCCTTCCCCGTGCCCCCCGTGTCGTTCCCTTCCGACCCGCGCCCTCAGCCGACCACCTCCGAACCACGCAGCTCGGCGACAGCGGCGTCGTCGTAGCCGAGGTCGTGGAGCACCGCGTCGGTGTGTTCGCCCAGGTCGGGGGCGGGGCGCGGCGGGACCTTCCGCTCCTGGTCCAGTCGTACGGGACTGTCGACGGTCAGGCGCGGTTCGGGGCTGCCGTCCTCGATGGGGACGAGGATGCGGTTGGCCGTGAGCTGGGGATCGCGGGCGAACTCCTCGATCGTCTGGGCGACTCCGTAGGTGAGGCCGGCGGCGTCGAGCAGCTCGCGCCATTCGGCGAGGGTCCGGGTCGCGAAGTTCTTGTCGAGCAGGGCGGCGATCTCGGCCGAGTGGGCGCGGCGGCTCGGGGTGTCGGCGTAGTCCGGGTTCTGCGCCGCCTCGGGGTGACCGATGGCCTGGAGGAACAGGGGAACCTGTTTGTCCTCATTGGCGAAGGCCAGCAGCAGCCAGCGGTCGTCCGCCGTGCGGTAGGCGCTGGCGAGCGCGTTCGGCGGGTCGGTCCGGTCGACGGGCCGGGGGGCCTTGCCGCCGACGAGCGCGGCCTGGAGCCACATGCCGGCCGCCCAGGCGCCCTCGGCGATCAGCGACGCCGTGACACGGGCGCCCTCGCCGGTCTTCTCCCGCCGGTACAGCGCGGTCATGATGCCGGCGTACAGGGAGACGGCCGTCGGGTGGTCGCCCGATCCGAACACCGGCATCGCGGGTGCCCCGTCGCGCTGGCGCGTGTAGTCCATCAGGCCGCTGCGCGCCCAGTACGCGGTCACGTCGAAGCCGGGCAGGTGGGCGTCCGGGCCCTCCTCGCCGAAGCCGGTGACGTCGGCGTAGACGAGCCGGGGGTTGAGGGGGGCCAGGTCGTCGTAGTCCAGGCCCAGCTTGGCCCGGGTGCGGGGCGGGAAGTTGGTGACCAGCACGTCGGCCCACTTCACCAACCGCTCCAGTACGGGTCTGGCGCCGGGCGACTTGAGGTTGAGGGCGATGCTGCGCTTGTTGCGGTTGTCCAGCTGCCAGGGGTAGTTGACCCCGTCGACGCGGGGGTTGGGAGGGACGCGGCTGAGCGCGCGATAGGCGTCGCCGGTGTGGGGTGGTTCCACCTTGACGACATCGGCGCCGAAGTCGCCGAGCATCGTGGCCGCGGCGGGACCGGCGATGAAGCTGGCGATATCCACGACGTGGAGTCCCTCCAGCAGAGGTGTGTCCGCCATGACGGATCCTTTCTCGGCACGGCTCGCGCGCGACGCCGCCGGCCACCCCCGGCGGGCCGGAGCGCCGGTGCGACGGCCGGGCGAGTCAGTGGGCCGGCGCCGGCGCCGCGGGTGCGAAGGCGTTGTATCCGGTGATGTCACGGCCGACGATCAGCGCTTGAACCGTGTCGGTGCCCTCGTAGGTGTCGATGGCCTCGATGTCGCACAGGTGCCGGGCCACGTGGTAGTCGAGGATGATCCCGTTGCCGCCGAGCATGTCGCGGGCGTCGGAGAGGATGGCCCGAGCCCGTTCGGTGTAGTGCATCTTGGCCAGGGCCACCCGCGGCATCGAGTACTTGCCCTCGTCCATCAGCTGAGCGAGCCGGAACTGCATGCACACCATGTCGGTGATGTCCGCCAGCATCCGTGCCAGCCGGTACTGGATGAGCTGGAAGGCGGCCAGCGGCATACCGAACTGCTTGCGCTCCTTGGCGTACGCCAGGGCGGTCTCGTAGCCCGCGACGGCCGCGCCGATCGACTCCCAGGCCACGCAGTACCGCGAGGCCAGCAGGACCTCCTCGGTGTCCCGGAAGGTCTTGCCGCCGGCCAGCTTGTTCTCGGCCGGAACCCGGACGTCCTTCATGGAGATCTGGGCGTTCTGCACGCAGCGCAGCGCCGTCTTGCCCCCGATGGCCTGGGCGTCGAACCCGGGCGTGCCCTTCTCGACGATGTAACCGCCCACGTGCCCGTCGTCCCCGCGGGCCCAGATGATGACGTGGTCGGCGAAGGTGGCGTTGCCGATCCACCGCTTGTACCCGTTCAGCACGTAGGAGTCACCGTCCCGGCGGGCTTCCGTCTGGAGCTTGACCACGTCGGTGCCGTGCGCGGGCTCGGTCAGGCCGAAGGCGCCGATCTTCTCCATCCGCGCCATCGGGGGCAGGAGCCGCTGCTTCTGTTCCTCCGAGCCCAGCAGGGCGATGGAGGTCATGGCCAGGGCCGAGTGGACCCCCATGAACGTGGACATGCTCAGGTCGCCGCGGGCCAGCTCCAGGATCACGATCCCGGCCGTCACATTGCTCATCCCCGGGCAGCCGTAGCCCGGAATCTGGAAGCCCGCGATACCCAGCTCCGCCAGCTTGGGCACCAGCTCGTGCGGGAACTCGGCACGCTCCCAGTACGGGTTGATCACCGGAATGACCTCCCGGTCCATGAAGTCCCGCACCTCGTGCCGGAGCCGCTGCTGCTCGTCCGTGAGGAGATCCCCCAGCAGGTAGTAGTCGGAGTGCTCGGGACCGCCCAGCACCGGCGGCTGCACCACCTGCCCGTTCCCGTTCGGGCCCACAGCGCCCAGGACGCCCTCGCCGATGCCTTCCGCCATGCCGTGTGTCGCGTTCATGTGCTGCGTTCCTTCCGGGCTGCGGAGATCGGATCGCGTCTGATCGCGCGTCCCTGAAGACGACGCTAGGAGTCGACCGCACGACGGGCATTAGGCCCAGAGCACCAACTTCGGGTGAAAATTGATACTCATGGCCTGTTTGCCCTGGTATGTGCAGACGCCGAGTCCGGTGGGAACCGCGCGGGTAGAAGCGTGGTCTCATCGTCACTCTGTGAGTGCACTCCAAGGTCATGGCGCATAGCGCTCCTCATGGCCCGGAGCATGTCCCAGATCTCCGCCTGGGCCTGGGCCGCAGTGGTCGGTGTCTCCCCGGGCGCGTGCTCTCCGCGTTCGAGGCGCTTGACCTGGCCGTAGACCTTGTTCAGGGCTTGATTGACCGCACTGGCACGGGCGAGTACCTCGCCGGGGGCGATCATCTGTGCTTCGGAGTACCGATCGCGATGGATCCTCTTTGCTTCATCGAGTGCGCTCTTGTCGGCTTCCTCGATGCTGCGTTCCCTCATGACATGCAGATGGTGGTTGAGCGCTGTGGTGAACTGACGGGCGTCCCGGTTGAGTTCCACGTAGCAGGTGCGTCGGAGGAGCAGGTTCTCGCGAGCCTCGTCGTGGTCGCGGATCAGCTCTATCTCCCGACGTTTTGCCCGTTCGGCGGCTCGTTGGGTGAGAAACGATCCACCCAGCGTGCCGGCCACACCTGCCACAGCGACGATCACTGAGCCGAGATCCACAGACCCCCCTTGAAGCCGTTTGTGATCATCCCACGATCGATGATCCCCGGCCGGATTCAAATGGGTTGGGCCGGCCGGCCTCCGTTGGTACCGTCTGGGCAGCCGTGAGACAACGCGAGGAGGTGAGCCCCATGAAGGCTGTATCCGTGTGGGTGCTCCCCCTTTTCGGCACGGTGGGCGATTGACGCAGGTGTCGCCGGGAGCGCCTCGGACAAGGCACTCCTGAGAGGCAACATCTGTGAACTTTGTGCATTCCCGCAGTGGCACGCCGTGGAGGACGACCGGACGGTCGGCCGCGGCGACGCGTCGCGACGACCCGACGGGCGGCTCTTCATCAGCATCGACGCGTGGCACGGCGCGGCCTTCGACCGCACCGCAGACGCGACGGGCTCGGATCGGTGCGGCCCCGGCAGGCGTGACGATCGTGCCCTTTGGTGAGGCGGAGGAGGGCCCGCTGCGTGCCCTGGACCGCATCATCCGCCCAGCGGGGACCACCGTCCTCGACCCGTCGAAGTACGCGGTGGCGCGGCACTTCGACGAGTACGCGGGACTGGTCCGGGTGTCGCCGCTGACCCGGCAGCCACGGATCGGGCTGATCGCCGTCCGGCCCGAGGTGAACGAGTCCTACCAAATACACCGTCACAGAACGAGAAGTGAGAGAACGTGACAAAAGCAGCAGGGGGCGTAGAAGTCGAAGGCACTGTCATCGAGTGCCTGCGCAATGCCACCTTCAAGGTGGAGCTCCAGAACGGGCACACGGTGCTCGCCCACATCAGCGGGAAGATCCGGAAGAACTACATCAAGATCCTCCCGTACGACCGGGTGCTCGTGGAACTCAGCCCCTACGACCTCACCCGCGGCCGGATCCGCTACCGGTACAGGGCGTAGCGGTAGGAGCCGGCGGCTGGTGGATCTTTAGGCTTGAAAGTCCCTATCTGGATCCGATTGTCAACCCGTAGGAATGCCTTCGAGGCCTAACCGACCGTCCGCGATCAAAAGGAGCCACGACCGATGACTCACCTTCGCACCACTGGTATGGCCCTCGTCGGCGCCGCAGCGATGTTCGCCCTGACCGCCGCGCCCGCCCACGCCGCCCCCGGTGACGTCACCACTTCCTGCGCGAGTGTTCTCACCCCGACTGGCTACGTCGACGTCAGCTGGGGCTACAGCATCAGCTGCGGCACGCAGAGCTTCAGCCCGAACATCAAGCAGATAAAGCAGCTCACCGGACTGCCCGTCGGCACCGTGGTCCAGGCCTGCGCCTCCACTTACCAGCCTGCGGGCTGGGTCCAGACCAACTCGTACTACAGCAGCAGCTGCGTCTACTCGTCGACCCCCAGCTTCAACAACAATGCATGGCAGCTGAAGCGGGTCTCCTGATCCAGGGCCACCATTTCAGCCTGGCACGTGGCCTGCCATGGACTCAGCGGCCGCGGAGCTCGGACGACAGGTGCTTGAGCTGCAGCACGGGCCGTTGAAGTGACGGGTCGACGGAGGAGTAGAGGCTGAGCCGGAAGGCCCAGGCCCCGCCCTCCGTCGCGGGCTGCTCGCGCTCGCTCCACTCGACGAGTGCCTGCGTGAGAGTCGGGACCGTTGCCGAGCCGTACGTTCCCACGGTCGACTGGACGACCGGCAGCAGCGCCGACACCGGCTGGTCGGACGGGACGAGGGTGTACTCGTACCGCGCGCCGATCGCGATCGTCCGGCCGGCCGGGTCGCCGTCGAAGACGGTGTCGAACATCGGCGCGAGCGGATTGTGGTCGGGCGGACCCCAGGGGCCGATGGTGATGGCGCCGGTGAGGTCGATGAACGGTACGACCGGCTCGGAGTAGCCGACCTCCGGCGTCCGGTAGACGAAGGACGGCACGGTGTCCGGCCAGCCCTCGCCGAGCAGTTGCGCGTTGCGGGTGACCTGGGCGCTGGCCGACGCGCTCTGGTAGGCCGCGATGTGGACGCGCGGGAAGGTGAGTTCGAAGGTGAGCAGCGTGAACGCCTCGACCGCCTGGAGGGGGAACGCGTAGCACCGGCAGTGGTCGGCGTCGGCGCACCCGCACACCTCCGGATCGACGGGCGTGAGCTCGTGGCGCTCACCGGCCGCCGTGACGCACACGATTTTCTCCGGCCAGCCCGCCTCGCCTGGGCCGGACTCCACCGTGCGGGTCAGCCGCAGCGTCGCGTACCAGCCGTTCTCGGCGTCGAGACCGAGTGCGTACCGGTTGATGTGCGGGACTGGTCCACCCGCCGTGGCTGAGCTCACCCGCATAGGCGCGGGACCGTCTGTCCAGTGCGCGGTCCAGGCCTGCGCGACGGCGGCGGCGAGCGTCCGGTACGTGCCCAGCGCGTTCGTCATGGCGGTGCGTTTGTCGGGGTCGGCGCCTTCCCAGTCGGTCAGCCCGGCGAGCAGGCCGAGCAGCGGAGCGGAGACCGCGGTGTACTGCGCCAGGGCACCGAACAGGTCGTCGTCCGGTGCGCCGGCGGGCGTGCGGCTCAACTGGTTGTAGATGACCCGGAGTTCGACGGTGTCCTGCTCGGCCGACTGGTGCTGCACCGAGAACCGGTACTGCCAGTACAGTGCGTCGCCGAGCCCGGCGGCGGAGGTGGGGACGTCGGCGTGCTGGTCGAGCAGGATCGGCATCGGCGGGTACGCGCGCAGCGGGATCGGCACCCGCGGCGCGCCGAGGTCGAAGTTCAGGGCGGGCACCGAGCCGGAGGCGAGCGGTGTGACGAAGGTGAGCCAGTCGGACCGGTCGTAGCCTTCGATCTCCCGCTCGATCCCGAACTCCAGCTCGACGCCGGAGAAGTCCAGGGTGAGGTCGAGCGCGGCGTGCGCGGCCACGTCGGGGACGGTGACCAGGAAGCTGATCTGCGAGTCGCCGTCGGCGAGCGGGACCTTGCCGTTCGACACCGTCGCGGTGCGCAGATGGGCCGGGACGTTCTCGTAGCCGACGACCGGGTTGCCGGACAGCCGCGCGTACTGGTCGGCCCACGGGGAGGCCGCGCTGGTGTCGTACTGGATCACAGCCGAGGTCGCGTAGCCGCGGGTCAGCGACACGAGCAGTTCCTGGCGCAGCTGTTCGACAGCCGCCGCGCGCTTGGGATCGGATCCGGCGTCCGGCGCCTCCCCGGCGAGGACGTAGTCCAGGCCCGCCGCGACAGCCCCGGCGAGTGTCTTCTTGATGCCGATGATGTCGTCGAGCACGTTCCGGCCCAGCTCGTACTCACCCTGGACGTACGCGGCCGACAGCAGCAGCTCCACGTCCGCGAGGAACCCCTGCGCCCAGAGCTCGAGGTCGATGCCCTGGTAATCGCGGGTCTGCCCCTCGGTCAGCAGACCTGTCCGGACGTCGAACCCGGGGGTGTACACGTGCTGGCGTGCGATGAGCGTGGTGGTGAGCGGACGGATCGCAAAGGTGCGCGGCTGCAGGGTGCCGGCGACCTCGAGCGGGGGCTGGATGCTGACGCTCTCGATGCCGCCAGTGCCGAAGACGACTGCCCAGACGTCGGTGTCGGACGTCCGGCCCGGCGCCGTCGCCAGCCGCAGGACCGGCACCGCGCGCTGGAGCTGCTCGGCGAACGCCGCCAGGGTGAGCGCATCGTTCTGGGCGGGGTCGGTGCTGCGGCCGGCGGGGACGGCGGTCGCCTCGCGCGTCGCGGTCGCGGCGAGTGCCGGGTCGACCAGCGTGGGCTCGCGGAAGAGGTCCAGCGCCACGGTGACCGGGAAGACGGGCTCGGGGAACGACCACTGGACGCCGTCCGGCGTCGACGTGCCGAGCCGGGCGGTGAGGCGGGCGGTGGCCGGTGGGACGATCACGCGCGTGCCGGGTCGCAGGAATCCGGTGTCGGCGTTCGCCGCGACGATGGCCTCGATGCCGGTCGTCACACCGCGACGACGGAACCTCGCGACCACGGCGGTCAGCGTGTCGCGGGCCGCGGTGGTCTCGGTGGGCGCGCTGCCGTCCGCGCCCTGATGCCCGCGCAGCACCTGCCCCGGCAGCAGCAGGCCCGGTGTTCCGGCGTTCGCGGCGAGCAGCGCGACCGCGGAGACGCCGAACGGCCGGGCGGCCTCCTGTGGTGTCACTCCGACCGCTGCGGACTGCGCGGGGAGCACGCCGGGCGGGCAGACCAGCAGCGCTCCGGTCGCGAGCACGTCGGTCCGCGCACCGATTGCCGCGGCGAGTGCGGCGAGGCCGACCGGCGGGCTGAACAGCGCGCAGACCTCGGCGAACGAGGCGGGCGCCGCCGTCGTCACCGACTCGCTGCCGACCGTGATGGTGACGCCGGACGCGATGGTTCCGGGCATCCCGGCGTTGACCTCGACCAGGCCGGCACCGGGGAAGTGCGCGGCGATGCCGTCGAGCGAGTCGTCCTCGCGCACGGTGTACGGCACCCGCAGAGCGTCGGGGTCCGAAGGCCACGCCCACATTCCGGGCACGACCGGGGGAGAGCCGGCCGAGACGGCGACCGAGCCGTTGTGCCGCAGCAGTTCGCCCGGTGTGGTGGCGTGGACGGCGGCGAAGTGCCCGAGCGTGTCGCCCGCCGGCACGGGCGTCGGCGTCGTGGTGAGGAACACCGAGGTGCCCGGGGTGAAGAGGTCGACCGTCGTGGTGTTCAGCGGCGCGAGCCGGCCGGGTGTGAGGCCTGCCCGGTTGTCGCGCAGGGTGTCGCCGCTCTCGACCAGGTAGCCGGTGACCAAGAGGGACGCGCCCACACGGAACATGCCCGGCTTGTCCGCGTTCAGCGACACCACCTGCGCGGCGTCGAACGGGACACCGAGGTTCCGGAACGCCGACTCGACGCCCGCCAGCGTCGCTTCGCTGGCCGGCCGGTCGAACGAGACCTGGACCTTGACACCGTTGCAGTCGAAGACGAACCCCGGGGTGAGCAGCCCCGGGCGGTCCTGATTGGCCGTCACGAGCGTTCTGAGGGTGCAGCGCAGCGTCGCCGCGAGTTCGTCCGCCGGCGGCGAGTCGGGCGGCACCACCGCCTCGCGCGGCGGGGTGACGAGCTCGGCGGACGGGTTGAGCGGCAGCACGGTGTTGTCCTCGTCGAGCAGCACCTGTGCCGGATCGAGCGAAGGGTCGACCGTGGCGCACAACCCGGCGATCGTGTCCTGGTTGCGGAACGCCGCGCTCACCGGTACCGCGAGTTCATCGGCGTCGAGCACGGCGCCGATGGCCGCGCCCGCGTTCGCCGTGCCCAGCTCGTCGAAGCCGACGCCGTAGGTGGTGCAGAGACCGTCGAGGGTCGCGGCGTCGGCGGCGGGTGCCGAAGCGGTCTTTGCGAGCGAGTCGAGCAGCGCGTGGGCACCGATGACGTACCGGGTCAGCACGGCCACGTCGACGAGGAGCCGGGTGGGCTCCGATCCGGGCTTCTGCTGGAGCGAGGTGAGCAGCGCGGCCCGGACGTCGGGCTGGATGACCTGGTAGTAGACCGGCACCAGGCGGTCCCGGTCGCGCATCGCCGCGTCGGCGGCGGCGCTGCCGGGGTCGGCCGCGCCCGGCTGGTAGGCGACGGCCTGGAGGTCGACGTCGACGGCGAGGTCCGCCAGCACGCCGGACGGCTCGACGGTGTAGCGGAGGGTGGTCGACGGCCACGCGCCGACGCCGATGACCGGGTCGGTGTAGCGGACGGGCACGGGGGTCTGGTCCGGACTGCCCGACCGGTTGCCGAACACGTCCTCGAACCACACCGAGACCTGGCTTTTCGCGCCTGCCGTGATGCCGGCGTACGGGTTGCCCTCGGGGGGCGGTGCCGTGGGCACGGCCGGGCCGTGCTCCACGGCGAACCGGCTGATGTCGACGATCCGGGTCAAGTCCCAGACCTCCTCGGCAGCCTCGCTCGCCACCAGGTACCCGAGTTCGTCGGTGCCGTCCGCCGGCTTCGGTGACACCGCCCGGCCCTCGCCGCTGCCACGGAAGCCCGTTTTCGGGTCCAGTTGGAAACCGAGCAGCCCGTACAGACGGCGCAGTCGGCCCTGCGGGGTGTCGTCGGCCTGCGGGTTGGCGAACCGCGCGGTGAACCCGACCTGCCCGGGGTCGACCGAGGCGGCGGGCCGCAGCTCGGGCGGGTTCACCGCGCGCGCGGCGAGTGCGACCGACGTCGGCTCCACCCCGTCCCCGACCACCGCGACGTTGGTGAATGCGAACAGGTGCCGGTCCGGTTGGGCACCGCACTGCGACGAGAGCTGGACCAGCAGTGACAGCTGGGCAAGCCCGTCCTGGTCGAAGATCGAGTCGGGCACTTCGCCGCGGTACTGCATCCAGTAGCCGCCACCGCCGACGACGCTGCACTCCCACAGCAGTGTCAGGAACCGCTCGCAGTCGGCGAGGGCCGCGAAGTGCTGCCCCGCGGTGGTGCTTTCGGCCGTGGGACCGCTGCGCGTTTCGGTGGACAGGTTCGTCTGGACGATGAAGGTCCGGTCGGCGACGAGTGGTGTCGAGGTCAGACCCGGGCCGAGGCCGGGTGACGGCGGCAGCTGCCAGAGCAGGGTGAGCAGCAGGCGCTCGCCGGGCGGCGCCGGCGGGAAGGCGCCGGTCGCCGGCTTCTCGGGGATGCTCCGCAGGTACTCCAGAAGCTGCGCGATCCGCTGCCGGTCGGCGGTGTCAGCGCCGAGCACCTCGACCGTCCCCGGGAGGCCCGGAACGCGGCGGACGGCGAACGAGACCAGCGTCGCCCACGCGTAGGAGCCGAGCTCCGTGTAGCGGGCGTCCGCGCCGGTCTGCGGTGTCGTCTGCTCCAGAAGGAACTCCGAGGTGCTGCGGTCCGACCCGGCGCGCGCGATCAGGTCGTTCGGCAGCGGCCACAGCGAGGGTGGGCCGGAGGGCTCGGTGGGTAGCTGGACGGCGGTGGTCGTCTGCCACGGGATCACATGCGTGACGGCGTGGCGCGCGCCGATCTCGTGCGAAAGCGGCAGGGCCGCGAGAGGGCTCTCGACGACGGGCACCAGCCCGGTCGCCGGGTACTTTTCCCGCAGGTCGGCGGCGCTGATCGAAATCACCGCCTTGTCGGCCTCGGTGGCGTCGAGCCGGATCACGCCCTCGTGTACGGCCGAGTCGGCGAAGGTCAGCCAGTCGGCGGGCACAGCCTTGTCGACGGTGATGGTCACGACCGGGTCCTTTGACCCTGCCGGGGGCGGCGGGCCGGTGACCTGCTGGCCGATCAGCTCGTAGCCACCGGTCATCGGCCCGACGGCGTGGTACTCGCCGTCGACCCGGACCGGCGCGGGCAGACGCAACCCGCCCAGCGCGAACCGCGCGACCTGGCCGCTCACTGTGGACATGGCCGGGCCGTCGTGCATCGCGGCGATGAGCTCGTCCACGGCCATCACGGGCACGTCGGGCACGGTGAGCCGCTGCTTGGGCTGGGCGGCCAGCACGCCCGTGTCGAAGGCCATCCGCTCGGCGAGGTCCGCGAGGCCGAGCCCGTACCGCTGGGCCAGCGTCAGCAGGGTGAGACCGGCGGTCGTCGTGCCGACCGCGCCCGGCACCTCGACGGTGGCCAGTGGGACGAGCGCGTCCGCGGCGGCGGCGTAGCCGTCGAACCGATCCGTGGGGAGCAGGAGCCGGTCCTGGAGCGAGCGGAGCGTGTCGCCCGGCAGGACCACGGCCGCGGCGTCGGCCGGAAGATGGACGCCCTCCGGGTCCACCGGCTCGTTCGCCGTGCGCACCGCCTCCAGCCAGTCGGCGAACGGCGTGCCGGGCACGACGTTCTGGATCAGCGCGGCGTACGCGGCGACATCGAGGACGGTGTCGCCCGGCAGGGTGGTCCAGGTGATGGTGGTGGTGCTCTGGTAGGCGTCGGGCACCTTGAGGGTCGGGGGCAGCGGCTGCGCCGGGTTGCCGTTGAGCCGGTCGATCGCCTGCTGGTACCAGTCGGCGAGCGGCACCTCGCCCGGCTGCGTCAGCCCCAGCCGGACGTAGAAGACCGCCGCGGTGTCGTCGACGGACAGCCCGGCGTGCACGAACCCGGTCAGCGGCACGGTCGCGCCGGCGCGCAGAAGCGGGGTGGCGTCGCGCAGGTGGTCGAGCAGCGCGGCCGGGTCGGCCTGGTAGGCGTGGGCCAGTTGACCGAGTGACTGGCCCGCACCGAGCTGCACCGGCAGCGTGCCCAGGGTGACCGAGGTGTCCGCGACGACGGGCCAGTTGGGGTTCGCGACGGCGATCGACTGCGCCGTGACGCCCAGCGTGACCGTGAGCGTGTCGCCGGCCTGCGCGGCGGTCAGCCGGTCCGGCAGGCCGGGGTTCAGCGCCAGCAGCTCGGCCGCCGAGACGCCGAGGGACGAGGCGAGCTGGTCCGCGGTGTCCCGGGCGGCGACCTCGTACCGCGTGGTGACCGCCCCGAAGTTCGCCGCGATGGAGTGGAGCGAGTCCTTCTCCGTCACCTCGTGAGGGAACGCGGTCAGCAGGTTCACGGCGGCCTGCGCGGTGGCGCGGGCGACCATGCGCAGGTAGTCGCGCAGCACGAAGGTCGCCATCGATGCGCTGGGCTCGTCCGCCACGGCGAGGGAGGAGGCGCGGTCGCCCGGCGGGACCGGGTCGAGCTCGGCGAAGTACGCGACCGCCTCGGCCTCGTACGTCGCGTCGATCTGCTGGTAGGTCGCGAAGTCGCGGTCCCGGTCGGCCGGGTCGGGCAGGCCGGTCGAGGTCCACTTCAGTACCGGGACCATCGGGAACGGCGTCCCGGAGACGTCGTCGGCCGTGTCACCCGTCGGCGTGCCGCTGATCCGGAGGTGGATGTTGTTGGTGAGGAAGCCCTGGATGTTGGTCCAGGTGAAGCCGTCGTTCTCGGCCTCGACCAGGGCCAACTGCTCGACCAGCTCCATCAGTTCGTCGAGCGTGACCGTCGGCGAGGATACGCCGAGCGCGTCGAGGGACCAGCGCAGCAGGCCGTCGGCGAGCCGGTTGAACGACGTGTCGGCGGCTGTGTCCGCGCGCGGGTTGCGCGACACGTCGGGCCGCTCGGTGTGGGCGATGGTGACCGCGTCGACCGGGACGGCGTTGTCGGCGAGCAGCATGACGACGAGGCGGTAGTCGGGCTCGTCGTTCGACGGCGGCGTCCGGCCGTCCCAGTCGACCGGGACGTTCGCGATGGTGTAGGCGGGGACGAGCGTGAGGTCCGCGGTCCGCGGCCGGCCGTCGGGGAAGACGTGCGCGTCCGGGTCGAAGTGCAGCCGGTACGGCGGCTGTTCCGCTGTAGCGAACGAGGCGCGTGCTCTGCGGGCCGTGAGGCTGCGGTGCGCGGCGCCAGGGGCGAGCCGCCACGGCGGCGTGCTGTCGGAGCCGATCGTGAACGAGGTCTCCAGCGTCAGAGAGAACGAGAACGAGACGGTGACGAAAAGGATCTTCACGCTGGCGCTGGCCCGCACCGAGAGCTTCAGCGCCACGACGGTCGCCCGGTACGCGGCCAGCTCGACGGTCGCCATCGCGGAGATCTGCAGGTTGAGGTCGAGCCGGACGACCTTGAAGTCGACCGTCGCGTACAGCTGGCCGACGATGCCGACCGTGCCCCGGCACGCGTAGTAGAGCTCGGTGCTCCTGCCGTCCTCTTCGGGGTGGAACCACGCCAGCACGCCCTCGAAGATCACCACGAGGTTGACGTACATGCTGGCCTGGAGCGGGCCGCGCTGGAAGGTGCGTCCGACGCCGATGGACAGGCCGACACCGAGTTCGAGGACCGGGCTGAACGTCCCGTTGGTGATGCGCGGAACCCGGCTGGAGGTGGCGCCGTTCAGCACGCCGAAGTAGATGCCGCCCCGGCCGTTGAAGACGCCGGCCTCGATCGCGAACGAGTTGGTGAAGTCGCGACCCGTCGGGAATCCGAGGTCGATCCGGAAGTTGCCGTTGGTGAAGATGTCCACGGTGATCACGCCGAGCGTCACGGACACCGCGCCGAACTGCAACTGCCGGTAGGCGTCGGGGATCTGCAGCCGGGCGTGGAAGACTCCGATGTCGTCGGTGACCTTCTTGTACAGCAGCTCGAAGCTCAGCCCGGCGAGCGAGCCCGCCCGCGGACCGCTCAGCGCCAGCAGGATGCCGTACAGGTCCGGGTCGTGCATCACCAGCTTGACCGCGACCGTGTCCATCAACGTCGCGTCGATGCCGAACAGCCACTGGCTGGACGCGTCGAACACCATCGTCGCCGGGTTGATCGGCGGCTTGCCGGCTGCGGGATTGACCGGTCGCATCGCCGCGACCATCGCGTCGACCACGGCGGAGATACTGGTGTACTGGGTGAGGTTCTTCGGCGAGACGTGCTGGCCCAGGCCCAGGTAGCGCAGCGAGAACAACTTCTGCCCCAGGCCAGCAGGTTGGGGCGGTGCCTGGGTGACCGGATCCCATGTCAGCGGCTTGGCGGCGCTGTCCCCGAGCAGTTGGGCGTCGAGCGCGATGTTCACCGCAGGGGTGCCGGTCGAGCGGTCGTAACTCAGGCCGACGGACTGGATCTTGACGAATCCCAGGTCCAGCTTCAGGTCGTGCTTGACGGCGACCCTCTGCTTGGTCGGGTCGATGGTCAGCTCCAGACCGGTGAGGTTGATGCTGTTGAGGAAGTCCCAGGGCGGGTCGAGCCGGAACGTCGCGTTCGGGTTGGCCAGCGACACGAGGGAGGTGACCAGCTCGCCGAGTGTGCCGGTGAGGCGGAGGGTGAGGATCCGGTGTCGGTCGGTCCCCTCGCCGATCCAGGATGTCGCCGCGCTCAAGGAGAGTTCACCGTAGGCGACTTGGAAGGTGTAGTCCTTGCCCGCGTCGGTGATGGACACCGAGGCGGTGATCTCCAGCTTGTTGAGCGTGAAGGATCCGGACAGGCTTCCGGTCAGCACCGTCAGCGGGTCCACCAGCGGGGTGCCGCGAAGGGCGATCGCCAGGCGCTCGTCAGCGGGCGTGGTGCGCAGGCTGCGCTCGATGTCGGCAGTCAGCAGCAGCCGCAAGGTCATGCCGAGCAGCGTCTCGCCGACCGTCACCCGAAGGGTGCCGGAGGCGGTGTACGGGTTACCGGGTGCGGTGCTGAACCGGACGCCGAGGTCGGCGAGTTCGATCGCCATCTCGTTCACCCACGGGGCCGGCTTCTGGCCCAGCAGGCCGTAGACCAGACGCGGGAGATCGACGGCGCCGGCCATCATCGCGCTGAAGATCCAGGCGCCGTCGCCCGGGTACTCCGCCTGGGCCAGCAGTTGGATCGGCGCAGCGTCCGGAACCGCGATCTCGCCCTTGCCGACCATCAGACCGGAGACGCTGTTCTGCGACACCTGGACCTGCATCTGCAAGCCGATCAGGGCGAGGGTGACGTTGCCGGCCTCGATGGACCAGTTGCCGCTGACGGCCAGCGCGGCCGAGTACTCCTTGCGCAGCAGCGAGGCGTAGACGTTCAGTGAATCGCAGGTCAGACCGGCGCCCACGGGCGGTCCGTCACCGCCGAAGAAGGCGCGGAACACCTGAGAGATCGGGATGTCGAACGGCTCCTTGGTGGTGGCCGTGAACGCCAGCTCGGGCAGCGTCAGTTGGACGGCCACAACGATGTCGTCCAGGTCGGATCGCGTCAGGCCGCCACGTTCCGCCGCTACAAGGTACGGCCCCGCTGCGCCCAGCGAGGAGCGGTTCTTCTCGCCGAACCGCATCGTTCCGAAGACCGCGCCGGTGACCAGCGTCCGGCCGGACGGATCGAAGCTGAACACCCAGCTGGTGCCCACCTGATCGATGGTCAGGAAGGGCACCGGCGGGTCCCAGGGCTCCTTCGACTCGATGCGGACCGTGGTGTACGACAGGCCGGGTCCGGGGTTGCCGGAAGACGGCACGAGGCCGAAGCCGAGTCCCTTCAGGCCGAACACGTCGATCGGCGCGATGCCACTGGGCAGCGTGAAGTCCGTGCTCTCTGCGCCGGTCATCGCGATCAGCGCCTGGATTCCCTGTTCCAGCCCGAGCGGGGTGGCGAAATCGATGGACAGCGGCCAGACGTAGTCTCCGAAGACCAGCGGGCCGCTGATGGTGACGATCTCTTCCGGCTTGGTCGGCAAGGTGACGTCGGCGAACATCAGGACTGCCGAGCGGCGCGCCCCCGCGGCGGGCAGTGGGCAGGGGTCCGGGTAGTCCGTGGTCAGCAGCAGACCGACCGCGGAGACCTCCAACTGGGCGAGTTTGAGGCGCACGCCCGGTGCGACGGCACGCAGTTCGAGGACCGGTGGCGCGTCGGCCAGGAACGTCACGGAACCGTCGACGTAGAGCCGGTCGCCCAGGAGGTCGACGTACCCGGCGAGGATGTCGCTGCCGGGCACCGAGACACTGCCGCGCATCAGCAGGGTGCCGGACAGCTGCGGTCGCGTGCCGGTCGGTACGTTCGTGGCTGTGACTGCGGGCTGCTCCAGGACGAGCGGGTCGAGCACGCCGGCCCCGAGGGTGAGTCCGCCGGTGGTGCCCTTGGCGGGGCGGCGGCTGCCCGGCAGTTCGCCGAACGCACCCTCGAACGTCCACGTCGTGGTCGCCGTCGTGCTGCCGAGCTCGAGCCTCAGGGCCGCCACGTCGGTCCCGGACTGCGGAGTCCCGGTGAGCCGCATGGTCCACGGAGTGTTGAGATACTCCGTGGTGGCCGTCAGCCAGACACTGTCGGGCCCCATGGACACCTGGCCGTCACGGACCTCGAGCTGGTCGATGCCGAGTGAACTCAGCAGATCGGCGAGCCCGGCGGGTGCGTCGCCGCGGAGCCGGCCGGACGATGCAGCGTTTCGAAACGCCTCGTAGATGCCGTCGAGTGACATGTGGCCTGCCTAGGGTTCCGGAGCCTGGACGACGTCCTCATCCGGCGCGTGCGTCCTCAACGTCCCGCACGGGCGGAATTCCACCATCTCCTCCGGCCGCAGGCCCGGAGCACCCGAGAGCCGGTACACGATATGGCCGACAAGGAAATCGGTGCCCACCGCCGGGGCCGCCGCACCGCGCTTTCTCTTCTTCTGTTTCACATTCAGCTTCTGGATGGTGGTATTCACCGCTCGACTGATGTCCAAGGTGTCCCACTGGACCATGGTCTTTTTCTGGAAGAAGACGAAGGCCACGTAGGTGTGCAGCGTGGCAGGGTCAGTCGTCCCGACGAACACATCGATCACCTCCTTCACGGGGTGATTGTCGGTGTTCCATGGGCCGGCGCTCGCCCCCACGTTCTTCGGCTTCATCACCTTGGTGGCGAAGTCCTCGACGATCGTCCAGGTGAAGTCTGCCCTCTGCTTACCCTGGGCGAAATAGTTCTCGACCGCCGTGCGCAGCGCGCCGTGGTGCGGGATCTCGAGCGCCAGGACCTGGGGCGTCAACTGTTTCCCGACCAGTTTCGTGTTGATCGCGTGCATCGTCTGGAATGTTGCGTCGCCAGGAAGTACGACTGTGTTGACCCCGTTGTCCACGACCACTACTGCGGACGACCCGTTCTTCACGATGTCGTCTGTCACGTCGGGGACGTTCAGGTTCGAGATTAGGAGGCGAAATTCTACGTCACCGTGCACGGCGAAATGTGTGGGCGCGGTGCTCCCGCCAGGATAGTTGCTCTGTTCCGGCGCATCGAATTTGACTCCAGACACAGGGTAATCGACGGCTGTGAGAAATTCGGTCACCGTATCCT
Source organism: Streptomyces sp. NPDC002676 (assembly GCF_053592455.1). Classification (NCBI taxonomy): domain Bacteria; kingdom Bacillati; phylum Actinomycetota; class Actinomycetes; order Kitasatosporales; family Streptomycetaceae; genus Streptomyces; species Streptomyces sp. NPDC002676. Next base: position 252,123 of record NZ_JBSFVT010000002.1, on the reverse strand, counting down.
GGTTGCCTTGGATCCAAGAGAGTCCACCGATATGCACGCTATCCACTTTGGCGTTGATTGTCTTCAGTTCTTTGCCCAATGCGCCGAGCAGGCCGTTGTGGTCGTCGTCCTGGTGCGAGATGACGACCAGATCAAGCTTCTTGGGTGTTGTCGTCCTCTTCGCGACCTTGTCCTTGATGAGGTTGATGGCATCCTTCCCGTAGGTGGGGCTGCCGCCACAGTCGATCAGCGCGAGGTAGTCGGCCGCATGCTTCTCGACACCGTCGTCGTAGATCTCGACGAGGGTGGTCATGCCCTGACCGCACCACAGCAGTTTCACCAGTGTCAGACTCGGCACGGTCAGTCTCCTCTGCCGGAACGCAGCACCGCCCGGACCGGCGGTGGCGGCAGGCGCTTGGGGTCGGCGGCCGACGCGTACGCGAGGTACCAGCCCACCTTCGAGGCGCCGCCCTGATCCGGATTGCCGAACAGGATCACGTCGTTGTGCCCGGGCGGGAACGCCAGGCCCAGCAGCCGCAGCGCGAAGTCCCGCAGCCGCAGCGTGTACGTCCGCGGCAGCTCCGGCTCCTCGGCGACCAGAAATTCAACCGACTTGAAGCCCATGGTCACCACGCCCTGCAGCGGCAGGTTGACCCCGAGCAGCCCCTCGGCACCCGGCAGTCGCACACCCAGGTAGATCCCCGGATCGGTGTCGGCCGTGCCCGGGCTCCATGCGACGAGCACCTGGATGGCGAGCGCCTTGCTCCCGGCGAGCGCCCCGAGCGAGCCCAGGTCCACGGTGTAGTCCAGCCCGTACCATGGCTGGGTGAGCGTCGACTGGTCGAGCGGCGCGGTGACCGAGACGTATCCCATATCGGCGGGTGTCTGCGGCGGTGGTGGCGCGCCCGTCGCGAGCTGCGGATCGGGCGTGGCGATGAGTCCGTTCAGCCGGATCGGGAAGCGGGCGACCAGCGACTGCGCGCGCGCTCTGCTGTTCGCCTGGTCGAACGAGAGGTTGCCGTCCTTCAGGGTGAACCTGGTGGTTCCGGCCGGATCGCCGAGGTCGAACGACATGGCGATCGCCAGGCCGCCGAACCGCAGGTAGCCGTCCTTCCCGGCCGCGTCCGCGCCCCAGCAGAACGGGTCGAACTTCTGCGGCTCCTGGAACCGCAGGTTGCCCGCCAGCTGGAAGACGGCGTCGACGGTCGCCTTGCCCGACCCGGGGTCGGAGGCCTTCGCGGTGACCAGCTGCGTCGACAGCAACTCCGCACTCTGCAGTACGAGTCCGTCGAGCTGGAAGGTGTTCTGCTCGGCCATCGAGAACACGTACGTGTCGTGCGTCGTGCCGTCGGGCAGCTGCTGTCGCTGGAGTGCGCCGTCGAGGATGATGTTGTTTCCGTGCGTGGTCGGCAGCAGCCGGGCGGGCGCGCCGAACAGGCGGTTGACGAGCAGTTCGGCCCTGGTGGTGAACGTCGTGACGACGGAGTTGCGCACGCCGACCGTCAACTGCAGGACACGGAAGGCATAGTGGATGTTCTCGCTGAAGTACTGGTCCTCGGGGTTCTGGTAGTCGATCAGCCCGAACATCGCCGAGCGTTCGAAGACCAACTGCCCGTCCGCGCGCCGGTACGGGGTGAGCGACAGTCCGAAGTGGTGCGCGGCGAACTGCCCCGGGTCGATCCCGGCCGCGAGCACCTGGAGCTCGTCCGGGAGCTCGTCCAGCGGGACCTCCGCCGAAAGGGCCAGCACACCGGTCCAGTTCGGGTCCTGGACGACCTGCAGGAACGACGCGTAGGGCGACCCGGAGGGCGCGTTGCGCGCCGCCTTGATGACACCGCGGATCGCTTCCTGGGCGTCCGCCGGCCGGCCGGTACGGGAGGCGGCCTCGGGCCAGGCCCAGGTCGACACGTCCTCCACCAGGTCGGCGATGCAGCGGCCCAGAACGAACTTGACGATGAGGTACGTCGACTCCCGCCAGCTCTCCGGGGAGAGCCGGAACGGCCAGCCCCCGGCGACCGGCGTCAGCCGGCCGCCGTAGCGCAGGAAGACGAGCTGCTCCGCCTCGGTGATCTCGGGACACGCATCGACCAGTGCGGCGACGAATGCGGTTCGGGTGTCGTACTCGGTGTCGTGCATGGCGTTGCGTACCGCGTTGAGGACATTGGCCGGCACGCCGCCGTGGTCCACGGGGATGGTGGCGATGACGTTGAGCGTCGCCGTGGTGAGCTGATACGCGACCGAGCCGAACTGGTTGAACTCCGCCGGGTTGCCGAGGACCAGGAAGAGGTTGTTGGTCTGCATCGCCTTCCGGAACCGGCCGGTGACCGTGGTGAAGCGCAGGTCCGGCTTCGCCGCCGCGCCGCCGTCGTGGCCGATGCCGAGCCAGCTCCAGCTGAAGTCGGATGCCAGCCCCACGGCCAGCCCCTGCGGCGTCACGGCCACAATCGGTTCGGCGTCCGGCGCCGGTTCGCCGCCCCCGCCGGGCAGCATCACCGCGCGGCGGGTCGGTGCGATCGCCAGCTGCTCGACGGCGACCGCGTCGGGGACCGCGTCGTCGGCGAGCCCGTGGAACGGCGCCATCGGGAAGGCAGCCCGGGCCGCGGTCGAGGCCGGCACCTCGCAGAAGTCCAGCAGGTCGACCCCGCCTGCCGCAGCCGCCTCGCCGGCCGTGTACAGCGGTGCGTCCTCCGGCTGGCTGTAGTACGTGACGACGCCGGCGTCCGCGGCCGACTCGACCGACACCCATGACGTCGTCCCGTGCGACGTGAGCGAGTCGGCGCCGGTCCTGTCCGGGCCGAGTGGCGCGTAGGCCGGCTGGCCGGGCAGGAACGCCAGCGTGCAGCCCTCGGCGGGCAGACCGAGGTATTCCAGACCGGACATGCCGCAGATGACGCGGGAGCCCGCGGTCGCGGCCTCGACGGCGAACGGCCCGTCCGGGACGAGGTAGTAGCCGGCGTTCGCCTTCTCGTCGGAGAGGTACGGTGCGAGGCCGAACACCAGCCGGGCCGGGCGCGCCGTACTCGTTCCGGCGGCGAGCGGGCGCAGGTCCACGCCGTGGCCGAGCACCGTGGCGTACCCGGACGGCAGCGCCGGCGGATCGCCCTCGCCCGTCGTGCGTGCGAAGAAGCCCAGCGAGGTGCGCTCGCCGTCCAGTGGCCGCAGCGGATCGATCTGCGTGTGGAACTCCAGGCCGACGCCCTCCGGCTGGCGGACGACGCCGAACCGGATGGTCTTGACGAGGCCCTCGTCCCCGGGTGTGAAGAAGCGCAGCCCGGCCCCGAGCCCGGCGAACGTGTCCCCGCTGCCCGCGGGTGCGTCGATGACGAACCGCCATGCACCGGTGTGCCCGGCCGCCATGCACAGCAGCGTGGTCGTGCGCCGCGCGGGGAACCGGGCCGTCGGCGAGTACAGCGTGACGGCGGACCAGTCGGCCCCGTCGGCGACGGCGAAGCCCCAGCCCGCCGCCGTGTCCGAGGGGGCGACCACCCCGCCCTCGGCCAACGCGAGCCGGTAGTCCGCAAGTTGGAAGGTTGCCCCGTTCACCACCCAGGTCCCGTCCCGGTCCGCCCGGACGGTCAGCACGGTCGTCACCCACGCGGTCGGCGGTGCCGTCGGGTCGGCGACCCACAGGAAGCGCGGTGGCCCTTGGGGCGCGTAGTAGTCGAGCCAGGTCCGCAGCGCCGCCAGGAATCCCGCCGAGTCCGTGGCCGGCCTGCCGAGGAAGACGTACGCACCACGGCTGTCCACCCACGTCCGGGTCAGCGTCGGCCGGTCGCCGAGCGCTCCCGGGTCGGAGGCCAGGAAGGCCGCGACGCGGTCCGTCGGATCCGCCCAGTAGAGCGGTGTGTCTCCGGCACGGGTGAACGTGGGCTCGGTCATCAGCCGAGGCCCGTGGCGAGATCGAGACGATCGCCGTGCAGCAGCGGCAACTTGAGCACGGCCGGGTCGCGCGGCTGCCAGCCAGGGACGATCAGCCAGTCGTCGGCCTTCCCGTCAGCCGGCACCGCCGCCGTACGCGGCCGGTGCATCGTCACACCGCTCAGCGGCACGGGGACGGCGGACGGCCTTCGGCCCTCGCTCGCGAGCACGTTGCCGAGCGTCGTTCCCACCGGCACCAGCCGGGGTGCGCCGTTCACGGTGATCCGCACCATCGCCCGGACCACCGCGCGACCGCGCAGGTAGGCCGCGGCGACGCCACCGCCGGGCGGGTCCTGCCGGCGGACGTTCTCGGTGGCCGCGTCCAGCGCACCGAGCGTGGTGGCCGCCAGCAGGACGGCGTTCTGCTGGGGCCACAACGAACCCGGCGTGGTCGTCGGCAGCAGGGCTTTCGGGAAGACCAGGCGCGCGTACGGCAGCCGTAGTGCCTTCGCGAACAGGTCGAACGCGCCCGCGCTGCCGTACAGCTGTCCTTGCCCCGTGGGCGGCCCCGACGGATTGGGCACGTCGACGCCGTTCTGCCGTGTGAGCTCGGCGAGGAAGGCGTCCAGGCCGTTGGTCCAGGTGCCCGAGTTGTCGTAGGACGCCACCTCGTAGTCGGCGACGCCGGCCGTGACGAACCCGGACAACGGGTTGCCCTGGGCGCCCGGCGCGATCTGGTAGCCCTCGTACTCGACGCGCATCACGATGCCGGGGCGCAGGTCGAAGTAGCCGCGGTCGAAGCGCAGTCCGTAGGCGAAGTACAGCGTTTCGTCGAACGTCTGTGGCATCGACCGCGACACCGCCTCGGTGAGCGCCGCGACCCCGTACGGAGTGATGCCGACCGGCTGGAGCCGGGCGAGCAGCGCGGCCCACTGCGCGATCACGTCGGGGCGGTCGGTGAACTTCCACACCGGGCTGGTCGCCGGGATCAGCAACGTGTACACGTACGGCCCGGAGCCGGCCGGCGCCAGGGTGAAGCCGAGCGGCAGCTCGATGGTGTCGGTCTGCCGGGTCAGGAACAGCTCCGGCAGCCCGAGCGTGATGTCGGTCGCCGTCAGCGCCGGACCGAGCTGCGGCGCGACGTACGAAGGGCCGACGAACAGTGCCTCGGTGAACACCGGGACGGGCTCTGACGGTGCCCCGGCCGCCAGACCGGCGAGCGCCCGTACGACGACCGTGGTGGAAGTGTCCTCGATCTCCACCGGCCAGCTGCCGCAGGTCGCCGTCGTGTCGCCGAGCGTGGTCACGGTCTTGTCGACGATCGTGCTGACCCGGTACCCGTCCACGAGCGCCGAGGGCAGCGCGTCCCAGGACACGCGCAGGTGGGCGCCGTCGTACGCCACCCTGAGGCCGGTCGGTGCGACGGTGAGCAGTGCGGCGGCGTCACCGGGTGGGCCGACGGCGACGCCGGCCAGTCCCCGCAGCGCGATCGTTGCGGTGTTGGGGATGCCGTCCGGCAGCGTCAGGACGATCGGATCGCCGGTGCCCGGTTGGACCGCCAGCTCGACCTCGGCGCCGTCCCAGCGCACCACGGGCTGCACGCCGGTCAGCGCCGGCGACTGCGGTGGCGACTGCGGTTGGGTCCACGCCAGCGTCACGCTCCGGCCGGCGCCGACGGCCACGCCGGTGAGCCGGGGACCAGCCGTGACCAGGTCGAGGGACGTCACCGGTCCCCTCGCCACGCCGGCGACCTGGGTGACGGTGGCCCGGCCGGAGGTGAGCGGCAGATCGGCGGTCTGGCCTTGCGTCAGCAGAGCGGTGTCGCCGACGACGGCGCGGAAGGTCCCGTCCGGCGGCCCGCTCCAGGCGAGGGCGACCCGGCCGCCGTCGGCGCGGGCGAGGGTGAAGCCGGCCGGTTCGGTGAGTGCCGGGAGCGGCACGGACCACGGCCCGGTCGCCACGCCGTCGACGCCACGGACGGCGACGGCGACGTCGCCGACCGGCACGGTGAACACGGCGGTGCCGTCCGGGCCCACCCGCTGAGGCGTGCCCGGAACCCCGTCGACGTACAGCACCGCCTCGATCGGCACCCCTTCGGACAGCTCGCCGGCTGTCGCGGCCACGACGAGGTCCGTGTCGCAGACCACCGACGCGACGCTCGGCGTGGCCGGCACGACCGGGGCCCTCACCGTCGGGCCGGCCGAGCGCCCGGCCCGCCCGCGGACCGACACCGCGTACGCCGCGCCGCGCGGCAGCGGCTCGGGAACGGTGAGCGACAGCGTCGGCGCGGGGCTTAGGGTCTCCCGGCGGACCGGCACGCCGTCGCGGAACAGCACGGCGTCGTACGCGGTGGGTGCGAAGTCCGGCGGCACCACGTCGATCGAGACCGTCGCGGCGTCCGACGTCACCCGCGTGAGGGCCGGCGCTGTGAGCCGGATCTGGAGCGGTGCCGACGGCGGCCCGGAGCCCGCGCTGTTGACGGCCTGGACGACGACGCGGTAAGTGCCGTGGTCGACGATGCCGGGCTCCACCTCGACCGTGGTCGCGGGTGCGTGAACCTCGGTGGCCGGGAAGAACACCCCGCGGTCGTTCAGCACGCTGATCCAGTAGGCGTCCGCGGTGGGGACGCCGGTCCAGGCCACCGAGAGCAGGCCGCCGTCGAACTCGGCTTCGAGCAGTTCGGGCCGCTCCGTCGGCGCCGCGAACCCGGGGCCGTGCGGGCCGATGGACACCAGGTCCTCGCCGGTCCGGATCCGGGCGAGAGTGGCCGCTACCGTCGAGCCCGGCGGGGGTGGCTGCTTGACGACGAAGGATCCGCCGGCGACTGGGACTTCCGGATCCGGCGCGGTGCCGTTGACCACGAGCCGGACCAGGAAGTCGTCGGTGTCCGCGGCCTTCCAGGACAGCGTCAGGGCGCCGGTCACCGGGTCCGTCTCGGCCCGCTCGACCGCGAAGGTGTCGGTGACGATCGCGACCTCCGGAGAGAGCTCAGGCCCGGAATTGCCGATGTACATCCCGATGCGGGCCTGGTAGGTCTGACCAGGCGTCACGTCGAGCGGCAGTGCGGCATCGGTCGCCGACCCGGCCCAGGCCTCTGCGACCGTGCTCTCGCCGTTCAATACCTGCACCACATACGCCGGCACGGGGCTCGGCTTTGCGGGCCCGCTCCAGGAGACAGCCAGCACGCCGCTGTCGTACCGCACCCGCCTGATCACCGGGGGCGGCTGTGGCTCTGTGCCGCCTGGTCCACCCATGAACCCGCCTCCATGTGCCGACTAGTGTGCCAACGCCGGTAACACGTACTCGCCGGCTGTGTATCGCGGGCAGGAGTCCCGGCCGCAAAGCACCCTTGTCGGCATCACCCGAAATCCGGTGCAAGGCTCTTGTTACCCGACAGACGTGTCCAAACTGCCGCGGGGCCTGCTGTGTCCCACGAGTGGCGATGCGTTCCGCCCGGCTGGAGCAGTGGCGAGAGCAAAGGGCGGAATCGGACAGCTCGCCTCGGCTTCGACGGCCGACTGACGCTCGGAGCGGCGCGCACCGGCCGACGCGGGAGCCGGCCACGGTGTCGCCGAGAGCGGGCAGCCGGAGCAGTGGACGCTCGTGTTCCGCGTGGATGCCGAACCATCACGAACGGGCTGCGTCCGCCACTGGCCGCCAGGTACGCCCCGTCGAGCCGGACGACCGCGTCGCTTCCGATCTTGGCGATGGCGTCCGGAGCGGCGTCGTCCTCGTGGCCTTCACCAGATGTCGTCGAGGCTCTGCACCAGCTCACAGGCCAGGATCATCGAACTGGTCGAGAAGCAAGTCGACCGGTGCCGGGCCCGAGGCGGCGGATGCGTCGTGAAGAAGCTGCTCCGCCCAGATGACCTTGCCGCGGGTGGTGTACCGCGTCCCCCACCGCTGGGCGAACTGCGCCACCAGGAACAGCCCCCGCCCGCCTTCGTCGGTGGTCGCCGCGCGCCGCATACGCGGCGAGGTGCTGCTTCCGTCCGACACCTCGCAGATCAGAGAGCGTCCGTGCAGCAGCCGTACGCCGACCGGCGGCGAGCCGTACCGGATCGCGTTCGTGGCCAACTCGCTGACGATCAGCTCCGTGGCGAATGCGATCTCCTCCAGCCCCCACTCCAGCAACGTCTCCCGGCAGCGCGCCCGCACCGAGGGAACCAGCGCCGGGTCCGGCGGCACGTCCCACATGGCCACGCACGAGGGCGGGAACTGCCGGGTACGTGCCGTCAACAGCGCGATGTCGTCGGAGGAATGCGACGGCTTCAGCGCGTCGATCACCGCCTGGCACGTCTTCTCCGGCGTGCGGCCCTCGGACCCGTCCAACGCCCGGCGCAGCCTTTCCAGGCCGACCTCGATGTCATGGGTGTCGTCCGTCACGAGGCCGTCGGTGTACAGCACCAGTTGTGAACCCTCCGGCAGGGCCAGCTCCACGGTTTCGAAGGGGTAGCCGCCCAGGCCGAGCGGCGCCGAGGCCGGTACGCCAGGACAGGTGACCGTCCCGTCCGGGCGCACCACCACCGGCTCCGGGTGCCCCGCACGGGCCATCGTGCAGGTCTGCGTCACCGGGTCGTAGACCGCGTAGAGACAGGTCGCCCCCGTCACGCCTTCCCCCTCGTGGCCTTCCGTGGCGTCGCCCGTGTTCTCCTCGTTCTCCTCGTTGTCCATGCGGACGACCAGGTCGTCCAGGTTCCCGAGCACCTCGTCCACGGGCAGGTCCAGGGTGGCGAAGTTGTGCACCGCGGTGCGCAGCCGGCCCATCGTCGCCGTCGCGTGCAGCCCGTGACCGACGACGTCACCCATCACCAGAGCCACTCGAGCGCCCGGAAGCGGGATCACGTCGAACCAGTCCCCGCCCACCCCCGCCTCCGCGGGCAGATACCGCCAGGCCACCTCCAGTGCGTCCTGCTCCGGCTGCCCCCGCGGCAGCAGGCTGCGCTGCAGCGTCACCGCCATCGCGTGCTCCCGGGTGAACCTCCGGGCGTTGTCGATGGCCACCGCCGCCCGCGCGGCCAGTTCCTCCGCGAAGGTGAGATCCTCCGGCTCGAACGCCGGGGAATCCACCGTCCGGTAGAAGTTCGCCACACCCAGCGGTACGTTCCGCGCCTGCAGTGGCACGGCCACCAGCGAACGCAACCCGCACTCCAGGGCCTTTCTGGCGCGCTCCGGATCCTGTTCCCGCCAGCCATGTGCCTGCCGCAGGTCCGCCTCGAGCATGACCCGTCGCTCCTGCAGCGTCCGCATCTGCGGCGTTCCGCGCGAGAACGTGATCACTTCGCCCATCGGATACACCGGCATCGTCTGCTGTTCGCCGCCGATCGCCGTCCGGCGCAGATGCCGCCAGCCCTCCGCCGTGGGCTCCCACCCTCGCAGCACCGCTTCGAGCAGATCCACCGTCACGAGGTCGGCGAACTGCGGCACCGCCACGTCGGCGAGCTCCTGGGCCGTACGCTCCACATCCAGCGTGGTCCCGATCTCCACCCCGGCCTCGTACAGCAGCTTCAGCCGCTCCCGCGCGACCTCGGCCCGCCCCGAGACCGCCGCCAGCTCCGTGGTGTCGCGGAGGGTCACCACGCTGCCTCCCCCGTCGGCCTGCGGGTGCGTCGGCCGCTTGTTCACCGCCAGCAGCCGGTCTCCTGCGAGATACACCTCATCGGTGATCGCCTCCGGCGACGACAGCAGACGCATGACCGGCTCCGGCAGTTCCAGCTCCCGCACCGGGCGCCCTCGCACGTCCGCCGGCAGTTCGAGCAGCCGTAGCGCCTCGTCGTTGGCCAGCAGCAGTCGTCCGTCGGCGCTGGTGATCAGCACTCCTTCTCGCACCGCGTGCAGGACCGCGTCGTGGTGCGCGTACTGCTGCGCCAGGTCCTCCGGTGCCAGGCCGTGCGTGTGCCGCCGTAGCCGCCGGGACACCAGCGTCGTGCCCGTCACGGCCAGCGCCAGCGCGGCGGCGCCGCTGGCCAGGATGATCGGTAGCTGTGGCATCCACAGTCCCGCCACGTTCTTGACCGTGATTCCGGCGGAGACCAGGCCGACCACCTTGCCGTGCGAGTCGGTCACCGGGACCACCGCCTGCACATCCGTCCCCTTGCCCGCGGGCAGCGGCGGCCCACCGGCCTGCTCGACGACGGTATGCCCCTTCAGCGCCGGTGCGATGGCGCCGACGAACTTCTTCCCGATCTCCTGCGGGTAGGGATACGTATAACGAATCCCCTTCGTGTTCATGGCGACGACAAAATCCACGCCCGCGCGCTTGCGCGCCGCCTCGGCCCGGGGCTGGAGCACCGCCGTCGGATCCCGGCTCTGCAGCGCCTCGGCCACGCCAGGCGCACTCGCGAACGAATGCGCCGCGACGACCGACTCCCTGCGTCCCTGTTGCAGCGCGTCATTCGCCGCCTGGAGCACCGTGGTCCCCACCGCAGCCACGACCAGCAGGACCACGATCACGACCTGGAGAAGGAACACCTGACCGGCCGCACTGCGTGGGTCCAGCAGGGAAGCGCGACGTTCGCGCCAGCCTCCGACGGGCGGATGACGTTCCGGGCCCCGCGGGCGCCCGGAAAATACTTCCATACACCCTTGATATCACCGGATCGGGCCCTTGAACGCGAGCCGGGTGAGCACACTCCGTTCATCAGCGGTCCTCGCACTGTGCCTGGCCACCTGTCGCTGGAGGTCACAGCCGTCCCTGTTCGTCAGGTGTCCCCGACGGTGGCAATGTGGAAGCTGTGAACGCCGGGCACGGCTTGGCTGATGTACGGCAGCTACGGCAGTCGAGCCACGCGCTGTTGGTGGTCCCGATCGTACTCATCGTGTTGATCACGGTAGTGGACCAATTGGTTCCGGAGGACGTCCACCTGGGCCCGCTCCTGGTCATCGCCCCTGCGATCACCGCCTCGTTCGCCGGTCCCAGGCTGACTGGGCTCATCGGGTTCCTGGCTGTGGCGGCGCAGGCATACATCGGCTGGCACTTCGGCGTGCTGTTCTCGCGTAACGTGCTGGTCCAGATCCTCGCCCTGGCGGTGCTGTCAGCCCTGACCGTGTTCTTCTGCATGGTGCGCGAGCGACACCAGCGCCAGTTGGCGCAGGTGCGGTCGGTCGCGGAGGCCGCGCAGCACGGCCTGCTGTGGCCACTGCCGGAGCGGATGGGCTCACTGCGGATCGCCTGCCTCTACATGGCCGCCGAGGACGAGGCACAGATCGGCGGTGACCTGTACGCGGCCACACGCATCACCGGCGGCGTACGCATCATGATCGGAGATGTGCGCGGCAAGGGCCTGTCCGCCATCGGCGAGTCCGCCCTCCTGCTGGGAGCATTCCGTGAGGCCGCCCACCGGCACGCCACTCTCCCCGATCTGGCGGCCACTCTGGAGCAGAGCGTGACCCGCTACCTGGCCGACTTCGAGCCGCCCACAGAGGCCGGCGAACGCTTTGCCACCACCTTGCTCCTGGAACTCCCCGACGACGACCCCATCATCCGGATGATCAGCTGCGGACACCCCCCTCCCTTGTTGCTCAGCCCGGGTAGCGCCCTGACCGTCCCCAGCCTGCACCCCGCGCCGCCACTGGGGATCACAGAGACAGGACCGGATGGATACACCATCGACATGGCTCCCTTCGAGCCCGGCGACACCCTCCTGCTCTACACAGACGGCGTCATCGAAGCGCGCGACGGCGCCGGCCGCTTCTACCCCTTCGAGGCCCGGGCCGCCCAGTGGAACAAGAGCAGTCCCGAATCACTGCTCCACCACATCCAACGCGATCTGCTCGCGCACGTCCGCGGACGCCTCGACGACGACGCCGCGCTCGTCGCGCTCTACCGCGAGCCCGACAGCCACCGACGCCACCGCCACGGGCGCGTCGTCCACTCAAGCGGATTCGGCCACGGCTCCTGACCGGCAAGCCGGGCGCCCACGTGGAGACCGCCGGGAAAGTGACAGGATCGGCTCCATGAGCACCGCGACGGACTGGGTGTACCGGGTGGACGAGCCGCACGGCTCAGAGGGCTGGCGCCCCTACGGCGACCATCCCGGGCGTTGGCGGGGGACCGTCACCACCGAAGATCCGAAGGAGGACGCCCAGTACGTCGCAGCCCTCGTCGTCACCGACCTGGTGTCGGAGTGGGACCGCCGGGGTGCCGTCCAGAAGCACGTACGCGTGATCATCTGGGCGGACGAGGAAGGCGCCGGCCCCGAGGACGCGGCCTTCACGGTCGAGATCCGCCCGGACATCGACGGAGAGTGACGCCTGGCGGCCGGATCCGTGGCGAACACCGGGAGGGCCGAGGCCGAACCGGCGGGGGAAGGCCCAGGCCGGTCAGCGGCCGGGGCACCAGGCGGGCCCGGTGGACGGTCCAGGCCAGGACGAGGGTGCCCCGACGACCCTCGCCGCTCTTCCCGTCTGTTCCACCGCTCGTTCCCAGCCATCGCGCTCGCCGACCACAGTGGGCCCGAGGCGGTCAGCATGCGCAAGGTCGCCCAGGAACTCGGCGTCGTCCCGATAGCTCTCTACAACGCAGGTCGCCGCCGAGGCCGTGACCCGTCCGGGGAGTTGCCGCGCACGAGGACCACAGGAGTGCCGACTGCTGCGTAGGGCGTAGGCGTCCCGGTACGGTAGCGGCCGCTGGCTAGGGATGCGTAGAGCATCCAATCGGGCCTACCGCGTTGTGTGAACGCCATCGAGTGGACCACCGAGGTCAGAGCTCAGCGAGGAGAACTGAGGGCACGTCAGGCCACGGAGCCGGTGCCTCGGGCCGTGTACGGACCGCGGCGGAGGCAGCTTGTGCGGGCGGCCCGGGCAGCCGTACTGTCCGATTCGGGGTGCTGTGCCAGGCCGCAGACGCATCGTGTCCGTGCCCGGCCTGTACGGCTCGAACTGTTCTCGTGGGGGGATCAGCCGTGAGTGGTGCACGTCGTCCGTGGGGAAGATCCCTACCGCCGCGCCGGGGGCAGGCCCGGCCGATTGCCAAGGCGGCGGCGGTCGCCGCCGCCGTGCTGGCGGTCCTGCTCGCGCTGTGCGGACCGGCCGCAGCCGGCCCGATCCGGCCCGGCGCAGCGGCGGCGGGAGCCGGGGACAGCATCGGCAGCGCCGGGGTGCTGACGGGCACTGTCACCGGCGCCCTGGTGAGCGGCTCGAACGACTGGTGGGTGGTCTACGCCGCCTCGCCGGGTGCCGCGGTGACCGTCACGGTGCGCAGCACCGCCGCCGCGAACGCCCCCTGCGCGGGCATCCAGGCCGTGCTCTACGACGCGGACGGCACCCGAGGCCAGCTCAACTCCACGGGCGGGATCAGTGCCGGCTCCGCCGCCCAGCTCGCCGGACGGCAACTCGGCGCGGACCGCTACTACGTGGCGGTGAACACGTGGGGCTGCACCTCGGTCGCCCCCTACAGCCTGGAGCTCACCGGTGGGGGAGGCCCCGCGCTCGCCCCGCCTTCCCTGCACATCCAGGCCGGCAGCTCGATCGGCTCCGCCTGGCCCCCGCTGCTGGGCGGCAACTCCTACCGCGGCACCCTGAGCGGCAACGGCAGTGAGGACTGGTACGTCCTCTACAAGAAGGCCGACACCAACCTGGCCACGCTGCGGGTGCAGAACACCACCGCCGACGCCACCATCGCCTGCGGCGGCATCACCGCCACCGTCTGGGGATCGACCGGCACCGGCAACCAGGTGCAGTCGGTGTCGCTGCCCGTCAACGGCGCGATCACCTTCACCCTGCCCGCGACCGAGGGCGGCGACGCGCAGGGGCGGTACTTCGTGGAGCTGATCCCCTGGGGCTGCAACACCGGTGGCCAGACCTACACGGTGGAGCCGGAAGCTGGGGCGGAGTGGACCGCCCCGGCCGCGGTGCCGGGCGGCACGCCGGTGGCAGGGACCTCGATCGGCTACGCCTGGCCCCCGCTGCACGGCGGCACGCTCTACGGCGGCACGGTCGACGGGGCCGGCTCCGAGGACTGGCTGGTGCTCTACAAGAAGCAGGACTCCGCCACCGCGACGGTGCGGGTGCAGAACACCACGGTGGACGGCTCCGCCGCCTGCGGCGGCATCACCGCCACGCTGTGGGGGTCCGCGGGCACCAGGGACCAGATCCGGTCGGTATCGCTGCCCGCCAACGCCACGACCACGTTCACCGTGCCCGGCAAGGAGGCCGGTGACGCGCAGGGGCGGTACTTCGTGGAGCTGATCCCCTGGGGCTGCAACACCGGCGGCCAGACCTACACGGTGGAGGCCGAGTCCGCCGCCGAATGGGTGGTCCCGGCGCGGACACCCGCCGCCGTGCCCCGTGCCGCCGGCAGCGCCGCCGCAGCCTGGCCGCCGCTGCCGGGCGGTGTCGCCTCGGCGCAGCAACTGGCCTCCGGCAGCGGACAGGACTGGTACGTCCTCTACAAGAAGGCCGACGCCGTCACCGCGACGGTCCGGGTGCAGAACACCACCGTGAACGGCTCGCTGCCCTGCGGCGGCATCACCGCCACGCTGTGGGGGGCGACCGGTACCCAGCAGCTCGACTCGGTCTCGCTGCCCGCCAACAGCACCTACACCTTCGTCCTGCCCGGGCAGGAGGTCGGCAGCAGCGTCGGCCGCTACTACGTGGAGATCATCCCGTGGGGCTGCAACAGCCTCGGCCAGGGCTACACCATCGAGCCGGAGACAGCGGGCGAATTCAACGCGGCCTCCCGGGCCCTGCCCGTCGGCCCGAGCCGTGCCGCGGCGGCGGGCCCGCTGGCGGGCGGCACCAACTACACCACCACGCTGAGTTCGGCGACGGCCCAGCAGTGGGCCTACTTCCACGCCAACGGCGCGGGTTCGCTCCTGGTCCAGAACACCACCACCGGCACCGGCAGCTGCCGGACTGTGCATGTGGCGCTGGCCCAGACCGGCCACGCCACACTGACCGCCGCCCCGGCGCCCGGCACCGTGGCCGCGCTGTCCGTCCACGCCGCGGGCGACTACGCCGTGGAGCTGACCACCGGCGGCTGCACGGCCTCGCCCGCCATCGGGGCGCTGCTGGAGCTGTCCGGCAGCATCCGCGGCCCGGTGCTGACCCTTTCCCCGACCACGCTCAAGACGGCGGCGCTGAACGAGAGTTACAGCACCGCGGTCAAGGCGTCGGGCGGCAAGGCCCCGTACACGTACACCGCCGCCACCGCCCTGCCGCCCGGCCTCACCCTGAACCGCACGACCGGCGCGATCACCGGCAAGCCGACCAAGGCCGGCAGCTACACCTTCATGCTCGCCGTGGCCGACTCCACCAGCCCCACCCATGCCACGCTCACGGTCAAGATCTCCCTCAAGGTGGCCTGACCATGGTGCACTGGGCGCTCGAACCCGCACCCGGTCCGCGCGTGCTCGACCTCGGCGCCGGAACCGGCAAGCTGACCGCCACGCTGGTCGCGCTGGGTGCCGAAGTCATTGCGGTCGAGCCCGACCCGGGGGCATCCTGGCCGGCCTGTGGAACGTCATGGACGACAAGGTTTCTCTCCATGCTGACCGGCGTGCTGCGCGTCCGGCGGCTGTGAAGCATCACGTCCACACCGGCCAGGACACCGGTTTGGTCACTGAGGGCGCGAACGACCCTTTGGATACGTACAGTTGACATATCGTCACTGACCGAGGGGGAGTCGTGAGTTCTTCAGCCGCAGGACCGCCCGACGTACCGGCGCTGCCGTTCTGGGTGTCGCGCGACGATCAGGACGGTGAGCTCGAGGACGAGGGCGACTCCATGGGCCTGTTCGGCGGCGGGGATGCCGAGGTGCGGCTGAGGAACGTACCTCTGGGGCCCCTGCGCAAGAATCTTGCCGACGCTGTGGACGCGTTGCAGCAGGTGTTCACCGAAGCTGCCGCGCGGGGTGGGCCACTGCCGTTGCGGGAGGCACACCTGTCCTTCCAGGTGACCGCGAGCGGCGGTGTGCAGTTCATCGGCAGCGCGCAGATCCAGCGCGGCCATGGAATCACGCTGGTCTTCAAGCAGTGACCGGTGTGTGATGGCACGCCACAGAGCTCTGCTCATCGGGGCGAGCGATTATGAGATGCGCGGTGTCCCGCGGCTTCCCTTCGTCCCCGGTGACCTCGCCCGCCTCGGATCGGTGCTCGAGGACCGTGGCTTCGACGTTCTGGTCGTGGCCGGGCGCGAGGACGGCAAGCAGGTGTCGCGGAACTTCGTGGACGGCCAGGTAGCCGGCTTCCTCAGACGTGCCGGCAGGGACGACACGCTCCTCATCCTGCTGAGCGGGCACGGCGTGCACGCCGCGGGACGCGACTTCCTCGTCCCGGAGGACATCCAGGAGGACACGCACCCCTTCGAATCCGGGTGTGTGGCGATCGACTGGCGCGCACACCTCGACGAGACTCCCGCGGGTCGCGTCGTCTTCCTGATCGACGCCTGCCGGGAGGGGATCGAGCAGGAGTCGATGGGCCTCGCGAGTGTCTCGCAGTGGGGCTGGCAGAAGGTCAGCGCCGCGCTGCGCCGCAAGGTGGCTTACGTGTACGCCTGCTCGGCGGGGCAGTTCGCACTGTTCGTGCGCTCGCGGGACAAGGCCGTCGACCCTGTGGCCGGTGTGCGCCCCGGCGAATCGTTCAGCATCTTCTCGCGGTCGGTGTCGGACATCATTGCTGCCCATCCCGGTGCGGCAGCACTCGGCCTACAGGAGTTCCAGCGGTCCGTCCAGGACCGGATCACGGAACTGCACCGGGCATACCGGAAGGCCGGGCAGCCCCAGACGCTGCGGATCGTCACCGACATCCCGGCCGACGACTTCTCCTTCCTGCCGCCGCCGAGGACGCCGAACACGAGGTCGGGCCGTTCCCCGGAACCGTCCGTCGGTCGTTCGGACGCCGATACGACGGCATACATGAGCACCGCGATGGCCGCCCTGGCAGGCACGCCCCGATCGGCGCGCGTGGGGCGCGGCTTCCGGCAGGCAGGGCGGGCGCTCTCCGCACTGGTCCTCCTCGGCGTACTCGGCGTCACGGTCTGGGCCATCGTCACCAACAACAACGGCAACACCGATGACCGTGGCAAGGCATCGGACAGCGCCGCTCTCCCCGCCTGCACCCCGAGTGCCGTGGAGCTGACCGTACGCAGCCTCCACAACACCTACGCACACGCCGAGGCCCCCACCGTGCTGGTGACGGCGAAGAACTCCTCCGACAGCGACTGCAAGGTCGACCTCGGGCCGCGGAAGGCAAGGTTGACCGTCACGAAGGCCGATGGCACGGACCCCTACTGGTCCTCGGCCGACTGTCCAAGGACCGCCGACAGCCAGTTGTTCCAGGTGCCTGCCCACGGCACCGTCACGAACACCGTGCGGTGGGACCGGAAACCGAGCGCCCCCCAGTGCGCGACGCCTGCCGCGGGTACGGCGGAGGCGGGAACGTATCTGGTGGAGCTGACGGCATCGGCATCGGGATACGGGCAGGCAGAGACGTCATTCGTCCTGAATTCGGACTGAACCGGACGCGGGACCCGCCAAGTGGTGGGGCGTCGGATCCCTTACGGGTGAGGGTCTGGGGCGCGTCACGGCGGCGCGTGGCCGGGGTGTTCGACGATCGCTGGCGGCCGGAGGACACCGACCCGTGAGGGCGCAGGCGTCCCTGGCATCCCTGAAAGGGGCGTCATGCGCATTCTGCTTATCGCCGGCAGCGACAACAGCCTGACCCAGCGCGTCCGAGCCGAGCTGCGGGACCGCGGCCACACCGTCCAGGTGGAGGTCACGCCCGACAGCGCCGTCGTGCGCGACGCCGTCGAGCGCCACCGCCCCGAGCTCGTCATCGCCCCCATGCTCAAGGCGCTCGTACCCAAGGATGTGTGGAGCCGGTACCGCTGCCTGATCGTGCACCCGGGCCCCGTGGGCGACCGCGGCCCCTCGTCCCTGGACCGGGCGATCCTCGACGGCGTCGGGGAATGGGGCGTCACCGTCCTCCAGGCAGTGGAGGAACTGGACGCCGGGGACGTCTGGGCGACGGCCTCCTTCCGCGTCCCGCCGGTAGGCAAGAGCGACCTGTACCGCAACGAGATGGCCGACGCCGCGGTGGCCGCGGTCCACGAAGCCGTCCGGCGCGTCGCCGACGGGTTCGTACCGCGCCCGCAGACCGGTACGGTCCGCGCCCGTCCCGCCCTTCGTCAGCAGGAGCGGCGGATCTCCTGGCCCGAGGACGACACCGAATCGGTCCTGCGTACCCTGCGGGCCGCCGACTCGCAGCCCGGCGTCCGGGACGAGCTGCTCGGCGCCGAGTGGTACCTGCACGGCGGCCACGCGGAGGACGGCCTGCGAGGCCGTCCCGGAGAACTGCTGGCAACCCGGGCCGGTGCGGTGTGCCGGGCCACGACGGACGGCGCGGTGTGGATTCCGGAACTCCGCGCCCGTACCGCCGTCGGACAGGAGCGTGCCTGCAAGCTCCCCGCCACCCTCGCCCTGGCGGACCGGCTGCCGCCGCTCCCCGAAGTACCCGCACCCGCCTGGGCATCCGGCGGACGGCGGACCTGGTCCGACATCCGGTACCGGGAACAGGGGCCCGTGGGAGTGCTGTCCTTCTCGTTCCCCGGCGGGGCGATGAGCACCGGCCAGTGCGTTCGCCTGCTGGACGCCTACCGCGCGGCTTGCACCCGCCCCACCACCGTGCTCGTGCTCGGCGGACAACGGGACTTCTTCTCGAACGGCATCCATCTGAACGTCATCGAGGCCGCCAGTGATCCGGCCGCCGAGTCCTGGGCCAACATCAACGCCATGAACGACCTGGTCGAGGCGGTGCTCACGACCACCGACCGGCTCGTCGTCAGCGCGATCGGCGGCAATGCCGCCGCCGGCGGGGTGATGCTGGCCCTCGCCGCCGACGAGGTCTGGTGCCGCTCGGGCGCCGTCCTCAACCCCCACTACCGGCGCATGGGCCTGTACGGGTCGGAGTACTGGACCCGCACCCTGCCCCACCGGGTGGGGGAGGCCACGGCCGCGCGGCTCGCCGAGGAGGCCCGGCCCGTGTCGGCGGCCGGCGCGCTGGACATGGGCCTGGCCGACCGGATCGTCGACTGCGCTCCCGGGGACTTCACGGAAGAAATCACCCGACTGGCCGCCCGCGCGGCATCGGGCCCCAACATGGCCGTGCGGATCGCGGCGAAGAAGGCCGAGCACGAAAGACGCGAGGCCGAAATGCCGCTCGCTGCCCACCGCGAGCAGGAGCTCTCGCGCATGCGAGGGATCTTCGACGACCCCTCGGCGCCGTACCACGCGCTGCGCCGGGCGTTCGTCCGCAAGCAGCCTCCGCCCGTCCCGTTGCCGGACGGTCCGGGTGCGGGAGTGACGGATCGGACGGACTGTTGGTCATGAACAAGGGCCCGGAAGACGGGCCTCGCCCCACCCCCTCCCCAGGAGGCGACCCATGAGCGCTGCATCGCCGGCACCGGTCGAGGACCAGGGTGCTGCCCCCGGCAGCGAGGAAAAGCCGATCCACATCCTCTGGATCAACGCCGGACTGAGCTGCGACGGCGACTCCGTGGCGCTGACCGCGGCCATGCAGCCCAGCATCGAGGAGATCGCCCTGGCCGGGCTGCCTGGACTGCCCAGGATCGCCGTGCACTGGCCACTGATCGACTTCGAGTGCGGTCCGGTGGGCGGCGCAGACACGTTCATCGACTGGTTCTTCAAGGGGGAGCGGGGCGAGATCGACCCGTTCGTGCTGGTGATCGAGGGATCGATCCCGAACGAGGCCATCAAGCGGGAGGGCTACTGGTGCGGCTTCGGCGACAACCCGGAGACCGGCCAGCCCATCACCACCAGCGAGTGGATCGATCGCCTGGCCCCCAAGGCGCTCGCGGTGGTCGCGATCGGCACCTGCGCCACGTACGGCGGCATCCACGCGATGGCGGGCAACCCCACCGGCGCAATGGGCGTGCCCGACTACCTCGGCTGGGACTGGAAGTCCCACGCGGGCATCCCGATCGTGTGCGTCCCCGGCTGCCCGATCCAGCCCGACAACTTCGCGGAGACCTTGACGTACCTGCTCTACCAGGCCGTCGGGTCCGCGCCGATGATCCCGCTGGACGACAAGCTGCGCCCGACGTGGCTGTTCGGCGCGACCGTGCACGAAGGCTGTGACCGGGCCGGCTACTACGAGCAGGGCCAGTTCGCCGACACGTACGACTCGCCGAAGTGTCTGGTGAAACTGGGCTGCTGGGGACCGGTCGTCAAGTGCAACGTCCCCAAGCGCGGCTGGATGAACGGCCTCGGCGGCTGCCCGAACGTCGGCGGCATCTGCATCGCGTGCACCATGCCCGGATTCCCGGACAAGTTCATGCCGTTCATGGACGAGCCGCCCGGCAGCAGGGTGTCCAGCACCACGAGCGGCGTGTACGGCTCCGTCATCCGCCGCCTCCGGTCCATCACCGCCCGGACCGTGGACAAGGAGCCGAAGTGGCGGCATACCGGCGACCGGGTCACCACCGGTTACCGGCCGCCCTGGTGACGGCCTCACCACTGCCTCGTACGACCCCCCGAACTCCCCCTGTCTATCGGCCGAAGAGCTGCCGAAGAGCTGACGAAGGGCACCGCAACGATCATGGCACCTCCGACGAAGACGAAGGCTGACGGCTCCGGCCTGGTGGAGATGGCGTGGGATCCCATCACACGCATCGTGGGCAGCCTCGGGATCCACACCAAGATCGATTTCAAGCAGAAGCGCGTCGCGGAGTGCTACAGCACGTCCTCCGTGTTCCGCGGCTACAGCGTCTTCATGCGCGGCAAGGACCCCCGCGACGCCCACTTCATCACCAGCCGCATCTGCGGCATCTGCGGCGACAACCACGCCACGTGCTCCGTGTACACGCAGAACATGGCGTACGGAGTGAAGCCGCCGCACCTGGGCGAGTGGATCATCAACCTCGGCGAGTCCGCCGAGTACATGTTCGACCACAACATCTTCCAGGAGAACCTGGTCGGGGTCGACTACTGCGAGAAGATGGTCCGCGAGACCAACCCCGGGGTCCTCGAACTCGCCGAACGCACCGAAGCCCCGCACGCCGCCGAGCACGGCTACCGCACGATCGCCGACATCATGCGGTCCCTCAACCCCCTCGAGGGCGAGTTCTACCGCGAGGCGCTCCAGGTCAGCCGCTACACCCGGGAGATGTTCTGCCTGATGGAGGGACGGCACGTCCACCCCTCCACGCTCTACCCCGGAGGCGTCGGCACCGTCGCGTCGGTGCAACTGTTCACCGACTACCTCACTCGGCTCATGCGCTACGTCGAGTTCATGAAGCGCGTCGTCCCGCTCCACGACGACCTCTTCGACTTCTTCTACGAGGCGCTGCCGGGCTACGAGGAGGTCGGACGCCGCCGCGTCATGCTCGGTTGCTGGGGCGCGCTCAACGACCCCGAGTACTGCGACTTCACCTACGCCAACATGACCAACTGGGGCCGGCGGATGTTCGTCACCCCCGGCATCATCGTCGACGGCAAGCTCGTCACCAACGACCTCACCGAGATCAACCTCGGCATCCGCATCCTGCTCGGCAGCTCCTACTACGAGGACTGGGAGGGCCAGCAGCAGTTCGTCACCCACGACCCGCTGGGCAACCCGATCGACCCGCGCCACCCCTGGAACCAGCACACCATCCCGGCCCCGCAGAAGCGGGACTTCGACGACAAGTACAGCTGGGTCATGTCCCCGCGCTGGTTCGACGGCAAGGACCACCTGGCGCTGGACACCGGCGGCGGCCCCCTCGCCCGCCTGTGGTCCACCGCCCTGTCCGGGCTCGTCGACATCGGCTACGTCAAGGCCACCGGGCAGAGCGTCGTCATCAACCTGCCGCGCACGCTCACCAAGCCGGAGACCACCTTCGAGTG
Source organism: Streptomyces sp. NPDC002676 (assembly GCF_053592455.1). Taxonomy (NCBI): domain Bacteria; kingdom Bacillati; phylum Actinomycetota; class Actinomycetes; order Kitasatosporales; family Streptomycetaceae; genus Streptomyces; species Streptomyces sp. NPDC002676. Next base: position 230,447 of record NZ_JBSFVT010000002.1, on the reverse strand, counting down.
GAAGATCCCGCGGTGGAGCAACGCACTGGAGCGCAACCGCGCCCGTACCTACTTCCAGGCGTACGCGGCGGCCGTCGCCCTGCACTGCGCCGAGAAGGGACTGGAGGAGGTCCGCGCCGGACGCACCCAGACCTGGGAGAAGTTCGAGGTCCCCGACGAGTCCATCGGCGTCGGCTTCACCGAGGCGGTCCGCGGCGTGCTGTCCCACCACATGGTGATCCGGGACGGCAAGATCGCCAACTACCACCCGTACCCGCCCACCCCCTGGAACGCCTCCGTCCGGGACAGCTTCGGCACCCCCGGCCCCTACGAGGACGCCGTGCAGAACACGCCGATCTTCGAGGAGAACACGCCGGAGAACTTCAAGGGCATCGACATCATGCGAACCGTCCGCAGCTTCGACCCCTGCCTGCCCTGCGGCGTGCACATGTACACCGGCAACGGCCGGACCGTGAAGTCGATGCACGTGCCCACCGGCCTGAGCGGACTGGCTGGATGAGCGCCACCCCTGCCGAACAGGCCGGCCGACGCGTCGAGGAGGTCCTCGACCGGCTCGCCCGGCACGCCGATCCCGACGCCGGCGCGGCGGCCGAGGAACTCGTACGCGTCCTGATGGAGTTCTACGGCGCCGGGCTGGCCCGCATCGTGGACCTCCTCGGCCGTCCGGCCGCCCGGCCGCCCGCCGAACCGCTCGGCGCCCTGTTCGCGGACGAGTTCGTCGCGAGCCTGCTGACGCTCCACGGACTGCACCCCGAGAACACCGAGGCACGCATCGACCGGGCCCTGTCCGGCCTGCCGCAGCACGTGGAGAACGCCGGGTTGGACCCGGCCACCGGAATCCTGCGTCTCCGGGTTGCCGCCTCCGCCGGCTGCGGCTGCCCCAGCACACGGGACGCCATCCGCCAAGCGGCCGCAGACGCCCTGGCCTGCTTCGCCCCCGAGGTCACCGACGTCGAACTCGAGGCCGCCCCGCGCGAGCCGGCCCTCCTCCAGATCGGAGCCCGCCCGTCCACCCGGGACGGCCGGACGACGGGCGGCGCACCGTGACCGCCCTTCCGAGCGACACGGGGCCGCTCCCGTACGCCCCGAAGGCGCTGCGCCGCACGGGCCTGCACCGGTTCACCGCGCCCCGACCGCCCGAGGGCGAACGCTGCGGACTGTGCGGCGCACAGCTGCCCGAGGAGGTCCACCATCGTCACCTCGTCGACAGCGACAACAGGGCCCTGGTGTGCGCCTGCGGACCGTGCCACCAGCTCATGGCGGGCCCCACGACATCCCACGGCCGCTTCCACGCGGTGCCCGACCGCTTCCTGAGCGATCCGGAACACCGCATCGACGACCGGACGTGGGACACCCTGCGGATCCCGGTCTCCGTCGCTTTCCTCTTCCACAACTCCGCCCTCGACCGGCCGGTGCTGCTCTACCCGAGCCCCGCGGGCGCCACCGAGAGCGAACTCGACCAGGCCGCCTGGCAGTCGCTCCTCGCCGCGGCCCCCCTCGCCGGCCGCCTCGAACCCGACGTCGAAGCCCTGCTGCTGCGCCGCCACGAGGGCCGCACCGAGTGCCACCTCGTACCGGTCGACGTCTGCTACGAACTGGTCGGCCGCATGCGGCTGCTGTGGCAGGGCTTCGACGGGGGTGCCGAGGCGCGCGCCGACCTCGACGCCCTCTTCGACCGCGTCCGCCACCAGGCCCGCGCACCGCACGGGAGCCGGTCGTGACCGAGTTCTCCTTCCACTGCACGGGCGTCCGCGCCGACGCCTACGCGGCCGGCCCCACCCTCGTGTTCCGGCTGCGCATCGGTGCGTCGGGCGGCACCCGCGTGCACGCCCTCGCCCTGCGCTGCCAGATCCGCATCGAACCCGCCCGACGCGGCTACGACGACACCGAGGCCGAGGCACTGGGCGACCTCTTCGGCGAGCGCTCCCGCTGGGCCAGTAGCCTCCAGCCGTTGCAGTTCGCCCAGGTCTCCACCGTCGTCCCCGGCTTCACCGGCGAGACCGAGACCGACCTCGTCGTGCCGTGCACGTACGACACCGACATCGCCGCCTCGCGGTACTTCCGCGCGCTCGCCGGCGGCGACGCACCCCTGCTCCTGCTGTTCTCCGGCACCGCGTTCACCGGACCCGGAGGCTTCCACGTCGAGCCCATCCCCTGGGACAAGGAGATCGCCCACCCGATGCCCGTGAAGGTCTGGCACGAGATGATCGACCAGCACTTTCCCGGCTGCGGATGGATCCGGCTGCCGGGCGACGCCATGGACGCCCTGCTCGCCTATCGGTCCCGCCATGCGCTGCCGTCCTGGCAGGCCACCGTCGACGCCCTCCTCGAAGCTGCGGGGGAGAGACCCCGATGACCACCGTCGCCTTCACACCCGACACCGAGGAACGGCTGGAGGTCGCCCGGCACGTCGCCGACGCCGTCCTCTTCGAAGGGTATGTGCTCTACCCGTACCGGGCCTCGGCCGCGAAGAACCGGCTCCGCTGGCAGTTCGGGGTGCTCGTGCCGCCGTCCTGGAGCGCCGGCACCGAGGAGCACGCCGCCCAGCGCACCGAATGCCTGATGGAGCCGAAGGCGGGTGCCGAACTCGCCGTGGAGGTCCGCTTCCTGCGCGCCCAGCGCCGGACCGTCGAGGAACTCCGCGAGGACGGCCGCTACGCTCCGACGGACGAATTGCACCTGCCCGACCGGGTCCTGGTCGCCTGGGACGAAGGCGCCGAGGAACGTGTCACCCTCGTCGTCCCCGTCGACGCCCTGGACGGCGACGGCACCACCGTGCCCTTCACCCGCCCCGCCGCCGAGGAGACCGAACAGGTCGCCGACAGCCAGGGACGGGTGCTCGGCAGGCTCGTGCGCCGCCGCGCGGAGATCACCGGGACCCTGCACGTCACGGCGACCGAACTCGACGGCCCCTACCGCGTCCGGCGCCTGTCGGTCACCGTGGCCAACACCGGGACCTGGACCGCCGAGCCCGGCACGGACCGCCACGCGGCCCTGCCGTACTCCCTGGTCGCCACCCATGTACTGCTGCGCCTCGACGCCGGGTCGTTCCTGTCGATGACCGACCCGCCCGAATGGGCCAGGGGAGCCGTCGCCATGTGCCGCAACGAGCACACCTGGCCCGTGCTCGCCGGCGAACCCGGCCGCGCCGACCTCATGCTCTCCTCGCCCATCATCCTCGAGGACCACCCGGCCATCGCCCCCGAGAGCCCCGGCGCCCTCTACGACGCCACCGAGATCGACGAGATCCTCGCCCTGCGCACCGCGGCCCTCACCGACGAGGAGAAACGCGAGGCCCGCGGAACCGATGCCCGCTCCGCGGCCGTCATCGACCTCGCGGACACCATGCCCCCCGAGGTGCTGGAGCGTCTCCACGGAGCCGTACGCAGCCTCCGGGAGGTCACCGGCCCCAAGGAACCCGACGCCGACGGCGGTCACCTGCGGCCGGACACCCCCTGGTGGGACCCGGGAGGCGACACCGGGGTCGACCCGGCCCGGGACCAAGTCCTCGTCGACGGACGCCCGGTCCGCGCCGGCAGCCGTGTCCGGCTGCGCCCCCGCCTGCGCCGCACCGACGCACAGGACCTCTTCGTCGACGGCCGCAGCGCTGTCGTCGAGGCGGTCCTGCACGACGTCGACGGCGGCGTGCACATCGCCGTCACGATCGAGGACGACCCGGGTGCCGACATCCGCCGCGAACAGGGCCGCTTCCTCTACTTCCAGCCCGACGAGGTGGAAGCCCTGGAGGACCGGTGAACGACCCCGCGCCCGGCACGGCCCGCACCCTTGTGGCCGGAGTCGGCAACGTCTTCCTCGGCGACGACGGATTCGGCGTCGAGACCGTCCGGCGCCTCGCCCAGGAGACCCTGCCGCCCTACGTGGAAGTCGCCGACATCGGAGTCCGCGGCGTCCATCTCGCCTACCAGCTCCTCGACGGCTGGGACACCCTCGTCCTCGTCGACGTCACCGTCCGCGGCGGCCCACCCGGCACGCTCTACGTGATCGACGCCACGGTGCCCGGCGAGCGGGACCCCGGCGCCACGGCCGCGCCCCTCGACGGCCACCGGATGACGCCCGACACGGTCCTCGCGCTGCTGGACACCCTCTGCGCCGGCACGGGCGCCGCACCGCCGCGCCGGATCCTCGTCGTCGGCTGCGAACCGGCCGACCTCGACGAAGGCATGGGACTCAGCCCGAAGGTCGCCGCCGCGGTGCCCGAGGCGGTCCGCACGGTGACCGAACTCGTCCGCCAGGAAGCCGTCGTATGAAGCCCGAGACGGAGACATCATGAAAAAGAGCGCCTTCGGCATCACCGCCGCCCTCGCCACCGCCCTTGCCGCCGTGGCCGTCCTCGCGGGGGTCTTGCCCGACCTCCGCCGCTACCTGCGCATCAGCCGGATGTGAGCCCCCTGAGGCGCGGCTGTACGTAGGGTCTGCCCTACCTCGTGCCCGGGGGCTTGTCGGAGTGTCCGAGGCCGGCCGTGCGTGATCCGCTGTTCGCACGTGAAATCTGCGAGAGAGGGCGGAAAGTTGAAGGCTCGGATCGGCTACGTCGCGTGGGTCGCGGGTGTATCGCAGTTCTTTGTGGCCCACGGGATCGTCGAGTCGGCCTGGAGCAGGCCATACAGTTGGGCGCGGAACAACATCAGCGACTTGGGTAACGCTCACTGCGCCATGCAGTCGGAACCCGAACCACGCTATGTCTGCTCGCCCGAACACGGCCTGATGAACGCCTCGTTCGTCGCTTTGGGAACGCTCCTCGTGGTCGGTGTCGTCTTCGCCGGGGCTCTGTGGCGCAGAGGCGCGACCGCGATCGTGGCCCGGTGCCTGTTGGCCTGCGCCGGAGTGGGATTCGTGTTGGCCGGGCTGGCACCCGCGGACGTCCACGAGAACCAGCATGTCCTGGGTGCGCTGCTCATCATGGCCATGGGCAACATCGGCCTTGTGCTGACGGGAGTTGGTCTGGCGGACGATGTGCCGAGTCCGCTGCGCTCGGCGACCAGCCTGCTGGGAGCAATCGCGATCACGTCCTTCGGGCTCTTTCTCTCCCACCGCTATCTCGGACTCGGTATGGGAGGCATGGAGCGGGTAGCGGCGTTTCCCCTCTTGGTGTGGGCGCTGTCCATCGGCGTCCGTGGCCTGTTCCGCCAGGAAACTCGCATGCAAGATGCGCCGGCGAGAAGGGAGAACCTGGCCGCGAATCCATGAACGCGACACGGCCGGTGCGCCCCGGGAAGCGGGGTCGCACCGGCCGTCGTCGTATGACGGGCCTACGAGTGCTGATCAGTCCTTACGGCCCTTGAGGCGCCGTACGTCGAAGGACCGGATGCCGCGTCCGTGGGTGGCGGCGTACAGCTTGCCGTCCGGGCCGAGGCGTAGCTGCATGACGGCCGTGGTGGGCAGGTTGTGGCCCAGGACCAGCCACTTGGTGGCGCCGGCGGGCCGGTAGAAGGTGGCCAGGTCGGTGCCGAGGGCGAGGCCGCCGTTCGGGAGGAGCTTGACCGTGTCGGCGGGGACGTCGGGCAGGTTGGCGGAGATGTCCGTCCAGCTCGTGCCGCCGTCCTTGGACTCGAAGACGTGGCCGATGCCCGCGCCCGGTCCCTCGGTCCACCTGCGGGAGAAGCCGTTGACCGCGACGTACACGTGCTGGGCGTCGGCCGGGTCGATCTCGAAGCCGGAGATGTAGCGGTTCGGGATGGTGCCGTCGACCGGGAGGTTCAGCTGGTGCCAGCCGGTGCCGTCGGCGTTGCCGACCGCGATGCCCCGGGTGAAGCCCTGGTTGTTGCAGGGGCCGCACCAGCCGACGTACACCGTGCCGCCGGAGGACGCCACGGCCGTGGCCACGTGGCCCTCGCCGAGGTCGTAGGCGTTCGTCCACTCCTTGCCGGAGCGGATCGCGTAGCCCTTGGTCTGCACCCACACGTGACGCCCGCCGGCCACCCAGGTGTTGGTGTCCTTGGCGTCGGCGGTGATCGGGGCGATGAAGCGGGCACCCGCGCCGCCGAGGTCCTTGTCCGGAGGGGCGACCTCGTACTCGGTGGCCTTGGACGGGTCGGTCGACCAGGAACCGTCGTTCACGCCGCAGTTCTGCGTCACCCACATGTCCAGGTACACGTACTCGGCGGCGATGTTGCAGCCGTTGGCGGGGTCGGTGAGGGTGTCGCCGCCGTCGCCGCCGAAGTTGGAGCCCATGACCTTGTCGTGGCCGCGCAGGATGGACTGGCCGTTGTCCTGGAGGCCGCCGGTCACCGAGACGCCGCCGTAGGTGAGGTCCTTTCCGACGCCCACGGAGTAGTACTGCAAGGCGTCGATGGTGCCGTCGTTGAGGGACTGCCAGTCCTTGGCGTGGCCGCCGGAGTCGACAGCGCCGTTGAGCGGGCGGCGGTAGATGCCGCCGTCGTTGCCGACGTACGCCCAGCTCTTGCCCCGGTAGCTGCCGATCGCGACCGCGTGCTGGTCGGAGTGCGTCGTGGGCGAGCAGTCGCCGGTCTGCTTCGAGGGGTCGATGCTCCAGCAGGGGAAGGGGAAGTTCCAGTACGGGCCCGGGGCCGTCCAGGTCGAGCCGCCGTTCTTGGTCTCGAAGACCTCTTCCAGGCCGAGGTAGACGTGGTCGGCATCGGCCGGGTCGACCTGGAGGAACTGGTTGTACCAGGACTGGATGCCGGGCATGTAGCCCTCGCTCTGGAGGGCGGATCCGGACGCCTTCAGCTTGGTGTAGTCGGCGATCTGCGTCCACGGGCCGAACGGCGAGCCGTTCTTCGACACGTACACGCCCTTGAGCCCGCTGTCCGGGTTGGCAGCCATCTGCGCCGGCGACTGGTCGATGGCGTACAGACGCGAGCCGTCGGCCGCGGCGGCGAAGGTCATGTTACCGACGTCGGCGCTGCTGGTGGGCAGGTCGCCGAGGTCGGCGGCCGGCTTCCAGCTGCCGTCGTCCTGCTTGGCGTACAGCCCGTTGTAGGTGTCGCCGCCGCGCCAGCCGACCGCGAGGAGGACCTTGTCCGGGTCCTTGGGGTCGACGGCGATGTCGTTGGCGATGTTCTTGTACGGCGCGCTCGGGTCGTCCGCCTTCGAACCGCCCGGCAGGTAGTCGGGGTTGGGGGCGAACTCGTGCTTCCACGGCCCGGAGAGGGTGGTGGTGGAGTGCGACCAGACGCCGGTGCTGGTCGCGGCCCAGACCCTGGTGCCGGCGAACCGCAGGGCGTGGATGACGGTGGACTCCAGTTCGGCGCCGCCCACGCGGTCGCCGGGCTGGAACTGGCCGTGGCGCGGGTCCTTCAGGACGTACACGCCCGTGCCGACGAAGGACGTCGCGCCGGTGTTGGACTCACCCGTGGCGTACCAGAGCCGCTTCTCACTGTCGAGGCTGAGGGTGCCGGTCGAGAGGGAGGGCAGTTTGTCGGCGATCGGCTTCCAGTGTCCGCCGCCGGTCGTGGAACGGAAGACGCCGCCGTTGGCACCGCCCGCGTACACATAGCCCTGGTCGTCGGCGGCGATGCCGGTGATGCGGCCGGTGACGTCGCCCGAGCCGCCGCTGGAGTTGGAGTTCAGATCGCGGTAGCGGGGGTCGTCCGAGTTGTACACCTTCTTGGTGACATGGTCCCAGCTGCCGCGCGTGTGCCGCATGGACTGCAACTGCTGCCAGGCCGCCCCGTAGGCGCCGGGCGCCACCACGCCGGGGGCGGTCCGCGCCTCGGTGAACTGGGCCGTGGCCTCGGCGGAGTTCTCTGCCTCGTCGGCACCGTCGTCATCGCCCTCGGACGCGAAGGCGGACATTCCGTGGCCCGCGTGCACCGCCTTGACGTGCTGGCGGCCCATCGCGGCCTGGTGGCGCGCCTGCCAGGGGCGGAGCCTTGTGTCATGCGACGCCGCGAACGACTGGGTGCTCACCAGTCCGAACGCGGCGGCCACGACGGTGCAGGCTATGAACCGTCGCTGGTGTCTTGGGGGCAACATGCCCTCTCCTCCCTGCGCCGGACGTATGGGGGTGTCCCGGCGCAGAGAGGATCTTGGCGTGGCCACAACAGTCACACAAAGGACTCACGGGAAAAAATGGGTGGGTGTTTACCTCAGGATCCGGCGCGGTCGAACTGCCTGCTTTCGACGAACAACGGCCGTAGGGCGAGGCGGCCGTCGGTGACGAGGCCCTGGTGGTCGCCGAGGAAGTGGCCCCTGGCGTAAGGGGCCTGGAGCCAGCCGAAGACACGGGAGATGCGGCGCTCGGTGGCGTGGTTCTCCGCGCCGCGGGGGAACCTGAGCAGCCAGGCGGCGGTGGGCAGGGTGGTGGTGTTCCCGGGGGTCAGGTAGCGCAGGTCGTAGTAGGTGATCGCGACCGTGCCGCGGGCGTCCACGCTGATGGAGGGCGTGAAGGCAGGCGCGGAGGCAACTGTGTTGACCCGTGTCGGAGCGGACCAGGTACGGCCACCGTCGGTGGAGTGCGTCAGCTCCACGGAGTTGTATGCGCCACGGTTGAAGTCCGAGCCTTCGTAGGCGACATACAGCTCGCCGGTGTGCGGATCGATGGCGACGTTCGGCAGGTCGCCGCCCGCACGCAGGGCCTTGGCCGGGTCGTCGGGGGCGTTGGGGTCGACCTCGTTGACGGCCGTGTCCTTCGCGACGGTGGCGGGCTTGCTCCAGGTGCGGCCCTGGTCGGTCGACTTGACCAACGCGAAGTGCAGGTCGGTGGGCGTGAAGGTGCCGGTCGTGTAGTCGATGTCGTACGTCTGCCAGTCGAAGACGTCGTAGAGGGTGTCGGTGCGCGGGTCGGCGACGCCGGGGTGGACGGGATCGGCGGTGACGGAGTTTTTGTCGTTGCTGAACTCGGCCTGCGTGTCGTCGATCAGGGGGACCGTGTGCCTCCAGGTGCGCCCGCCGTCGTACGACGTCGAGGCGGCCACGGCGTTGCGTGCGCCGGTGGCGTCGAACGCCAGCCCGCTGGCCTGGACCGTGCCGTCCCGGCCGGTGCTCACCCAGCCGTCCGACGCACGCTGGTAGTCGAGCCCGCCTGGCGCGCAGTGTGAGAACGGCAGCGGGGTCTCGGTGAAGTGCCGCCCGTCGTGGGTGTAGGTGGCGGTCAGCCCACGGGCGCCGGCGGACCAGCGGTCCTGCTGGAAGATGCCGACCGCTTTGCGTGAGTCGTGCGGAGAGACGGTGACGTACGGCTCGTCCTCCGCCGAAAGGTAGTTGGTGCCGGTCCCGTCACCGTTGATGTCGCAGTCGGCGTAAGGGCCACCCGGTGAGACCAGGTGGACTGGCTGGCTGTCGCCCGAGGCTGCGGAACTGCCCGCGGTGGCGACGAGCAGTAACGCTGCCGCGGTGGCTATGAAAGACGCCCTTGTACGTGTGCGCACGGCGATTCCCCCAACTCCGCTGATGACGGTTCGTCTTGGGCTGTGCTGGCGCAGGTGCGGTTTCGTGACACCCGGCCATCACAATCCCTGCAGGCCCTTGACCAGCACGGAAAGGCCGCCGGTCAGTGCCAGGACGAGGATGAGCCGCCGAACCCACTGCTCCGGCATCCTCGGCGCGAGCGCCCTGCCGATGAGGGCGCCCGCCACCATGGCGACCGTGGCCACCGTCCACGCGGTCCCGCTCAGCTTCGGCACCCCGTTGGCGGCGACCGAGAACACGTTCACCACGATCCCGTAAAATTGCGCGTTCGGTACAAATTCCCGTACCGGCCAGCCCGCATTCACCGCATACAGGGAATACGGTGGCCCGCCCACGCCGGCCGCGGAATTCATGAAGCCGCCCACGGCGCCCGCGGTCACTGCCCCCCTCGTTCCCCTCAGAGCGCGTATGCGCACGCCTCCCATCACGAAAACCACCGCTGCGGTCACGAGAACGCCCACGCCTGCCAGCAGTACGGGTTCGGGTAGTCGGGCGGCCACCCATGAACCCGCGGGCACGGTACACGCGGAAGCGATGACCAGGGGAAACATTGCGCCGAGTCGCACTCGCCTCCAGCCCGCGGTGAGTCCCACCACGCTGATGACGCCGGCCGCGCAATTCGCCAGCACCACCCCCTGGGCGGGCCCGAGCACCAGAACGAGCGCGGGCACCGCGATGAGTGCGAACCCCATTCCCGTAAGCCACTGCACGGATGCGCCCAATACAACGATGCCACCCAGCAGCAGCTCGGCCGTCACAGCGCTCGCCACAGACGCCCCCCGAATATCCGGCATGATCTTCGCCATCCTCTGGTCAGGACGTGCGAGAGATCAATGGCCCGTCAGGTGATCGCGGACGTTGTCCCCGACCAGCACGATCGGCGCGAGGTGTCAGGCCGCTGCGCGCCCGGCTGGGCAGCACGTGGTGATCACCGTGGTCCGGTGGTCTGACGTGACTGGTTGTATTTCCCTTCGCCTCGTCGGCGGGCGAGGTACCAGCGTCGGCCGGTGGCGAAGGCGCGCCGTGCCGTGCGTACGGCAGCGATTTGGGTGGCAAGGTGAAGCTGGTAGTGCCAGGGGTTCTGGCCACCGTGGCGTACCGACATGGCGTGTGCGAACGCGACAGCATCGCGGTCGATGTACTGGTCCAGGTGCTCGAACCACGCCATGCTCGTACGCGCGGCCGCCTGCACCGTGTGGAGTTCCGCGCGGCGATGGCGGTCGTACTCCCGCAGCGCGTCCTCCACGTGAAGGTATTCGCTCAGGCTGTGTGCGAGGACGATCGCGTCGATGATCGCCAGTCTGGTGCCCGACCCCAACGTGAAGTGGGTGGTGTGTGCAGCATCGCCGACGAGCACCGTCGTCCCGTGGTACCAGGTCTTGTTGGTCACGTGCGAGAAGCGCTGCCAATGCGCTGGTGCACCCCGTGATCGGCTGAGCAGGCGGTGGCCGTCGAGTGGGCGTTTGAAGATGTCCTCCAGCAGCCGCACTCCCTGGTCGGGGGCGAGCACGTCGAGTCCCAGACCGTGCCAGGTTTGCGGTGAGCATTCAACGATGCAGGTGCTGATTCCCGCGACCGAGGGATAGGCGTGAAACCAGATCCATCCGGCCGAGGTCCGCTCGAAGCTGAACACGAAACTGCGGAACGCCTGGTCCGTGCCGAGCCAGATGTAGGGATTGAGACCGACATCGATGCGTGTTCCGAATGCTTCGTCGTGTTCCCGAATCCGGCTGTGCGCACCGTCGGCGGCAACGAGGAGGTCCGCCTCGGGAAGTGTGGAGAGGGCCGCAACGTGGTGGCCGTACTGGATGTCGACGCCGAGCTGTGATGCACGCCGAGCCAGGACGTCGAGCAGTGCCGATCGGCTCATGCTGTATCCGTAACCCCCGAAGTACGCCGTCTGCTCGCCGTACGAGCCGTGCACACGCACCTCCTGGTCCTGCCACAGCACAGACCTGGCGGCGACCTCCCGCGCGCTTTCCGGATCGTTGCGATAGAGGACGTCCAGCAGGTCGTCCCAGTACACGACACCCCAGCCGTAGGTGGCCGCGGGCGGGTCACGGTCGAACACGGTGATCTCGTGTCCGGCATCGCGCAACTTGGCCGAGATCGCGAAATACAACCCTGCGGGCCCCGCACCGACGCACACGATCCTCACCGCTACACACCACCCCGGCTACGGGTCGGATGGGAGGCCTGCTGTTCCAGACGGGTCCGGATGCCCGAGATGTTCGGGCATCCGGGTGCAGTGCTCACAGAACTGCTGCATGTTGATCGAGGACTTACTGCGCTGGAGCGTCAGTATCCATGCCCACCGCCGCCGCCACCGCCGCCGCCGTAGCCGCCGCCACCGCCGCCGTAGCCGCCGCCACCGCCGTGGTCACCACCACCGCCGTAGCCGCCGTGGTCACCACCGCCGTAGCCGCTGTGGTCACCGCCGCCGTAGCCGCCGTGGTCACCGCCGCCGTAGCCGCCGTGGTCACCGCCGTAGCCGCCGCCCCAGCCGTCACTGGAGTGGCCACCGTCTCCCCAACCCCAGCCGTCATTGGAGTGGTCGTGGTCTCCCCAGCCCCAGCCCCAGCCGTCATCCGAGTGGCAGCGGTGTCCCCAGCCCCAGCCGTCATCCGAGTGGCAGCGGTGTCCCCAACCCCAGCCGTCATCCCAACAACAGCTGTTGTCGTGAGAGGAAACAGAGGCGACGTGGGACGACGAGGGGGAAGCGGCAGCGCTGGCAGCGCCGGCTCCGGCCGCGATGGCAAGGATGGGTGCCGTGCAAACCACAGCGGCTATGCGCCGCATCCTGGTCGTAGTCGCGCGCATGACATATGCCCCTTCCGGGGGTCGAAACAGGGATCTCGGGCGCTCACACAAAAACGCCCGGGCGCGCCAGATCCTGCGCGCGGGTCTGGCGTGCGGTGATCCACCCGCGGAAGCGCCGAACAACGTCGTAGCGGTTTCCTGGCGGGCTTGCGAGATCTTACTATTGAGTACAGATGGGCGATACAGTACGAAACGCCCCGTTTCGTCAAGATAGGCTCACTTCTCGGGCAAAGTCAACGGGTGTACCAGTGGCTCACAAGGGAGGCATGCGGTGGTTACTCCCAGGCCGCAGAACGGCCGTCAGAACCCTTTGGCTCCTGAGTGCGCCCAGCCCGACCCCATCGCGCCTGATTCCCGGCGGCGCCGCCGGGAATCCCACGAAGCGGTGCTCCGAGGCACTAAGGACCTACTCGGCGAGGTCGGATATCAGCGGCTTTCCTTCGAAGGCATCGCACGGCGGGCCGGAGTCAGCAAGGCCACCATCTATCGGTGGTGGCCGAACAAGGCCGCGCTGGTGATCGAGGCCCTCAGTGGGGAAGTCCCCCTACCTCCGATCCGCGAGACGGGCGACCTGGAAGCAGACCTGCGCACCGCCGTCCGGCTCACCATCGAGCTCGTCTCCGCCATGCCCACGTGCCTGATCCTCCCGGCTCTTCTCGCCGATGTGATCGAGGATCCCACCGGTACCGGAGCCTTCGCCGAGCTCATCGAACCCCGCCGTGCGTCGGTCGTGAAACTGCTGGAGCGAGCCCGTCTCGAAGGTCGGTTGCCGCCGGACACCGATACATCACTGATGGTCGACGTCTACTCCGGAACCGTCGTCTACCTGGCCGCGGTGAACCGCGAAGCGCCGGGCGAGGCGGTGGTGGACCAGATCGTCAGCCTCCTCCTGCACGGTCACCTCCCAGTGTCGAAGGGACTTGCGCTCAGAGGTCCTGGCAATGGCGCTGAACATGCCGGTAGGTGATCAGTCGGGTGGCGAGGCCGGGGAATCGGGGATCTTGTCGAGGGACGTCCAATGTCCGACATCTTGCTGGGGGTCCGGAGGACGCTGGACGCCAACCCCGGCAAACACGGTGTTACGGGTGCCGGGCGGATGCTGTTGTGCTGCGAGGGAGCCCCAAGGCCGCCTTGGCCTGTCGGGTGCGTTCGTCGGCGAGTACTTCCGTCCGGCCCGCTTCGACGGCGTCGAAAGCCTGTTGGGCGATGGCTTCCGGTGTGTTTTTGGGGCTGGCGACATGGGCGGCCATGTCCGTGTCGATGTAGCCGCAGTGGACGCCGACGACGAGGACGCCGGTGTCGTGGAGTTCGTCGCGGATCCCGTTGGTCAGGGCCCAGGCCGCGGCCTTGGAGGCACTGTAGGAGCCCATCGCCGGGTTGGTGAACCAGCTCGCGATGGACAGCACGTTGACGATGGCGCCGGGCGCGTTGCCGATGAGCAGCGGTGCGAAGGCGCGGCACATGGCGAGCGTGCCGAAGTAGTTGACTTCCATCTCGGTGCGGGCGGCATCCAGGTCGGTTGCGGCCAGCAGGGGGCTGTCGGTCAGGACCCCGGCGTTGTTGACCAGCACGGTCACATCCGCGCACGTCTCGGCCGCTGCGGCCACCTGGGTGGGATCGGTGACGTCGAGGCGGACCGGAGTCACGCCGGCCTCCACGACCGACCGCGGGTCCCGGGCCCCGCCATAGACGCGCCGGGCGCCGCGTCGCAGAAGCATCCGGGCCATCGTCTGCCCGAGCCCGCGGTTGGCGCCGGTCACGAGCGCCGTTGCCCCATGGATCTGCATGCCGTCACCCTTCGCTGCGCGGCCGAATTCAGCGGCTTCCCGATCACCTAGTGGACCACTTGAGATGGACGGCGGTCTCCTGGAACCCCAGACCGTGATAGAAGTCGGCCGCCCTGCGGGTCGGCACGGACCCTGGCCTTCGGCATCCTGCGCATGTCCGTGGACACCTCGGGCCTGAAGCTGCGCACGGTCAACGACGAGCCGCTCGGTGTCGTACTGTCCGGCCGTCACCCCCTCGCCGGCCGACCGGAACTGACCTGGCCCGAACTGCGCGGCCGGCGATTGCTGTGGTTTCCGTCGGAACGCGCCCCCGGCTACGTGGCCTCTGTGCTCACGCGCCTGCGCGAGCACGGCTGGACCCCTGACACGGTTGCCGACGATCAGGGCAGCCATACGCTGTTCCGCCATCGGCTCATCGGTGAGGATGATCTGGTCGCGCTCCGGCCCCGGAGCAGCTCGGCCGGAGATCCGGACCTCGTCTGGCGCCCTGTCGGTCCGGAACCGCCTCATGAACGGCTGGTGCTGGCCGCGACTGCCGGCACCCCCTGGGGCTGACACCCGCGGCCCTGGACCCTCAGCTTCCCGAATTGAGAGTTCCAGAGGTGCACGGGTACCGGTGCTCTCGCGGCTGCACCGAACGGACGACACCGTCGTGCCCCTCCGGCGTGCCGGTCCGCCGCCCGCTCCCGGACCGTCCTGTAATGGCGCCGATCCCCTGGCTCGAGGACGGAGACCGATGCACGAGATGTCCGTCGCGCTCGCCGTGGTCGAGCAGGTCGAGGCGGCGGCACGTTCCCGCCGGGCCACCGGCGTCAGCAGCATTCGCCTGGACGTCGGCGAACTGGCCGGCGTCGTCCCCGACTCGCTCGCCTTCTGCTTCGAACTGGCCTCAGCGGGCACTGTCGTCGCGGGCGCCGAGCTGATCACCCACACCGTGCCCGGCACGGCCCGCTGCGAGCCGTGCTCCCAGAACTGGGCGGTCGGCATGCCGCCCCGACTGCTCTGCCCCGGCTGCGGCACTGCCGCCGTCGAGCTCGTCTCCGGTCGCGAACTGCACATCCGCGAGGTCCGTTGGGCGGCCGGACCCACCGACCCTGCCGAGACCGGCGACCGTATCCGCCAACCTGCCTACGAGGAGAGCTGAACATGTGCCGAGCAGTCGACCTCCAGCGGGCGGTCCTCGCCAAGAACGACGCCGCGGCCCGGATCCTGCGCTCCGAACTCACCGACCGCGGCACCACGGTCGTCAACCTGCTTTCCAGCCCCGGGAGCGGCAAGACCGCCCTCCTGGAGCGCGAGCTGCGCCTCGCGCGCGAACAGGGTGTCAGCACGGCAGCGATCACTGCCGACCTGGCCACCGAGAACGACGCCGAACGCCTGGCCCGCGCCGGCGTCCCGGTCAAGCAGGTGCTGACCGACGGCCTGTGCCATCTGGAAGCCGACATGGTCGCCCGGCACCTGCACGACTGGCTGCCCGAGCCCACCCGGCTGCTGTTCGTCGAGAACGTCGGCAACCTCGTCTGCCCCGCCGGCTACGACCTCGGCGAGTCCCTGCGCGTCGTACTCGCCTCGGTCACCGAAGGGGAGGACAAGCCGCTGAAGTACCCCACGGCGTTCGGCCTCGCCCACCTGGTGATCGTCACCAAGGCCGACCTGGCCGAACCCGCCGAGTTCGACGAGACGGCCTTCCGCCGGAACGTGGAGCAGGTCAACCCCGGCGTCGAGGTCGCTCTCAGCTCCGTGCGTGACGACCGGGGCGCCGGACTGCTCCTCCAGCGGGCCCTGGCCGTTGCCCAGGGCTCCCGCGTCCACGCCCCGGTGATGGCCCGGGCCGGCGCATGACCGCAGCCCCACCAGGCCCCTCCGCACCGGCTGCGCCACAGGAGCGGGCGCAATCCGCGGCATCGCAGCGTCCGGCCGCCGCGGCCGCCCCGCGGCGCAGCCGGGTCCTCGTGCGGGGTGTCGTCCAAGGAGTCGGGTTCCGGCCCTACCTCTACGCCCTGGCAACCGGGCTGCGCCTGTCCGGACATGTCACCAACACGGCGGACGGAGTCGTCGCGGAGGTCGAGGGTGCCGCCGGGGACGTCGCGGACTTCTGCGCTCGCATCGCCCCCGAGGCACCGCCCCTGGCTCGCGTGGAGTCCGTCGAGACCCTGGACGTCGCCGCCACCGGAGGCAGCGGCTTCACCATCGTGCCCTCCCAGGAGGGCGGCGCCGTGCACACGCTCGTCCCGCCCGACACGGCCACCTGCGACGACTGCCTCGCCGAACTCGCCGATCCCGCCGACCGGCGACACCTGCACCCCTTCATCACCTGCACCCACTGCGGACCCCGCTTCACCATCGTCACCGGCCTGCCCTACGACCGCGTCCACACGACCATGGCCGGCTTCCCCCTCTGCCCGGAGTGCGCACGGGAGTACGAGGACCCGGCGGACCGGCGCTTCCACGCCCAGCCGGTCGCCTGCCACCGCTGCGGCCCCCGACTGCGCCTGATCACGGCCCTCGACGGTCCCGCACGCCCACCGGCACCCGGCACGGACACCGATCCGCTCGCCGAGGCGCGACGGATGCTCGCGGACGGCGCGATCCTCGCCGTGAAGGGCCTCGGCGGCTACCACCTGGCCTGCGATGCGACCGACCCCGCGGCCGTGGCCGAACTGCGCCGCCGCAAGGCACGCGGCGACAAACCCTTCGCGCTGATGGCCGCCGAACTCGCCGACATCGAACCGCTGGTGCACCTCGGCCCCCTCGAGCGCGAGCTTCTCACCGGCCCCGTCCGCCCCGTGGTCCTGCTGCGCCGCCGCGAGGACGCCGTGCCGCACCCGGGCGCCGCCCCGGCACCCGCCGTCGCCCCGGGCAGCCCCGACCTCGGCTTCATGCTGCCCTACACCCCGGTGCACCACCTGCTCCTGGGCCTCGGCGCACCGGAGGGCGAGGGACCGCGACTGCTCGTCATGACCAGCGGCAACCTCTCGGGCGAACCCATCGTCACCGACGATACGGAGGCACTGCGCCGGCTCGCCGGCCTGGCCGACGCATGGCTGCTGCACGACCGGCCCATCCACGTCCCCTGCGACGACTCCGTCGTCCGCGTCTGCGACGGGGAGCAGCTGACCCTGCGCCGCTCTCGCGGATACGCCCCCCTGCCGGTGACCCTTCCGGTCGACGTAGCCCCCGCTCTCGCCGTGGGCGGCGACCTCAAGAACACCTTCTGCCTCGGCGAGGGCCGCAAAGCCTGGCTGTCCGCCCACATCGGCGACATGGACGACCTCGCCACCCAGCTCGCTCTGGCCTCCGCCGAGCAGCAGCTGGAATCCGTCACGGGAGTGCGGCCCGCCCTGCTCGCCACCGACCGCCACCCCGCCTACCGCTCCGCGAACTGGGCCAGGCGCCACGCGGGCGGGCGGCCCGTCGTCCCCGTCCAGCACCACCACGCGCACATCGCCGCCGCCATGGCCGAGAACGGTCTCGACGGCACTCGTCCGGTGCTCGGCGTCGCCTTCGACGGCACCGGCTACGGCCTCGACGGCGCCGTCTGGGGCGGGGAGTTCCTTCTCGCCGACTACGGCGGCTTCTCCCGGTTCGCCCACCTCGCCTACGTACCGCTGCCCGGCGGCGACGCGGCCGTACGACGCCCTTACCGCATGGCCCTCGCCCACCTCGCTGCCGCCGGAATGCCGGCCGACCCCGCACTGCCCTGCACCGGCGTCTGCCCGCCCGACGAACTCCGGCTCCTGCAACAGCAGCTGGAGCGAGGTGTGAACTGCGTGCCGACCTCCAGCATGGGCCGCCTGTTCGACGCGGTCTCCTCCCTCGCGGGCATCCGGCACCACGCCGGATACGAGGCGCAGGCCGCGATCGAGCTGGAAGCCGCCGCCCTGCGCGCACCGGACACCGAGCACGACCCCCGCTACGGCTTCCGGCTCGACGCGCGCCGACCCGGCGACCCGCTCACCGCCGACCCCGCGCCCCTGCTGGCCGCGGTAGTCGACGACGTACGCGGCGGCACCCCCGCCGCCGTCGTCGCGGCGCGCTTCCACCGAGCCGTGGCATGCCTGGTGCGCGAGGTCTGCGCGGTTGCGCGGGACGAACTCGGCGTGGAGACAGTGGCGTTGACCGGGGGAGTGTTCGTCAATGGTGTGTTGTCGACAGCCTGCGCGCGGGGGCTGCGCCGGGACGGGTTCACCGTGCTGCGCCATTGCCTGATCCCGCCCAACGACGGCGGGCTGGCCCTCGGACAGCTCGTCGTGGCGGCCCGTGCCACCGCCGTGGAAGCGCCCGGCGAGGCGCCAGGACAGCGACAGTGAGGAGACCCGTATGTGTCTGGCGGTACCCGGGCGGGTGCTGGACGTGGAGGACCGGGACGGAACCCGGATGGCCACCGTCGACTTCGGCGGTGTGGTCAAGGAGGTGTGCCTGGAGTACCTGCCGGACCTGAAGGTCGGCGAGTACGCCATCGTGCACGTGGGGTTCGCCCTTCAGCGGCTCGACGAGGAGTCGGCCAAGAGGACGCTGGAGCTGTTCGAAACCCTCGGCCTGCTCCAGGAAGAGTTCGGCGACCCGTGGGACACGGCCGCCGAGGCGGCGGAGAGCGAGGGGCAGGCGCAGGACAGCGTCGCCGGAGAGGTGCGGCCGTGAAGTACATCGACGAGTTCCAGAACCCCGAGCTGGCGCGGCGGCTGCTCGACGAGATCCGTGCGACGGTGACCCGGCCCTGGGCGCTGATGGAGGTCTGCGGCGGACAGACCCATAGCATCATCCGTCATGGGATCGACCAACTCCTCCCTGCCGAAATCGAGTTGATCCACGGTCCGGGCTGTCCGGTCTGTGTCACGCCGCTGGAGATCATCGACAAGGCCCTGGAGATCGCCTCCCGCCCCGGAGTGATCTTCTGCTCGTTCGGGGACATGCTCCGCGTACCCGGCACGGGCCGCGACCTCTTCCAGGTGCGCGGGCAGGGCGGCGACGTCAGGGTGGTCTACTCTCCGCTCGACGCGCTGCGGATCGCCGAGCAGAACCCGGACCGTGAGGTGGTGTTCTTCGGCATCGGCTTCGAGACCACGGCCCCGCCCAATGCGATGACGGTCCATCAGGCACGCAAGCGGGGCATCCGGAACTTCAGCCTGCTCGTCTCCCACGTACGCGTCCCCCCGGCGATCGAGGCGATCATGCGGTCCCCGGACTGCCGCGTCCAGGGCTTCCTCGCAGCCGGCCATGTCTGCAGCGTGATGGGCACGGCGGAGTACCCGGAGCTCGCGCGAAGACACCAAGTGCCGATCGTCGTCACCGGCTTCGAGCCGCTGGACATCCTCGAGGGCGTACGCCTGACCGTGCTCCAGCTGGAACGGGGCGAGCACACGGTCGAAAACGCCTATCCGCGAGCCGTGCCGGCCGAGGGAAATCCGGCCGCGCAGGCGATGCTGAGCGACGTCTTCGAGGTCACCGACCGGGCGTGGCGGGGCATCGGCGTGATCCCGGACAGCGGCTGGCGACTGTCCGACCGATACCGTGACCACGACGCCGAGCACCGTTTCTCCGTCGAGGGCATCGACACCCGGGAACCCGCCGAGTGCCGCAGCGGCGAGGTCCTCCAGGGCCTGCTGAAACCGAACCAGTGCGAGGCATTCGGCACCACGTGCACACCCCGGTCCCCGCTCGGCGCCACGATGGTGTCCAGCGAAGGCGCCTGCGCCGCCTACTACCTCTACCGGCGGCTCGATTCGGGAACCCCGGGACAGCGGCTCCCTGCCGTGAACAGCGCCTCCCTCGGCACCCCGTCCTCGACCGCCGCTTCCCGGGAGGGCAGCCCCGTTGCCTGACACCGCAACCCCCACCAGCACCGTCAGCGCTTCCGCCTCGGAACGAGCGCCCGACATGCTCGCCTGGACCTGCCCGGCACCGCTGCGGGACCAGTCCCGGATCGTGATGGGCCACGGCGGCGGCGGAGCCCTGTCCGCCGAGCTGATCGAGCACCTCTTCGCGCCGGCCTTCGGCGGACCGGCCCTCTCGCACACCACGGACGCGGCCGAACTCCGGATCGGCGGCGCCCGCCTGGCGTTCTCCACGGACAGCTTCGTGGTGCGCCCGCTGTTCTTCCCGGGCGGGAGCATCGGCGACCTCGCCGTCAACGGCACCGTGAACGACCTCGCCATGAGCGGAGCCAGGGCGAGCCACCTCTCCTGCGGCTTCATCCTGGAGGAGGGCGTGGAGACCGACACCGTCGCCCGCGTCGCGAACGCCCTCGGTGCGGCGGCGCGCACGGCGGGCGTAGAGGTCGTCACCGGGGACACCAAGGTCGTGGAGGCCGGTCACGGGGACGGCATCTACGTCAACACATCCGGAATCGGACTGATCCCCGAGGGAGTCGATCTGCGTCCGCAGCGGGTGGTGCCCGGTGACGTGGTGATCGTCAGCGGTCCCATCGGTGTGCACGGTGTGGCGATCATGAGCGTGCGCGAGGGTCTCGAGTTCGGTGTCGAGATCGAGAGCGACTGCGCGCCGCTCGGCGGCCTCGTCGAGGCGATGCTCGCCGTGACACCGGACGTGCATGTGATGCGCGACCCCACACGCGGGGGCCTGGCCGCCTCGCTCAACGAGATCGCGGCAGCATCGGGCACCGGCGTGGTCCTCAACGAACGGTCGGTGCCGGTTCCCGACGCGGTGGCCAACGCGTGCGCGGTACTCGGACTCGACCCCATGTACGTGGCGAACGAGGGCAAGCTCGTGGCCTTCGTCCCGCGCGACCGGGCGGACGCCGTGCTGGCCGCGATGCGCGCGCACCCCATGGGTGCCGGCGCGGCGGTGATCGGCGAGGCGGTCGAGGCGCACCCGGGCATGGTGGTCGCCCGTACCGGTCTCGGCGGCACCCGCGTCGTGGACATGCCGCTCGGTGAGCAGCTGCCGCGGATCTGCTGAGGTCAGCCCCGGGGGCCGCGCCGCTCTCGCGCGGTGTCGAGGGTCCACGTGTGGGTGCAGTTCGGGCACTGCAGGTGGACCCGGGGCCCCTTGTTCGCGATCAGATAGCGCCAGTGCGTCCGACAGTTGCGGCCGTCCAGACAGGTCTCGCAGTCGCGGGCGTCGTCGCACCCCGGGCAGGCGACCCAGGCGCGCCGGGCCGGGTCGGCGTGGGGGTCAATCGGAAGACGCACGGCCCGGCTCCTGACCGGGCAGTACGCCCGCCGCCACCAGCATGCTGTGAATCCGCTGCTGCTCGGCGTCGAGGCCGGAGTAGAGCAGAGCGTACGCGGCCTCCTCGGAGCGCAGGACCTCCACGGGGTCCCAGTCGGACCCGAGCGCGGCCACGACCTCGGCCCGGCGCCGGGCCTCCTCGGCGGTGAGGTCGATCGTGAAGGTGAGGTGGTCGGGATCGGGGTCCTGGATCATGGGGGCACTTTCGGACGAAATCGAACTGATTCCGCCACGTGTACCAGAGCGGGCACTGAAGGGGGAAGGGTGCGGAAGCCGAGTGGACATCACTGCCCCGTCGACCTGACGCAGGGCACAATCCTCGCAAATACGGCACCCCGATGCGCGTATAAGGTGCATTCCGCCATATTCCAGCTCGGACGCCGAGGCCGGACACGGGCCCCTGTGTGGCCAAGCTCATGCCCCTGGGGAACATGTCAGGGATTTGTCCAGGCTCCCGGAGTATCGGTCAGCGCGGACACATCGGCGGGTAGCTGGGCCGACGCGACATCGGCGAGCGAGACGCGCTCGAGGATCTCGCGCACGTTGCACCGCAACGCGATCCACAGGGGGAGCAGCGACTCGGCGGGACCGGTGTAGGACAGGTCCGGCGGGCGGACCCCGCGCACCGAGACCAGTGGTCCGTCCACGATGCGGATGACATCTGCGACGCTGATCGACTCCGCGGACCTGGCCAGCCGGTAGCCGCCGTTGCCGCCGCGCTGGCTGAGCACGAGACCGCCACGGCGCATGTCGTTCAGGATGCCTTCGAGATACTTGTGCGGGATGTCCTGGGCCTCGGCGATGGCCTCGGCCTTCAGGGGACCGCCGTCTGGTGACGCGGCGAGCTGCAGCGCGGCACGTACCGCGTAGTCCGCCCTGGCTGAGATCCGCATGCGCACATTATCCCGTACGGCTCCGAAGGTGTGCCGGGTCAAGCGGGCAAGGTGAACGGCGGGTGGGCGCCGTTGAGGAAGTAGTCCCCGACGTCGCGGAGTTGGTGGGCGACCGGCTCGTACAACGTGTGAGTCCGGGCATTGCGCCAGAAGCGGTCGAAGCCCAGCCGTGCGGAGGTGGAGCGGGCGCCGATGGTGTCCAGAGCGCGGTTGGTGGACTCCTGCACGGCCCTGGAGGCGGCGGCTTCGGCCATGGCTGCGAGGGCGGAGATGTCCGCGCACTCGTCGTAGGTGAGGTCCTCGCCGCGTACCAGCCCGCCGCGCACGGCTTCCAGGGCTTGATCGGCGAGTGCGGACGCCGAGCGGGTGAGGACGGTGATTTCTCCATAGGCGGCCGGCAGTTGCGGGTCTTGGGGAGTGCCCACCGGCCAGGCGCGGCGCCAGGGTGCGTGACCTGTCCTGCTGTACTCACGGGCCTCGGCGAGCACTCCCTCGGCTATGCCGAGCAGCAACTGGACGGAGACGAGACGTCCGACCGGAGACGCCAGGGCGGCCAGGGGGGACAGGCTGTCGTCGTCCGCTGCCAGGGAGCCGAGCACGTCGTCGGCGGCGACCGGTACGGCGTCGAAATCCACGCTTCCGCCGGCCGCGAGCCGCCGGCCGAACGCGTCGGCGCCGCCGTCGATCCGCACGCCGTGACGGGCGGGATCCACAACTACGGCGAGGGGTTCACCGGTGTCGGCCCGCACGGCCCGCACAGCAAGGCGGTCGGCGATCAGGACCCCGGTGGCGTAGCTCTGCCGGCCGTCGAGGAACTGGCCACCAGCTGTCCTGGCCAGCGTCAGAGGAGGTTCCTGACGGGCGAAACCACCACCGCAGCACCACTGTTCCTCCGCGGACTGCCGCTCGACCCGCGCGGCGAGAGCCGGCTTGGCGAAGAACCGGGCGCTCCACGAGGTGAAGTAATGACAGCCGAGCAGTTGACCGATCGCACCGTCCGCCGCGGCGATCTCCCGGACCATGGCGTAGGCCGTGGGCCAGTCCGCGCCGCCTCCCCCGGACTCGGCCGGTGTCAGGAGCGTCAGCAGTCCCGCCTCGCGCAGCAGGGACACTTCGTCGAGCGGGACCTTGCCTGCCTGCTCCCTGGCCACCGCGTCCGCGGCCAGGGCGTCCGCCACCTCGCGGCTTCCCTAGTAATTCGATAGGAAAAGTAGGGAAGTTGCTCAGTGCCCATGCGAGGTAGAGCCACAACTCTGGCCCGTCGGCGCTGGACGCGCACAAGGCGGTGACTAGTAGGTGATGAACTCCCGGACCAGTTTTACGAAGTCGTCCGGCTTTTCGAAGAACGCGACGTGACCG
The DNA here is from genome assembly GCF_053592455.1 of Streptomyces sp. NPDC002676. Taxonomy (NCBI): domain Bacteria; kingdom Bacillati; phylum Actinomycetota; class Actinomycetes; order Kitasatosporales; family Streptomycetaceae; genus Streptomyces; species Streptomyces sp. NPDC002676. Next base: position 207,007 of record NZ_JBSFVT010000002.1, on the reverse strand, counting down.
GCGTCGATTTCGGCATACGCGCTGCCCGGTATCGCCGCGTGCAGGGCCCGGCTGTGCTCCACGGGCACGGTGGCGTCCTGGGAGCATCCCACCACCAGTGTCGGCGCCTGGATTCGCGGCAGCAGGTGGCGGATGTCCACGCGTAGATCCAGGTCGACATGGCGCAGGGTGCCGGGTGTGGGCGGCATGTTGGGCACGAGCTTCTCGACCTCTTCGCGGCCGATGGCGTTGAGGAAGCCGCGGCTGAAGCCGGTCATGGTGACGCTGCGGCCGAAGCTTTCGGCGTCCACCTGGCCGAGCCGCTGCCACAGGGTGAAGAGGTTCCTCATGTATTCGTCGGCGTCGGTGTGCGCCCAGCCGGCGACCGTGATCAGGCGCCGTACGAGATCGGGCCGGGTGGCTGCGACTGCGGCGACGACAGGTGCGCCCATGGAGAAGCCCAGCAGGTCGACCGGGCCCGTCCCGGCATCCTCGATGACGGCGATGACCTGTTCGGCCAGGCCGTCGATGGTCAGCGGCGCGCCGTCGTCGGTGGTCTGCTCGGTGCCGGACAGGTCGGGTGTGATGACGGTGTGTCGATCGGCGAAGCCGGGCGCGATCTGGCCCCACGTCAGCTCGGCGCCCGCGGAGCCGGTGCCGTGCACCAGGACGAGGGCCGGTCCGGTGCCTGTCACGTCGTAGTGCACCTGAGCGTTTCCTGCGGCGACTGTGGCCATGGTCATCTCTCCCCTGTGGATCGACGCGCCCATTTAGTTGCGGCGCGGAATTTCCGTGGCGCAACTATGCATGGTCGTTATTCCTCATGTCAACTATCCGCAGTGCAAGTACTGCTGCTAGGCTCCAGTCATGCCCGCACCGGATCTCTTCGACGACGCCCGCTTCACTGCGATGGGGCTGCTCCTGGAAGCCCACGACGGGCTGCTCGCCCGGCTGGCGCCCACCCTCGGCGGCCTGTCGGCCCTGGACTTCGATGTCCTGGTACGGCTGAGCCGTTCGCCCGGCCGGCGGCTGCGGCTCAGCGACCTGGCCGCCCAGACCTCCCTCTCGACCAGTGGCGTCACCCGCGTCGTCGACCGCCTGCAGCGCCGCGGCGAGGTCCGGCGCGAGGCCCGCCTCGACGACCGCCGCAGCACCTACGCGGTCCTGACCGACGAGGGCGCAGACCTCTTGGAGCGGATCCTTCCCGGCCATCTCGACGCGATCGAGCACTGGTTCACCGGCCGGCTGACCGCAGAGCAACTCGACGCGCTGAACACCGCGCTGCGCATCGTCCGCGACGCCGTCCATCCGGACGCCGCCGCCCACTGAGCCGACAGGTCCACGACCAGGAGGAGGACGCCTTGCCGCTGCCCGGGGGAGAGCGGGACATCCCGCTGCTGATCTGCGACCGCTCCTTCGGGGAGGACGGCTCCTTCCGGTATCCCGGCCACTCGCCGACCTGCACCGGTACCCCGGAGTCGAGGACGCCTGCATGGACGGCGTGCTCGGCGACGTCCAGCTGGTGAACGGCGCCCCGTGGCCCGTGGCCGAGGTCTCCGCGACCCGGCACCGGCTGCGGCTGCTCAACGCCTCCAACGCCCGCCGCTACCGCCTGGTGCTGGAAAAGGAGCACGGTGGCACGCTGCCCTTCGTGCAGATCGGGGGCGACGGCGGTCTGCTGGCGGCTCCCCAGCCGCTGGCTGGCATCCCCATGGCGCCGGGGGAACGCTTCGACGTGGTCGTGGACTTCACCGGATGCCCGGTCGGCAGTTACGTCACCCTGGTCAACACCCTGGCGGACGGCCACATGCACCAGGTCATGCGCTTCCGTGTCGCCCGTAAGGAAAAGGATCACAGTCACGTCCCCGCCCGCCTCTCCCGGTACGCCACCCTGCACCCGGCGTCGGCCGTCGGCACCCGGCATTTCGATTTCCGCCGCTGCGACGAGGCGTGGACCATCAACGGGCGCCCGTTAAGCACCTCGGAAGTGCTGGCCCGGCCGCGCCTGGGCACCGTCGAACGCTGGCGTTTCACCAGCGACTTCCACCACCCCGTGCATCTGCACCTGGCCCACTTCCAGGTCCTGTCGCGCGGCGGCCGGGCGCCCGAGCCCACCGACGCGGGCTGGAAGGACACGGTCGACGCCCGCCCCTACGAGGTCGTGGACGTACTGGTCCGCTTCCTTGGCTACCGCGGCCGGTACATGCTGCACTGCCACAACCTGGAGCACGAGGACATGGCGATGATGGCCAACTTCCAGGTGGTGTGAGGTGTGATCGCGCCCCCAGCGCCGCAGCCAGAGCAGTGCATGCCGCACGCGCCTTGGGTTCCGCGAGGTCGCTCGAGGCGGGCCGCGAACCTGTCTGTGGATCCTGGCCGGCCGACGACGCCATCGCCGTAGCCCTGGTGCTGCGCACCGTCATCCGGCAGTCCGGCACCGACGCCCGCGCCCGGCACTGGCCGGGCGCCCCCGACGGCCTGAACGCCGTGGGCCGCCTCGCGGGAGCGCCCGCTGCCCCTCAGCCGTAGGCGTGTGGCCCTCGCCGCGCGGGACTCAGCCGCCGCGGCCCGCACGAGCCGTCGAACGCGGTCCCACAGCCCGGGCTGCGAAGTGAGCGTCCGCCGCGGTACCCAGGCGTTCCCGGAGATTGCGCCCCTCTGCGCACCGGAGGCGGACGACGGCGTCGAGCCCACCGCCGGAGGCTGCCTCCAGGGTGACCTCACCACCGCTGGCGCGAGTGAGTCGCTGGACCATCGGCAGGCCGAGACCCGTGCCGTCGTGGTCGGCATCGGCGGCCCGCCAGAACCGGTCGAAGGCTCTCTGCCGTTCGGCCGCGGTCATGCCGGGCCCTTGGTCGATCACATGCAGCTCGGCCATGGGCGGTGTGTGGTCGCCTTCCCCCGGGGCTGTGACGACGGCCAGAGTGATGCCGGTTCCCGGCGGGGACACGCGCAGCGCGTTGGAGAGCAGATTGTCGATGATCTGCTCCAGTGCTCCTGGGACCGCCCACACGCGAACAGCTGCGGCTCCGGAGACGATGATGTCGACGTGTTGTTCGTCGGCGAAGGCCGTCCAGATGGCCGCGCGATCGGCGACGACGGCGTCGAGATCGGCCGCCTCCGGCCTGATCGCGGAGTTCTCCAGCCTGGCGAGCGCGAGCAGTCCCTGCACCATGCGGCTGAGCCGCTCCAGTTCGGCGAGTGCTTTGTCGAGACTGTCCTGGGCGCAGGGGGCCAGGTGCGGCTCGAAGTTCTCCAGGCGAAGGCGTAGTGAGGTCAGCGGAGTCTTGAGCTGGTGCGACACCTCGGAGGCGAACGCCTGCTGAGCTTGGAGCAAGTGCTGCAGCCGGGTCGCGGTCCTCGTGAACGACGCAGCCAGGCGGCGCAGTTCGGGAGGCCCGTGATCGGTGGCCGGCGGATCGGTGATCCCGCCTTCGGCGAGTTGGGCGGTGGCGCGTTCCAGGGCCCGGACGGGGCGAGTGATCGAGCGGGCGAGCGCGAAGCCGATCAGGGTGACGGCGGCGAGCACCCCCAGCCCGACGACGGCGAGAGCCAGCCAGATGGCGTGGACCTTTTCCTTGAACGGCTCGAGCAGGTACACCGTCCGCACCACACAGGGGACGGTGGCGCCGGAGCCACCCGGAACGGTGACGAAGAGGACTTCGCCGCCCGCAATGAGGTCGCTCCGGGTACCGACGGCCGGGTGGTCGCGCAGTGCAGCGGAGATGTCCGGCTCGCCAGACAGATCCTTGCCGACCGGAGCAAGGGCAGCGGTGTCGGTGAGGACCACGCCCTTACGGCCGACGACGAGCACACGGCTGCCGGTTCGCCGCCCGTACGCGCGAGCCAGTTCGGGCAGGTCGGAAGCCAGTCCGTGCTCCATCTTGTCTTCGCAGACCTCGGCGAGCGTCATCGCCCCCTGCTGAGCGGCGTGGGAGAAGCGGGACAGCTCGCTGCGGGCGTAGAAAATCCCGAACGGCACTTCGAGCGCGAGCAGGACGAGCAGTATGAGGCTCAGATAGCTGAGCAGAAGCCGACGCGTCACCGGGGCCCTCCGCCGCGCGCCGACCCTGACGCGGACGCGGCATCGACGTGTGCCGGAGGGACGAGGCGAAAGCCGATTCCGCGGATGTTCTCGATCCAGGAGGAGTCGCCGAGTTTGCGGCGCAGCGCGGCGATGTGGACGTCCAGGGTCTTGGTGGGGCCGAAGTAGTTCGGTTCCCATGCCGTGTCGAGAATCTGCCGGCGGGAGCAGACGGCTCCGGGGTCTTCGGCGAGGCAGACGAGCAGGTCGAACTCTTTGGGCGCGAGAGCGATCGGTGACTGGTTCAGCCGTACCTGACGGGTGCGGCGGTCGATGGTCAGCGGGCCGATCCGCTGCACGTCGGGCGTCCCACGCTGTGCCAGGCCCTCCGAGGGACCCGGCTCCTCTCGGTGCGTGGCCGGCACCGCGGGCCGGGCGCGGCGGGTGACCGCACGGATCCGGGCGACCAGCTCCCGTACGCCGAACGGCTTCGAGACATAGTCGTCCGCGCCCAGCTCCAGACCGAGAACCCGGTCCACCTCGTCATCTCTGGCAGTGATCATGATGATCGGCACCGAAGAGCGGGACCGGAGTGCACGGCAGACGTCGATGCCGTCCATGTCGGGCAGCCCGAGGTCCAACAACACCATCGCCGCCTCCGGCGCGGCGAGGCCGTCGGCCCCTCTTCTGGCGTGTTCCACGGTGAACCCGAAACGGCGCAGCCCCTCCATCAACGGTCCGGCGACCCGGTCGTCGTCCTCGATCAGCAAGACACGCATGCCGAAAGGCTCACAGACTTCGGCCGGAGCGGGTGGAGCAAACGCCGGAACCTCCCCCGAGCCGGTGATCTCTTCGCCACTCGTACGACGTAACCGCTGGACGCGACGTGATGACAACATCCAGCACGTCGCCAGCGTGGAGTAAGGAGAGAGCCAAGACCTCGAACACCGGGTGGTTCCAGAGGCTCTCTGCGACGTTCAGTCATCCGAATCGCAGTCGAAAACTGATCCAGGGTCATATCGCATCGACCGGAGTGCTTGCGGCGGAATCAACTGAAGGGCAGGAAGCGGATCGCATTGTGTGAGGACTTTCGGGATGACTTTTGTATTCGCTCTGGTAATTCGCTTGATCGCCGTTCCGTAGCGTCTGATGCGCATGGCCCGACTGTCATTCCTTTCCAGTCAGGATGGTGACGATGACGATGTCCCAGACGCCCGTCGATGAGCTGCGCCGCACGCGCCCGGACCTGGTGGAGCCCTTCACGGCTGCGCTCCCGGGAGCAGGTGCAACCGTGCTGGGCCGGCTGTGGGGCGCATTCGTACGAGAACCTCTGCCCGGCCTCACCGGGCACCGCCGGGAGTCCGACATCCTGGTGGTCGGGCTGCAACGGGGCGGCTCACTCTCGGCGGCAGAGCCATGCGCGCGGCCGTTCGCCGAGGTGCCCGACGACTTCGCCGTATCCGGGCCCGAGGGGCCGGTCAGGGGGCCGGCCCAGCTGCTGGCGCAACTGGGCCTGCGTACCCCCGCGGCGCAGCGACTGGCGGTCGAGCTGGGCAACAGTGTGGTCAACCTGGCCCTGGCCAGGGCCGCGAACGCAGGCCGGGCGGCCTCCCTGAACGACTCGGCGGATGCCGAACAGGCAGTGGTCGACGGTCACCCGCAGCATCCCTGCTGCCGGACACGCACCGGCATGTCGATCGCCGACGTCCTCGCCTACGCTCCGGAGCACCATCCGATCGTCCAGCTGGCGCTGCTCCGCGTCCCTGCCGATCGCTGGCAGGGGGCCGGCGTCTGGCCGCGGCAGCTGCGTGACGGCGACACGATCCTGGTCCCGCTGCACCCCTGGCAGCGGGACCATGCGCTCGCGCACCATCCCGACCTGGTCGTCGTGGAGGAGACGATCCCGGCCCGGCCGTTGCTGTCCTTGCGTACCCTGGCACCGCTGGGCGTCCTGCCGGGTTGCCACATCAAGACGGCGCTGGACGTTCAGGTCACGAATTACCGGCGCACCATTTCCCCGGCCGAGGTCGCCGACGGGCCCCCTCTGTCCGACCTGGTCTCGGCCGTCATCGACAAGGCAGGGTTCGGCGGCAGCCTTCGTATCCTGCGTGAGCTGGGCGGCGGGGCGGTGTGTGTGGACGGGCAGCCTTCCGCGAGCCTGTCGGCCATGATCCGGGAGTCGACCGAGTGCTACCTCGACGCCGGGGAGATCGCGGTTCCGCTCACTGCCGTCCATGCGACAGGAGCCACCGTGGCCTCGGGAGATCCGGTGCGCTGGCTGGCGGACTTCGCAGCGCTCGTCCTGCCGCCCGCACTGACGCTGCTGTCGATGGGGGTCGCCCTGGAGGCGCACGGCCAGAACACCCTGGTGGTGCTGCGAAACGGGCGGCCCGTGCGGGTGCTGTACCGGGATCTGGACGGGGTGCGGGTCAGCCCACGCCGCCTGGGCCGGTGCGGTTTCACGCTGCCGCCGCTGCTCGGCACCCGCGCGGGAGACGACGTGGGCGCACTGCACACCAAGCTGTTCGGCGGTCTGATCAGCGGAGTCTTCAGCGAGCTCGTCGACGTCCTCACGCGGGCGCAGGCGGCTGATCCCCGAGAGCTGTGGGGTGCGGTGGCCGAAGTCGGCCGCCGGGTGTGCGCCGGCCTGTCGGGCCAGGAGGACGCGGCAGCGTTCTTCGGCGACACGATGCCGCTGAAGGCGACCATCGCCATGCGCCTCTCCGAGAGCCCGGACAAAGCGCAGTGGACGTCCGTCCCCAACCCCCTGACGCTGTTCCGTTGAACGCCGTGCCGTCGCGTATGTCCGTCACGTCCCACTGGAGAGACCGTATGACCACCAACGCTGCCCCCAACACCGGCACCGCCACCACAGCCGTCCTCGCATCGGCCGCCGGACCGGTGCACACAGCCGACACCGTCACCGCCCACACGCTGCTCAACTGCCTGATCCGCGAGGTGTCCGCCCCCGAGCATCAGGTCACTGCTGACGGCGAGCACCTCCTGCTGCGTCTGCCCCGCCGGGGCATCCTGCTGCGTTCCCGGCTGCGCCGCGTCTCGCTGGTCGGAGCGCACCGCTTCCAGGGCCCGGTGCAGCGGCTCGACAACGACGCCTGGGTGACCCTTGGTTGGAGCGAGCTGGCCGGTCACATCCAGGACGAACTGGAACTGCGCACGGGTATCGCCAACGAAGAGTTCCTGAGCCAGGTGGCAGACAGCCGAGAGACGATCCGCACCACGCTGGAAGAACGGGCGGGCACCACGCCGCACGCGGACCCGTACGTGGCGTCTGAGCAGTCCCTGGTGTTCGGCCATCGCTTCCACCCCACTCCGAAGGCCCGCACCGGCGATCCGGTGGACTGGCTGGCGTACGGCCCGGAGACCGGCGCACGCTTTCGCCTGCGCTACCTCGCCGTGCGCCGCCCTCTCGTGCGCGAGGAGGGCGAGCTGCACGAGATGGATGTGCTGTACCCGACGGCAGACCCGGAATTCGCGATACTGCCGGTGCACCCCTGGCAGTACCGGCTGCTGCAGGGCCACGACCGGCTCCGCGAGGCACTGGCTTCCGGCGATGTCGTCGACACCGGAGTGAGCGGGCCGGAGCTGGTGCCGACCGCATCGGTGCGAACCCTCTACCACCCCGACAGTGACACCTTCCTGAAGTTCAGCCTGAACGTTCGTCTCACCAACTGCGTGCGCAGGCACGCCAGTTACGAACTCACTGGCGCCGTCACCCTCAACCGGCTGCTCCAGCCGGTCTTCGCCGAGCTCGCCGGCCGCTTCCCGGGATGCGCGCTCCTGGCCGAGCCCGGCTATCGCACACTCGACACCACCGGCGACACCGCCCTCCTGGAGGGCCTCGGTGTCATCGTCCGCTCCGGCCTGCGCCACCACCTGCGTCCCGGGGTGACCCCCCTGCTCGCCGCCGCGGTGGCGGACGAGTACCCCACGAGTACAGCCCACGTCTCTCACCTGCTCGCCCGCGGCGACGGGGACCTGCTTGCCTGGTGGGACACGTACCTGCGGCTCCTGCTGCCACCGGTGCTGGCCGCCTACTTCGAGCACGGCGTCGTGCTGGAGCCTCACCTGCAGAACGTCGTTGTCGGTGTGAACGCCGACGGCACCCCGGCGCAGATGTTCTTCCGCGACCTGGAGGGCACCAAGCTCCTGCCCGGGCATCACCAGCGCACCCTCGGAGAGCTGCCCGAGAACGTCCGGGGCCCCCTCACCTACGATCCCGAACGCGGCTGGAACCGGGTCGCGTACTGCCTCCTGGTCAATCACATCGCCGAACTGCTCGGCGCCCTCGCCGACATCGAGCCGACGCTGGAACCCGCCCTCTGGGGCCTGGTCCGGGACCGCCTCGACGCCTACGCCCGCACCGCCGCCGAACCGCCACGCCTGCGCGCCCTGCTGTCCGGCGTACCGCTGCCCGCGAAGGCCAACCTCCTCCTGCGCTGGTCCCGCGAGGCCGACCGGCACGCCACCTACGTCCCCCTGCCCAGCCCGCTCGGCGCGGACTTCCCCCGCGAGGTGATCCGGTGAGTTCCGCAGTGCTCGACCATGTCGGCCGGATGACCGACGACGAGCTGCCCGCCTACGTCTACGACCTGCCGGGCCTGCGCGAGCACGTGCACGCGATCCGGTCCGCACTGCCGGAAGGTGTCGAGCTGCTGTACGCGGCCAAGGCCAACGCCGATCCCCGGATTCTGCGGACGCTGGCCGGGCACGTCGACGGGTTCGAGGTGGCCTCCGGCGGCGAACTGAGCCACGTCCGCGCGCTCGCTCCCGATGTGCCGATCGCCTTCGGAGGCCCCGGCAAGACGCAGACGGAGCTGGACCAGGCACTGGAAGCCGGAGTGGACCGCCTGCACATCGAGAGCGCACACGAACTACGCCTCCTCACCGCCCTGCTGGGCGACCGGGCCGTCGACGCCCTGCTGCGCGTCAACCTGCCGGTCGACCTCGGCCAGGTCGCGCTCGCCATGGGCGGGCACCCCAGCCCCTTCGGTATGGATCCCGCGCAGCTGGAGCACTGTCTGGAGACGATCGCCTCCGCCCCGGGCATCCGACTGCGCGGCCTCCACTTCCACCTGGCCAGCGGACTGCAGTCCCCAGCCCAACTGGCCCTTGTCGAAAGGATCTTGACCTGGGCCGAGGACTGGGCTCAGCAACGCGGCATCGACCTGGCCGAGGTCAACGTCGGAGGCGGGATGGGCGTCGACTACAGCCATCCGCAAAGGAAGTTCAACTGGCCCGCCTTCGGTGCCGGTCTGCGCCCGATCCTGGCCCGCCACCCTCACCTCACGCTGCGGATCGAACCCGGCCGCTCGGTCACCGCGTACTGCGGCTGGTACGTCACACAGGTCCTGGACATCAAGTTCAGCCGAGGGCAGGCGTTCGCCGTCCTGCGCGGAGGTACCCACCACCTCCGCACCCCGGCAGCAAAACAGCACGACCAGCCCTTCGAGGTGATCCCGGACGACATCTGGCTCCGGCCCTGGGAGCGCCCAGAGGCCCGTGACGAGCCGGTGACGCTGGTCGGACAGCTGTGCACGCCCAAGGACGTCCTGGCACGCCGCGTCATGGTCGAACGGCTGCGCGTCGGCGACCGGGTCGCCTTCGCCATGGCGGGCGCCTACGCCTGGAACATCTCCCACCACGCGTTCCTCATGCACCCCCACCCGACCTTCCGCCACCTCGACGACGCGGAGGCGTCCGTCCCGGGCACGTACGCCCATCAGCTGTCATGAGTGCGGGCTCCCGCATGCCGATGACGGCCGTACTCACTGTCGGGAACTTCCGCCGCTACCTGCTCGGACAGCTGACCTCCAACATCGGCACGTGGATGCAGCGTGCCGCCCAGGACCTGCTCGTCCTCCACATCACCGGCAACAGTGGCGGTGCGGTCGGCGTGGTGACCGCGCTGCAGTTCCTGCCCCAGACCCTGTTCGGTCTGACCGGAGGCGTCCTGGCCGACCGGTACCCCAAGCGGCGGCTTCTGCTCCTGACTCAGACAGTCATGGGGTTGCAGTCACTCCTGCTCGGACTGCTGACCGTCACCGGGGCAGTGAACCTGCTGTCGGTCTACGCGCTGGCCTTCGCCCTGGGCACCGCCACCGCCGTGGACAGTCCCGCCCGTAACGCGTACATCTCCGAACTGGTCGCCCGCGAGCGCGTGGCCACCGCGGTCAGCCTGAACTCCGCCCAGTTCAACGTGGCCCGCACCCTCGGCCCCGCCCTCGCCGGCCTGACCGTCGCCGCCTTCGGCATGGGCCTCGTATTCCTCGTGAACGCCGCCTCGTACCTGGCCGTCCTCTACGGCCTGATCACCATTCGCACAGACGAGTCGAATGAGTCGGATGAGTCGGACGAGTCAGGCAACCACGGACAGTGCCGACCCGACCGTACCCGACTGCGCGACGCGTTCCGCGACATCACCTCCACCCCGGAACTGCTCCTGCCGATCACCCTCATCGCCTTCGTCGGCACCTTCGGCCTCAACTTCCAGGTCACCATCTCGCTCGTCGCCGTCACGGTCTTCCACACAGGCGCCGCCGCCTTCGGCTACCTCTCCGCCGCTTACGCTGCGGGCAGCCTCATCGGCGCGATCCGCAACGCGAGTTGTGGGAAGCTGCCCACCGCACGACGTCTGGTCACCACCTCGGTGGTCTTCGGGGGACTGGAGGCTGCGCTGGGCCTGATGCCGGGCTACGGCACGTTCATGGCTCTGCTGATCCCTACCGGCTTCGCCGCAGCGGTCGTGACCTGCACCGCCAACGCGCTGACCCAGCTTCATGCCGGCCCACACGTGCGAGGCCGTGTCATGTCCGTCTACTTCCTCGTCCTCCTCGGCGGCACTCCCATCGGCGCCCCGCTGGTCGGCCTGGTGTCGGACGCCCTCGGCGCCCGATCCAGCCTGGTCCTTGCCGGGCTCGTCTCGGCGTCCTCCGCGCTCGCTGTCTCCGCCTTCATGACAGGGCGAATCCGACGGCTCTCCCGGATCACGAGAGCCGCCTCGGTTACCGCGTCACCCCTCATGTCAGCCCAACCGGCAGGGGACCGGTCGACCGACCTCTGACGCCCTCGTCACCGACGTCTGCAGCCACCGCGTATCCACTTCGTTCACCACCACAGCGCGACCGCAACGGCTCCCGCTGCACGACGTCCTGAGCCGGTGCGGTGTCCTGCCTGTCCAGTCGCCGACCGTACCCATCATGTCGTTGGCACCCGAGGTTTCACTGCGCGAGGGCGCTCACTGCCGGCGCAACAGATCCGACATCACGGCAGGCGGCAGGGACGGGTTGGCTGCCGCTGCTTCCACCACCTGCCAGTCCGCGTCGGCGAGCAGTTCCACGATCACCGGTGGCGGGAGTGCCGGGTGGCCGGCGGCTACGGGTCTCGCCTGTTTGTCCGCCAGGCAGACGAGCAGCGCCGAGGCCGTCGCCCCGTGATGCCGGGCAACCTCACGGAACACCCTCCGCACCGTTGGCTCGTGCCGGACCAGGTCCTCCAGCAGCGCCGGGGGCGCGTCCGGGTTGGTCGCCACCTTGGCCAGGATATGGACACCGTGTCGGCCGACCATGGCGCGCAACTGCGCTTCGGCGAGGTCCGGGTGTGGAGCGACAGCCTTGACCACTTTCGCGTCCGGGTCGTCGGCCAGCCGGTCGCGAATCTCGGGCGGCAGATCACGTCGTTGGGCCACGAGCATTCGGGCAGCCGGGTCCGGTGACTTGGCCAGCTCTTCGACCTCGGCGGGAGAGCAGGCGGCGATACGGGGCAGAAGCGTGGCGCCGATCCTGGTGGTTCGGGCCAGATGGGTGAGCACGTCGAGTGGCACGCGGGGATGGTGTGCAAGGCTGCGGCGCACCTCGGGGTCACGGTCGCCGGCCAGCGCACGGATCAGGGCATCGTCGATCGCAGGATTTTCGGCGAGGTCGGCGCGGACACCGGGAGTGGTGTCCGCGGCGAGCCGCGCGCACGCCTGCGCGGGCAGGTCCTGGCGGGCGGCGAGCGCCCAGCGCAACAGCATCGACGGATGGTCCGCGAAACCGACGACGGCTTCGATGGGGGTGGCGGGGTTACGGAGCGCCGCCCTGCGCATGTCATGGACGGTGGACTCGTGGGAGCCGTCGCAGGAGGCGCCCGGCGGCAGATCGCAGCCGAGCCGTGGGCACTGCCGATCGTGAACGAAGGGGGGCTCCTCGCGGTCACAGACCAGACAGCATCGCGCCGGAGGCAACCCCTTGCCGGTCACCAACGCTGCCAGTGCGGCTGGGGGTGTCGCCTCGTTGCCCGCCACCGCGCGGCGGACCTCGGCGTGCGGATGCCCTGCGAGCCTCGCGGCCACGTCCGGCGTGGTCCACAGTGCGAGCTCGGCGACGACATGTACGTCCGCGTCCGCCGCGAGCGTGTCCACCACGTCGGACGGGAGGCTGGGGCAGGCTGCCAGCTTCTCCCGGCGCTCACGAACCGGGTCCGCCGCGAGGAGGCGCGCCCACTCCGGGCGGCCGACACCTTGGTCGAGCAGGGCGAGGGCGGCATCCGGCCAGACAGAGGGATCGATGTCAGCGGCGGTCAGCCGACCCTCGTACGCCAGCCGCACCGCGCTCTCATCGACGCGCTCGGCCAGTGTGACCGCCTGTGCACGACCGAGATCCGCGCGACAGGCGAGGTGCGCGGCGATGTCGTCGTCCGCGATGGATATCAGCCGGTCGACGAGCTCGGACGGCAGAGCTGGATTGGCGGCAAGCCCGCACAGGATGTGTTCCACAGAGGCATTCTGCCTGGAGCGTGAATGATGAGTTCGATGCCGCCGTACAGCGCCGCTCTGGCGGCGGCCCGCTCCCGATGCCGCGGGCGGCCCTATCCGATCAGGCTGTGCGTCAGCTTCATCAGGCGTTCACGCGCCTCGGTGTCGTACGCCTGCTCATGGGCGCGCGTATCCGTGAACTGGTCGAAGTAGCGCCCCGTGGTGGTGGCGAGTTCCGGGTCGAGGAGTAGGCGTACCGTCGGCCGGACGCCCTCGTCCGTGCTGGTGACGGGGGTGAGGCCGTACGCGCGGACGCCGCTCGTGTCCATCAGGTGGGCCGGGTGAAGGGTGTTCACCGTGACCCCGCTGCCTTGCAGTTCGGCAGCCAGCTCGAAGGTTGCCATGATCATGGCCAGCTTGCTTCTGCAGTAGGCGCGCAGGCCCTCGTAGTCCCGCTCCAGCATGACGTTGTCGAAGTCGATGGCCTCCTGGCCGATCGAGGCGACGTTGATCACTCGGGCGGGAGACGAGGAGATGAGCAGGGGCAGCAGATCGCGGGCGAGGGCGTAGGGGGCGAGGTGGTTCACCGCGAAGCGGAGCTCGTGGCCCTGGCGGCTCAGTTCGCGTTTGAGCGGTTCGGCGCCGCCGCCCGCCACCGCGTTGTTGATCAGGCCGTCCAGGCGCGGCTCCGTCGTACGAATCCGGTCGGCCATCGCGTGCACCTGGTCCAGGTCGGACAGGTCGGCGAGGTACGTACGGATGGTGGCGTCCGGGGCGGCGGCCCGTGCTTCGGTGGCCACGGCCTCCAGTCGATCGCGGTCCCGGCCGTGCAGCAGGACGGTGCCGCCGCGCGAGGCCAGGTCGAGTGCGAGAGCGCGGCCCATGCCCTGGGTGGTGCCGGTGATCAAAGTGGTGCGCTGGTTCATGACAGCCACTCTGGCAGTGCCCGGAGCAGGGGTGGGAGAGTGTGCCGAGCCTGGTGTTGTCACCACCAGGCTCGATCAGCGGGCGGGCGGAACGCTTCCTCGATGGCCCAGCGCATCCCAGCGACGCGTACCAAGTGCTCGACCGTGTGCCGGAGTGCTGGTGCCGCACGCCGGCCCAGGTGGACGGACCAGCTCCTGGATGAGCGCGCGGTCAGAACCAGTGCAGGCAGTGCGGCGGGCGCTCGGCGCGGAAGAGGGCGTCGGCGAGGGTGGCCGCGCCCGGGCGGTGGGCCCGGATGTGTCCGGCACGCACGAGCGTGCTCGGGGCGGTGCCGCCGAGGTAGACCGAGCCGAGGTCGCTCACGTCCAGGGACAGGTCGGGCTGCCGGTCCGTCGGGACGCACTCGGCCTTGCCGTCCCGGACGGTCAGCAGGTAGCGGCCGTGCTCGCCGAGGAACGGGTCGTCGACGTCGAGGACGAGTTCGCCGTCCGTGAACCAGCCGCGCGTGGTCAGCGCACGCGGGACGTCCAGCAGTCGCACCCAGAGCCAGTCGGTGTGGTTGCTCAACTGGCCGGCGTTGAAGTCGGCAAGCTGCCAGCGCAGCGGGTGCTCGGGCGGGAAGTGCTTGAACACGACCTGGGTGACCAGGTCGTGTCCGAGTACGAACCGGGCCAGGGCCGTGTAGACGGCGTCGTCGGCGGCGATGGTCTCGTCCACCGTCAGGGTGTCGGGTTCGCTGAGCGAGTAGCTGGCGTACCCGTCCGGGACGCCGTCGGCGTCCCGGTGGACGGCGACGTAGCGCTGCGCCGGAGAGACCGGGGGCTGCCCCGCACCCAGGGCCCACCAGCGGTGCGGCCGGGACAGTGCGCCGGGCTGTGCGCGGCGGTACCGGTCGTAGACCTCTTCCAGGATCTCGCCGCAGTCGGAGCGCCGCAGCAGCTCGACCGAGCCGGTGTCCGAGCCGGCCGCCGGGGCGTCGGCCGTTCCGCGCGCTCGGGGGAGGGTGAGGGCGGCTCGGTGGCGCGGCACCGTCAGCCGCTGCGTGTAGGTCGCCGGTCCGTAGCCGAACCTGCCGTAGATCAGGGCCTCGGAGGCCAGCAGTACGGAGAGGAACTCCCCTCGGGCCCGAAGCTCCGTGAGCTGATGCCGCATCATCGCACTGAGCACGCCCTGGCGTCGGTGTGAGGGCAGGACGCCGACGCCGGTCACCCCGGCGGCCGGGGCGAGGATTTCACCGGGCAGGGTGAGCTCGAAGGAGTACGCACCGGCGGTGCCGACGGGCCGCCCGTCCGCCGTCGTGGCGAGCAGGTTGCGGTCCATTTCGAGCGCCGACCACCAGACCCCGCGGCCCTCGGTCGGGGTTTCCGGGAAGCGCGCGAACGCGGCATGGAGTGTGTCGACGAAGACGTCGAGGTCCTTGTCGGTCGTAGAACGGATCTCCATTGCTACTGCTTCCTCCCCGGGATACTGGCACCACGACTCGCGGTGTCCCGCCACGATGCAGCGTTGACCCGTGGCCGGGTCAAGCGAATTACGGCCGGGCCCGGACAAACGCTCCTTGGCCCAGGCGCGCGTCGCCGCTGCGTCCGGGACGCGCCCGGCAAGCGCGCATACGGCTGTCGCAGGGAGAAGCGTGGCGCTCAGGCTCTCCTACAAGGGCGTGCTGCGTGTCATCTGTTTCAGACATCCGGCCGACTGCCGACCTGCAGTCCTCACTCTCCGCCTCGACACCTCAAGCCAGGGTTCAAAAGGTTTACTGGTCCAACCAGTTGACCAGTGGGCCCGGCTCGTCCACCCTGAGCGCCATGACTCAGGGACTCATCCGGCGCGAGGCTGTCTCCGACCAGCTCTTCGCCCTGCTGCGGGACAGGATCCTCGGCGGGGAACTGCCCCCGGGTTCCGCCCTCAGTGCCGAACGGGACCTGGCGGCCGAGTTCGGTGTGAACCGGCATGCCGTCCGTGAGGCCGTCAAACGGCTACAACAGGCACGGCTGGTCGAGGTCAGCCACGGCGGCCGTACGCTCGTCCTGGACTGGCGGCGCACCGCCGGCCTCGAGCTCGCCGTGGGGATCGCGGCGGCTGACGGCGGGCTCTCGGTGGAGGACCTGGCCCGGGACGCCCTGGAGATGCGGGCGTGCATCGGTGCCGACGCGGCGAGGCTGTGCGCGATCCGGTGCTCGGTTCACACCGCTGAGGAGATCGTCAGGGCCGCGGGCCGGTATGCGCGCACCGGGCCCGATCTGACCGACCTGGGCGATGCGGATGTCGCCTGGTGGCGGCTGATCGTGGAGGGCTCCGGGAACGTCGCCTATCTGCTGGCCTTCAACAGCGTGGTGGGCGGCACACTGCCGGTCGTCGACGTGCCGGCCGACCTGCGGACCGCGGAACTCCTCGACGTCGAAGCCCATCTGCGGCTGGCAGCGCACATCGCGGCACGTGAGGCCGAGGCGGCCGAGCGGCTGGCGCGCGAGCTGCTGTCCCGCAGCGTTCCCGCGGCACCTCGGAAGGCGGTGCGCTGAGATGATCCCGGCCGTGGTCTACGCGATACCGGCGTTCGTGCTCCTGGTCGTCGTGGAGGCGCTTTCGTACCGCTTCCTGCCGGACGACGATGAGCGCGGGTACGAGTTGCGCGACACTGTGACCAGCATGTCCATGGGCGCCGGCAGCCAGGTCATCGCGGTGCCGTGGAAGGTGGTGACGGTCGTGCTGTATGCAGCGCTCTTCACCGTCGCTCCCTGGCGCCTGTCGCCGTCCTCGGTGTCGACGTGGGTGTTGCTGTTCTTCGGCGACGACCTGGCGTACTACGTCTTCCACCGTGCCCACCACCGGGTGCGGGTGCTGTGGGCGAGCCATGTGGTCCACCACTCCAGCGTGCGTTTCAACCTCTCGACCGCCCTGCGTCAGAGCTGGACGCCCATGACGGGCCTGCCCTTCTGGATGCCTCTGGCGCTGCTGGGCATTCCGCCGTGGATGATCCTGCTCCAGCAGGCGGTCAGCCTCGTCTACCAGTTCTTCTTGCACACCGAGCGGGTGGACAAGCTGTGGCGGCCGGTGGAGTGGGTCTTCAACACGCCCTCCCACCACCGCGTCCACCACGGCTCGAACAACGTCTACCTGGACCGAAATTACGGCGGCATCCTCATCATCTGGGACCGGCTCTTCCGGACGTTCGAACTGGAGGGCACGCGCGTGGTGTACGGCCTGACGAAGAACATCGACACCCACAATCCGCTGCGGGTGGCCTTCCACGAGTACATGGCCGCCTGGCGAGACGTTCGCGCCGCGCGACACTGGCGCGACCGTGCCGCGTATCTGTTCGGTCCGCCCGGCTGGGCGCCCAGGGCCAAGCAGGGGTGACGGCTGCCGCTGTCGTCGCCTGCGCCGCGTCTCCCGCTCTCGATGTCGCGGGTGTCACGGTGGCCGGCCCCGGTCGTGCCCGGACCAGCTCGGTGGGGTGTGCCGGAGGGCCGGCCGTTTCAGACCGGCCCGCAGGGCGAGTACGACGGTGGCCTCGCGGTCGACATCATCGAGAGCTGACCGGCGCCGCCACCGCCGCGCATCACAGCGTCGCGGTCGTCCCCTCCCCGGACGCACTGCCCGCGACCCACTGGTCCCATCCGAGGTTGAAGGCGGCGTAGCCGTTGTCGGCCGGGGCCTTGGCACGGGACGAGCCGGTGATGGTGACGGGGTCGCCCTGCTTGACCTGGCCGTAGAACCACTTGGCGTCCGCCATGGACAGGTGGACGCAGCCGTGCGAGCCGCGGGCGCTGCCGCTGCCCGGATTGGGGTCGCCGGTCGAGTAGTGCACGTACGTGCCGGACTGGGTCAGGTGGACGTCCCAGGGCAGCGTCAGGTCGTAGTAGTTGGGGCTGCCCTTGTCGCAGCTGATGCCGACGCTGCAGGAGGTCATGTGAACCTTCTCCTGCTTGTCGATGACGGCCATCGTGCCGTTCCACGTCGGATACTGAGCGCTGCCCGCATTGATCGACAGGGTGCGCAGCAGCTTGTTGTTCCGCGTCACCTTCATGGTGTGGCCGGTCACCGAGACGTCCGCACGCACGTCGTCGCCGATGGTGAAGGTGTGGGTGTAGCTGCGGACGCCGTAGCGTCCGTTGCCGTTGCTGACGCCGTTCATGTCAGCGTCGATCTTCACCTTGGTGCCGGAGGGCCAGTACGTCTTCGGCCGCCAGTCGGCGCGCTTGTCGCCGAACCAGTGCCAGGCGCCGACCACCGGCTGCGAGGCGCTCACCTTCATGTGCTTCTCGACCGTGGCCCGTGCCTTCGCGGCCACCGGGTTCGTGAAGACCACCGAGATCGGCATGGCCACGCCGACCGTGGTGCCGGTCTGCGGGGTGATCGTCTCCAGCAGCATCGGCGGGCCCGCGGGCTTCGTCGGTGACGGGGAGGCGCTCACACCAGGCTTGCCCGACGCCTTTGCGTCGTTCCCGCCCGCCTTGTCACTGCCGCCTCCGCCGCAGGCACTCGCACCCACCAGCATCGCACCCGTGACGAGTGCGATCCGTATGCTGCCCTTGCGCCGTCCCACGACCGGCCCCCATTCTCTCGCTCTTCGGCCCTGCGGGGCCCGACTTCCTGTGAGACAGCCAGGGGTGGGCCGCAGTTGCATGCGTTGCGTAAAACATGTGTCAAAACTCCGTGTGCACCGCCGGGTTGAAGACGACGAAGGGCGCGGCATCGCCGCTGCTCGCTCTGGCAGGCCGTGTGGCTCGCCCCGAACGCCGTGCGCCGTCTCCCCGTCGACGACGCCGACGCCGCACCGCTCTCCTGGGGGAGCTGATGACGGAGGGGAAGGGCACGCCCCCGTTCGAGCCGATCACCACGTGGGGATCGCGGCTGGGGCTGAACCACTGGTGGTCATCGAGCCCGCAGTGGGAGGCGGCAGCCGGCCGGGCGCTCGCCCACCTGCTGGCGGCTCCCGAAGGCCGGCCGGTGACCGCCCCGGACGGCCTGATCGAAGAGGTGTTCCAACGCGCCCTCGACGCCCTGCTGCCCACAGGTCTGTCGGCGCGGCGCGCCGTCCTGGCCGGACCGGGGTTGCCCGCCCCCGACGCGGACACCGACATCCTCCTCGTGCCGACCTGTCCGCAGACGGGGGAGACCTGGACCCCGGTCGGCCCGGCCGCCTCGGCATACCCGGTGCCGCTGAAGGATTCTGTGGTCCGCGCACGCTGAGTGACCGCTACCCGGGCCCTGTCCGCCCGCGTAGTCCTCAACTCGTGATCTTCACGGTAGGCGGGACGGTGATCGTGCACAGTCGCTTGGTGGCCCGGGTCAGGGCGACGTACAGGTCGCGCTCGCCCCCAGGGCGGGCGGCGGTGATCCCGTCCGGGTCGACCACGACGGCGGCGTCGAACTCCAAGCCACGCGCCTGTGAGGCCGGTACCAGTCGGGCATGCTGCTCGATCCCCGCAGCCGTGAGCTGCTCCATCCTGCCATCGGCGCAGATCACCCCGACCAACTCGCCCGGGTACGCGGCGCCCTGCTCCCGCAGCTCCCGCACGAGGGCGGTGACGAGCGACTCCGGGGCCGCGGCGAGGGTTCGAGGCACCTCACCGCGCCGGATCGATCGGATCGCCGGCCGGCCCGGGGCGATCCGGGCGAGCAAGTCCCCTGTGGCGGCGAGGATCTCCTGCGTGGTCCGGTAGCTGACGGTCAGGGTTCGCAGGTCGAAGCGCCGGCCGAGGTCCGGGCCGAGTGCCTCCTTCCAGTCCCGGGCCATCGTCGCCGGGCCTGCCTGGGCGAAATCTCCGACCAGCGTCATCGACCTGCCCGGGCAACGGCGCACGATCATCCGCCACTGCATGACGGTGAGCTCTTGTGCCTCGTCGACGACGACGTGCCCGAAGGCGTGCTCAGGCGGGCCGTCAACCAGGCTCGCCGCCTCGTCGAGTAGCGGCACATCGGCGTCCGTCCAGGGCGCACCGGGCGTTCGCCACAGCAGGGCCCGCTGGTCGTCGGTGAACTGCGGCAGGTACGCGGCGAGCGCGTCGGCATCCGTCAGCAGGGCGCGGACCACGTCGCCGGGCGTGAGCCGCGGCCACAGGTCCTCGACGGCCTGATCGAGCAAGGCATCGTCCAGGAGGTCGGCGCGCACGGCCTCGGCGTCGAACTCGTCGGCACCTGTGGCAGGCGCGTCGTCAACACCGAGGCGGCGCAGGTCCGCTGCCGCAACCCGGTCCAGATCGAGGCCGGTCAGTTGCGCGACCTGAGCGTCGATATGTTCAAGCGCCTCGGCGCCACTGCGGGCAAGCTCACGGACGATGGCGTCGACCAGCAGCTCCTTGAACAGCCGACGCGCCCGGTTGTGCACGAGACCACTGGTCTGTGCCGACTCCCGCGCTTGTGCGACATCCCTGTCCTGCAGACGAATCCACTCCTGCCCGACCCGGACGTCGAAGTCGCCGCCCGGGGCCTGCCGTGAGCGGACCACAGCTGCCAGCCCGTCGGTCAGTGCGGCACTGCCCTTCAGGCGCGCCACCTCGAAGGGGTCCGCGGCGCCCGGTACGACGCCGGCCAGTTCCTCGCACGTCGCCAAGACGACGTCGTTCTCCCCGAGCGAGGGCAGGACCTGGCAGATGTAGTCGAGGAACCGCGCGTTCGGCCCCAGTACGAGCACGCCGCGCTCTGATGCCTTCGGGAACGCGTACAGCACGTACGCGGCGCGGTGCAGCGCCACAACAGTCTTTCCGGTGCCCGGACCACCCTGCACCACTGTTACCCCGCGGTGCGGCGACCGGACGATCGCGTCCTGCTCGGCCTGGAGCGTGGCAACCGCCGCACCCATCCGCCCCGTGCGCCTTTCCTGGAGCGCCGCCGTCAACGGGCCGTCGCCGACCACGTCCTGTCCGGTGGGTGCGGAGCCGTCAAGCAGCTCATCGCTCACCCCCACCACCGTGCGGCCCGCCAGGCGCAGATGGCGGCGCCGCCGCAGCCCCATGGGATGAACCGGCGTCGCCTCGTAGAAAGGCCGCGCGGCCTCGGCCCGCCAATCCACCAGCAATGGCAGCTCGTCCGAGTCCCTGTGCAGCCCCAGCCGCCCGATGCGCAAGACGGTCCGGTCCGCCAGGTCGATCCGGCCGAAGACCAACCCCTCCTCGGCCCCCTCCAGTCGACGAACCTCCCCGGCCAGCCGCCCGGCCGCCACCTCCCGTTCGTACGCCTCGCCCGCACCACCGGGCGGCGACGCGAGCACGCGCGCCAGCTGCGCCCGCGCCCCGGCCAGCCGTTCGTCCAACAGCTCGCCGATGGCGGACACCTGAACCCGCTCAAGCTCCATCTCGCGCGCGGCACCATCGTTGATCTGCGACAAGAAAAGGCACTCCCTCTTCAACCCGTCACTATTTCGAGGCGCCACTATGCAGACGGATTCCGGAAAAGTAAATCTTGACCAAACCAGGTGGAATGTGACCTCTGATGCGGCACCACGTCCGGCTTCGTCTCGCACGTCTCGGGGCGGTGGTCCCCAGAGCGGTTCAGTGTTTTCCGCGGAAGCTGCCGAGAGCGAGTGGAGTCGGCGGGGAGCCGGTCAGGACTCTGTGTGTGACGGGTGCGCGGTTGGCGCAGCCGCCCCGCGATGCTTGATGTTGACGGCCGATGCCTTGGCCAGTGCCACGCAGTTCAAGGAACGCAGCGGACCGATCAGGCGGGATGCAAACAGATACATGTGTCGCGCCATCGATCCGCATCGTCGGTGATCTTCGCAACGGCCTTGGACCAGTCCGTCTGTCTGTGAACGGCTGATTGCGCAGTGGCAGGGGTTTCGGCCAGCAGGGTGGTCGGCCGTGCGGCCAGCGGGCGTTCAGGTAAAGCGGCGGTGGGCTGCCTGGCCGCCGTGCTGCGCCTTGTTGTCAAGCTCGGGCGAATGCTGGGCCGCCTGTCCAGGCGGCCCAGGCCATCCTCCGGCTGAACTTCGCGGGCGCCACGGTCACGATTGCTAGAGGGATGCCGACCGCGTCCGGCGCACTCTCGATCGGCCCATCAGAGCACAGGCGGCCCCGCTTCGATGCGGCGCAGTACTGGGGACAGGCGGTCCAGGTCGGGGCCGGTCTGGACCTGCCGTTCGTCCCACCAGGTGGCGCCGGCGTCGTGCAGCGGACCGATCACGTCCCTGGCCTTCGCCGCGTCCAAGGACGTGGCACCGCCGAGCACGAACTCGAAGGGGCGCTCGGCCTCTGCCGCACGGTGCTTGCGTACGTAGCCGATCAGTTCCCGTACCTCCGCCACATCCGGCACATGTCCATGCCGGGCCGTCTCGAAGAGCGGCACCGCGCCGTCCCACCGTGCTGCCCGCCGCATGGGCGGGCGACGCGGCCAGAATCCGCCGATCCACACCGGCGGACCGGGCCGCTGCACGGTGGCGGGCAGCAGTGTCACGTCCCGGACCTCGTAGTGCCGGCCGTGGTGGTTCACCGGCTCGCCGGACCAGAAGCGCTTCAGCACGTCCAGCCCCTCGTCCAGCCGCTCGGCGAGGAGGCGTGGCTCGACGGCGTCGCCGAAGCTGCTGTATTCGTCCTCGATCGGACCGCCCAGGCCGGCGGCGAAGATCACCCGACCGCCGCTGAGGTGGTCCAGGGTGGCCACTTGGCGGGCGAGCTGCTGCGGGCGGTAACGGGGGACCGGCGTCAGCAGGGTGCCCAGCCGGATCCGTGAGGTCGCGAGCGCGGCTGCGGTCAGCAGCATCCAGGGGTCCCCGAAGGGACGCCCTTGGTGCTGGCGGTGCAGTACGTGGTCCCAGACGAAGAGTCCGTCCCAGCCGGCCTGTTCTGCGGCAGCCGCCACGGTCGCGACGTTACGGGGGTCGGCGAAGTCACCGAAGTTGGGGATGTTGACGGAGAAGCGCATCCCAGCAGGATGCGGGGCCGGCCGTGAAGGGGCAATCGGATTCGGATCCAGACCGGTGTCGAGATTCCCGCCACAGCGGTCAGCCCGGCCACCGGCCGTGCCTGGTAGTTCGTCCTGGCCGAACGTGCGAAGCAACTCGTCGGGTCGCTGGCCACGTTCCTGCATTCGCTGTGGGGCGAGCGGTGTCGGTTCCCCATGCCATGCTGAGCCAGAGTGCGTGCCACACAGGAAGAGAGATGTTCGTTGGGGGCCCAGTACTACCGCGCAGACAGCGAGAACGGCGACCACATCGACGACCCCTCCGAGGACGCCCTGTTCATGCTGATCGACGACCTCGACGACACGGACAACACCTTCGTCCTCATCCAGCCCGACGCGGACGACCCAGCCTGGTTCGCCTCAGTCGCCGTCCTGGACGAAGGAGGCTACGAGATCGTCCGTCGCGACACCACCTGCCGCGAGCACGAGGTCATCACCCAAACCGACATCGGACACATCGCCAACGACCTGACCATCTGGATGGCCGCCCGAAAGTTCCCCGGAGGGGCGAAGAAGCAGGCCTGCACGTTCTAAAACACGGCCTGGCTAGGACTCCACCGCCGCCGCGAAGCGCGCCGCCACCGCCGCCACTGCCGCCCGGAGCTCCGGTCCGCCCTCGACGCGGAACCCGAACGGCAGCCTCGCCAGCCACTCCTGCGCGTACATCGCCGGACTGCTCGTACTGCCGACCAGTACGCACTCGTCGCCCGATGCCTCCAGTCGTCCCATGGGGGGCCTGACCCACCGCGCCACCTCGGAGAGGGGGGCGTCGAACACCACGCGGGTGACGCACTCCCAGCCCGTGCCCAGGTTCTCCTCCAGCGCCGCGACCGGGTCGAGGTCGTCGGGTGCGTCGAACGCGCGGGTCGTCCGATGGACCGCGCCGATCCGGTCGACCCGGTACGTGCGGATCGCGTCCGTGCGATGCGAGCGGCACAAGAGGTACCAGCGCCCGTGGCGGACGACCACCGCCCAGGGGTCCACCTCGCCCTCCGACTCCTTCCCCGACTCGCTCCGATACGCCACCTGCACGCTCCGTCGGGCCGCGGTCGCCGCGACCAGTGCGCTGGTGATGGCCGGATCAGGCCGAACCGAGGACGGGTCGGGTGCAGCCGACGCATGGTCGCGCAGCGTCGCCGCCTGCCGGCCGACCTTCTCCGGAAGCGCTCGGATGACCTTGCTCAGCGCACTTCCCACGAGCTCGTCGGCGTCGTCGAGCGCCGCCATGACCAGCCCCAGAGCCTCCGGTTCCGTGAAGACCACTGGCGGCAGCCTCGTCCCGCGTCCCAGCCTGTACCCGCCGTACGGGCCTCGGGTCGACTCGACGGGGATGCCCGCCTCCCGGAGGATCCCGATGTACCGGCGCGCGGCCCGCTCCGTGACACCCAGCGATGCGGCGAGCTCGTCCGCCGTCGCGCCGGGGCGGGTCTGGAGGATTTCCATGGTGCGCAGAGCCCGTGCGGTGGGGCTGAGATCGGTCGGCACACCAGCAGATTAGGTGGTCACTTCCTATACCAGAAGCAGATTGTCCGGAACCTGTCCTAGCGTGATGCGCGATCCGCGCACCGACGGGAGGAAACGGGAGAGAGGGAGCCTCCTTGTCCGACGATGTCGTACCCACCAGCCAGCGGTCTTCGGCGGCAAGCTCAAGCATGTGCGCAAGGCCCGGGAGCTCGGCCTGGACGTGATTCACGCCCAGTTCCCGGACGAGTCGACCGCGGCCACTGGCCCTACGTCGATCAAGCGCTGCTGCTCGACTACGGCGACGTCGCTGGACAAGTGGCGGATGCGCCGGCATCTGACCGCAAAGGGCGTGAGCCCGGTAGCCTCCGCGGTCGGCCGTTCCACGCAGGACGTTCGCGAGTTCGCTGAGGCGCACGCGCTCCCGATCATCGTCAAGCCTGTCGAGACCCTGACCTTCGACGGCCGGCATGTGGTCGTCGCGGTGACCGACAAGGAGTGCTGCGGCTCCGGTGACCAGCTCCATCTCCCAGGCCTGCCTGGGAAGTCTGGCTCCGCCGCAGATGGCCGGGCGCTACCAGGGATTGCACGGCGTCGCGTACACGACCGGCACGGGCGCCGGCCCGCTCATCGGCGGCGCCGTGTACGCGATCGGCCCATGGGCGCTGTGGGCCCTCTGGTCGGTTCAGGAAGGCGCGCCGGTAAGGACTTCCACCTTGCCGGTGTCGAGCGAGTAGTAGGCGCCGACCACGGCAAGAGCGCCCTTTCTCACGAGGGGGGCGAGGTCCTGGTTGGACCGCAGATCCGTGGCGGTCAACTTGACCTGGGCACGGGCCATGGTCTCGACCGGGTCGGCGCCGCCTTCCCGGGCTGCCTGATCGTATGCCGGCTGCAGAGCCTTGACGATCGCCTGCAGGTTGCCGGGCAGGGGTTTGCCGTCACGAAGGGACTTGTACGCCGCTTCGACGGCGCCGCAACGCTGATGCCCGAGGACCACGATGAGCGGGGTGCCACTGGTCATGGGCCCGTACTCGACGGAACCAATGACCACCGGGTCGGCCGCCTCCCCGCCCGTGCGCATCACGTAAAGATCACCCAGCCCGGTGTCGAAGAGGAGTTCAGGCGGCACTCGGGAGTCGATGCATGCGAGGATCGCCCCAAAAGGCACTTGCTCCTGGGCCACGAGCTGACGCCGGCTCGGATCCCGGTCGGGGTGTTGAAGGTCTCCGCTCACCCAGCGCTTGTTGCCCTCCATCAGTCTCGCGAATGCTGCGGAGGGTGTGGTCGGGCGCGGGCTCGGCGAAGCGCTGGCCGCTGCCGGGGAGGCTCTCATCGATGAGCACCCTGAGAGCGCGGCGGTGGCGCTCGCAAGTCCGCCTGCGAGCAGCGCTCTACGATCCAGACGTCCTGCTCTGTGCATCGGTCGTTCCCCTCGATACCGCTCGGACACGTCCCTGCGTCTTGACCAGGGCAATTGTTCACCGTGGTGCGGGTGGCACGGAGCAGGCGCAAGCGGGGGGGCGTTACGTTGCCACAGACGGCCCACAGGCCGTCTCGGGTGGTGGCGTGAGTTGTGTGGGCCGAGACCCCGCCCCGCCCGAGTGGAGCGGTTGCGGCGGCCCGTGCGCTCGGCATCGACGGCGGGCTGGTCGCTCAGCAGGACGGCGCACGGCGCCCGCCCCCTGTGCCCCCAGGAGGGCTGGCCGACAGTGAAGATGGGACGGCGAGTCCGCTCCGGGCGGCGTCACGTGCGACGGCGCATGACGTTCGTCGGACTCGCACTCGTCATCCCCGGCTATCGCGGCGACCTGGCCGGCCCGGTTGGAGTCGTACGCGGCCGACAGGCGACAGGCGACGGGCGACGGGCGACGGGCGACGGGCGACGGGCGACAGACGACGGGCGACAGACGACGGGCGACGGGCGACAGGCGGCGAGGCGCCGCAGGCCCGCGTCGAGGGCCGCCGCCCGGGCGACGGTTCAGGGTGCGGTGAACAGGGTCGGGAAGCGGGGGGCCAGCCATGGGCGAGGGCCCCAGGCGAGGACCTGTCCCTGGGCGATGGCGCGCCAGGGGTTGAGCCGGCCCAGCGCGATGAGCAGGAAGGCGACGGGATCGAGCAGGATGGTGCAGTCCGCGCGCTGCGGTGGTGCCCCCGGGGTCACCTGCACGGCGCCGTCGGTGAGGGACACGCCGAACGCCTCGCCCCCGCGCAGCCGGATCCGGTAACGGGCCGTGAGTCCGGCCGTGGCTGCGGGGTCCGCGACACGCGGCATGACCGAGAGCATGAACGGCATGCACAAGCCCGCCCGTGCCCGGTCGACCATGTGCGGGCGCTTCAGGGCGCGAGCCAGATCGTATCCGTGGCCGAGCATGTGCGTGAGCAGGTACGACGCGAGAACGGACCGGTTCATCACGCCCAGGGGAGTGGCTGGTGCCGGGCCGTCGACCGCAGGGCGCGACAGAGCGTCCAGGAACGCCTCGGCCTGCTCCGTGATCATCTTCGCGAGAGGCTCCGCCCGGCGCTCCCCGAAGACGCTCAGGGACTCCGCGTTGGCCCCGGCGAGGCTCTGGGGCGTTCCGTCGCCGTAGGGGCGCTCCCGTCCGGCTGCCAGGTCGGCCATCAGTTCGTTGGCTATGGCCAGGTGGGCGGCGGCCTCGCCGACGGTCCACTCCGACCCCGGTACGGGAAGCGCCGTGTCGCTCGCGCTCCGCACCAGCGTGGCGATCTCCTCGGCGGTGTCCCGGATCGCCTGTCCCAGCCCGTCGGGCAACGGCCACGAGCCGTCCTGCCGTACCGTCGTGTGCACGTTGCTCGCTCCACTCCCCACCCGCCCGGCACGCCCTACGTGCCCGCGGCGCTGGTACCCAACCAGACTCGGGGGCGCGCGGCAAGTCCCCCCGCGCCCGCCGCTTCGGTCCTGGTGCTGGGCGGCTGCCCGTTCAGTTGCGGGCCATGTCGACCACCGGAGGCAGGCCGGCGTGTAGCCGGGACCGATCCGTGTCCCGCCCTCGAAGCTGCAGGCGAAACCGGCTGGTTCACCGCGGTACGCCGGGTACGGGCTCGGCGAGGTGCCGTCGATCTCCTGCCGCCTGATCCGCCGGACGGACCCTAGCGGCTGTCGTCCCCCGTCCCCGACGGGGCCAGGACGGCAGCCGCCAACCGCTCACGGAACCAGCGGTGCCCCGGGTCGGTCGAGTTGCGGGGGTGCCAGGCCATCCCGAGGTCGAGGGGTGCCAGGTCCAGGGGGATGGGAAAGGTCCGCAGTCCCATGGCGGAGATGGTGTCGGGGAGCCAGTCGGCCAGGCTGAGCGCGACGAGGTCGGTGTCCCGGGCGAGCATCATCGCGCTCGTGTGGCTGGGTACCACGACCGCGATCCGGCGCCGCAGCCCGAGTTCCGCGAGCGCGCTGTCGATGGGCCCGAGGCGCTTGCCGAGCCGGGAGATGCCGATGTGGTCGGCCGCGGCGAACCGGCGGGCGTCGATCCGCCCGTCGAAGAGGGGATGACCGCTGCGGGCGATGCCGACCAGCGTCATCCGGGTGAGCTGCCGGGTACGGATCTCCGGGTCCAGGTGTCCCAGGACGCCCAGTTCGACGTCCACCCAGCCCTGCCGCAACCCGGGGCCGCCCTCCACCGCCTCCGGTAGGAAGACCACGTCCACCTGCGGGGCCTCCGCGTGAATCCGGTCGGTCAGGGTCCCGGCCAGCCCCACCAGGAGCAGATCGGTGGCCTGCACCGTGAAGGTGCGCTGGAGGTGCGCGGCATCGAAACCGGGGCCGGGACGCAGGACGTTGTCGCAGCTGCGCAGCAACGCGCCCACCTCCTCCCGGAGTTCCACGGCGCGCGGGGTCGGGACCAGCCCCTGGCCGGCCCGGACCAGTAGCGGGTCACCGACGGCACGGCGGAGCCGGGCCAGGGTACGGCTGACCGCCGCGGGCGAGGTGCCGAGACGCTCCGCGGCGCGGGTCACGCTGTTCTCCTGGAGCAGGGCGTCCAGGACCCGCAGCAGGTTGAGATCCATCGATGCCTCCTGAACTGCATTTTTACGCCTGGATCAATGATTTGGTGTCAATCTTTGCATTGTCGCGGCATCCGCCGACGCGGAGAGTGGAGATGGCCACGCAGACGCGTGGCATTCCCTTCGCCCCGTTCAAGGAGCCGCTGTGCAGCAGTCCCCCCGTGCCGGTCGAGAAGGCGATGTGCTGGCCGTGGTCAGCCAGAGCGGTCCGACGGTCTCCTTCTTCGACGCCGCCTCGGACCGGCACCTCGGTACGACGCAAGTCCTGGCCGAGCCGCACGAGTTGTGCTTCGATCCGGTGCAGCGACTGCTGTGGTGCACCACGACGTACGACTCGGGCTACTACCACGCGAACAGCGGCCAGCGCACCGAACTGACCGTCATCGACCCTGACACCCGCCGCATTGTCGAGGTCGTCGACCTCGCTCCGGAACACGGACCGCACGGGCTGGCGCTGGACCCGGTGCGCCGTCGTCTCTACGTCAGCGTGGAGAGCACGGAGGACCGGCCCGGCGGTGTCGTGGTGATCGACACGGAGACCCGCCGGCCCCTGGGCAGGATCGACACGGACGCGCCCGGCCCGCACTGGTTCGCCATCGATCCGGCGGGAAGGACGGGTTACGCCACCAACAAGGAGGCGCCGTTCGTCTCGGTCGTCGACCTCGAACGGGGCACCATCACCGCGAAGGTCGAGGTGCCGGGCAGTGAGGGACTCGCCGTCTCCACCGACGGCACGCACGCCTTCGTCGCCGCGCCCTACGGTTCCTTCTCCGGCACCGCCGAGGAGCGGCCGGCCACCGGCATCCGGGTCATCGACGCCCGGACGGCGTCCGTCGTGGACACCCTGCCCACGGCGAACGTCGTCCTGCCGGTGCACCTGACGTCGACGGGGAAGCTGCTCGCGGGCGAAGTGCGCATGGCCCCCGACCCGGTGTCCCGACTCGGACGCCACGCGCCGGGCCGCCTCACGGTGTTCTCCGCCGACACCCGCAAGCAGGTGGGCGAAGTCGAGGTGGGACTCTTCCCGCTGACCATCACCTCGTCCCCCGACGGTCGGCTCGCCTACGTGGCCTGCGTCGTCTCGTCCACCGTCGACATCGTCGACCTGGAGACGCTGGAGAGCCTGGCCCGGCTGGACATCACCAAGCTCGGCGAACCCGGCGCGCACGGCCTGGCGTACATCCCACGCCCGGCCTGAACCGTCGTCCGTCACCATCCCGAGGAACCGAGGGGTCACGTAAGCCGGGATGGACGCTGGTCGAGCATGCCGAGCGCCGCGTCCGGCCGGCAGTGCGGACGTACAGTGCCTGCTGCCGCAGCGCGTGCCGGGTCGCCGGTCGGCAGCGCCCGCTCTGGGCCGCCGTGTGGTCGTCGCCATTGGCCGAGCGGGTGCTGATGGTCGCGGTGTACTGCCGCACGAGGGTCGCGGAGGGCCGAGAGGCTGCGGGTGTGTGCTCCGGCCCTCCGCGACAACCGGTTAGTGCACGGACTGCACAAACTGAATGATCTGCAGGTAGTTGCCGTCCGGGTCTTTGAATGTGGCGAACCTTCCGGCCGGTCGGTCGGTGGCGCGCGCGACCCATTCCACGCCCGCGGCGTCCAGCTGTGTTTCGAACGCGGCGAAGTCGTCGACGTGGAAGTTGAGGATCGATCGGCCAGGTTCGGGGTTGACGTCACTGACGTCGTCACGCTGATCGATGACCAGCATGAACCCCCCGAGAACGATCGGGCCATCTCCGGTGTGGTCGGGTGCGAGTACCTTGAGGTACCACTCGCGCAACTCCGTCGCTCGTGTACTCCCGAGCAGTATGCTCCCAGCGGGCATCGTAGGCATTCCGATCAAACTCCGATTCTTATAGTGCGGCGTCGACTGGGTGCCGACATCGGTAGAGCAAGTCACCAGAGATTTCCTCCGGCAACATGGTGGTAAGTCGTGGTGCTGACACCTCAAAACCGAAACTCAGTCGACAAGTGCACCGCCGGACAGATTGGCGATTGCTCCCGTCATCGCTCCGGCTCGATCTGAAGCCAGGAACGCGGCCGTCTCTGCTATTTCAGAGAGCGTAGGGAGCCTCTTCAGAAGCGTCCCCTGCGCCATCGCCCCGCCTTCGAGCAATTCCTGGACCGACTGCCCGGCCGCTGCCGCGGTTTGCTTGAAGAGATCCCCGGTGTAGGAACCCGCAGCCGGCGCATCGACGACAGCGTGTGGACGGATGCCGACGACCCGGATGTTGCTGGGTGCCAACTCCGCGGCCAGAACCCGCGAGAAGGCCTCCTTGCCGGCCGCGCTCACGCTGTGCCCCAAGATGCCGCCTACAGCCAGTTTGGAACCCGGCTCGGACAGAGTCAGGATGACGCCAGGACGCTCGCGACCCATGTGCCGTGCCACGGCCTTGCTTGTGATGAACAGAGTCCGCAGAAAGCCGTCAATCGGCCGCATGAACTCCTCCAGCGAGAGGTCCGCCAGAAAAGTCCCCTGGTCGTGCATGACACTCACGGCGTTGAGGGCGATGTCGATGCTGCCGGCCGTCGCCGCGATCGCATCGGCGTGCTTTTCGACCGCCTGTTGATCGAGAACGTCAACCTGCGCGCTCTCGACTGTTCCGCCCGTGGCGGCGATATCACGCGCCACGGCGTCGAGCTTCGCCTGCGTCCGCCCGGCGATGAAGACTCTCGCGCCTTCCCGGGCGAATACCCGTGCGATGGCGCCGCCGATGGCACCCCCGCCTCCATAGATCACAGCGTTCTTGTCACCAAGCAGCAATCCACTCATACGTGTCCTCCAAAGGCGATTGATTCTTCCGGATGATTACGCAGGCTCGGTGGTCACACCGTCGCCGCTGCGGGCTCTGTGGCGTCCGCAATTACCGGAGGCTTCAGGAAGGTGGTGGCCCCGGGCGGCCGGGATGGAGATCACCGCAATGATCAGGCCGGTGATCACCGCAGATGAGTCGGTGAAGGTGCTCCTCGCGGTACTGCATCGAGGGCACCATGCCCATGGCGCCGTAGGCCAGGAGGAACAAGCTGGCCAGCGCGCTGCAGATGCCTGTGACGTTCTCCAGGAACGGCACGACGTCCGTGCGTGCCGAGTACACCGCCGCGAACGACACGAGGTTCACGACCAGTGCGGTGAGCACCCGCGGTACGAACGCATACTCGGCCTGGCTGCCCGCGCCGCCACCGGTGCTGGGCACGCACGGATCAGCATCAGCGTGGCAACCAGTGCAACCACGCTGAGCACGGCGACCGCTGTGAACGAGCCGCGCCGGTCCATACCTGGCCCACCACCGTGCCCAGTGGTACGCCCGAAGGCGGTCGACACGAGGAGACCGGAGACCGCCACGGAGATCGTCAGGGCTCTCTTCCGGCAACCTGTCGGTCAGTCGTGGTGCTGACGCTGGATTTGTTCTGCGATGCGCTTGATGCGGTTCAGGCGTGCATCCCAGGCCTTGCCGACCTCGTTCAGCTGCCGGACGGCGCGCGACAGCTGCGCCTCATCGACTTCGTAGCGCCGCTCGCGACCTATCGGCGTCGCATGCACGAGGCCGGCGCGATCGAGGACGCCCAGGTGCTTGGTGACCGCCTGGCGCGAAATCGGGAGTCGATCACTCAGGCTGGTCGGCGTACCGACACCTTCCGCGAGCAGCAGGTCGAGCAGACGGCGCCTGATCGGGTCGCCGATCGCCGACCAGAGTTCGTCGTCGACGATCATCGTGCCACCACGCAAGGGGCGTAGCTCTGCAGTCTGGGCAGGAACATGTCCCAGCCGCGCTCGTGATCGTGAAAGGCCTCTTCGAGCACCGCGGCTTCCCACCCCTTCTCCCGCCAGCCGCTCTCAGTCAGGCGCAGAATCGTGCCGTCCCCGGAGGGCTCAAGCTCGAAGGTGACCAGGAGAGAGTTGTCTGCATCGGGCAGCTGACCATCGGGAGCGATCCATCGGAACGTGAACCTGTGGGGCGGGGCTACGTCGACCACCCTGATCGGGGCAACTTCAGCGCGGTCGCCCCACACCAGCTCGCCGACTTCGCCCGGCACAGGCTCAAGCGACGCGTCATCGGACCACCACATCTTGATGTGCTCGGGGCGACTCACCACATCGAACACGATCTCCGGGGCGGCGTCGATGCGAATCTCGCGCTCCAGCTTTCCGAACTCCACTCCAGGCCTCCAATGAGCAACCATCCGTTGCGCATTACTCTGCCACGAGCACGAGAGGCACGCAACCTCTTGTTGCATAACAAGGGCGAGGTGCATCGCGGGCGCTGGGATGCGCAACCGGAGTGCGACGCGGACCGCCTCAAAAATGCGCGTCCCGCGAATGCTGCCGCGGGCATGTCGATGCGCGGGGCGGTCGAGGTTGGGGAGGTGTCCCATTGGCATCGTCGGCTGGCCTGGAGTGGGCCCCCGACCCCCTGTGGGCGTGACGCTGGCCATGCGAGCGAGGTCACATCCTAACGAGGGCCGTAGAGCCGGATGTGCCTGAAATGCACCTGAGTCCTCAAATCGACCCATTTCGGACTTTTCTCCGTAGATGGGTAGTAGGTCACATCGTTGCGTCCCGTCTCGGCCGCCGCTAATCATGGCTGTCGTCGCTGCGAGCCGGAAGACCGGACCGAGCGAATCCCCCAAGGGTCTGCCCGCGTCTGCGGGTGGCCGACGCCGCCGCGAACGACAGCGGCGGCACCGACGATGTCCCCTACGGAGAGTTGCTTTCGCATGGCCATGATCAACCGCACCCGCATCGCCCGCCTCGGCCTGACCGGTATCGCGACCACGGGCGCCGCAGCCGCCGCCCTCACCCTGATGCCGAGCAGCGCGCAGGCTGCCGAAGCGACGCAGGCGCATGCCTCCGCGGTCACGGCCTCCGGCAACGACAGCCGTACCACCGCCGCCGCGTCCAAGAGCGGCACTGCCAACAACCTCGACGGCTGGATCAAGCAGTCCCTGCAGATCATGAAGGCCAAGGGCATCCCCGGCAGCTACGAAGGCCTCAAGC
This sequence comes from Streptomyces sp. NPDC002676, assembly GCF_053592455.1. Classification (NCBI taxonomy): domain Bacteria; kingdom Bacillati; phylum Actinomycetota; class Actinomycetes; order Kitasatosporales; family Streptomycetaceae; genus Streptomyces; species Streptomyces sp. NPDC002676. The sequence continues at coordinate 173,950 of NZ_JBSFVT010000002.1, read as the reverse complement.
GAAACATCATGCGCGAGTCCGGCGGCAACCCCAGCGCCCAGAACAACTGGGACGTCAACGCCAAGCAGGGCACCCCCTCCAAGGGCCTGCTCCAGGTCATCGACCCCACCTTCAACTCCTACCACGTCGCCGGCACCGCCCACAGCGTCACCGACCCGGTCGCCAACATCACCGCTGCCGCCAACTACGCCGCCCACCGCTACGGCTCCATCGACAACGTCAACTCCGCCTACTGACCAGAATCTTCAGGGCAGGGGTCAAGCGCGGTGGCTTCGCCGGTGGACCGCAGTCGCACCGACCGGCCCAGCGTGTGTCCTAAGTGCTCCGGCGTGGCCCCGAGGTCAGGGAGCGGCCTGCTCTTGAGCGATCCGTGAGCGCGGCTGGGATTGACGGCTGCCGCATCCGCAGGCCGTTGCGGCCCGTACGTCGCTGATCGTCGGCGACAACCCGCCCTGCGCGAACTCGACGGCGTCCTGTTCACCGACGACATCCGCTGCCCGGTGCACGTCGCCGACCTGGCCGCCGCCCTTCTGGAACGGGCGTCGTACGACGCGGCCGGCATTCACCGCCTCGCAGGCGCTGACGCGGTGATCCGTCACGACATTGCGCCGTGCTCTGCAGTTCTGCATAGCACGGCGAACGCGGAGGGTCTGCCGGGGGCGCGGCTTGCGTCCGGGCCCCGCCGACCTCGGAGGTCGCACCGGCTCCCGAGGGCGCGCTGGACTCCGTAGGCGCCTCGGACTTCGCTGCTCGGCCGGCTTTCCGGGCCACGTCGGCACCGCCCGCTTGAACCCGGCATCAGCCGTTCTCGCCTGGCACCGACGAAGCCAGGGAGCGTGGCCAGAGCATCACGGACTTGACCGTGTTGGCTCACGGGCCGCCCGCGTTGAGTGAGAGGTCAGTAGCCGACAGTGAAGCGCTCGCCGATGTGCTGCTGCAATTCGACCTCATCGAGCAGGGCAACTGCGTAGTCCTCGGTGGAGATGCGGCTGTTGCCGTCGGCGTCGACGACCAGGTCGTCCAGGGCGATGCGATAGGTGCCTGTGCGCTCGCCCGGCTCGATCGTCGCGGCGGGGCTGAGGCACGTCCACCGCACGTCGCTGACCGTGCGGTAGAAGTCCAGGGCGTCCCCGTGGGCGTGCATGATCTGGAGCAGGAACTCCGGCAGGCCCTCGGCGTCCCAGACCAGCTTGCCGTCCGCCTTGCGCAGGGAACCGGCGCCGCCGACCGCGATGAGCCGGGGTGCTGCGCTCCCCAGTGTGCTCAGCCCGGCGACCAGGGACTCGGCGCTGGGCCGGATGGTGGCGAGGTGACCCGGCCCGCCGCCTCCGCCGACCGCACTGACTACGACGTCCCGCCCCTTGGCTACGGAGGCGACGAATTCAGGGTCCAGGACGTCGCCGGTGACCACGTCCAGGTTGGGGTCAGTCAGGGTGATCTTCGCAGGGTCGCGTACGACAGCTGTGACCTGGTGACCGCGACGAAGCGCCTCGGTCAGAATGCGGGTTCCGATAGTGCCGGTGGCGCCGAACAGGGCAATCTTGGACAAGTGATTCTCCAGTCCCGATTGATCATCTCAGGATTCGGAGCCTAGCGGGATAGCCCATCGCGAACTCGGCATGGCGGCTTTTTGGTCATGTCGGGGCAAATCAAGTACTGATCGCCGCACCGCACAAAGCCGCAGGAGCTGGCCGGCGGGGCGCCCTGGTCGAGCGAGGGGGTGCGGCGTCAGTTGTCGAGTCAACCTGTGTGGCCGGGGCTCGTTCGTCTTCTGGCCTCGACGCTTGCGGCCGGGCCACCACCTTGGCCAGCCACGAAGCCGTACACGCTGCGAGCCGCTCGCCCGGGCAGTGCGGCGGCCACCCGGGCCGAGCGATCGTCCGGTAGGGCAATGCAGTCGGCGGGGTTTCGGTAGGAGTACCAGCCGGTGCACCCGCCCGGACGCTGAAGAGCCTTCTGTTTCCGGCCGACGAGTTGGCCGATGACGCTGCTGGACGTCACTGCTAACGGTCGCCGGCTATGTCAGCCCGCTGCGGATACTTGAGCATCGAACACGGTCGTCACACGCCCCGGCCCGATGGCGTACACATGTCTGCTCCTTGCGTTCGAGCAGGGGAGCCAACCCGGTCATGGCAGTTGCATCCCCCTGGCGATCAAGCATCGGATGATCAATGGGGTTCTCCGGGGCTGGTGCGGCGCGTTCACACGGGGACGTGACGGAAGTGCGTGGTCAACTGCCCCGTCTCGTCGAGCACGTGGAAGGCGAGTGCAGGTGGATGGTCCAGGTGGACATGGTCCTGGGGGTGCGCGCGGTGTTCCCAGGGAAGACGGAGAGCGGAGATGACTCCAGGGGCCATCAGCAGTGGACGTCCGGCGAAGACGGTCGCCGCGGCTGTGTGGGCATGGCCGCAGAGGAACGCTGCGATATTGCGGTGACGGTCAGCGAGGGCCACGAGCCGCTCCGCGCCGAACTGGCGGATGCCGTCGACGAACGGGACGTGCAACAGCGTCGGCGGGTGGTGGAAGCCGATCAGCACGGGCGTCCCGTCGGAGGTCCGGGCCAACACGTCCTCGAGCCACGCCAGGGTTTCGTCCGAGAGGAAACCCTCGTCCTTGCCCGGCACTGATGAGTCGCACATCGCGATGACCACGTCCGCGCTCCGATGCACCTGGTTGACCGGAGTTGTCGAATTCGCCTGCGCCAGGAGGTGAGTGCGGAAGGAATCACGTCTGTCGTGGTTACCGGGGCAGAGCATCACCGGGTGCCGCGAGGAGAAGAGCCGACGGGCCTCCTCGTACTCGGCCGGCAGACCGTGATCGGTGATGTCTCCGGTCACCAGGACCGCGTCCAGGTCGTAGGGCAGGTCCTCCAGGTAGCACATGAGAGCCCGGGTGCGCTCGATGCTGCGCGGCTCACTGTCGATGTGAGTGTCGCTGAGATGGGCTATCACGATCATCGAGGTACGTCCTGTCGTCGTCGGACTGTTGATCACTCGGGCTTGAGGCTATGGAGACACTGGCCCATGAGTAAGATCCAGTTCCGTGCAGAAATCCTGGTCCGGTTCGCGCGTCGCCCTGCACCTCAGTCTCGACGCCTCGAAAGGTCGCCGTTCGGCTCTGGAGTCGGCGCTGCGCGACGCGATCCGCCAGGGGCGCCTAGCCGCCGGGACGCTCCTGCCCTCCACCAGGGGACTGGCTACCGAACTCGGACTGTCCCGTGGCACGGTGACCGCTGCCTACGACCAACTGGTCGAAGAGGGCTACCTGACCACCCGGCCCGGGTCGGGCACCACCGTGGCGGACATACCGCCGGAGACCGTGACCTCCCCACCAGCCACATCGACACCGGCGGGTCCTCGCCATGACCTGCGACCAGGGCTTCCCGATGTCAGCGCCTTCCCCGCCCGAGCCTGGCTTGCGGCGACACGCCGGGTGGTTGCAGACGCGCGTTCGGTGGTGCTCGGCGCCGGAGACCCGCAAGGCCGGATCGAACTGCGTGCCGCAGTCGCCGACTACCTGGGCCGCACCCGCGGTGTGGTCACGAGCCCCGACCGCATCGTCATCACCTCCGGTTACTACCAGGGTCTGAGCCTGCTCAGCCGCGTTCTGGCCGGGAGCGGCGCCAGGACGGTAGCCGTCGAGGATCCGAGTCACAACACCTTCCGCGCCGTTGTCCAACGCGCCGGACTCGCCACCCTGCCCATGCCCGTCGACGCCCACGGCGCCTGCGTGGACGCGCTGACGCACGAGGTCGACGCCGTGCTCCTCACGCCCTCGCATCAGTACCCGACCGGTGTCCCTCTCCATCCCAGCCGACGTCAGGCCGTCGGCACCTGGGCACGCACCACCGGCGGGCTGGTCATCGAGGACGACTACGACGGCGAGTACCGCTACGATCGCCAACCCGTCGGCGCCCTCCAGGGCATCGCTCCCGACCGGACCGTCTACTGTGGCACCGTCTCCAAGGCCCTCGGCCCGGCTCTGCGCCTGGCCTGGATGGCCCTACCGCCCCAGCTGGTGAAACCGCTGGTTGAAGCCAAGCAGCAAGCCGATCTCTACACGGAGAGCCTCTCCCAGCTCGTCCTCGCGGATCTGGTTACCACTCACGCGTACGACCGCCACGTTCGTGCCACCCGCCTGCGCTACCGTCGACGACGCGAACTGCTCCTGGCCCGCGTGTCCGGTGTCACGGGACTGACCGCCCACGGCGTCCCCGCCGGTCTGCACACCCTCTTGACCCTCCCCGCCGACTGGCCGCCCGAAGACGAGATCCTCTCGCGCTGCGCCCGGCAGGGACTTGCCCTGCGTGGCCTGTCCGAACTCCACATCGATCCCCACGGACGCCCGGCAGGTCTGCTCATCGGCTTCGCAGCCCCGCCCGAACACGCCTACCGGCCCGCTCTTGACGCACTGTTCGGGACGCTCCTGAAGCTGGTCACCAGCCCGAAGTGACGAACGCGTCAACTGCGCTCACCACTTCCGGCGTCATGGACGTGATTCCGGTACCTTGAGGCCCGAGGCGAGCATGGCTCAGTAGCCCTGGGCGATCACCTTCTCCCGCATCAGCGTTTCCAGCTCCGTGTTCGACAGCGGGTGCAGCGTGTTCAGGAGGTGGCGCAGGCCGGGTTCGCCAAGGGACTGGCTGGTGACCTCAACCTCCACGTCGTGGTGGCGGCGGGTGAGGGTGATGTCGCGGGTGCCGCCGGGGAGTCGGCCGATCATGCGCAGCTCGCCGTGCACGTCCACCGTGCAGGTAGCGCCCTTGTCCACGGGCTCTGGGCAGCGTGGTGTCTGCGTGAGCGGCGAACGCACCACGAGGCCCACGTACCCCAACTCGTGTCCCTCCCGGACGGGGTGGTATTCGACGCTGAAGTAGGCGGGCCCGACCACGGCACGGGATACCCGCATTCCAGGCGGCGCAGCGCCCAGATACAACAGTTCCGGATGCTCCCGGTAGCGCGCGATCTCCGCCGCGTGCCGACGCTGCTGCGCCTGCGCCGGGCCGATGAAGCCCCCGTAGACGACGCCGGCCGCCAGCGCGGCCACCGCCCCCAGCCGTACCCACCGGCTCGGCACGAAGAACGCCGCGGCGACGGCGTACGGCACCCCCGTCAGCGCGACCCGTGTGCTGGAGCTCCCCAGGTCGACGTCCCCGCCGTAAGCGGCCAGGCCCGCCAGGACGCCGAGCGTGCCGAGGACGAAGACCAGGGCCGCCCCTGTCCCACGTCCTGACACCGGAGGGTGAACCGTACGACCTGGTCGCCCTGGTGCTCGAAGTACTGGCCGAGGGCGGGATGCGCGTCACCTTCACGTGACATCAGCGTCCGCCGCGCCGGAGCAGCCACTCCGGCCCGTGCCCACCCTCACCGCCGCATCGGACTTGAAACGCGACCCGGCCGGCCTTGCCAACCACGGCTGAGCTGCCTGGGCAACTGCAGGTCCCGGGTGGTAGCCGAGGTACCGGGCAGCGGAGGCGCGGGGCTGTCCAGTGCTCGGCCAGGACGGCGGGGATGCCGCGGAGGTCGAGAAGGCCCTGACTGCTCCCGGGAGACTGGTCACCTACTGTTCGATGCGGGGACGGATGGTGCGGATGCCGGGGGTCGGCAGGCGGTCACCCGCCTGATCACCAGAGCACTGTCCAGCGCGGATCAGGATTGTCGTGCAGGAATCGGCACGCCGTGTTGTTGGTAGCGGAGGCCGGCGAGGGCGTCGGCGACCTGGTGAGCGGTATCGGGCCGATCGAGGGGAGCCTTCCCCAACAGTGCCGAGGAGGGCGACGGCGGCCCCTGGAGCGACGGGCATGACTGGATACCCCGGTGAGCCGCCCCGCACATCAGCCGCTGGTGCGGCCTTGGAAGCTGCGCCCGGCGGTCGTGTTCGAGGGCACCGACGCTATCCGGCGGCAGGCGGCCCATCACTGGGAGCAGACGCGGCCAAGGGAGACGGGAGACCTGAAGTCGTCCCGGCTGTCGATGCGCTACTCGACGGCCGGGTCCTCTTGGGAAAGCCTCATGGCCTTCTTCACGGCCTGCTCCACCTCGTGTCGGCTGGATTCGGTCGCTGCGGCGTGCGCGGTGATGGCCGCCTGTACAGCCTCGGACGCCTGGCGCCAGCGGCGCCACTGAGCCTCGTACTCGTCTCCGGTGAGGCCCGCGAGTTTCGCGCGTTCTACCTCGGCGGATCGCTCCAGCTTGATCAACTCATCGGGGATCTCTGACACGGGCACGGATCCTAAGCGGTGAGCGACGACTTGCTGCGCTGACGCGGCCACGGGGAGGCCCACCTGGGTGCGCCAGTGAGCCGAACACCGGCGCGCCAATACCCTGCTCAGCTGCGGTTGGAGCCGGTTGCGGCCCGGGTGATTGCAGTGGGGAGGGCCTGGTCGACGTCTCCGCGCTGAGAGCGGTGTCGTCCCAGGGTGACACTTGTTGCACGGCGAGGCCGCCCAGGTCTGCCAGCTGCACGGCTTGGTCCAGAACTGGCGGAACAACTGGGAGGCGCACCGTCCGCTGCCGTCGGTTGCCGGGATCCCCGCTCTCGCCCAGAGCCGGTTCGGCAAGCAGGGCAACTTCGAGCTCGTCACTCCCATGGCCGACGGCGGCCTGGCCCACATCTGGCAACGACGACTCTGCCTTCCCTGGGAGCGGGCCCAACCGATGCGGGGACACCCTGGGCAGCGTCGACGCCGTGACGATGATCCAGAGCAACTTCGGCAGCCCGGGGAATCTGGATGTCGTCGCCCGAGTCGGTGGCTGGCTCGACTTCTTCTGGCGCGACTCGGGGCCGACCTTCACTGTCGTGATGCGGGCGGATGAACCGCACGCCTTCAGGCTGATGCAGCCGTGTCTGAGAGCGGCTCCGTGTCGTTAGCGAGCTGGTCGGCGCTTCGCTGAAGTGGCCGGACATGTGGAGGAAGAGCAATGCGTATATGTCGGGCCCGCGGTGGGTGGCGGTGGCACTGGCTGGTTGCACGGGACTGAGTCCCTCCTCCGTGGCCGTGACGGCGTACTTTCTGCTGGAAGCCAGGGGCAACTCCGGATCGAGCGGTGTCGGGCGCCCTGCGACTGCCCACAGCTCGGGGAACAGTGCGATGTAGGGCGAGTTGGCCGCACAGGCGTGGGCGAGTTGGGGCGGAACGATCAGCCCCGGCGGCGGGAGACGCGGAACGGGCAGGACTCGGCGAACATCGTTGCCTCGGTGCCGGCGGCGAAGACGAAGCGGCAAATCGTTTTGTTCAAGCTCCCAGGCGCTAGTTGATCGGAACAACACGCCATGCACGCTGTCGCTGCCTTCGCCTTGGCGGTTTTCCTGGCCGTCACAGGGGTCATGCACTTTCTGGCTCCCGGCTACTTCCGCGCGCTGGTGCCCGCATGGATCCCCGGAGAGCGGCTCCTTGTGGCCGTCTCTGGGGCGGCGGAGGTCGTCGTGGGTGCGCTGGTGCTGGCTCCGTACACCAGGCCGGTCGGGGGCTGGGCCGCCGCCTTCCTGATCACCTGTTACCAGGTGTCCCACATGGACGCGCTGCGACGTGCGCGGCCGGACCGGCCCCGGCTGCTGGAGCGGCCGATCGGCGCCCTGGCTCGGCTGGTGGTGAATGTCCTGTACATCGCCTGGGCTGTCGCCGTGGCCAGATCCGTGGCCTGACGCAGCACCGAGGGGCGGTTTCCGTCTCGGCCAGCAGGTCCGGTGAGGGCACGAGCACCGGCACACGGTCCCCTTGAAGCACGTCCGCGCTGCGCACGGCGACGAGGGTCTTCCCGGAGCCGGTCGCCATGACCACTTGTGTCCGGAGTCCGCGCTCGGGCACGGTTGTTCGGCCCGGCCGCCGTGGATGTGGCGGCCGGGCCGGCGTACGTGGGTCGGGCCCGGCCGGTCGTCCTGCCCTTCCGGGTCGAGTTGGTCCGGGTGGACCCGCCGGAACCGGACGCGGAGCCGGCCCCCGATCCCTGTGGTCCCGTGTGGCCGGCGCGTTCGCGTCGTCAGGAGATGCGGATGTCCGTCCAGTTCGTGGTCTTGCCGGCCTGTGACCGGCTGCCGAGGCCGCCCTGGCCGTTGCCCGGGTTCAGCCAGGCCCGGCCGTCCCTGTCGAGCGAGATCACATCGGCCCGGCCGTCCCCGGACAGGTCGAGCCCGCCGACCACGTCCTTGTAGGAGGTGCCCCAGTCCTTGAAGACCAGCGACCGGGGCTTGAAGGTGCCGGCGCCGGTCCCGCTGAATCGCCAGAGCTCGTTCGACGCGTCGAGGGCCAGCAGGTCGTTCTTGCCGTCGCCGTCGAGGTCGCCGGCAGCGATCAGCTTCTTGTAGCCGCCGAAGCCGGACCCGGCGAGCGTGCGGGCCTTGAAGCCGCCCGCACCGTTGTTCGCGTACAGGTACAGCTTCCCGGTCGAGGCGGACCGGGTGAGCAGGTCGGCCTGGCCGTCGCCCGTCACGTCGCCGGGCGAGAGGACCGCGTCGTACCCGCTCCAGTCCGAGGAGACCTTGACGTGGAACGACTGCTGGTCGGGCAGCCCTCCGCACATCGTCGGGTAGATGTGGGCCTCGCCCTTCGGGTAGCGGACGAACACGTCGTTGCAGCCGTCGCCGTCGAGGTCGCCGAACGGCAGAACCAGCGTGCCCGTCGGCCAGCTGCTCGCGCGCTGCCCCGCGGACAGCTTCGTCGCGTCACCCGCGTACACCTTCAGACCGGCGCTGTCCCGGCCGAACAGGTCGGCCTTGCCATCGTCCGTGTAGTCACGCCACTTGGGCAGCGTGCGGCTGGTGGTGGTGGCCTCGTAGACGCCGTCCAGGACGATGCTGTTCGTCTCGGTCAGCCTGTACTCGTCCCACAGCACGACGGGCCGGCCGAGCGCGTCGGCGGCCACCTCGGGCGCGCCGGTGGACTGGGCGCTCGTCGCGCTCAGCCGCCGCGCGGCGGACCAGGTGCCGCCCTTGAAGACGGAGGCCATCGCGTATTCCTGGCCCGAGTAGCCCTCCCGCCACGTCACCGTGACCGTGCCGCCCGAGGTAGCGGTCGCGGCGACCGCGCGCACCTTCTTGTGCGTGGAGAAGGGCTGCGTGTACGGCTGCCAGACACCGGTGGCCGCCGAGCGCACCGCGTACCAGGGGCCGGTCGAGTAGCCGGGCCCGCCGGCCACGAAGAGGTCGCCGTTGGGCAGGTGGACGGGCGCCGTCATCCCGTACGTGCTGCCGTAGTTGGCGGCAGACTGCGGGGTGCTCCACTGCGTGGAGCCGGCGGGCCGGTGCGTGTACATGAGGTGCGCGAGGTCGTCGTAGAACACGTCGAAGCCGCCCTGCGGATCGGCGAACACCTTCGGGCGGGCCAGGTCCACGCCCGGAACCGGGAAGCCCTGGACCGCGGACCAGGCGGTCGCGCCGGGGGCCTTCTCCAGGGCGACTACGGCCTTGCTCGCCTGCCACTGCCACACCAGCAGGGCGGTGCCGTCCTTGGCGACCGCCAGCTCCATGCCGGAGATGTCCCGGCTGCCGGACGGCGGCTGCTCGTTGAGGTCGGTCGGAGCGGTCCACGCGGCCTGCGGGCCGGCCTTCTCGGCGGCCTTCACGACGCCGTAGACCTGCCACACGGCGACCAGCCGGCCGTCGGGGGCCGCCGCCAGATGGTAGTAGGCCTTCTCGGGGACCTCTGCGACGTACTCGGGCTCGGAGAAGGCGGTCGCGCCTGGCGCGAGGGTGGCCACCTTCAGCCAGTAGTTGTCGTGGTCGTCGGCGCGCTTGGCCGCCCAGACCAGGCGCACCGAGCCGTCGCCGAGCGAGACCAGCTCGGTGTTGAACCCGCCGGCGTCCGGCCAGGACTGCGGGGCGAGCCAGCGGGTGCTGCCGGCGGGCCGGATCCGGGTGAAACGGGAGAGCCCGTCGCCGGTGAGGGAGACGACAGCGCCATTCCCGGCCGACACCAGGGCGTTCAGCCCACCCGAGGCGGAGGCGGGGTCGGGGTTCGGGGCGTGCAGGGTGCGGGTGCCCCACGGGCCCGGCGCACGGGTCCCGACGGCGGCCGGGGCAGTGTCGGCGCCCGTGGCGGTGGTGCCGGTAGCCGCTGCCGTGGCGGTGGTGTGGGCGGCGGCCGGGGCCGCGGCCGCCAGGGCGAGGACGGGAGTGAGCGCGATGCCGAGCACCGCGCGGGACTGCGCAGTCATGGGAATGCCCCCCGGGCAGGGCGTATCCGGTGGCACGGATTCGCCGAACTGTTCGAATGAGTCAGGCGCAGCGTATATCAACCAAGATCGCCCCGCGGGGGAGGTAGACCACGACGTGCTCCGCCAGCAGGTCTGCGAGAGCTCGTGGACACGCTGATCTGCTCCACGAAGGCTTCATGAGGGATGCCGTGCTCCTTCGCGACGCGGCCGACGAAGCCGTCCGGGTCGGTCCATACCCCGGTGCCCACCGGTCCAGCAGCGCACGGGGCACCTCTTCGTGCACTCCACGGTGAACGAGCACACCAACGCCAGGCCGTGGGACAGCGGGCCGCCACGAGCGCGGCGTCGGCGGTCGTCAGGGCGGCGTGGGGATCGGCGACGCAGAGGTTGTAGGCCCAGGCGAGGTAGTTGAGGTGGACCGCCTCCTCCTCGCCCTGCTGCTGCCCGAGCTCCGCATCGGAGCGGACGACTTCTGAGACCCGCTGCGGGGCGTGACGGGCCCGAACGGTCCATCATGAATGCTTCCTCAGGTCACGTCGTCCTACACGTCGGCGCGGTCGTCGTCAGCGTCCGGGTGCGCGGGCAGGGCCCGGCTGGCGGACACCGGTTCCACTTCGCCGATGTCCTGCGACGTGAGGTCGAGGTCGGAGGCCTCGTCGTCGCCGGGTTCCTCTGCCTCTCTGCGGGCCTTGCGCCGGTCATTGAGAAGCGAAAAGACAACGGCGGCGAAATAGAGCACCCAGATCGGCGCGGCCAGCGCCAGCATGGTCAGCGGGTCCGTGCTCGGCGTCGCCACGGCCGAAAAGGCCGTGATCCCCAGCATCATGCCGCGCCACCAGCGGAGCATCCGCCGGCCGGGCAGCACCCCGGTGAGGTTCAGCATGACCAGCAGCAGCGGCATCTCGAAGGAGAGACCGAAGACGACCACCATGCGGGTGACGAGGTCGAGCAGCCCGTCGAGCGGCAGCAGGTTGTCCACCCCGTGCGGGGTGAAGTCGATCAACACCTTCGCGGTCGTGGGCAGCACCTTGTAGGCGAAGAAGGCGCCGCCGAAGAACAGCGGGACGCCCGCGCCGACGAACGCGTAGGCGTATTTCCGCTCGTGCTTGTGCAGGCCGGGGGCAACGAACGCCCACAGTTGGTACAGCCATATCGGCGAGGCCAGCACGACGCCGGCCATCAGGGACACCTTCAGCGCCAGGGTGAAGGGCGCGAGCAGACCGTTGATCGTGATCCGCGCGCAGGTGGTGTGCGCGGTCTGCTTGGCCAGATCGGCGAAGGACGTCGGGCATCCGACCGAGTCCAGTACCGGCCTGGTGAAGAAGTTAATGATGTCCTTGTAGGAGAAGGCCGTGGCGATCGTGACGACCAGGATGGCCAAGGCGGCCTTGGCGAGCCGCTTGCGGAGCTCACGAAGGTGCTCTGCGAGCGGCATCCGCCCCTCGGGATCATTCTCCTTGTTGCGGACCGACTGGGGCACGACACGTCCTCATCTCGTGCGGGGGACCGGAGACCACCGGTCCTGCGTCAGTACTTGATCGTCTAGGCAGTTGGTCCAGGTCGACACCACTTACCGCGAGCTGACCTGCCCTGCCCAGCCCGAGGGGGAGCGCCTTACGAAGGTCCTCGGACCGTCCACTGTTGCCCGCCGCGCAGAACCGCGCTCAGTCTCAGTGGTTGGTCGTGCTGTCCCTGGGCACGGTGCGGGCGGCGGCGGTGTCTCCGGGAGCGCCCGAGATCGTCCGCGGTCCCGGTCCCGGTCTAGGTCCCGTTGCAGGCTCAGGCTCAGGTTCGGGGTGGGGTTCGTGTGAGGCGCCGTCGTCCTTCATGGCCCTGGTCTCGCTCTTGAGGATCCGCATGGACTTGCCCAGCGCCCGGGCCGTGTCGGGTAGTTTCTTCGAGCCGGAGATCAAGACCACCACCGCGACCACGATCAGCAGGTGCCAGGGCTCCAGCGCATTGCGGAACATCGTCACACCACCTCTCCGAACGCATGCTTGCTACCGTTGCCGACACTGTCGAAGAGGCCGCTGCCCAGCACCCGCCGGGCCTCTGCGACGGCTTTCATGCCCCCATCGCTCTCCGGGCGGGCGCACAGACTCGGTCGCTGCCCAAGGAATCGTCCTGCCCACGACCGGGCCTTGCGGAAAGTTGAGTTGACGCGAAGGAAGGTGCACACCTTTGGCCGCGGACGAGGGCTCGCTGCCGTCGGCGGGCGCGTCCAGCACGGTTGCCCGTCCGCCGATACGGCGAAGAGTTCCCCTTCCGCGTCCCGCCCGCACTCGGCCGGGACATCACGCTGCTGGACGCGGTCGATGTCCACGACCCGGCAGGGCTCTCCACCGACAGATGCCTGGCACTCGGCGTCGCAGAAGGGGATCCGCAGGACGTGGCCGGGCAGCCCGGCATCCGTGCCCGCGCCCGCGGTCTCGTGCGCGGGCGCCTGGGAGGCGGTTTCCCGGTGCACTTGGCACGGCGGTTTCACCGATGTCCGCCGCCCGCGGCATCGGGAGATTCCCACGGCGTCGTCCAGCCCGGCCTCACAAGTGACTGCGTCGGGTTCGCCGCATGTGAGCTGCAGAGCCACCTGCGCCGGCTGCCCGGTCCGCGGAATGTGCGGGGGCGCTTGGGCCGGATGGACGCGCAACTGCTGCCCCTGGGAGCAACCACGTTCGGGCACCTGGAGCAGCCGATGGGTTCTCGCGTTCGGCCACGGTGCATTCATCGGCCTTCCCCCGCGTGACCGCTTCTGCCGCCGGCCGGCGCGATGTTCACGCATGGCTGTCGGGCGTGGAAGGCGAGGCAAGTGGAACTGGCCGGCTGCTGCGAGGGCGTGCCGAGTGTCGACGTCCTTGCGGGTCATGTGTCCTTCTTCCTGGCGGGTCGGGATCGGGGTCGATTCAGATTCCGGGGCGCCCGGCGGCCGTCCAGGCGGCGTACTCCTGACGGACGTAGAGGCGACGGCTGGGGGCGAGCGTGATCGCGTCGGGGTGGTGCGGGCCGACCACCAGGTCGGGATGGTGGCGGTCGTGCAGGACGAGTTGTGCGGCGGTTTCTGCGGCGGCTGCGACCGGGCCGGGGCCGGGGTCCGCGAGGGCCATCCGGTCCATGAGGGCGGCCCGGCGTAGCAGCCAGGCGCGGTCGGCGGCCGACGCATTGACCGGGGGGCCGGTGACGGGCCTGGCCTGGCGGCCGTCGCGTTCGGCCCCGATAGCGAGCACTTGGTGCATCTCGCGGCGCAGGTCTGGCGCATTCGCGTACGCCTCGTGCGGGGGCGGGGCGCCGATGCCCTCGCCGCTGCTCGAGGTGACGTCCACGCTCACACCTTCGCCGGTACGCAGGGTCGGCGCCGCAGCGTTGACACAGCATCGTGTCGTGGCCGGGGTCGCTGTGATCAAGGGCCGATGGATATGCCGCGGACCGCATGGGCAACTGGGCCGGACCGGGCAGCCGTCGATGGGGCACGGCTTGTGGGTCGCGAAGGCCCACTCGGCGGGGTCGTCGAGTGACCCGGCGCCGCAGCCGCCCCCGGTGACCCGTCGCTGTGCTGCGGTGCCGGCCCCGGCAGGGGGTCGCAGCTCGTGCGGAACGTCCGGGCCGGTCATGGCGAGCACCTCAGGCAGGCCCGGACTTCGCGGCCGCTGCGTGTCTGGTGGACCTCGGTCGACTGGGCGAGGTACTGGACGATGCCGGTGCCGCGGCCGTGTTCGTCGGGGGCGATGTCGGGGCGATGGCGTTCCACGGTCGTGCCGGAGTCAGTGACCACAATGTGCAGAGTGCCGTGGTCGAGGACGAGCAGCAGGGTCATGCGCTCGCGGCCGTACTGGGCGGCGTTGGCGGCGAGTTCGTCGACGATGAGAACGGCGGAGTCCCGCTCGCTTGCGGGCACACTCCAGGTCTCCAGCAGATCGGCCGCGAAGTGACGAGCGGCGGAGACGTGCGCCTCCTGCGCGGGCAGAGTGAGCAGCGCCTGGTGGTGGCAGGGCTGACCGAGCAGTGAACTCGGGCTGGGGAAATCGGTCACGGACATGGTCTTTTCGCTCTTTTGTGGATGTGTGGAGACCGGAACGGGAGAGACCGCCAACCCCTTCGGGGCGGTCGTTGGGCCGGATCCTGCATGAGCGCGCTCATTCAGTTCCACGGGCGACACATGCTGAACGGTTCGAGTTATTCGCCCCTTTTGTTCGACTTCTTCCGGGTCGTGTCAATGCCAGCGACCCGGCTGGGCGCACTCATCTCGGCTCGGTCGCGGCGGACAGGGAGTGAACGCCCCGTCGGCGCACTCACGCATCAAGTCAGTCGAGGACTGGGCCGGTTCGCTGGATCCGGGGTGAGGGCGACCGGGGCCCGGAGGTCGTCGGCGCGCCGCGAGAAGGACCAGGGCACCTGCTTCGGCCTCCTCCCGGCGGAGGTTGAGGTGCATGCCGCCGGCCCCCGCACAGCCGTACCCATTCATGTACGCGGCCGACACCCGAGGGGGCCCGCGCTGGACGGCCTCAGCGCGCTCCTCCAGCCTGGTCGGGCAGGGTTTCCTTTGGCGTGACCACCGTTCCCACCAGCGACGGTGCAGCGCGTAGCAGGCGCCCTCGCGGGGCGCCGGACCACCCGGGACGCCTTCGCCACCGAAGGGTCGGGCCGTGGCGACGTCTTCTTGGTCTCTTGTGCCGCGGTGCGCTCTCACCTGAGAGCTGCGGGCGCGTCACTGGGCGGCGAGGCTGCCCAGTGACGCGCCCGTTCCGGTCTCGCCTCACGCCCGGATGGTGACCAGCTTCTGACCGTTGTCTGCGCGGATCTCAAAGTGCTCGATGGCTTCCGGGGACATGGCGACCGCGCCTGGGATCGTGGTGCCGGGAGGGTACTGGCCTGCCCGCCAGGTGGCGACGTCCGTCCTGGCGCCGCCGGGCCCGACCGCCTGGAGCCGGCAGGTGATTCCGGCGGGCGCGCCCCTGGCGGAGACCCGCAGCACACTGCCCCAGGCAGAGGGGTAGACCTTCACCGAGGCGGAGACGCCGGTGGTGGGGTCGCTTCCGGAGAAGGTGCGCCGGGCAACCGGCGCGGTCGGCCCGGGCGGCGTTGCCTGACTGCCCACGGTTCCGATGGTCGCGAGCCATGTGCCGCCGACCGCCGCCGCGATGAACACCAGGGAGGCGGCGGCGCCGGCCAGTTGCAGACGCCAGGTCCTTCGGCGCCGGGCCGCGGCCTGCTGCAGCAACCTCTCCAGCACACCCGCCTGTGGTGCCTGCGGTGCTACAGGCACCGCGGGCCGTGCGGGCGAGGAGCCTTGCGCGCTCTCGGCTGCCCGTGCCACCAGCCGGTCGGCCGGGTCCCCGTGGGCTGTCGGCACCGTCTGGCCTGAGGCTTCGGCTTCGGTCACCGTTGCCAGCAGCGCAGACAGTCCCGCCAGCTGGGCGTGTTCGGCCCGGCATTCGGCGCATTCCGTGAGGTGGACGCGCACCTGTTCCATTTCCGCCGAGGGCAGTGTGCCCAGGACGTACCCTCCCAGCGCCTGCCTGAGGGCGTCGTGCTCCGCACTCATGGTCGCCACCTCCTGCACGCCGCGGTCATGGCTCGATTCCCCGTTCCTGCAGCGCCAGCCGCAGGGCGTGCAGGGCGTAGTACGTCCGTGACTTCACGGTGCCCAGCGGGATGCCCAGCACCTGTGCGGCCTCCACCATGGTCCGGCCCTTGTAGTAGGTCTCCAGCAGCACCGCGCGGTGGTCCGGGGACAGCGTCCGGACGGCGTCGGCCACCGCCCAGCTCTGCAGTGCCTGCTCGATCTCGTCCTCGCCCGGTGTCTGCTCGGAGGCTCGTTCCAGCACGTCGCCGCCGACCTCGGTCGGCCTGGCCTGCCGGGCCCGGTGGGCGTCGATGACCAGATGTCGGGCGACCGTACACAGCCATGCCCGGGCCGGGCCGCGTGCGGGGTCGAACGCAGCGGGATGCTGCCACGCTCTGAGCAGCGTCTCCTGCACCACATCCTCCGCCCATTGCCGATCTCCTGAGGTCAGTCGCAGCGCATAGTGGAACAGGGGCCCCGCGTGCTCCGCATACAGGGTGCGCAGCAGTTCCTCATCCGCGGTCGAAAGGGGCCCTTTACCAGAGACACGGTGCGCGGAGCGATCCGGATCGGTCCTTAGGTCACGTTTTCGGGGACTCCAGGGCATAAGTCGATCATCGCGCACATGTACTACTTTGTCCTCTAACGCATGGCGTGGTGCAGGTGACACTCTGTGTTCGCGCGGGCGGCACTCCGTGCCAGGCCTCACGGCACCACCAGGACCATGCGAGCCCGGCGCGCGGGGGAGGCGGGGCGATCTGGGGCGATGCCGCGAACCCCCTTAAAGGCGATGTCATGAACTCCAATAAAAAGTGCATATAGGTCGAACCGTGGGCCCCTGTCGTCCGTGGAGCCAGACGAGAGCGAACTTACGCGCAATTCCTCATCAACCCCCACGCGACAAAGGACGGTTCAGAGGTGACCGAGATACACCATGCGACGCACGTGCTCCTGGCGCCGGCCACGCTCGCCGCGCCCCCGCGCATCGAAGTCGGCGCCACCGCGCGGCCCCGGCCCGTGCCCAGCGCACACCACGGCGACGGCTCCCTGCAGTGCTCGACGTGCACAGCGATCGGGGGCTGCGCAACGACCGGGGCGGACCTCCACCCGGCCCAGCGCGTGTACCACCCGTACGGGCACCGGCGGCCTGCGATGAGTCACTCGTGGCTCCCCGCACAGGGAACTACCGCATGCGGCCTGCACCTTCGCGGCGTGCAACGGCGGATGCGCAGCGCGGCGCACGTCGAGGCGAGCGGCCGGCGCGAGGCAGCACCCATGCTCGATCGCTGGGTCCGTGCACGCGCCCATGAACACGGCATCCGCCACATATCCCTGCGGTTGCGTGCGCCCAGCCGGCGCAGTCCCCGTTTCCGCCTGACCAGTGAGGAACGGACACCATGTACCTGAACTTTCGCACGCCAGGCCGTCGATCACGCACTGCGGCCGGGCTGGCCGTCGCCGCCATCGCCACTGCCGGCGCGCTGGGGCTCCTCAGCTCACGCGGCCAGCCCTCGCATTCCTCGTCCATGAGAGCCGGCGCCATCACGCCCGGTCCGGGTCAGCGCCAGACGGCAGGCATGCCCGGAGCCACGGGGCCGGGAAACACGACGGGCTCCGTTCCCGGCGCCTCGCCGATGCCCGACATGAGCATGCCCATGAGTCCCTCGAGCACTGGCGCGCCGACCGCGCCGGTGACCGGGAACGCCGTGGCGATCAAGAACTTCGCATTCTCCCCGGCCACGTTGAAGGTCAAAGTGGGCACGACGGTGACCTGGACCAATCAGGACACCGACGCCCACACCGTCACCAGCGCCGGATCGGGCGGTCCGTTGCATTCCGCCGCCCTGGCCACCCATGCCACCTACAGCTACACGTTCACCAAGCCTGGCACCTACGCCTACCTCTGCACCATCCATCCGTTCATGACCGGCACCGTGGAGGTGACCTGATGACCGACTACTACGACAGTCACCACGGAACTCCGGCCGACGGCGCCGGTCAGCCCGATACCGAATACGGTATGAGTCGGCGTCAACTCCTCCGGCATGCAGGGTGGTTCGGTGGCGCGGTGGTGCTGACCGTGGCCGGTGGAGAGGTGATCAGCCACATCGCCGACTCCCGGGACACCAACGCCGGGGCCGCCGCCGCCGGCGCCGCCGCAGCGGGAAGCGGCGCGCTGCGGTTCGTGCAGGTCTCCGACAGCCATATCGGGTTCCAGGGGCCGGCGAACACGGATGTGACCGGGTCATTCACCGAAGCGATCAACCAGGTCAACTCGCTCGGATTCAGACCGGACTTCGTCATGCACAGCGGAGACCTGACCCACCTGTCCACGGCCGGGCAGTTCGACCAGGTCAAGCAGATGATGGCCGGAATGAAGACAGACCGCATCTTCACCGTGCCGGGCGAGCACGACTCCATCGGCGATGCGGGCCGCGCCTACCGGCGGGCCTTCGGCATGGGCACGCTCGGCGATGGCTGGTACAGCTTCGAGACCCACGGCGTGCACTTCATCGCCCTGGTCAACACCCTGAGCCTGGAGAAACTCGGCCACCTCGGCAACGGCCAGATCGACTTCGTTCGCAAGGACATCTCCGGACTGTCGTCGGACACCCCCATCGTGGTCTTCAGCCACATCCCGCTGTTCGCCATGTACCCGAAGTGGGGCTGGAGCACCGACGACGCCCTCAAGGTCATCGCCCTCCTGCGCCGCTTCTCGTCCGTCACCTGTCTCAACGGGCACGTCCACCAGCTGTTCACCAAGACAGATGGCAACATCACCTTTCACTCCGCCACCACCACCGCCTACCCCCTGCCCAAACCGGGCCGTGCCCCCGCCCCCACCCCGCAGGTCGTCCCTGCCCGGCAGCTCAAAGACGCACTCGGCATCCGCAGCGTCGGCTACCGCCGAGGCGACCGCGAACTGGCCATCAAGGACCAGAGGCTGGCATGAACACCCAAAGATTCCTCGCCCCCACCTTGCGGTCGGTGACCGCTGCAACCCTCGCCGCCGGCGGATACATCCACGCCGAGCTCTACATCGACGAGTACCGCTTCATCCACATCGTCGGCCCCCTGTTCCTGCTCCAGGCCAGCGCTTCCTTCGCCCTCGCTCTCCTGCTGCTGATCGGGACACCACCCGCGCTGCTGAGGGCCGCCGTGGCAGGCGTCGCGCTCGGTGTCCTCGGCGGCTTCACCGCTTCGCGCACCGTGGGCGTGTTCGGATTCACCGAGCACGGTCTGCAGCCCGCGCCACAAGCCTTCCTCAGCCTCCTCGCCGAAACCGGCACGCTGCTGCTCCTCGCCATCTGGCAGCTGACCCTGACCAGGCAACGCCGTGCTGCCCGACCGCCTGTAAGGACACCCAACTGGGCCACCGCCCGCCCACCATCCAACTGAAGTACGACCACGAAGCCGCCCCGGATGTCTGCGTCCTGGCTCGTGGTGCGGCGGGCCGGAGAAGGTCGACGGCCACCGAAATGTTGCTGTTCCCGTCGCTGTCACGCGTGGCGCCTGCCGCACCGGCGCCCCGCGGGGAGCGGTGGCGCACCGCTACGGCATACTGACGCCTCACCAGTGCAACAAAATGTTGAAGGAGGGGACGTTGACAGCCTGCTTCAGGACAGTCACCGAGGTGGGAGAGGCTCATCTTGCCCAAGCGGAGACCCTGGGACGTGCCTTCCAGGACGCGATCGCGCCGGCCACCGTCAACTACGACTTCGGTCACATTCGCGATGCCGCCGCCATGCTTCCCGACAGCGACATCGTCAAGATGGTCCGTGGTTGGGGGCTCCAGGAGGAGGCGCCGATCCTGGTGATGGCGCTCTCCCTCAAGGAGGCGGTCCGCCAGGCACTCCCGCCCGAGGCGGCTCAGGCGTCGTTCTGGGACACCGTCGAGCGCGGCCTCATGGATGCCTTCACCGGTCTCGCGGAGCAGGAGGGCGAACCGGGACTGGCTTACTACGAGGAGGGGCCGGACCACACCAGCTACTACCGCGATCTGTTCTTCGCCCTCCAGGACGAGGAAGCCGGCGCGTACCTGTACGCCGTCGCCTTCTGCGCCGACGTCACGGTCGGCTTTGGCAAGTCCCGTGTGGGGACCCTGGGCCTCACCGACACCGCACCGTTCGCGGTCCGGCTCAACGCGATCGTCGTGCGCCAGAAGCTCGCGAACGTGGCCTGATCCTCCGGGCATCGCCCGCCGCTTCCTCCCCACGACCAGTCAAGGCCCGCCGTCCCGGGCCGCGAAACTGTGCACTGCTGCGCGAGATAACGAGGGCGGCGCCCCTCCGAACCGCATCGGGGTGGACCTTGGTCCGCGGTTCGGCGGTGATCCGACTGCCGAAGGCGTCCTGAGATGCCGCTAGGGTCCGTCCTGTGGATCTTGACCGCCTGGCGGTCATACTCCGATGAAGTTCACTATTTCGGTCAGGTCCGCCCTCGCGGTACGCAGTCGTGGCACGCCTTCCTTCTCGAACCCCACCGCGACACCGCAGAACAGTACGAGCCCGTCATCGGCTCCGACCGTCTGGCTGACAGTCTTGCGATACATCGTCCACATCACCTGGGGGCAGCTGTGCAACCCTTCCGCCCTCAGCAACAGCATGACCGTCTGCAAGTACATCCCTGCGTCCCCCCACTGTCCGGGCCCCATCGTCCGGTCGAGGTAGCAGAACAGTACGACTGGCGCCCCGAACGCCTGCGAGTTCGAGGCGGCGATCTTCTTGGGCCTGTCGAGGTCGTCACGGTCGATTCCCAGCGCTTCGTACCGCTGGGCGGCTGCGGCGGAGAACCGGTCCAGATACGGCGAGGTCAGTTCTGCCGGGTACATCGGATACTCCCGCTCATCACCCAGGTCTCCCGCCAGTGCCCTGGCCGTCGCGCGCCTCTTCAGTTCGGCCAAGGGCTCGCCGGCCACGACGTACACATGCCACGGCTGGAGGTTCCCGCTCGACGGAGCCCGCGTCGCTGCCGCCAACACTCGTTCGAGTATCTCCTTGGGCACTGGCTCACCGCTGAACGCCCGCACAGCCCGGCGACTGTCCACGGCCTCGTATACATCCACGTCTTCGCGCCCCCTCACTCAACGACAACCACCCCTCCACCGTGCGGTGGTCGCAACGCCGCCATGGTTGACCGGATCTACCTGCGCCACTCCACCGACAAGCAGACCGACGGCAAACGCGGTGTGGTGGGGGTCTCGGGAGCGGTCGTCATGACGTGATCGTAGGCGCCCATCACGTGCAACCCGCCGTCCTTCGACGGCACTTGGCGTGCGGTGGCAGGCAGGCGACGCGATCGTCCGCGAATCCCCCGACAAGATCCCCGTACGGAAACGGTCGGTGGCGCGGTAGCCCTCCCCGCACCTGAGCGGCAGCGTGACGATGCCATGGGACTTGCGAGCCACTACTACGGTTTCGTAATATCCGAAAGCGTGAAGTCCGAATCCGTGCCATCTGGGCGGTCGGTGCTGCTGACCTTGCAGCGCGCGACCCACGCCACCTTGCATCTCATCGCTACCGAACTCGCCGACCTCGACCTGACCGCCTCCGAGATCAACGCCCTGGCCAACCTCGCCGACGGCCAGGGCCGTACCGTGTCCCAGCTGGGTGCTGCCGTCGGTACCCGCCCCACGACGCTGACCAGCGTGCTGGACCGGTTGGAGCGACGTGGTCACATCACCCGCAGCACGCGCGCGAGTGACCGTCGCTCGGTGCTCATCGAACTCACCGAGTCGGGGCGGGCGGCGGCGGTCCTGATCACACAGACACTGGCCGATATCGAGAACCGTGCGCTGGACGGGCTGCCCGCCGAGGCGGTCACCGGTTTTCGCGCGGTTATGGATGCGTTGATCAAGGAGGGGTCGTGATCGGAAGCGACCACGGTGCTGATGAGGAGTCCTCACTGTTCACGGAGCTGATGGGGGAGGTGATGGCCACCGCCGAGCGGTTCGGACACCGCGAGCACATCCGCCTGACCTGGCTGGCCGTCCGGCGCTGCGGAACCGCCGCGGCGGTCGGCCTGGTCAGCGACGGCATCCAGCGCACCGCCCGTTACGCAGGCGCCCCGCAGAAGTACAACGCCACCGTCAGCCGGGCCTGGGTCGAGCTGGTGGGCCACCACATCGGCCAATCGGACGCCGCGGACTTCGACGGCTTCGCCTGCCGACACCCCGCCCTGCTCGACAAGAAGCTGCTGACCCGCTTCTACCGGTCCTCGACATTGGCCGGCACCTCGGCCAGGACCGGCTGGGTCGAGCCCGACCTCGCGCCCTTCCCCTGGCAACACGCCGGTGAGTGAGAACTGAACTGCACATCGATCAGCAACGGCCCTCCCCGCCTCGACCGGCAGCCACGCGGGGATGGCTGCGAAGGTCCCAGCCGTCGAACGACTGCTGGTGGCCGACGAGTTGGCCTGCCCGGGCTGCGGTGGAGTGCTGCCCCGCTGGGGCTGGGGCCGACCGCGTCGCCTCCGGGGCTCGGGCGGGGTGGCGGAGATGACGGTCCTGCGGGGCGATGCATGTGTTGTTGCCGGTGTCGTCGCTGGCCAGGAGGGCTGACCTGGCGGCACTGGTGGGTGCGGGGCTGGAGTTGGCGGCGGCCGGGCGGGGGTTCCGGCGGATCGCCGAGCGGCTGGACCGGCCGGTGACGACGGTGTGGGGCTGACTGCGGTGCCGGTCGTGCCGGGCGTCCTGGGTCGCCGGGGTGTTCACCTCGTGGCTGGTCGCGCTGGCGGACGATCCGGCCTGCGTGCTGCCGGTTCCCGCGCGGGCGGCGGTTGCGGACGCGGTGTCGGCGGCGACCGGGTCCACGTTCGCCGCGCGGACGCGCCTCGGGATGGTCGCGGTGCCCACCTGGCTGCTGGTGTCCGTGGCCTGCCACGGGCGCCTGCTGGAGCCCGGCCGGCCGCGCCTCCCTGACCGTGGAGCCGATCAACACGAGTCGGCCCTGACGGAGATCGTCGCGACGGGCCACCGTGGCGGCTGGAGTGTCCGAAAACCGTTCCGGGGGGTTGCCTCGATGCCGTTGGTCGATGAGGAGGAGCGACGGCGGGCCGAGCGGGCACACCAGGTCGCGTTGCCGGAGGAGGTGCTGGACCTGGCGGCCGCGTTGAAGCGGGAGAATCCGCCGCGGTCGGCCGTGCGGGTGGTGCGGATCCTGCAGCAGCACCTGGGCTGGGATCCGTCCTACCGGACGGTCCACCGGCATCTCCAGGGCGGAGACCGAACAGAGGCGGCGGCGCAATGCCATCCGTGCTTGCTGCGAGGCCACCGCCTCAGAAACTGTCCCTGCTCACGGCCTGCGACACTGCCGCTACCGGGGCATCGCCAAGACCCCACGTCCAACACGTGCTGACCGCTGCCGGAGCCAACATCATCCGGCTCAGCGACTGCTTCCGGCCCGGCACCACACCAGACCGTCCGCCAAGGCAAACCTGCCAATTCCAGCGGCTCTGCCGTGAGCTGCCCGGCTAGAGATCACCAACAGCATCAGTTCCGTGAAGCCCCGGTTCGCCCAGCCCTGACCACAGCAGATGCCCGGTCTGGATGACCGATGCGCCTATCCGAGTGCCTTCCGGACATCCCGCGAGCGAGTTACGCGCGGTGGGGGGTATGTCGTTTCGGGCGAGGTGACCTCGGGATCCGTGAGGAGATCAGCTATGTACGCAGTAGTTCGGCGGTATGAAGGGGTGACTGATCCTGCCGAGGCGGGACGCCAAGTGGACGAAGGATTCGTGCCTCTCCTCCGCCAGGTCCCCGGATTCGTGGCCTACTACTGGGTTGACGCCGGGGCCGGAGTGATGGTCTCTACCAGCGTCTTTGAAGACCAAGCCGGGGCCGACGAGTCGGTCAAGAGGGCGGCGGACTTCGTACGGGACCACCTTGCGTCACTGCTCCCCAACCCTCCTCAGGTCACGGCCGGCCAGGTTGTGGCGAACTCGCCATGAAGGACTTGCCCCACGACGCCGCCCGGCCGGACCCCGCCGTTCTGGGGTGCGGCCGCAGCGAGGAGTGCCGTCAGTGACCGGCTCCGTCGTCGAGCTGGCCATCGGGCTGCGCCAGGCGCTGACGGAGTTCTTCGGCTCCCTGGGCGACCACGACACCGAGGACCAGAGTCGTCAGGCGCGCCACGGCGCTGGGGCTCGTGGACCTGTCGTCGCCGGGCCTCCTCGGACGGCTGACCGCGCCCGGCACCGACCAAGCCGGGCAGCTCTTCCCTCTCCTGGTCGCGATCCTGTCCCGGGCAGTTGGGCAGGCCGCGCGGAGTGGCACCTGAGCATCGCCGATGTCCTCATGGTGGACGGCACCCGGGTCGACGTACTCGCGCCCACACTGCCGCAGAAGTTCGTGCTCGAGCTCCGGCTGAGGGCGGCGGGTATCGCCCCCGGCGTCGAGGTGCGCGGCGGAGTCCTCCTCACCGTCACCGTTCCCGCCGAAGCCGCCAGGGCGAAGCTGGTGTTTGCGGTGCGCGGGCTGAGCCTGGTGCCCCCGAGCGACCCGCTGCTGGTCGTACTGCTGCCCGCAGGCCCGGCTTACGCCCCCGCTCGGGGCGGGCCGCGTGCGACGAAGCGAGTACTCGCATGTGCCGGGACCGCCGGGAGCCGGACCCCGCATTACCTGCCGCGCTCGGTACGGGCGTCACGCCGCACCGAGCGCCGCCCGCCAGACCGGCCTTCGCCCGGGCGTTCTCGGCCCGTAGCCAGGACAGCTCCTCGGCCGGACTTTGGCCGGCCCCGGCGACGCGTTGCTCGGACGTGTGCTGGGCGGTGTCCTTGCGGACCCACGTACGCAGTGTCTCCCCGGTATCCCGAGCTCCGCGGCCACCGCCGCAAGGAACGCGCCCGCATCCGAAGTGAGAAGGGCATCCACTGGGGCGGACGCCCTCTCGCAGTCGCAGCCTGAACTCGAGTGGGCCCTTGCGTCACCTTCGCCAGAACAGGTGGTGCGTCACGCCGCTCGGGCTGGGCACGACCTCCAGGTGGAACCGGTCGAGCAGCTCATCGGGGGACTCCCAGAGTCGTAGTCCGGACCCGACCTTCACCGGCGAGACCGCCACATGCATGGTGTCGACAAGGTCAGCATCAAGGAACTGCCGGATGGTGGTGACCCCGCCGCCGAGTCGGACGTCCTTGCCCTGCGCCGCTTCCCGCGCCCGTTCGAGGACCGTGGCCGGGTCGCCGTCGACGAAGTGGAACGTGGTGTCGGAAAGCGTGAACGAAGGACGCTCGTGGTGGGTCATGACGAACACCGGGGTACGGAACGGAGGCTCCTCCCCCCACCAGCCGCGCCACTCATCGTCCTGCCAGGGGCCGCGCTGGGGCCCGAACTTGTTGCGGCCCATGATCTCGGCACCGATGTTGCGTGCGAAGTCCCGCGTGAAGTAGTCGTCCAGGCCCCGGCTCCCGCCGGGATCTGTGCGCATGGGCCAGCTCGCCGTGGCTCCGGCCCAGGCGAACAGCCTCTCGGGATGGTCGTGGCCGAACGGTCGCTCGAGACTCTGGTGCTCACCGGCACCGATGCCGTCACTCGAGACGTTGAAGTTCATCACTCTCAGCAGTTGATCCACGTGTTTCCTCGTCAGGTCCTGTCGCGTCATCGTGTGGCGAGGCGCCGCACATCATGACGTCGAACGGGACGTGGCCGGATCGACAGCTGGTCCGCAACTTTTTTCCAAGGCGCGTCAGGAAGCGGCTCGGTCGACGGTTCGGACTGCTGTCTGGCTGTGTCTGCGCTCAAGGTGCCAAGTGCCGGGGCCAGTCGCGCAAGGCGGCCTCTTGTAGACCGGGGCGGCTCGTTCGAGAGTGGTGGTCTGCAGGTTCCTGGCCCGGAATCCCCTTGAACGGGAACGCCGTTTGCGTGACGGGGAGCGGGTGACGTAAGAGCCTGCTCCTACAGGGTCTTGAATCGGGCCCGGCAGCAGCACATCGAGCGGCCAGTTCCGCAAGACTCCTCCGGCGCCGCGGCCCCGACCTCGGCCGCTGAGTGTGTGTGCCTCTTCAGTGCGCCGGGATGTCCTGGTGGTGTCCGCCGCGGGCGGGGCGAGCTGGTACTGGTAGCTGGGTTCTTAGCGGGCTGTGCGCTTCACAATTGGGACGCCACAGCCGATGCGTCGGCAGGCGGACGACGACCGGCGCCCCCCAGCGCCAGTACTCGGGCACCGCCGACCGTACCGAAGACTGCCGGATCGGCGTCTTCGCCGCCTACGCCACCATCCGCGGCCGGGCCCCGGTGGAGCGCGAGCTGTATCTGCCCAAGTCCTGGACAAACGACCGCCGGCGCTGCCGCGCCGCGAAGATCCCCGATGAGCGGACCTTCGCCACGAAGGGAGAACTGGCCACAGTGACGGTGCTGCGCGCACTCGCCTCGCCGTTGCCGATCGCCTGGGTGACCGCCGATTCCGCCTATGGCCAGGAACGGCGCTTTCGCCGCCTGCTGGAAGAGACCGCCATCGGCTACGTCCTGGCCGTCCCGAAGCCCCAGCAGGTGCCGCGCTTCGGCCGCATGCCCGCGTGTCTACCACTGGGCAGCCGTCCAGATCCCCGCGATCGAGGACTTGGACGGCGACAGACTCACACATCAACGCTGGGCGCTGGCCCGAGGCGGTCGGCGATCGAGGAATGCTTCCAGGCCGCGAAGAACGAATGTGGCCTGGACCAATACGAAGTCCGCCGACCCCTGGCAACTTGCCCCAGCCCCCAGCCCCCAGCCCCCAGCCCGTCGCCCCCAACTGCCACTACCGACGACGTGTCCACTCGTTGAAGGGGCGGTCCGGCAAGACCGCCCCTGGCGCACCATCGAACCACTGCTGGGGTACTAGTTCATGACACTCTCCTCGGCCAGCGAGAAGGCATCGACGCAGGTGTTTACCGGATGCGGTGGGTCTTCCAGAAGGAGGTCAGGTCCTTGTCGGTCATGGACTGGGCGGCTTTCTTGAAGTCGGCGGTGGTGGAGACGCCGTACCAGTGGTCGCTGGCGTAGCGCTTGAGGAGGCGTGCCATGGTGGCGGTGCCGAGGGTGCGTTCCAGGTCTGCCAGGGCGCAGGGGCCAGCGGTGTAGATGAGGTGGTATGCGCCGGGGTGCTTCGCCCAGTAGGCCATGGAACTGGTGAGCGCGGCGTTCTGGTCGGGCCAGTCGTCCGGGCCCCAGCAGTGGCGGGTGTCCCAGCCGTAGAAGCGGGCGTTGGCGTACTGGGCGAAGCTCTCGTCCAGCCAGGGCGCACGGTATTGGTCGTTGCCGACGATGCCGTACCACCACTGGTGGGCCACTTCGTGGACGACGGCGCTGCCCTCCTCGGTGGTCCCGAGTAGGACCAGGCCGGGGTATTCCATGCCGCCGCCGAACTTCGGGGCCATCACCAGGTCGAGCTCGCCGTAGGGGTAGCGGCCGTACTCCGTGCTGAACCGGTCGACGGCGGCGGCGCCGTCGCGGCGGGTGAGTCGTACGCCTGGGGCGGGCGTGTCGGGTGCCCAGTACGATCTGACCCGCACGCCGCCGGGCGTGGTCTGGGCCGCGGTGCGGAACGGGCCTGCCGCCCACGCGAAGTCCCGTACCCGGTGCGCGACGCTGTGCGTAAGGGTACGCCCCGGCGTGCCGGGGCTGGTGCGGGTGCGGCCGGTCGCCGGGACCTTGAGGGCCGTCGGATGGTCGAGCGTTACCTGGAAGTCGCCGACCAGGGTGTAGAAGCTCTCACCGGTCGACACGTACGGATCGAGGTGCCATCCCGTCGCGTCGTGCACGGCGAGCACGGGCAGCGCGTTGCCGAGGAAGCGGAACGCGCCCTCGCGTCCGAAGCGGTTGTTGCGCCCGGGCACGGTGAGGGACACGTCGAAGGAGACGGCCGTGCGCCGGCCGTGCTCGAGAGGTGCGGGCAGGGTGATGCGCAGCGCGGTGCAGTCCACACTGAGCCGGCCCGCCGTGCCGCCCCGCACCCGGGACACGGTGACGGGGGAGGGGCTGCCGGGAGTTCCGCAGGCGTCCACGCCGTTGCCCCACAGCCGCAGATACACCTCGTGCAGC
Organism: Streptomyces sp. NPDC002676; assembly: GCF_053592455.1. Classification (NCBI taxonomy): domain Bacteria; kingdom Bacillati; phylum Actinomycetota; class Actinomycetes; order Kitasatosporales; family Streptomycetaceae; genus Streptomyces; species Streptomyces sp. NPDC002676. The sequence continues at coordinate 146,226 of NZ_JBSFVT010000002.1, read as the reverse complement.
GGCCGGTTGGAGGCGTTGCGGAACGACACGCGCTCCCGGCCCTTCCAGTGGGTGCCGTCGGCATCGGCGCGCAGGGTCACGTCGTAGCGCAGGTGATCGGGTGTTGCGGCCTGGTCGCTCTTTGCTGCGGCCGTGGGTGCGGGGACGGCGTCGGCGACGCCGACGCCGACGCCGGACCCGACGAGTAGCGCGAGCAGGGCAGCGAGCAGACGGCGGGGGGTTGGTGGTGGCCACGCGGGCAGAGACGGCATGGCAGCCGATCGTGTCACAGTGCTTCCGGCATACGCACCCGTGTGCGGGAAGTGAGCGGGCCGGTTCCGCTATCTCCTAGCTAGGCCGGGCCTCGTTCGAACTCCTCCGGACCTGCATCCTCACCCAGCCATGAGTCCCGGTGTCAGGAAAAGGCATTGGGCGCCAGCACAGCATCTACGAAGTCGGTCGGCGGCAAGTAGCTGTGGGCTTCGACATAGTGAGCAACCAGTTCGGGAGCAGCGTAGGCGACGTCGTTCCCCATGACGCGTATCTCTGAACTGCCCCGCGGGCAGTCGCCACGCGGTCCGAACAGTCCCGAGGCACACCAAGGGCAGAAGTGATAGCCGCGAGTCTGCTCGGCCCGATGCGTCTGAGTCATACGCTGCAGCACGTCTACCAACCCCGGAGGCGGCTCCCCTTTTGAGTAGTTCTCGCTGCGGCTAAGCCAGCCCACGTTCAGTAGCGGGACACCTCGCCAGCGGCCTGATGCTTCTGGGGCCCAATTGTCCCTGTCGTATGTGTACGGAGTCAGGTCTGCGTAGTAGGTCATGGTGATTGTCTATCAACCAGAGTCGCTCGGATCCCACACGCCGTAACCGATCAGGCCACAACGCTCGAGAGCATCACGGAACTGCGGACAGAGCCTTCAAGGTTCAGGCAAGATTTTCGTGACGGGTGACGGGCAGTAATCCGGATCACGCGAGGATGACTCCTGCCCAGGGTGCCCTGCCTACGCGCATCGCGCCGATGAAGCACCCGGCTCCGTCTGCATTCCCGTCGTCACCGGCACCGCCCAGGCGGTAACTCCCAGCCGAGATGGCCGCCCACGCGGCCGACGGCCCACTCCGCCGATGCCCGGCAGAGCGTCGAACGGCCGCGCGGATTTTGAACAGCGGCAGCTGGACGCAGGTCGTCACGGATGGCGTCGGCGTCCCACTTGGCACGGCTCAGCGGGTGTTGCACGGCGTCGGGGGTCGCCTCGTCAGCCCATTCGGCGATGGTCCAGCAGTACTTCCGAGGCAGGTCCGCGAGCAGTCCCAGCACCAGGTGCCGTATGCGGCGGCGGGGTTCGACCCGGGCGAACCTGCCTGCGATGCGGTCCATCAGGCCCTCGAACGCTTGCTGTCAGCGGGCAGCGTCTACCCTGTGACCTGCGTCCACCTCGTGATCGTTTGTCTTCACACACCGATGATCGACGATGGCCGCACCTGCCAGCACCAGCAGGGTGGAACGGCTCGTTGAAGGAGACGCAGTGCTGGGATTGCTGGGCTTCTACGACGAACTCGAAAACCGCTCCGGCCAGCCGAACGGATCGATACGCGATGCGGTCCGGCCCGTCGGCGAGCCGGACGAGGCGGACCTGGTGGCCTACCTGGACGCCGGCCACGTCCTGATCGACGTCATGGAAGCCGGACACGACGTCATCACCGGCAGCGCCCACCGGCACTCTCCGGGCTGCTCGTCACTGGTGACCGACGGAACCTGGTTGTGGCGCCAGGACTTCCCGCACTACCTGGAAACACACCACGTTGCGCTTCCCGAGGCATTCATCGCACACGTCCGCGACCTGAACTACCAGATGCCCACCATCACCGTCGCGCAGTTCGCTCCGCACTACGACGAGACCATGCCTCTGGTCGGCTGGACCTCGGCTACCCCGTGGCGATCGACTGCGACCGTGCTCGTAGCTGAACCACGAGCAGTGACCAGCAAAGCCGACTTCGACGCGGCAATGCTTGCCCAGGACCGGAACCGGCCGCACGGCAACTGGCGCAGGCCACGCAAGCCACGGAAAGCGTGAACATCACCAGCACAAGAGCGATCTACAGCTGGAGTACAGGTGCCGCGAGGATTCGGCCACCCCGAAGGCCCCGGAGGTTCCCACGTCTCATGCCCTTGTTCCCCCAAGAGAGGTGCTGCCGGGCCCTATTACCCGACAGTGGTCAACTCAAGGGGTACATGAGTCTGGGGTGGTGCCATGTGGCGAGTCCCCAAGCGACCAGTGGCATCGTCGGTGATTCGGGCCCTGGCCAACAGGGCTCCGTCGTGGTCGACCAGGGCTACATCGTGGTGGTCGCTGGCCCAGCATCCGATTAGCCGTTCGTGACCCCAGCAGCCCACGGGGCCCTCGGTCTGCTCAGGAGCTCTGGGCCGAGGCTTGATGAGTGGTGATCTCCGTAGGCGGCTCGGACTACGAAAGTCCACGATCCGGTCGTCAGATCAGATGCGGTGGGTGGTGCCGGACGGAGCCGGGACGACTCAGTCTCGGGGGACCCGTAAAAGGAACCGCCGGGCGTCATCGCCACCGAACCGGACGACCCATGGCCTCGGACGCTCGCGCGGCGGCCTGACCAGCAAGCTCCACCTGGTCGCCGAGCAAGGACAGGAACCCATGTCGATCGTGGTCACGGCCGGGCAGCGCGGAGACTCCACACAGTTCGAGCTGGTCTTGAAGAAGGTCCGCGTGCCCCGCATCGGACCGGGCCGGTCGCGTACCCGGCGCGATCGCGTACGTGCTGATAGCGCATACGCCTTCCGCAAGAACCGCTCCTACCTGTCTCGACGCGGGATCCGCTGCACCATTCCGGACAAGGCTGATCAAGCCCGCAACCGCAAGAAACTCGGCATGAGAGGCGGCAGGCCGCCGAAGTTCGACCCACAGGACTACAAGGCTCGGCACGAGGTCGAGTGCCACATCAACCGCCGTGAGTTGTGTGGACTTACGAAGTGACGGTGGCCGCAGGTCACAGCTAGATCCCGCCCGTTGGCGGGAGGCGTTCGAGGCGGCCATGGACCGGATCGCGGGCCGGTTCGCGCGGGTCGAACCCCGCTTCTGGGCCAAGCGCTTGGTGCTCGGCCTGCTGTCGGACCTGCCGTGCAAGAACTGCTGGACGGTCGCCCCGTCCGCGACGACGTGCGCGAATACGTCGTCGAGCACCTCCACGAGGAGGCCGCGGTGCTGGTCGTCGACGAGACCGGCGACGTGAAGAAGAGGACCCGCACCGTCGGGGCCCAGCGCCAATACACCGGCACCGCCAGGCGGATCGAGAACTCCTGGGTCGCGGTCTACCTCGTCTACGCCGGCGAGCGCGGGCACGCGGCGGTGGACCGAGAGCTGTACGTCCCGCGCTCTTGGACCTGCGATCCGGACCGCTGCCGGGCCGCGGGGCTCAGCGAGGACACCGTTCGGCTGGATCACGGGTGACGAGGTCGATGGCGGCAACCCGAAACTGCGATCCCCACTCGAAAAACGCGGCATCTGCTACGTCCTCGCGGTGGCCTGCTCAGCCGAACTGACCACCGGCGCAGACACGTTCCTCGCTGATGCGCTGGCGAAGAAGGTGCCGGAGCGGGCCTGGCAGAAGCTCTCGGCCGGACGCGGCGCGAAGGGACAGCGGTTCTACGGCTGGGCCGTCATCGACCTCGCCGAGGCGGCACCGGGCCACCACCAACTCCTGATCCGTCGCAACCGCACCACCAGTCAACTCGCGTCGCAGGTTCCAGATGGCGGGTGGAGGAAACCTTCCAAAGTGAGAAGGGGCTGGCCGGACTGGATGAGCACCAGGTCCGCCGCTACCCCTCCTGGGCCCGCCGGGTCACCCTCGCGATGCTGGCCCATTTCTTCCTCGCCGTCGTCCGCGCCGACGAACACGCACACCGCCCCACGCCGGACGACCTGATCCCGCTGACCTGCAACGAGATCCAGCGCCTATTCATCAGTGTTGTTGTTCGGCGCGTTCACGGCCCGGCCCACCGGCTCGGCTGGTCCGCGTGGCGACGCAGCCACCAGGCGCGATCACGCGCCGGCCGTTACCGGAGACAAGTGTGCTGAGCACTTCAGCTGGCTATTCTGAGCACGGAAGTTGGTCGCCCCGAGCCAAAAGCTGAGGGGTTCATCGGTCGCTGGGAGTAGGTCCTGCGCCTCAGGTGCGCTTCGCGCCTACTGGCTAGGGTCGGTCCTCATGGAGACCACAGGAATCGTTCGTCGCCAGACGGCGGAGCGTAGGCGCGACACTCTGGAACGGCTCGTCACCGAGCGGGATGTATGGGTGTCGACAGCACATCCTGATCACGGGCCGCACCAGGTGCCGCTGTGGTTCATGTGGGATGGGCGAGCAGTGTGGATGTGCACCAGTGCCACTTCCGCGACTGCGCGGAACGTGCGCGAGGAGCCCCGCGTGCGCCTGGCGCTGCCGGACACCTTCGACGTGGTGCTTCTCCAGGGTGAGGCGGAATGCTTCCCGGACCAGGAGGTGCCCGGAGGCGCCGCGGAGGCGTTCGCCGACAAGTTCGGGTGGGATCCGCGCGTGGAAGAGGGTTCCTTTCTGTATGTAAGCGTCGTCCCGAGGACTGTGCGCGCTTGGCGGGGCGAGCCGGAACTACGCGGGAGAGTCATCATGCGCGACGGGATGTGGCTGGAATAACGGCCGTCCCTCGCCGATGCGCCTCTCTCGGATCACGATCTACAGCTCGAGTACTAAAGGCACCGCGCCGTGGCCACGAGGTGTGACAAGCTCGCCGTCCGCTACGACCGTCCTCGTAGCGGCCATCAACGAGTTGGTGTAACCACCATATTCGACCCGCGCACCAGCGGATCCGCCTATAGAACGGGCCGTCAGGTGCGAAGTTGCGAGAGCACACCGTATCGTCCTGCCCCCTGAGGTACGCGAGCATCCATTCGCTGAACGTCATGGCATCTTCCTCGTAAGTGCCTTCATCATGCTCGACCACACCCACCCGCCATTCCTCACCCTCTTTGGCGGGTATTCGGAAGAACACTGTCTCGCCCGACGCACTGCTGCCCCAGGGGAGCAGTTGCCCAGGGGCGGACCCCACCGGGCAGAGGGGTTCAAGATCTTCGGGGACGTCGGCCCAGGCCAGGTCGGGGCACCTGCACCTCCAGGGCCGGCTCCGGCGACGAGACGGCCCGGGCCTGCCCGCGGACAGCGCGTGATAATCGATTGCTTTGGTGGCTCCTCGGTGCATACGGTCCACGCATGTCGCAGCCGGATCAGTTGCCTCCCGGGACCGTGTGGGCCGAAGGGCTGCTGCGAGAGGTGTTCCCCGACGCCGAGGTGATCGAAGCGGTGCCGCGTACGGGCGGCCAGTTGAGCGCGGTGTACGAGATGCGCTGTGCTGATCCTGGCCACTGCGCGATCTTCAAGGTGTATGCGCCCGAGTGGGCATGGAAGCAGGCAAAGGAAGTTCGCGTCTATCGGATGCTCGCGAGCCTTGGATCCCTGCCGGTACCGAGTGTGCTGCACCACACGCCGGGCGGAGGGCCTGGAGGCCGGGCCGTCACGATCCTGAGCCTGCTCGAGGGGCGCCCGTTGTCTGAGGCGTCGAAGGATCTGGACTCGGCACGAATTCCGTCGTTCTACCGGCAGATGGGCGCCGCCTTGGCCACGATGCACCAGATCGGCCAGGAGGCCTACGGGTATGTGACCGACCGCATCCTCGATCCGTGCTTCGATAACGGAAGCTACATGCGGCGCCAGTTCGCCAAGAAGCTCACGGAGTTCAAGGTTCTGGGTGGCGACGGCCGGCTGCACGACGCGGTCGCGCGGCGGGTCGAGCGCGACGGGGCGCTGTTCGACAACTGCGAGACCGCGGTGCTCTGCCACAATGACCTGCATGAGGGCAACGTGCTCGTCGCACGGCGTCCGGACGGCTGGGAGGTGACCGGCGTGATTGACGTCGAGAACGCGATCGCCGCCGATCCGCTGATCGACCTGGCCAAGACCGACTACTACTCCCTCGGCCGCGGCGAGCCGGAACGCAGCGCGCTGTTCGAAGGCTACGGGCCGCTTCCCACCGACGCCGTCGAGCGGCTCGAACTCTACCGGCTCTACCACGCGGTCGAGTTGTGGGACTGGTTCCGTTCGATAGGCACGGTCGGGCCCTTGGGTGCTATCGCCGATGACATCGCCCAGCTGGCTGGTTAGGCAGCCCGTGCATCGGGGCGGCGTCATTCGATCGGTCCGGTTTGATCACGTGGTGCCGAAGGTGGCTAGTGGGCGGCGGAGGTCGCGGGCGTGATGGCGGAGTCCGGCGGCGATCACCGCTGCTCGCCACGCTCGCCCACAGCGGCATGATGGGCCGCGATGGGCCCACAATGCGCGTGGTGGTCCGCCAGGCCGTCCGCAAGGTTCGTCCCGTCCCGTCCCGTCCCGCCTCCGCCGCCCGCCGATCCGCCGGCTCGCCGCGCTGCGCCGCCTGAGGCCTGCACGCACGCGATCGGCGAGCTGATGCTCGAAGTCGCGCTGGCCTGCCTACCTGTTCGACACCGACGACGCGGACCTCTTGGCGCCGCTGTCCGAGGACCTCGAGCACGGCCTCGCCGCCCGCCGCTATGCAATGTTCAGCGACCGTCGCGCCGTGCCCGGCACCCTTCTGCGACCGCTGCTGCCTGCCGCTGCTATGGGCACACAGCCCGTCTCCCACGTGCGCGGGGTGCGCTGTGAACTGTAAGGCGAGGGCCGCCGGCGGCGACCTGGTGTTGCTCTCGGTCGTACTGCCCGCGGTGGTGTACAGCGGGTTGCGCTCGTGGGCCTGGTGGTGATCGTCCGCCGGCGCGCCATCGGCATGACCGTCACCGTCACCGAGGCCGCGCTCGAGGATGCCCGGCTGCAGCAGCACCTCGACCGCGACCGCGAGGACCTGGCCGACGACGAACGTGGCTCCCCCGAAGTCGCAGAGTGGGAGCGTCTCAGTCCTCGGGTAGGCGGCCGGATCAGCGCAGTCCCGCGAAGAGGTCGTTCTCGGGCACGGCCGCGCCGGTGGTGTCCTGGACACGTACGAAGGTCTCCACGCCCATCAACTCGGTGAACCTCTCCTTGCCCATCTTGAGGAAGAAGATGTTCTCGCCCTGGCTGGCGTGCGCGGCCAGCGCATCGAACTTCTGGCCGCCGAACGCGGTGGTGTCCACCCAGGTGGTGATCTCCTCATCGGGGAGTCCGATCTCGGCCATCGCGGCGGCCTCAGCGGGATCCGGCTCCTGCCAGTCGCCAGCGAACTCGCGCATGGTCTCCCCGAATCGCTGCATCATCGAGCGGGGTGCCGTCGTCCAGTACACCTTCGGTGTCAGCGCGGTCATCGCCAGCGCCGCCATCGTGATGCGGTTGGCCTGGATATGGTCGGGATGGCCGTAGAAGCCGTTCTCGTCGTAGGTCACGACCACATCGGGTTGGTAGCGCCGCAAGAGTTCCGCGAGTCGGGCAGCGCCCTCCTCCACGGGGGTCTGCCAGAAGGATCCGGGGGCGTCGTTGGTCGGCCAGCCCATCATCCCGGAGTCGGCATAGTCCAGCATCTCCAGATTACTGACCTTCAGGACGTCACAGCTTGCCTCGAGTTCTTGACGCCGCATCAAGGCGACGGCCGCCGGATCGTGTCCGGGATCGCCCGGCTTGACACCCCCTGGTCCGTCGCCGCAACCGCCGTCTGTGCACGTCACGAGGACCGTGCGGATGCCCTCCGCCGCGTATCGCGCGAGGACACCTCCCGTTCCAGTGGCCTCATCGTCGGGGTGGGCGTGCACCGCCATGAGCGTCAAGGGCCAGTCATTCATGAAACAGTCCTCCTGTATGAAAAGGCCTCGGTCCGGGTCCGCGGCGGGCGTACTGCGGACCAGGGGGCCCGGATCGCGTCGGGACGGACGACCTTTTGGTCTCCCTGTCCCCGCCCGCGCGGCGCCGGTCCCTCGGCCAGTGCAACAGTGCGAGCCGCACGGGCTGTTCCCGCCGCGCACGGGAACACCCCTGCGCCTTGGCGCTCGTTCCGGTGCACTTCGCTTCCGGACTTGGCCGTGAGCCTTCACGGCATCGGCGCGTACTTGCCCAAGAGGGCAGACGGCCTGTCGCCTGGCGACCATGCCCGGCCTGGCCTCGTTCGCTCGCACCGTTGTCGGGCTTCGCCCGCGTCGCGGTGAATCCGGTATCCGGAACAGCCTTGTCGGCGGACCGATGGTGTCCGTGGCGCAGCTGTATGCCGCCGACGTGCCCGAGATCGCCTTCCCCGAGGGCACTGACCTGGTGCAGATCGTGTGGTGCCCCGAGCCGCACGTCTTGCCGAAGCGGTCGTTCCAGGGCAAGGACTGCCGGGTGTTCTGGGGGCGCGCCTATGAGATCAGGTACGGGCCGGAGGCGCAGCCCGGCCCCTGGGCTAGCCGTGGATCGCCCTGCCCCTGCACATCCGAGTGGCGCTGCGCGAATTCGACGAGCGCTTCACTTGGCCAGCTGAGCGCTGTCTGTCGAGGAAGTCAGTCAGGCGGTCGGCGCAGGTGTCGAGCAGCTGTGACTGAGCCGGCTACGCGCTTCAGTTGGCCGGCGTGCGTGAAATCCCCCTGGGGGACCTTGGGCGTTGGGCTCTTCCCGCGTCAGCAGTGGGCCCCGCAACGCGAGTGTCGGCAGTGGCACGTACGGTCTGCCCATGACTGATCAGTGGTGAGCAGGAGTACGCCAGCGGGGCGAGGCGAGGCTCAGATAGGCGTGCGGTTGCCGGTCGCGTGCAAGGCCGCTGGCGTTGGGAAGGCGACGGCGCGGACCTGGCCGACCTGTCGCGACTTGCCGAGCCCTTTCCCGACCAGGGTCCGGACCCGAAGCTGCTCGACGAAGTCCTTGCTCAACGCCCCGAGGAAGAGGACTTCGACGACATCGAGGACTTCGACGACGCCATCGAGACGCGGGACGAGCGGTGGGAGGCTGTCATGTACGCCCCGGAGCGTACTGCTGGCGTGATCGTGATCTCCCACCTGGGCTGCGCCCTGAGACAGTGGTTGATCATCGGCGGCAGTCACCGCGGCATTGATCTGGTCCGACTGCCGGGTGGACGACGTCGACCTCGCCCCGCTCCTGGCCGACGACGGTACGCCGGTGAGGTTCGCCTGCTGGTGCATGGACTGGCTGGAAAATGCCGAGCGCACAGCTCTGTCGGCACCGTAGGTCCACCACCCTGTGCTGTTTGAGCGTTGTAGTGGGCCAAACGGGCCAAGCCGGGCGCTCAACCACAGTCCTTGTGGCTGAGCGCGCTGGGCCGTGTCTCGCAAGATCGCTGCCCTTCGTGATGATCTTCGCGGGGGCGGGGAGATCTGAGGGGATCCCGAGAGCCGCGATGAGTCCCGCGGCGCTGGCGGTCGTAGTGTCGAAACCTGTTCCCGAGGAGGGCTTCTGATGCGCAGCGTGACCTATTCCATGGGCGTCTCCCTTGACGGCTATATCGTCGGGCCGGACGGTGACTTCGGCTGGACGGCGCCCGACGAGGAGGTCTTTCGCTTCGTCACTGACGAGATCCGAGAGGTCGGCGTCCACCTGTTGGGACGACGGCTGTACGAGACGATGCTGTACTGGGAGACCGCCGACCAGGATCCATCGCTCGACGACTCCATGCTCGAGTGGGCCGCGCTCTGGAAGCCGCTCCCAAAGGTGGTCTTCTCCACCACGCTGTCGGCGGTGCAGGGCAATGCCCGCCTGGCCTCCGGCGGCCTGGCGGAGGAGATCGAGCGGTTGCGAGCCGAGCCGGGGGAGGGCGACATCGCGATCGGCGGCGCGACTCTCGCCGCCGAGGCAGCCGCGTTGGGTCTGATCGACGAGTACCGGGCCAGGGTCTACCCGGTGCTGGTTGGCGGTGGCATTCCGTTCTTTCCCCAGCGCGAGCGCCGGGTGGACCTCGAACTCGTCGAGACCCGCACCTTCAGCTCAAGAGTCGTCTACCTCCGCTACTGCGTGGCGCGCTAGACGAGGCGATCTTGTGCGCGATGTCGCTGATTTCGTCGCCCGTGGTGACATCGTGCTCGCGGCTATGGGTGACATGTAGATGGCGTCTTCGGACGGGTGGACCGCGGGGAGGGCCATCGACCGCTGACGCTGTTCCTCGACGTTTGCTACGGGGGAAGTCGCAGTGACGTCCTGGCACACGCACGCGGACGGACGTCGCTGCTCGCAAGGCGTGGGTTCAAAGACGTCGAGCGCATGGTCCACGACCTGGCCGCGACGGGCGACGGAGGGTTGCCGCAGAAGATCATCACCAGCCTCGTCCCCTCGCACGCCGACCTCTCGCAGCTCCCCTTCTTCCCCAATCCCTTGTATGGCGAGACCCGCACCCGACAAGGTCTGCCGACCGGATTGCCGCCCGAGATGGCGGCTTTGGCCAACTGGGCCTGGGGTCCTGAGCACTTCATGCGGCGAGCGGGCGGAGCCGAGCCCGTCGACCACGACTGGGAGGAAGGCTGTCTCTGTGGCCGCAAAAACGAACTGCACGAGCTCTCCTCCTGGTTGAACGACGAGACGGCAGGGCCGGGCCTGCGTACGGTCACGGGCAAGCCGGGGGGCGGGCAAGTAGGCCCTGCTGGGCGTGCTGGTCTGTGCCGCGCACCCGACGCTGCGCAGGCCCATCCGGGCCCTGTGGCGTGGTCTCGGCGGCTCGGGGTGATCCGGCCCCGTTGTCAACGAATGTGATGGACCACCTCACCAGGCTGCTGCCCAACGACTGCCGCCCGGTCACCGTCATCAACGACACCCTCGACGAGGCGGGCAGTGAACCGATAAGTCATAGCGCGGTTCTCAGCATGTTCGTACCGCTTGGCAGGCCGGGGTCCGAACCTGAGGGTCGTGTGGGGTCATAGCTCGTCGACACCCGCGGGCCTTCGCAGGGTCGCATAGGCCAGTTAGTCGTTGCCCGCTCGTTCGGCGTAGCGCATAGCGGTCTTGGGATTGATGCCGAGCGCGTCGGCGAGGACGGACGGTGGGCCTGACCGGCCATTGCATCCAGGCTCGGGAGCGCGTGGCCATGGTGCCGCTCTCGCGGAGGATCGTCGCGACGGAGTAGACGCGCACCGTTCGGCCGGGCATCCGGCCGGGGAACGCCAAGGGACGGTCTGGATTCGCAGCTGTGCTGAGGCCCGGGCGTGTGGCGAGGCGGAAGCGGATCACAACGGCGGCCGGCACTGGGATGTCCGTCCAGCCCTCTGCTTGTCTCATGGCTTGGCCGGAGCATTCCGTCTCGCGGCCGTGGCATTTCCTCAGCAGATACGGTCATCGCGTCCATGATCGTCAGATCCGCCGTGGAATAGACACTGACGAGGATGCTCGGCCGACCTGTCGGGCTTGTCGTTGAGGTGGACGCTTCGGTCGCGGGTGTTGTGGTGGAACACGATCAGCCCCAGGCCGGTGAGGGAGGTGAACCAGGTGAGTTGGAGTATGAGATGGGTGGTCGGGGTGGTGGAGGAGAAGCCGCCGGCTGTTGCCGCCTGCATCGCTCCGTAGATGGGCAGTGCGGACACGAAGTGGTCGTTCGCCGCGTGGTTCGCGATCGGGTTTTGGAGTCCGACGTCTGTGATGCTGATCATGAGGATGAGGAACATGCCTTCGAGTTCGCCGCGGACCAAAGTGGCGAGGAGTACACCGAGCGCGCCGTAGGTCACTGCTGCGAGGAAGATGCTCAGGGCCAGTACGGGCGGCCGTTGCTGGTGCCAGAAGAGGGTCATGGCGGTGGTGGCGTAGCCGGAGATGATCGCGGAGATCGTGATGAGCACGCAGATCTTGGCGGTCACCAGGTAGGTCCGGGGGTATCCGGCGAGCGCGAGCCTGCGGTCGAATGCGCTGGTCCTGAAGGTGACGGAGAACATCATGAAGCCCACGATCTGGGTGACCGCGTTGAGTGCGCCGGAGATCTGGCTGAGCTGGTTGCCGTGCGCCCACAGCGTTTCGCCCGAGGCGCGGAGCACGTATGGGACTCGTTGTGCGGGGATGATCAGGAAGCTGACGGTGAGCCAGGTGGGCAGGTACAGGGCGACGAGCCACAGGGCGAGACGGTTGCGGGCGTGTTCGGTCAGCGCCATGCGGGTCGCTGTCACGAAGTACATCTAGTTGCCTCGGGGTGTGTGGGTGCCCGGTCGGAGTACCCCGGATTCGAGTAGGTGCAGCGTGTCCAGGCGGTCCGCGTCGTGGGCGAGATGGGAGATCACCAGCACCGAACGTCCCCGGCCACGCAGCTCCTGTGCCAGGTCCCAGAAGCGGAGGTAGGTGTCCCAGTCGAAGCCCTGGTAGGGCTCGTCCAGCAGTAGCAGGCCAGGGTCGTGCATCAGCGCGATGGTGAGGTTGAGCTTCTGCTGGGTGCCGCCGCTGAGCGTGCTGACGCGTTCGTCGCGGTACTGGACGAAGTTCAGCGTGTCGAGAAGTTGCTCGGCCAGGCACAGGTCGGGAAGTTTGTAGGCGACCTGGAAGTACCGCAGGTGCTGGTCCACGGTGAACGCGTCGTTCAGTACGGCCTGTTGCGGGCAGTAGCCCAGACTGCCCGTGTGCGTGGCCGTGCCGCCAGTCGGTGTCAGTTCCCCGGACAGGATGCGCAGCAAGGTGGTCTTGCCTGCGCCGTTCTCGCCGACGACACCCGCCAGCACGCCTTCGGGCACGTCGAACGTGACGCCGCGCAGCACCTGCCGTTTGCCATAGGCGTGCCGCAGGTCCTTCACGTGCAAGGACATACGGCTCCCTGGCGGGTGACGGACGCGGCGAGCTCCGCGAGCCGGCCGGGATGCGGGATGCCGGTGAGCGCCGCCCGCGCGGTGTCGAGGTACTCCTGCGCCCGCTGCGCCGCCAGTGCCACGGCGCCGGTGCGGGTGATGACGTCGAGGACCTCTCGATGCGCGGTTGCGGGGTCGACGTCGTCGCGGAAGGCTCCCGTCAGCCGGTGGCGGCCGGCCTCGTCTGCTGTCTCGTAGGCGAGCAGCACCGGCAGGGTCGGGTGCCGGTTGGCGACGTCGCTCAGCGCGGGCTTGCCGGTCTGCTGTTCCTGCGCGGTGTACGGCAGCAGGTCGTCGCGGATCTGGAACGCCATGCCGAGCAGTTCCCCGTACCGGCCAAGGGATGCGGCCTGCTGCGGCGTTGCTCCACCGAGGAGTGCTCCTGCCTGGCAGGCGGCGCTGATCAGCGCCGCCGTCTTGCCGCGGATCACCTCCAGCGCCGTGGGCACACCGCAGGTCAGGTCCTCGCGGATCTCGGTTTCCCGCAGCATGGCGCGGCACATGTGCCGCATCCCGTCGACCACCAGGTGTACGGCATCGAGGACGCGATCGGCGGGGCCGGTGCTGAGCATCGCGGCGTGGCCTGCCATCGACAGCCCGTCGCCCGCGAGCAGGGCCTCGGAGATGCCGTAGTTCTCAGCTGACGAGGCGCGGCCGCGCCGGATGGGGTCCTGGTCGACGATGTCGTCGTGGATCAGGCTGGCGACGTGCAGGCACTCGATGCCGGCCGCGAAGGGCAGAACCACGTCGGTGTCACCGCCGACGGCGCGCGCTGACTCCACGCACAGGATCGGCCGCAACAGCTTGCCCGGCGGGAACAACGCATCGCGGCAGACCAGTTCCATCAGGCTCTCGCCGGTGCCGATCCACCGGAGCAGCTCGGCCTCGATGCGCGGCACCAGAACGTTGTGGGGCCCGGAAGCGGCAACTGACATGAGCGGGTTTCTCCGTGTTCAGCAGGGGATCGTGGAGCGCCACACCGGCAGCCACACGTCCAACCGGTCGGCGAGCGGCACTCGCGAGGGGCGATCCAGCACGGCGGGTCCGTCCGCCAGTACCTGGCGCAACACGAGCTCGCAGTGGTCCTGTTGCGCCTCGATCCCCGGCGAGTCGGTGTAGTGCTGCAGGTGGGCGGTCAGCATTGGCATCCGGCTGGTGATCCGGTCCACCTCGAACGCGATGAGCTCGGCCATGCCGGACGTCCACTGCCTGGCCTTGACGTCCTGGGCGCGCACACCGAACCGGTCGAGATCGGCGAGCGGTAGGTACATTCGGCCGTCGTCGAGATCATCGGCGAGGTCGGAGAGCTGATCCATCCACTGGAGGAGTTCACCGAACTCGTGCAGCTCCTCATCCAACTCGCGGGCGACCTCCGCTCCCTCCAGCAGCGTCATCATGCCAACCATCGCTCCACCGGTGGACTTCCTCGCCCACTGCCGCAGTTCCTCGTAGGTGGCGAACTCGGCGAAGTCGATATCCCGCCGCATGGCGTCGAACATGTTCGCCCACAATGTGGTGGAGATACCGGTGACGCGCATGGTGTGTGCCACGGCGTGATGAACCGGGTCAGCGGCATGACCGGCGGAGATCGCAGCGAACGTGGCGTCGACGTACGCGTCGAAGGTGCGCCGCCGTTGGCCGACAGGGCCGGTGTCGGCATGCTGGTCGGCTTCGAACGCCAACGCGGTCATTGCCGCGAGATGCGGTCGCGCCGCCGCGGGTAGGGATCTGTAACCCCACCACCGGACGTTGCCGCCGTCCCTGTCGGCAGCGTGTCGGACGCACCACGTGTAGCACTGCCGCAGTACGGGATCCTGGATCCCCGCCTCGTCCAGCCACCGCCGCACCAACATCCATGGCCCCCTCACCCCAGCGAGACAACACAAGGTCATCGATCGCGCACCATACGTATGACAGAACGCTCAGGCCTGGTTCGGGTTTCGCAGGCCATCGGCAGGCTCGGTGCGTACGGCACTGAACTGTGGCCGCCCCTGTACCAGCGAAACGTCCGCCGCGGAGCGGCTGAACGCAACAGTGCGAGCGAAGCGCCTGACCACTCTCGGCCTTCGACGAGTTCACCATCGTGTCGACGGATGTTGACCGTTGCAGCGAAACCGTCCAAGGCATACCCCCGACCCGAATAATGGCTCGCATAACCACGATGCCCACCTTCGGAATAGAGATGGGCGAGTGCCGATACCAACACCCGAAAGGATGAATGTGCCCGACCGGGCTGAGTAGCAGGCGGTCGTCGGCCGGGCTCGAGTCTCTTCCCACCCCCGGACTCTTCTCCCGTACGTATCGGGCTGCCACGGCGAGTTTCGCTGCGGTGATGTTCCTGACCGGGTTCGCGGCGCTGGCGGTGATGCCGTTGCTACCAGTGGCCGCTCGGGACCTCAACGGAGTCAGTCTTTACCCGCTGGTGGCAGGGGCCCGTCGCTACGGCCAATGCTGAAGCGGGTAAGGGAACTTAGGGGCTCGGGGGTACCACCGTGCGCACAGCCATGCCGGTTTACGACCGGTGGCCGCTGGCAGAGGGCCATCGCTACGGTAGGCCGATGCCACCGACGCCGCACCGCGCCGCGCTCCTCGTCATCGACATGCAGGACGACACGATGCCCATCATGCACTGGCCCTGACCGAACCGTCGCAACCATCGCGGGTCTCAGCTTTCGGGCGTGTGCCTCGAAGGTTCCCGTCATCACAGTTCGACAGCGAGGGTGCGGCGATGCTCTGCCCGAACTGGCGCCGCGGAACGGAGAGCCGGTGGTGACGAAGACCTCTGCGGACGCCTTCTTGGACACCGACTTCGATGAGACGCTGATCCGCCTCGGCGTGACCGAGGTCCTGGTCACCGGCTTTGCCACGGAGAACTGCCATGAAACAGTCCGCGCTCGTGCACGTCAACACCCTGCTCTTTCAGCAGATTCTCGCAGAGCCCGCGTGGGCAGAGAGGCTGTCGGCGTCGGGGGATCGCCCCATGCCCGCGGGGTGAGGGAAGTCAGTGGAGGGCTTGTGGCCTGCTCTGTTACGGTCGTGTGGCCGGCCGCGGGACTCCGGTGCGACTTCCGGAACCTGCCTCTGAAGCAATGATTCGCAGCTCGTGCCCCCATTCCCCGGCCGGCATCCACACCTATGGGGAAAGAATCGGATGGATTCGTACGGGGACCTCATCGCAGCCGACGATGTGCTGCTCTTCGTCAACGCAGCGATCACCTCCACTGGCCAGCGTGAATTTCATAGCGACGCGGGCGAGCAGCGGCTGTCCTTGGACTTCCTCCATGCATACATGCTGGGGAACTACCGCGACCTGTACGCCAGGACGCTTGCGCTCGACATCAACGACTACAACGCAGTCCTCATCATCCGAGGGCTGCTGGAGACCACCGGTGAGGCCACTGCCGACCAGCGTCGCAGCGAGGGCCGGCTGATTGCGTGCCGTCTGGCGACGCTGCCGCCACAACGCGTGTACGGACTGTTCGATGCCCTGCGCCGGGCCAGGGTGAACAACCGTCGCAGCCGCGCGATCGTACGTGACTGGCTGTCCGCCCGCCAGGACCTGGCGTTCGATGCCGTGAAGTACCGCAGCAGCCTCAAGCGAGCCCTTCGCCACGCACACCTGGCCCCCGCCCACGAAGAGCTGGGGACGTTCATGTTCGCGCCGCTGGCCCGCCCGCACTATGCGACACCCCTCTTGGAGACGTGGCGCCGCGCGCACTACGAGCAGGCCGCCCTATACGAGCTGCCCTATACGGTTGCCGAGGGCTTCGCCGCCAAATACGGCATCCCCAGGGATGTCTTCCTGAAGCGCATAGCTCCACGGATGACCCGCCTGGAGACCTTGCGGCTGCAGGAGTCCGCGCACAAGCGCGGGACCACAGGGGTACAAGCGGACCTGGCGGGGATGCCGCTGACCCGATTGGCGACCTATGTGCTTTCGCTGCCGGTCGAGGACCGTCTGCGCCGACGTGCCGAGCTGACCCACGCCCTGGAATCGGCCGCCGACCGGGCGGCCGGCTCCCACCGGGGGAACTGGGGCAAGGTCACCGCAGTCCTGGACGACAGCTTTTCCGCCTTCGGATCGGTTCACAAGCGTCGTCGACCGCTGGCCGTGGCACTGGCCTGCCACTATCTGCTCGCGGCCCTTGCCAGTGACTACACCGGGCTGTGGACGTCTGGGCGGACTGACGCCCTGCTGACCTATCCGTACGGGCCGACGCCGGTTGGCCGGCGGATCCTCGACGCGCTGGAGACCGCCCCGTCCAGGCTGGTGATCGTTTCCGACGGATGGGACAACGCGCCTCCCGGCCTGGCCGCCGAGGTGCTGCGCATCTGGCGGACCCGGCTCGACCCCGAGCGTCGCACCAGCATCGTGCATCTCAACCCCGTCTACGACGCGGCCGATTTCGACGTGCGTCGGCTGTCCGCGACGATGCCCACCGCGGGTATCCGTGATGCCGAGGACCTTCCCGCACTGGTGGAGCTCGCCCAGTTCGCCGAAGGCCGGACCGGCCTGGCCGAATTGATCACTTACCTGGACACCCGCGCGGCCCGAATGATGAGCGGACACCACCAGGAGCGCGCGCGATGACCACACTGGACCTGACCGGCCTGACCACCCTCCCCTCCCAGGTCTGGGGTGCCGTCCGGCTGGTGCCGCTCGTGCGTGACGAACCTGTCGACGATCTCCGTCTGCGCTCGCAGCTCTACGGTGATGTGACCGGGCTGGTCGAGGTCGGCCCACGCCATGCCTATATCTCCTACATCCCGCACGGATTCGTCGCCACGTGGACTGATGACGGCACGCCGGCAGCCGCCTACGGCACCCAGCTTTCCGCCGACGGCAACTCGGCTCCCGCCGCCACGATGGGCCTGCGCTTCCACCGCAGAATGGCCCGCCGCCAAGCCAAAGACCGGCTGCGGTTCCTCCCCATGCACCTGGCACTGGAAGGCTACCTGGCACTGCACTTCGGCGGCCCCTCCCTCGCCTGGGAGCAGTGGTCGCAGCGTGCAATCCGCCAAGGACTGTCTCCTCGCGTCGAGGAAGCCTATGTGGGTGCCGAAGTACGCGGACTCGCCGACGCACTGCGCATCTTCGAGATCCACCCCGACCAATGCGGCGTGATGGTCTACGTCGCCGACGCGCTCGCTGCCGCGTTCGCGGTCCCGCATCCCGACGACTACCGCGCACTCCACCCAACGCTCCTGCAGGACCTGTACGGCGAACTGGTCCACCACTACGCCACACTGATGCCGCCGGCGCCGGACTTCCAGGCCCGCATACCCGACTCGCAGATCCACTCCCTGGCCCACCTGCGCACGGCAGCTGCCGAACAGGAACACACCTGGACGCATTTTCACGACACGACCATGGCAACCGGCCTGCTGGAACACGCGTACACCTGGCAGTCGGTCCACCGGATGGGACGCTTCACGCTCTCCCGCTTCCTGCCGCCGTTCCGTCCCAAGCAGGAGAACCACATCGGTGAGGCCATCACCGACGACAGGGGCAGGATCGCCTACCTCAAGACGTTTCGTCTGTCGGAGAACCAGGTCCGTCGCGGTCACCTTCTCAGCAGGCTCGCCGCCAACGACTGGCACCTGGCGGACACCGCGGTCGATCTTGGCATTGAGGAGGCTCAGCTGGGACTGCGACTGGAGTCTGCCGGCTTCGGTTACCTGCTCCGCCAGGACATCTTGGACGGATACCGCAAACAAGGACGAAACCTGACGGGATGAGCGCGGCACGATGGGCTGTTCTGCCGCAGTAAATTACGGATCTACCGCGACAGAGCCGGAGGGGTGGGCGAGGGCGGCGATCGATGTCAGTTTCCGGAGTCGCCCGCACGGATCGTATCGCGCGAGGGCTTCTCTCGGCTCAGCCCGTTGATGGTCCGTCATCGGCCCGAGGACACATACGGGGACCATCCCGTCCTGGCCGACGATGAGGGTCTCTCCCGGGTACGACGGAGACCATCCTGCCGGACGGTGTCTTTTGGCCGAGCGCCCGGTGTCCTTGGTGTACTCGACATGCAGCCCGTCCGCTGCCGCTGCCAGGCCCGGCGGGGCAGTCTGGCCAGCAGGCGGTGACGGGGAAGCGGCCCGCCGGCGTCACGTGGTGGCCGGCGGGCACGGCGAACGCGTAGTCGTAGCCCAGCTCGCGGATCGTGGGCCCCTCGCAGCATCGCGGCGGACAAGTCATGGCGGACAGGACGGAGAAGCCGGTCGTCGGACCGACGGAAGACGCGCTGTTGGACAAGGTCGTCGAGCGGCTGATCGACCGCGCCGATCTTCGAGGGGCAGGCCGGTGCCTGTTATGAAGCCGTCGAGGGCGACGACGGCGAGGCTTGCTGACCAGCTGGTCCCTCGCAGCCCGCGGTACTCGCTCGATGGAGCGGGCAATGACGTGACGGCCGCGCGCGACGGCAGACGTCCTCCACACCTACAACCAGGCCAGGTGAATACCGTCAGTGCCGGTTGGCAGGGTGTTCGCTTCGGTCCTGTGCCCATCGTGTCCGGAACGTGCCCTCGCGGTCCGTGCGCTGGTACCCGTGGGCGCCGACGTAGTCGCGTTGGGCTTGGATCAGGGCAGCGGGGGACCGGCTTGTGCGAAGTGCGTCGTAATAGGACAGCGCTGCCGCGAGAGCGGGCATGGGCAGACCGTACCGCGCCGCTGTGGCCACGACCGTGCGCCAGTCGTGCTGGGCCTCGTCCAGCTCCCGGCTGAACCTTGCGTCATGGAGCAATCCGGGCACTCCTGGGTCATTGGTGTATGCCGCGCTGACCCGGTCGAGGAACGGCGCGCGCAGGATCGAGCCCGCCCTCCACACGGCGGCCACCGCGGCAGGGTCAACGCCCCAGCCGTGAGCGGTGGATGCGGCACGGATGAGGTGGAATCCCTGTGCGTAGAGGACGGCCTTCGATGCGTAGAGCGCTTGCTCGATGCGGGGAATGAACGTGGCTGCCTCGGGCGCGGAAAGCGGCGGCTCCGGCTTGCGGTTGGGCGGTGTGCGCAGGTCGTGGTGGCAGGAGAGCGTACGGGCGAAGACAGCCTCGGCGATTACCGGTACCGGCACGCCGAGTTCGAGCGCGGCCTGCACCGCCCACCGGCCCGTGCCTTTCTGCTCTGCGCGGCCGACGACGACGTCGATGAAGGACCGACCCGTCGCCGCGTCAGTGTGAGCCAGGATCTCGGCGGTGATCTCCATGAGGTGAGCGGCCAGCCGGCCCCTGTTCCACTCCCGGAGTGTGGCTGCGATCCCGGCGGGCGTCTGGCTCGCGACGCTGAGGAGCAGGCCGTAGGCTTCAGCGATCAGTTGCATGTCGGCGTACTCGAGGCCGTTGTGTACGGTCTTCACGAAGTGCCCGGCGCCGCATCCGCGCAGGCGTCCGACGGTGGGCATGCCGTCGGGGGTCTTTGCCGCAAGGTCGTACAGCAGGGAGCCGAGCGTGCTGTACGCGTCGTCGGAGCCGTCTGCTGTGATACTCAGGCCGTGCAGCGCGTCCTCGGTACCCCCGCACAGGCCGGCGCCGATGAGGTGGACTCCGCGATCTCGGAGCGTGGCTTCGCGTCGGCGCGTGTCCTCGAAGTGGGCATTGCCGCCGTCAAGGATCAGATCCCCCGGGGCGAGCAGCGAGGCCACTTCACCGATGACCGCGTCTGTGGGGCTGCCGGCGTCGACGATGATGAGGACGCGACGAGGCGGCTTCAGCGCGTCGACGAGTTTTCGGGGGGTATCGGCGATGAGGAAGTTGCCTTCACTGCCGCACTCGCGCACCAGGCAACGGGCTTTGTCAGTCGTCCTGTTGTGGATGACTACCGTGTAGCCCCGGCGAGCGAGTTGACGGGCCAGGTTGCGACCCATGGCGCCCAGCCCCACGACGCCGACCCCTTCAGTCGACCCGGGCGATCGGTTCACTTGGTGGGCCTGACCGGGAACTGATCGCGCAGATCAGGGTCCTCCAGGGCGAGATGCAGCTCTTGCGCGGCGACGGCCGGGACGGTCCGGTAGACATCGACGGTGAGTTCGCGCGCGTAGTACTGGTCGATGGCGATTTCTTTCGTGATCCACTCCATCATGCCTACCTCGCTTCTGGGGAGCTCGGTCAGTAGGCGCTCATAGATCCGTCGGTTGTAGGCGATGGCATGGGTGCCGAGGAGGCCGCGGGCCTCGGCGAGGTGGGTGCAGCCTTTGGCGAAAACGGCCGGTCGACGCACTTTTTGGTATCCGCCGAGGTAAACCGCGTTCCATGTCCGCCCGGCGAGTTCCCGCAGACTGCGGCGTAGGACCCACTCGGCGCCCTGCAGAAACACGGCGTCGTCCTCGAAGACCAGCACACTCTCCCATCCTTCCTCGTGGGCCGTTTGAATGGCCTTCCGGTGGGAGAGTGCGCAACCAATGTGGTAGTTGCCGGGGACCGCGACCGCGGGGATTCGGCGGACCTTTCCGTCCACGCCGAGAGCGGCGAAACGTTGACCCATGCGCTCCCAACGGGCCGGATCACTGTCCAGATTGATGCACACGATGCCGTCGAACACCGACAGCAGAGAGGCAGGGGATGACGTGCGAGGAGCGGACACCTGCCAAGCACCTTCACTGTCGGTGGCACCGCCGACTGTAGTAGCCAGCCGGACTGTGACCTGCTCTTCACGCAAACCAGGGTCGGCGAAGGTCGCGACCAGGTCGTATTCCCCATGAAGCTCGGGCAGGCTCACGTTCAGGAAGTTTTCCCCCGGAACAGATACTCCCTTCGCCACATAGGCGACGTCTTCTCCGTCTCGGCGCAGAAACACATACAGATCGCCAGGTACCGTTTCCGCAAGCTGCGTCCACGCCAGAAACACCTTGCCTCCGGGCGTCACCGGGCTCCCGGAGACAGGAGCCGAGATCTCGATGACGCGCTCTCGCCTGTTCATCACGCGCAACGCTCCCCGAGAAATGCCGTGTCAAGACCTCGACGGCAGGGCGAAGCTGGAAAATATGCCCTTGCCGTCCAATCCTTCAGGTGTGCTACCACGTCACCAGCTCCTCTCTGCTTCCACCGGGGGGCTTACCGCGTCTGTGAACCAGAGAGGCCATCCACGAGCACATCACCGAAACAGCGGACGACGGAACCAGCGGAGCCCCTCGGCCGGTTGGCACCATGAGTGAGATCGCCACGGGCCGGCGACCAGGGGGCTTCACCGTGTCACCCCATATCCTGCCTCACCAGCTCTTTCACCCACCGAAGCGCGGGTGAAGGAGCTTTATTCAAGGCATAGTGATGACGAATACGACTGCGCCTGCCGCGCTGGAGATACTTCCTCCGGTCAGGCATGCGGTGACATTCGAGGCGAGTGCCACGGCCAGGGTGTTGACGGTTGCGCCCTCGTAGTGACCAGCGGTGATGGTCCACCCTGAGTGGCAGATCGGGTGGCCTTCTACGCGTTCACCGGTCAAAGAGACGAGGCGCATCGAGCTTGTGGAGCCATCTGACCAAGTAAGGGTCCCTGTGGCTTGAGGATTGGTGATGGGGCTTGTGCAGCTTTCGGTACTGGAGCCCGAAAGGTGAGCGGACACCAACAGGACGATCGGCAGGATAGCCGAAGGGAGTCCAGGCACGAATAAGACATCGCTGGTGATGTGGTATTCCTGGGTGCTCGTGGTCATGGGTGGGCTATACGTATCGACGTACTGCCCCAGACCGGCAAGGACGTGCGTGGCCACGCTGACCCTCCTTTCTTTCAATCGTCGACCATCCCGACGACAGGGGCAGCGCTAACCATCTCTCTCAACTCCAGGAAAGGACCACCAAAGCAACGGATGCAATGACGGACGGTATTGCGCGACAGGGCAGACCAACAAGGAAACCACCCTGACGCGCGACATCTTTAACCGCAGCGCGAGTAACGGGAATCTGCCGCTGCATCCACTTGTTGGAAGTGGTCGCGGGACTTCTATTCGAGCTTCCGGGCATGTAAGGGCAATTGTCAATAGCCGCCCAGCGGAACGTGGTGCACTCGCCCATAACAACCGTGCACCGGCGCTCAATGCGCCCGAAGAGCGCCAGAGAAAGGCCACCCGGGCGCCCCGCTCACTCCAGCCGTAGATCGTGATCTTGCTGGTGGGGGCGGCGGGTACGGCACTTGGCGCTGGGCTGCTGTCGGACCTGCCGCGCAAGAACTGCTGAAACATCGCCGAGTGGGCCGGGGAGGCCAGTCCGGACGGCACGCGGCAGTCTGGGCGACGAGGATGCGGCGCACGCACACCGTCGGTGTCCAGCGCCAGTACCCGTTGATGCCGCGGCCTCGGACAGCGGTGAGCATCACTGCGACGCCATCGCGGTGGAATGCCTCTCTGCGGGAGTGCTCGTCGGCGGCGGTAAAACGGACTCGCCATCCCGCACGGTGCAGCATCGGCTCGTACGGGGCCGGGCGCTCCTTCGGAGCCTTCGCTTCTAGCACAGGCGTCGGACCAGCGCTGGCCATTTTGCGCTGAGGGTCCCGACGCTGCACTTCGACGATGGCTGCCGCGGCGGGCCGTGCGTTCCTCCGGGTTGAGGACGGCGCGCCACCCGCGGTGCGTCGGACACCCGCGCTGAAACGTGACCGCCGCACGCGCCCGCTATCCGTACGGCGAGGGCCGTCGCCGAACAGGTGTACTCCGAACTGGTCGCCTCCGCCGGACCCGCCGCCGCCCCACACGAGACGTACCTGGCTATCTCCCAGGCGGGCCGGGTGCCGTCCCGCTTATGTGTTACGGCCTGGCGGCACTGGGATACCCGCAGGTCCAGGACGAACGGTAGTTCCGTGAACTGGCGGGTCAGGAACTCCTGTTCAGTAAGTTCGGTTGTGGGCGGTGGGACCATGGCCTCGGCGTTTGGCCAGGATGCGGGCGAACGGGGTCGAGGCCGGTGGCCGTCGGATCCGTCGCCGACGATCATCTCGGGATGCAGGCCCAGCTTGGGCAGGCTGTCACGGGCCAACGCGGACACGGCCTCGTCCACCTCGATGGTTGTTGCAGTCCGCCGCGGTGTACCAGGCCGTCCCTCAGCGCCGCAGCGCCGCCCTCGCCGGCAGGGTTACTGCCAGCATCGCCAGTCCCACCGCGCCCCCGGCGAAAGCCGCGTACACGAGTGGGGGCACGTACGGGGCCTCGCCGGTCAGGCCGCGCATCATCGGGATCAGGGTGGCCGCGGCGATGGCTGTGCCCAGGACGATGCCGGCCACCGCCACCAGCAGGCCTTCCCAGCGCAGCATGTCCATCACCTGGCGCCTGGTGGCGCCGACGAGGCGGAGCATGCCGAGCTCGCGGCGGCGGTCGAGGACGGTCATCACAAGGGTGTTGACGGCGGCGACGGCGGCGAAGCCGCCCAGGACTGCGGCCATCGTGTAGTTGGCCCACGCGTTGAGCTCGTGGTCGGTGGTCTGCTCGACCGCGTAGCCGGACGCGTCGGTGACCTTGCCCAGCGGGGCGAGGGCCTTCGCGTCTCCGCCACGTACCAGCAGCGTGCTGTCGAAGCCCGAGGTGACGTGTGCGGCCAGGGACGCACGGTCCATGGTCACGGTCGCGAGGCCGAGCCCGCGGCCGTACACGGCGACGACCTCGGGGCTGGTCCTGGTGCCGTCCGGCAGGTACATCGGCAGCTTGTCTCCGACCTTGACCTTCGCCGACGTGGCGAGTGTCTTGTCGACGGCGATACGGCCCTTGCCGACACGGTCCAGGCTGCCGCTGCGTACGTCGAGGTCCTGCACCTTCGCGAGCTGTGCGCCGGAGCCGGAGATGCCCTGGGTTGCCGAGTTCTGCAGCCACCGGTCGCCGCCCGATCCGACGGGCACGAGCACCTGCGTGTCGAGCAGGCCCACGGCCGCGTCGACGCCGGGCGCGCGGGCGGCCCGTTCGACGGCCTCGGTGGGCAGCCCGGCGGGGTGGGTGATGACGTGGTCCGCGGTGACGCCGGCGTGCAGCTGCTTCGCGGCGACGTGGCTTTCGCTCGTGTGCATGAAGGCGAGCGTCGAGGCGAAGGCCATGGCCAGCACGATCGGGGTGATCGCGGAGGCCAGCCGACGGGCGTTCGTACGGGAGTTGGCGGCGGCGAGCGAGGCCGCGGCGCCGCGGCCTCGCAGCGCAAGCCCGAACAGCGCCGCGCACAGCCGCGCCGCCAGCGGGCCGAGCAGGGCGACGGCGAGCATGAACAGCATGACGACGCCGAGGGCGGCGTTGGCCGCGTCATCCCCGGCCGAACGGGCGGCGACGACGGTGAGGAACCCGCCGCCGACAACGGCGCCCAGGCCCAGCACGGTACGGATCACGCCCGGTCGCAGGCGCTCCACCGACGCCTCGGTGAGCGCCTGCCCCGGCCTGGTCTTCGCGGGTCGGCGCCCTGCCGCCCAGCCGGCGGCGAGCGCGGTCAGCAGCCCCATGCCGACTGCGACGACGAGCGGGATCCACGAGACGTGCAGGCTCACGGGCTCCGGGATGGCCCGGCGGTCCTTCAACTGCCCGAACCACCAGTGCGCGAGCCCGATCCCGGGCAGGCAGCCGACCAGCCCGGCGAGCGGCGCGACGAGCAGCGCCTCGGCGGCGACCGCGCGGCGGATCTGCCGCGGAGTGGCGCCGATGGCGCGCAGCAGCGCGAACTCCCGGGCGCGCTGGGCGACGGACAGCGCGACCGTGCCGGACGCCGTGAAGACGGCGAGCAAGGCGGCGATCCCGCCGAAGGAGCCGCCGAGCCCGGTGAGCGTTTCCTTGGCGTACCCGAGCCCGTGGTCCTCGACGGCGCCGCGGCCGTTGCCGGTGTGCACCTCGGCGCCGGAGCCGGCGAGCGCCCTCTTCACTCCGGCGGCCAGGGCGTCGGTATCCGCCCCGTCCCTCGCCAGTACGGCGATGGCGTCGGCCTTGCCGGGATGCCCGGCGAGTGCGGGGGACTGGGCGTCGGCGAACCAGCCTGTGGCGCCCTTGGCCACGTCGCCGGATCCGGCCTTCGCCAGCCCGGAGACGCGGAAGTCGGCGCGCCCGGTAGCTGTTTCGAGCGCGACGGTGTCGCCGACGCCGGCCTTCGCGGCCCGTGCGGCGGCGGCGTCGAGCACGACCTCGCCGGTACGGGGCGCGGCCCCGGAGGTGAGCGCGGCGCCGGTGAAGGCGTGCGATCCCCAGCCGTGGCCCGTCAGCGCGCCGTCGCCCTGGCGCACCGGGAACGTGAAGTCCGGCACCGCCGCCTTTGCACCGGGCGCGCGGGCCGCCTTGTCGGCCAGCGCAGCGTCCACACGTGCTGTGTCCGGCAGCGGGTCCGCCGACTCGGAACGGCTGTCGCCGCTCCCCGTGACGAGGCGGGCGTACTGGTCGGCCGCCGCGACGACCGGCGTCTTCGCGTACCGCTGCGCCGGCACCGACGCGCGGGCGCCCGTCTCCAGGAGGATGCCGCAGGCGGAGACGATCAGCGCCGCCATCATCAGCGCGACGAAGGTGCCTGCGAACGACGCGGGTTTGAAGCGAACGGCCGCGCGGGCGAGGCCGTTGGGGGCGAAGCTCCTCACGCCGCGGCCCCTGCCATCGCGCCCGTACGGGAGGTGAGGGCGGCCAGGCGTGCCGCGATCTGCTCCGTCGAGCCGCGGTCGAGGCCGCCGGCGAAGACGCCGTCCGCGAGGAACAGCACGCGGTCGGCCCAGGAGGCCGCGGCCGGGTCGTGGGTGACCATGACGACGGTGGCGCCGAGGGTGTCCACCGCGTGCCGGAGCAGGCCGAGGACCTCGGCGGCGGTGCCGGTGTCGAGGGCGCCGGTGGGCTCGTCGGCGAAGACCACGTCCGGGCTGGTGACCAGGGCGCGGGCGACGGCCACGCGCTGCTGCTGGCCGCCGGAGAGCTCGCCGGGCCGGCGCTTCGCCTTGTCGGCGAGGCCGACCTGCGCGAGCATCGCCTCCGCCCGGCGGCGGTCCTGGCGCTGCCCGGCGAGGCGCATCGGGAGCAGCACGTTCTGCTCCACGGTGAGGGAGGGCAGCAGGTTGAAGGCCTGGAAGACGAAGCCGAGGCGGCTGCGGCGCAGCTCGGTGAGCTGGTTCTCGCGCATGCCGGTGATCTCCGTACCGCCGAGGCGCACGGAGCCGGCCGACGGCCGGTCCAGGCCGGCGGCGCACTGGAGGAAGGTGGACTTGCCGGACCCGGACGGGCCCATGACGGCGGTGAACGTGCCGCGCGGCAGGGCGAGATCGATGCCCGCGAGGGCGTGCACGGCGCCGGCGCCGCGGCCGTACTCCCGCCGGACTCCACGCAGCTCGACGGCGAGACCGGGGGTGCCCTGGGCCTCCAGCCGGTCGTCCGTCTTCTGCCGCTTACCGCCGCGCAGCCTCATGGTCCATCCTCTCGCGATCTTTCCCAGCCGATCACTCGAAGCTACGGATCACGGTCATGGAAGGACATGGTGGCTGCTGCCGGATCCGGGGTGGGGTTATCCCGAGGGTGCCGATCATGGCGGCTCACCCTGAGGAAGGTGTTTCGCCCGTCAACGGCGGTCCGTGTGCCTCATTCCAGCCCGTCCGCGCCACTCAAACTTCCCTGACACGGACTCGCGTAGCGTGGTCGGCGAACAGCGCCTCCAACGCAGCACATCGCCGCTAGTACGGCTGGCCGGTCAGGGCGACACCCGCGTGAAGCATCCAGGCTGAGTTGTGTCTCAAGAGGCAGTCCGTACGACTGACGGCAGGAGGACGCGCAGGACGTTGGCCGCGGCGATCTGACGTACGGCCATGCGGTCCCGTCGCACCCGCTTGCGGTAGTTGTCGTACTCGGCCTTCACCCGCTGCAGGTCCTCCGTGCGTTCTCGAAGCAGACGCTGCAGCTCGGTGGGGTCCGTGTTCTGCAACCGGCCGTTGTCCATCGTCAGCCCGCCTCCCCCTTCTCGTCGTCGACGATCTCGGCGTCCACCACCTCGTCGTCCGATCCCGAAGGGCCCGGAGTCTGCGCGCCCGTGGGCTGCTCGGTGCGCGACTGCTCGTACAGTGCCGTGCCGATCTTCTGCGCCGCCTGTGCCGCCCGGTCCATGGCCTGGCGGACGGCCGCGGTGTCCTCGCCCTTGAGTTTCTCCTTCAGGTCGGCCAGTGCCGCCTCGGTCTCGGTCTTGGCCTCGGCCGGGATCTTGTCGGGGTTGTCCTTGATGAGCTTCTCCGTCGAGTAGACGAGTTGTTCGGCCTGGTTGCGGGTCTCCGCCATCTCCCGGCGCCTGCGGTCCTCCTCCGCGTGCTGCTCCGCCTCCCGCACCATGCGGTCGATGTCGTCCTTCGGGAGCGCCGAGCCGCCGGTGACGGTCATCTTCTGCTCCTTGCCGGTGCCCAGGTCCTTCGCGGAGACGTGCATGATGCCGTTGGCGTCGATGTCGAAGGCCACCTCGATCTGCGGCACACCGCGCGGCGCGGGCGGAAGACCGGCGAGTTCGAACATGCCGAGCTTCTTGTTGTAGGCGGCGATGTCGCGCTCGCCCTGGTAGACCTGGATCTGCACGGAGGGCTGGTTGTCCTCGGCCGTGGTGAAGATCTCCGAACGCTTGGTCGGGATGGTCGTGTTGCGCTCGATCAGCTTGGTCATGATGCCGCCCTTGGTCTCGATACCCAGGGACAGCGGGGTGACGTCCAGCAGCAGGACGTCCTTGACCTCGCCCTTGAGCACACCTGCCTGCAGCGACGCGCCCACCGCCACGACCTCGTCCGGGTTGACGCCCTTGTGCGGGTCCTTGCCGGTCAGCTCCCTGACCAGGTCGGTCACCGCCGGCATCCGCGTCGAACCGCCCACGAGGATCACGTGGTTGATGTCGGATACCTTGATCCCGGCATCCTTGATCGCGTTGTGGAACGGTCCCTTGCACCGCTCCAGCAGGTCGGACGTCAGCTGCTGGAACTGGGCGCGCGTGAGCTTCTCGTCCAGGTGGAGCGGGCCCTCGGCAGAGGCGGTGATGTAGGGCAGGTTGACGTTGGTCTCCGAGGAGCTGGACAGCTCGATCTTCGCCTTCTCCGCCGCCTCGCGCAGCCGCTGCACGGCCATCTTGTCCTTGGACAGGTCGACGCCGTAGCCGTTCTTGAACTGCTTGACCAGGTGATCCACGATCCGCTGGTCCCAGTCGTCACCTCCCAGGTGCGTGTCACCGTTGGTGGCCTTCACCTCGATGACGCCCTCGCCCATCTCCAGCAGCGACACGTCGAAGGTGCCGCCGCCCAGGTCGAAGACGAGCACCGTCTGGTCGTTCTCCTTGTCCAGCCCGTAGGCCAGTGCCGCCGCCGTCGGCTCGTTGATGATCCGCAGGACGTTCAGGCCCGCGATCTCACCGGCCTCTTTCGTCGCCTGCCGCTGCGAGTCGTCGAAGTAGGCCGGTACGGTGACGACGGCGTCGGTGACGTCCTCCGCGAGATACGCCTCGGCGTCCCGCTTCAGCTTCTGCAGCACCCGCGCGGAGATCTCCTGCGCGGTGTACCGCTTGCCGTCGATGTCATCGTGATCCGGGAACCGCCACGCATGGTCCCCCATGTGCCGCTTGACCGAGCGGGCGGTGCGCTCCACGTTGGTCACCGCCTGCCGCTTGGCGACCTCGCCGACCAGCACCTCACCGTTCTTGGCGAACGCCACGACCGACGGCGTGGTCCGTGCTCCCTCCGTGTTGGTGATAACGGTGGGCTCGCCGCCCTCCAGGACCGAGACCACCGAGTTCGTCGTACCGAGGTCAATACCGACCGGACGCGCCATCTGGAATCTCCCTCCTCGTGCATGCCCTGCTTGCCAGGGCCCTCGTTCACCTGTGGGGCTCCCATCGGACAGGTCCCGCACGCAGTGGCGGTTCGGGGGCTGTGGTGCCGAGTACGACGATGAACCTGAGGGGCGGCCGGTGCGGTGCCGGAGCCTGAGGGGACTCGACCGGGCTGCGGTACGTCCGCTCGTACGTCTGGTCATAGGCCGCCCGCCGAATGGGATCGCGCAGCGTCTCGTACGCTGAGCGCAGCTGCTCGAACCGTTCCGCCGTGAGGGCATCCACCCGGGTGTCGGGGCGCAGCTCCCGCACCTGACGCCGGAAGGCGGAGATGATCACCTCGACCGTGGCCGAGGGCTCCACCCCCAGCAACGCATACAGGTCCGGCGTCTCCATCCAGGCCACCTCCTCGACCGCTGTCAGCTGCGATTTCGGACCAACCTGCCTATAAGCCTGGATAAAACTTGAGTGCCCTCTTGTCAAGTTCAGTGAGGCGAGACGCCGGAGGCGGCGGCCCTTCGAGAGGTTCGCGAGGAGACGGGCCTGAAGGACTTCAAAGTCAGCGACGTGCGCCTTGTCGGCCGGTCCAAGCCGTGACGCCATGTGCCGCAGCGTCCGTTCACGCATTGCTCACGCAAGGGCCTGCGCTGTCCGCCATTCCTCGTCGGCGGCACACTGGAGACGACGGGGCGACCGCCAGGCAGCCTCCGGGTCGCGCCCAGTGCCGCAACCTCCAGGTAGCCTTCCGGCCGGCCAGTGGCGGATCAGTACGGCGGGAGCGGAGATGGCTGAGGCTTCCGGAGCGGCCACGCGGGGCGAACCTACGAGTGTGGCCTGCCAGATGGACGAAACCGGGTTGCGCCGCCTGCTCGCCGGTCTCACTGCGGTGCGGGACGGTGATTTCCGCACCCGGATCCCCGAAGACGGCGGCGGGCTGCTCGGCGAGATCGCCACCGTCTTCAACGGCATGCTTGACCAGCTGTCACGATTCACCTCCGAGGTGACCCGGGTGGCCCGCGAGGTCGGCAGCGAGGGCCGCCTCGGCGGACAGGCCCGGGTGCCGGACGTGTCGGGGTCGTGGAAGGACCTCACCGACTCGGTGAACGCCATGGCGGGGAACCTCACCACTCAGGTGCGGAACATCGCGCAGGTGGCCACCGCCGTTGCCTGCGGCGACCTCTCCCAGAAGATCACCGTGGACGCCCGAGGGGAGATCCTGGAGCTCAAGGAGACCATCAACACGATGGTCGACCAGCTTTCGGCGTTCGCCGACGAGGTGACCCGGGTGGCCCGCGAGGTGGGCACCGAGGGCAACCTCGGCGGCCAGGCCACCGTCCGCGGGGTCTCCGGCACCTGGAAGGACCTCACCGACAACGTCAATGTCATGGCGTCCAATCTCACCGGCCAGGTGCGGAACATCGCGCAGGTGGCCACCGCCGTTGCCCGGGGCGACCTCTCCCAGCGGATCGTCGTCGAGGCCGAGGGGGAGGTCGCCGCCCTGGCCGAGGTCATCAACACCATGGTCGACACCCTGTCCGCGTTCGCCGACGAGGTGACCCGGGTGGCGTCCGAGGTGGGCACCGACGGCATCCTCGGCGGCCAGGCCCGGGTGCCGCATGTGGCAGGCACCTGGAAGGACCTCACGGACAGCGTCAACTCCATGGCGAACAACCTGACCGGCCAGGTCCGCAACATCGCCCAGGTCACCACCGCCGTCGCGGGCGGCGACCTCACCCGCAAGATAGACGTGGACGCCCGCGGGGAGATCCTGGAACTCAAGACCACCATCAACACCATGGTCGACCAGTTGTCCTCCTTCGCCGCGGAGGTGACCCGGGTGGCCCGCGAGGTCGGCAGCGAGGGCCGCCTCGGCGGTCAGGCCGAAGTGGAGGGCGTCTCCGGCACCTGGAAGCGGCTCACCGAGAACGTCAACGAGCTGGCCGGCAACCTCACCCGGCAGGTCCGCGCCATCGCCGAGGTCACCAGTGCGGTGGCCGAGGGCGACCTCACCCGCTCCATCACCGTGGACGCCTCAGGAGAGGTCGCCGAGCTCAAGGACAACATCAACGCCATGGTGCAGTCGCTGCGCCAGACCACCCGGGCCAACCAGGAGCAGGACTGGCTCAAGACCAATCTGGCCCGGATCTCCGGCCTGATACAGGGCCGCCGCGATCTCGCCG
Organism: Streptomyces sp. NPDC002676; assembly: GCF_053592455.1. NCBI lineage: Bacteria > Bacillati > Actinomycetota > Actinomycetes > Kitasatosporales > Streptomycetaceae > Streptomyces > Streptomyces sp. NPDC002676. The sequence goes on along the minus strand of NZ_JBSFVT010000002.1, from coordinate 114,573 downwards.
ACGTCGCCAGGCTGATCATGGACGAGCTGGTGCCGCTGGTCTCCGCCCAGTACGGCGCCTTCTTCCTCGCCGAGGACACCCCCGAAGGCGTGCAGCTGTGCCTCATCGACTCCTACGGACGCCCCGAGGGCTTTCGCCGCCCCACGCGGTTCCGGCTCGGCGAGTCGCTGGTGGGCCAGGCCGCCCGCAGCCGACGCACCATTGCGGTGGACGACGTCCCAGCCGATTACGTCACCGTCTCCTGCGGGCTGGGCGCTGCGGCCCCCGCCAGCCTGGTGGTGCTGCCCGTCATGGCGGAGGAGCAGGTGCTCGGCGTCATCGAGCTGGCCTCCACCGGCCGCTTCACCCCAGTGCACCGGGACTTCCTGGATCAGCTGATGGAGACCATCGGCGTCAACGTCAACACCATCATCGCCAGCGCCCGCACCGACGAGCTCCTGGGCGAGTCCCAGCGCCTCGCGGGCGAGCTTCAGGCCCGTTCGGAGGAACTTCAGGTCCGCCAGGAGGAACTGCAGCACTCCAACGCCGAGCTGGAGGAGAAGGCCGCGCTGCTGGCCAGGCAGAACCGCGACATCGAGACGAAGAACCTGGAGATCGAGCAGGGGCGGCAGGAGCTCGAGGCCCGGGCCCGGGAGCTCGCCCGTGCCTCCAAGTACAAGTCGGAGTTCCTGGCCAACATGAGCCACGAGCTGCGGACCCCGCTCAACAGCCTGCTCATCCTCGCCCAGCTGCTGGCCCAGAACCCCAGCCGCAACCTCACCCCGAAGCAGGTGGAGTACGCGGAAGTCATCCACTCCGCCGGCTCCGATCTGCTCCAGCTGATCAACGACATTCTCGACCTGTCCAAGGTCGAGGCGGGGAAGATGGACATCAGTCCCGAGCGCTTCCGGCTGCGTCAGCTGTTGGACTACCTGGAGGGCGCCTTCCGCCCCCTGACCTTTCAGAAAGGGCTGGAGTTCCAGGTCGTCACGGCACCCGGAGTCCCCTCCGAACTGGTCACCGACGAGTCCCGGCTGCGACAGGTGCTCCGCAACCTGCTCTCCAACGCGGTGAAGTTCACCGAGGCAGGCCGTGTCACGCTGCGGATCGAACCCGTCGACACGGCCGCCGCCGACCTGCCCGGCTCCGTCCGCCGCAGCGGCCCCGCCCTGGCCTTCCAGGTCAGCGACACCGGCATCGGCATCCCGGACCAGAACCTGGAGAGCATCTTCGGTGCCTTCCAGCAGGCCGATGGCACCACCAGCCGCAAGTACGGAGGAACCGGCCTGGGCCTTTCCATCTGCCGCGAGATCGCCTACCTGCTCGGCGGCTCCATCCACGCCCGGAGCACCCAGGGCGAGGGCAGCTGCTTCACCCTCTATCTGCCGACCGTGCACCCCGCCGTCCAGGAGGCCGCGGCCCCGCCGACAGCCGCCGCGCCCCCTGCGGCAGCCGCTCCCGGCGCCGAGCCCCGCGGCCGCCGTGGCACAACACCCGGCGGCCTGGGACGCCCCGGCGAAGCCGGCCTCGCAGCGGACGCCCACGGCGCTTCACCCGCAGGGCGCCGCGTGCTGGTCGTCGAGACCGGGCCACGAGGGCTGCTGTCCCTGCTGACCGAGAGCGCCGTTGCTGGTCTGCCCGGGGTCCCCTCGCCCGTCCGGGTGGACACTGCCGCCGATCCCGGGGAGGCAGCAGCCGCACTGGCCGGCCGGACCCACCACTGCGCAGTGGTGGACTGCGGCCTGCCCGGCGAGGGTGCGGGCGAACTGCTGCATCTCCTCGGCGCCGACCCGGCCCTGCGCCACGTCCCCGTCCTGGTCCACTGCAGCCACCCGGCGTCCTCGGTCGAGGAGGAGCATCGCCTCAGGGCCCGGGCCGGCGCCCAACCGCTCGAAGTGCTCACCAGTCTGGACGAACTGCGCGAACGCATCGTGCTGCATCTGACCGCCGAGCGCCCCGGCGAGGCCGTGCCCTTGGTCCACGTCCCGGAAACGAGGCCGCCCGCACCTCAGGAGGCCGACCCGCTGGCCGACCGCACCGTACTGATCGTCGACGACGATGCCCGCAACGTATTCGCCCTCACCGGCATCCTGGAGCTGCACGGCATGCGCGTCCTGCATGCCGAGAACGGCCGTGAAGGCGTGGAGGCACTGGCCGACGAGGACGTCGACTTGGTCCTGATGGACGTAATGATGCCGGAGATGGACGGCTACGCCGCCACCGCGGCGATCCGCGCCATGCCCAGGAGCCGCCGTGTGCCGATCATCGCGGTCACCGCCAAGGCCATGTCCGGTGATCGGGAGAAGTGCCTGGCCGCCGGGGCCGACGACTACGTGCCCAAACCTGTCGACGCGCAGCAGCTGGTCCACTGCATGCGCCGCTGGCTCGACCTGTGATGTGCTTGGGGTGGGTACCGGGCGAGCTGTCGCCCGCCTGGTCCCCGGGCCGAGGAGCACCCCATGGTGGAGCAGCAGCGCGAGCCCGCGCGGCAGCGGCCCCCTTCCGAACCGGGCATGGGTCCCGCACCGCACGGTGAGGACGGAGTGGCCGGGCTGGCTGCCGCCGTCGACCGGCTGAGGACCGAGATCCGCGCCCTGCGTGAGGACCGCGAGGCCCGGGTTCTGGTGGAACTCGCAGAGGGCATCCTGGTGGAACGGCTCAACTGCGCTCCGGCCGAAGCCGCGCGGCAGCTGCACAGGCTCGCCTCCGACGCCCGGATGACCCTGCCCGAGCTGGCCGCCGACATCGTCGACCAGGCCGCCTCGGACGCCACCGCCCGCGCGGTCGCGGAAGCCCGTGCCGCGCGGGCCACACCTGACACCGGCCGGACGGCAGAGGGAGCCGAGGGTCCGCAGGACGCAGGGGCCGCCCTGCGGCTGCGTACGGCGGAGGCCGGCGCCATCCTGGCCGGTGACGACACGCAGGCGCTCGCCCGGGCCCTCCTCGACCGGGCCTTGAAGCCATTGGGCGCCACCGCCGCCGCCGTGTGGTCGGCCGCCCCCGACGGCTCCCTCATGCTGGCGGGAGAGGCAGGCTTCGGCCCCGCCGAGGCTGCCCGCTGGCGCTATGTCCCGCCCGGGCTCGGCATCCCGGCCCAACAGGCCATCGCCGAGGACCGAACGCTGTGGATCAGGGAGTCCGGCGACGTGCTGCCGCCCACCATCGGCGGCGGCAGCGGCACACGGGCCGTCGTGCCTGCCCAAGACGGCGGGCAGCTGGTGGGCGTCCTGGAGGTCCACTGGCCCGGCCCCCAGCCCGCGCTCGCCCTCCAGCGGCAGCTGGACGCCCTGGCCCAGCTGTGCGCCCTGGCACTCTCCGACCACGACGTGGAGCCGGGCAGCCCGCCCGGCGGAGCCGCCGCCTGGTTCGTCGGACTGGTCGACGGTCTGCTGGACTCCGCCGCCCTGCTACGGCCGCTGCGGGACCGTGACGGCCGGATCACCGACTTCATGATCGAGCACACCAACGAGCGCTTCACCGACCCGGCCAGCCGTCCCCGCGGCTCGCTGACCGGGCTGCCGCTGCTGGAGGCGTATCCGCTGTTCGCTGCGGAGGGCGGGCTGTTCGAGCAGATCAAGCGGGTGCACAGCACAGGGGCTCCGTATCGCAGCCAGAGCATGGTGCTCAGTTTCCCGGGCAGCCCGGCGCCACCGGCCGTGGTCGCTGTCGTGGGGCTGGCCCGCTTTGACGATGTGGTGCTGCTCAGCTGGCGGTTCCCGGAGGGCGACGCCCGGCTGGCCGAGCTGCTGGAGCACGCCCAGCGGATCAGCCAGATCGGCGCCTTCGAGGAGAACCTGACCACCGGTGAGATCACCTGGACCGAACAACTGTCCACCCTGTACGGGCTGACGCCCGGCGCGGCCCCGGTGCCGCTGCACCAGCTCTCCGCACATGCGCACCCCGACGACACCGGCGCCGTGGGGCGCTTCCTGCACGCCGTGCTGCACCAGCGGGAGGAGAGCGCGATCACCTTCCGGCTTCGGCGCGCCGACGGGGTGGTCCGCCACCTGCGGGTGGTCGCCGAACCCCTCTGCGACGCCTCGGGGCTTCTGGTCGCAGTACGCGGCGCGTACCAGGACATCTCCCCCCACCGCTGGACCGAGGTCGCGCTGGCCGCCACCCGGGACCGGCTGGCGGGTGCCGAGCAGCAGGCCGCGGAGCGTCACCGCCTGGCCCGGCAGCTGCAGCGGGCGATCATGCCCCCGACGGCACACCCGGTGTACAGGACGGGACTGCGGGTCGCCGTGCGCTACCGCCCGGCGGAGGAGGACCAGCGGGTCGGCGGAGACTGGTACGACGCCGTCGAACTGCCTGATGGCCGGGTACTGCTCACGGTCGGCGACATCGCCGGCCACGGCATCGGTGCCGCGACAGGCATGGTCGTCCTGCGCAACGCTCTGCGCGGCCTGGCCATCACCGGTGCCGGGCCGGGCCGACTGCTCTCCTGGCTGAACAGCGTCGCCTGCTGCCTCACCGAGCAGGTCACCGCGACAGTCGTCTGCGGCCTGTTCGATCCCGCCGCCCGCACCCTGCGCTGGGCCAATGCAGGACACATGCCGCCCATCCTCGTCAGCGGAGGGAAGGCCGAAGCCCTCATGCCGCCGGACGGCGTGCTGCTGGGCGCTGTCGATGCCGCCTCGTACGAGGAGACCCGGCACGAGCTGCAGCGGCAGGACATCCTGCTGATGTACACCGACGGCCTGATCGAGCGCCGCGACAGCAGCATGGAGCAAGCCCTCGAACAGCTCCTCGCCGCCGCCAGCCGCCCGGTGGACGACCTCGAGGGCTATGTGGACCATCTGCTGGCCTGTGACATCGCCGACACCGACGACGACACCTGCCTGCTCGCCGTTCAGCCGACCTGATCGCCGTGCCGTGAACGGAACGACGGCCGGGCCGGGCGCCCGGCGGTGCCACATCCGCGCTGGGACGAGTCGACGCAGCTGGGCCATCCGGCCGTCCAGGGCCTTTAGTTGGGTGGGGAAGTGCTCCAGCAGAAGTTGTCGTTCGCGTAGACGACCGGCACGTCCGCATCCCGGGCCCGGCCGATCAGGTCCGCGACGACCGGCACTATGCGGCCGGCAGAGGGGACGAGCAGCTCGTCGTCCTCGTGGCGTACGTGCTGATCATGTCGATCACGACGAGCGCGCTGCTGTCGGTCTCCGCGGGTTCGGGCACGGTGTTCACCACCTTGTGCGGTCAGCTCCGGAGCCGGGGCAGGACCTTGGTGCGGTAGAAGTCGAAGAAGCCGTGCTGGTCCTTGCCGATCTGGTTGACGTACACGCCGTCGAAGCCCGCGTCGACGAACGCGGACAGCGCCTCGACGTGAGCGTCCGGGTCGGCGCCGCACCGCACGGCCGTCGCCACCCGCTCCTCGGTGACAAGCTCGGACGCCTGCTCGAAGTGTCGCGGAGTCGGCAGGACCTGCGGGAGCTCGCCGGGCAGCTGCTCGTTTGCCCACAGGCGGTGCGCGGTGCGGACCGCCTCCCGTTCGTCGGTGCCCCAGCACACCTTCAGCCCGCCGCACACTGGCTTGCTCCCGCCCCCACCACGCCGGAAGCGCTCCACCACGGCCTCGTCGGGCGCCATGGTGATCAGCCCGTCACCGATGCGGGCGGCGACCTCGGCGGCCTGCGGGCCGAAGGCCGACACATCGATCGGCACCGGCTCGTCCGGAAGTGTGTACAGGCGGGCGTTCTCCAAGGTGTAGTGCTTGCCGTGGTGACTTGTCTCCTCACCGGTGAACAGCCGTCGGATGATCTGCAGGGCCTCCTCCAGCATCTCCAGCCGTACCGGCGCCTCCGGCCAGACCGTGCCGAGGATGTGCTCGTTGAGCGCCTCGCCAGTGCCCACGCCCAGCCTGAAACGCCCGCCCAGCTGGACCGCGCTGGTCGCGGCCGCTTGGGCGATCACCGCGGGGTGGGTGCGCAGCAGCGGACAGGTGACCGCCGTCTCCACGGGCAGCGACACCGCCTGCGACAGAGCCCCGATGACTGACCACACGAACGGGCTCTGGCCCTGCTGGTCGTTCCACGGGTGATAGTGGTCCGAGATCCACAGCGACTCGAAACCGGCCTGCTCGGCCATGCGCGCCTGCTCGACGAGCTCCGCCGGGCTGTGCTCCTCACACGACAGGAAATATCCGAAGCCGGCCATCGTGCCTCCTGTCTCGAAACATGTCGGCGGTCCTGGACGCGCCGGGTACCCGGCGGGCCGGCAGGCCTAACCGGGTGCGTGCGCGCGTTCGCGGAGGGAGCCCTCCTCGTCGAGCGTTCAACGTCAGCACAGCTGGGCGCGGCCAGATCGCCGCAGCCGCTCCCGGTGACTTGTGCTGTCAGGGACGAGCGGCCCGAGGCCGAGGTTGAGGTCGTCCGGGGCGTGGTCGATGGAGTTCGCGCAGTTCGGTCATCCGATTGCCGGGCAGCATCACGATGAGTCCATGGGCTCCTCCTGCGCCTCGCACCAGTCGCCCTTTTCAAAGCGGACCAGCGCCTGCCGCTTCATGGGCTGCCGCAGCAGTTCGACGACGGTGAGTACGAGGTGACTGGATCTGCGCCGTGCCATCTCCGGTGACCAACCCACCGCCTCCGGTTGCAGGCGACGGCACGCGCGGAGCCGCTGAGAACGGCCGGCCAAGCCAGGTGGGCGACGCGATGCCCAGGCTGGTCGCGCGCACACCGCCCTCAGGTCCAGCTCCTATATGCCAACACTGCTTCGGCGCCCGCCTTTTCCAGGTCCGCGCGGGGAGTGCCTCCGCACAGGAGAGCCTCGCACAGCACGCCCGCGCGGCTGCCCGCCAGCATGTCGCTGACAGAACGACCTTCCAGCCGTCGGAGGCCAGGCGCCGCAGCAGGCGTTCCGCGCCGGGTAGCGCGACCAGCCGCTCGAAGTACTGGGCGTAGAGCGCCCTGTGCGCCGTGCTTCAGTTCCCCACAGATGGGCTACGAGGTCGTCGGAACCGAGTCCGATCGCCCGGTGGATGGCATGCGTCGGCACCACGTGTCCGGCTCGGCGGAACGCCTCCCACCAGGTCACCACATGCAGCGTCCATGTCGAACACGGCTGGGCGGGTGGTGCCGGTGTCCGGTGGGGCCTTGTGTGTGGACATGTCGAGACCCCTCTGGATCTCGCACATCTCCAGCGGGCCCTTACCCGCCCCCTCGCGAACCACCGATACGAGGCGGCGAGGCTCGTAAAGGCCGTCCCCCACGAGCGAGCGGCCATCCAGCAACTCGCAGAGCAGCCCACCCGCCATGGTGTTGCGGGGCCCGGTCCGCGTCGATGGCCGCGGCCACGACCATTTCGCGACGGGTGAGAGTGAGAGCCGGGTGAAGAGGAGTTCGGCACCGTGGCGGAACCTCGCCCGCCAGGCGACCCGGGACGTACGTGGATGGAACGGGGTTCGGACGTTCACCCGCACCGCGCCTACGATCGGGACGGGCGGCTCCGCTCCGGTGGCGAACTCGGCTGGCAGCCCCACCGCACACCGGCGGCGGTCGGCGGAGGTGGCCGTACCCGCATGTGCGCGTCGCGGTCAGCTTGGCTGTCGTGTCGCCGGTGACCTCGGCGACGTCGACGGAGTCGACGGAGAGGTGCCGGGCGGGTGGGGGAGCGAGGGCGCGGTCGGCCCTGGGCTCCAAAGCGTGTCACAAGACGGTGCCCCCAGCGGGCTTCCGGGGGACGGGCAGTTGTCTTCACCGCGCTCTTCCGGGGTACTCGGTGCCACGCAGACGACGGGCTGACAAGGAGGAATCTATGAGCACCGTCAAGGAAACTGTCGACGTGGAGGCCCCTCTCCGTATCGCCTACAACCAGTGGACCCAGTTCGAAGACTTCCCCAACTTCATGGAAGGCGTTGAGGAGGTCAGGCAGCTCGACGACCGGCATAACCACTGGACCACCAGTATCGGTGGGGTACGGCGCGAGTTCGACACTGAGATCATCGACCAGCTGCCGGACGACCGCATCACCTGGCGGTCGATCGCAGGGGAGACCCAGCAGCGCGGATCGGTGCGGTTCGAGCGGATCGACGACACGCACACACGCGTGGAACTCACGATGGAGGTCGAGCCCTCCGGCATCGCCGAAAGGGGTGCGGACGCGCTGGGCGTGATCGACCGGCGGGTGAAGGGCGACCTGCGCCGCTTCAAGGACTACCTCGAGACCCGTGGGGGCGAAAGCGGCGGCTGGCGCGGCCGCATCCGGCCCGGAGATCCCGGCTCGCCCATCTGACGGAAGGTCCGGGCATGCTCGGCATGCCACGCGCCCACGGTGGCAGAGGCCTGGTGTCGGTCCGGCACCGCCAACCCCCCGATGCAGCTGCGGCGAAGGACTGGCCGCGTGAGGGCGCCTGAGCCCGAAAGATCGGTGTCCTGACTGCCCGCCACGCTCCCGGGTCAGTTTGGACGGTCAGTGGCGGGCTCCCTTATCCGCGTGTGTCACTCATCCAGGGTGCGTCGTACGCATTCCGTGACCACATCGCGCAGGCTGCCCGTGCGCTCCATGAGCAGCCGCTGTCCGCAGGCGCCGTTGCCCCCGGCTGAGCAGCCGTGCGACCGTGACTGTCGGCCCAGCCGAGGGCCAGAGGCTGCACAGACGACTGCGGTAGGCGGCGTAGCCGGTCGACCACGGCCACGCTCTCCTCGTCGGACTGCACCGACACAGGCACATGGCAGCCGCACACCAGTTGTTCCCGGGCGGTGATCCCGTACCGCTCGTACATCCACCGGTAGCGCTCGTTCACGGTGATCGACGGGCTGACAGGCAGCCCTCGGCTACCCCACACCGATCGAGTTCGAACAGCGCCTGACCAATCACAGGAGCACAAGGGACCGGCGACGGTCGTGATCAATCTCAGCGCCAACCACGTTCCACCAGTCGAGGCCGTATTCGCCCAGGCATTCCGGCGCCCCCCCGGTGAGCAGGCCAGTCCGGGCCTGTGCCGGCGCGAATTCTCTTGGTGATCGGGTAGGCGCCCGACTGGGTGGAGCTTGGGCAGAACCGTGCATAGCCGACCCGGACAGGGAACCCGTATCTGCTGGGCGGGACGGACCCAGCCTTGACACGACCAGCGAGAGGCGGACAGGCGATGGGGCATGGCGGAAATGTGATCGAGGAGCTGATGGCCGACCATCGGGAGGTCGAGGAGATGTTCGGCCGGATGGAGGCGATGACCAGGGGGCAGGAACTGCGTGATCTCGTGGATGAGGTCACCATCGAGCTGGTCCGTCACTCGGTCGCCGAGGAGGAGTACCTGTACCCGGCGGTGCGCGAGCACGTCGAGGGTGGTGACCGGCTCGCGGACAAGGAGATCGCGGACCACGGCCGGGTCGAGAAGCTCCTCAAGCAGCTGGAGAAGACGGACGCCGGCGATCCTCAGATGATGCTGCTGTTGCAGCAGCTCATGGACGAGGTGACCGCCCATGTCCAGGACGAGGAGAACAACCTCTTCCCGATGCTGCGCCAGGCGTGTTCTTCCGAGGCGCTCGATGAGCTTGGGGACAAGGTCCGCCGGGCCAAGGCCATGGCGCCGACCCGTCCGCACCCCTCCGCTCCTCAGACCCCGCCCGCGAACAAGCTCCTCGCCCCGGGGGCCGGCCTGGTGGACCGGGCCCGCGACTTCGTCACCGGCCGCGGCAAATCCTGACCCGCGGACCACCCGCGGGCGAAACGCGCAGCTCCGGGCAGGACCGCACACGTTCGATCGGGCCCCCACTCGCCCGCACACGCATCCTCCACGAGCGGGGGCAGCGCGGCCCCGCGAAACAGCTCGCAGGACCGATCAGTCGGACACAGGCGAGCACGTTTCCAAGCTGTCGACGACCACTAAGTTGGTTCTGGCCGCGATGCGTGAATCCCCGAGGCTTGGCCGTACATGGCGGCTTCGCGCATCTACTCCAACAGCTGGTGTCCACGGCGGTGTTGGAGCAGGCCGTGGAATGCACGGGCGAGGTCGCAGGCCAGGGCGATGTCGGGGCATCCCACCCGCACGCTCAAGAGCTGGTCTTCAAAGCCGTCGGAGTCCTCCTCGTGCACGACGGCGAAGTCACGGGCGTGGACAGCGCGATGACGCCGGACAAGCTGCCCGAGGCACTGACGACAAACCGGCTCCCGCTGCACTAACGGCCAGCCAATGTCGGTAGTAAGACCGAGTGCGCCTCGGGCACAACCCGATCGTGTGCCCGGACGTTCGTCTGCCGCTGATGAATTCGTCGGCACGAGCCGCCGGTGAGAGCATCGGCAAAGACGCGGCCGGTGGTCAGGGACCTTCAGCGGAGCGGTTGGGCGGCTCGTTGTCGTCGTCGCGTTCGTGGCCCTCGTCCCGGACGTCGGGCGGGGTCGGCGCGGTGATGTTCCGCTGCTTTGCGGACCGTTCCCGCGTTTTGTCGTCGACCTGCGGTTTGTCCTTGTCGTCGGGCGTCTTCATGGCAGTCGTCCTTACGTTGTAGTTGATTCCGATCACTCGTAGGATCGGGAGTTCCGCGTGCCGGTGGCTTGAAAGGACCGAGTCCCTCGTGGATTGGTCCTCCCGGACCTACGGTGAGCGAGTCACTGGCTCAGTGGTTGCATACGGGCTGGTCGCACCGGTGCTCACCCGCGCACATTGACTGCCGCTCCGCAGACACGCGCACAGGTTTGCTGCGCGCCGAGGTGGCGTCGGGCCCGGTCTCCAGTCGAGTGACCTCAAGTGCGTGCGGCAAACGTCGTCGCCGCGACCGGCGCGGATCGCCGGGTTGGCGTGGGCAGGACTCGTGTGAGACTGCGCGCTGGCCAAAGAGCCTCCCAGCGTCCCCAGCAAGGGGTGCGAATCGCGCCAAGGGCTCCTCGATTCGCTTTGTCCGCCCAGCAGTTGACGCCGACCGCGGCGAGGGCGTCGACGATGCCGTGCTGGCGGGCCGCGAGGATGTCATGGACGGCGCCGGGCAGGGCTGGTGAGGCCCACAGCAGCGTCTCGTCCAGGATCACGAACCCGGCTGTGAGCTGGGTATATGTGTGTTCCACCCGCAGATGGGCGAGTGAGCAGAGCCTGACGGCCGGCGCGCCGCCGTGCGTGCCCGCCAGGCCCGTAATGCCGCGCCAAGGTGCCGCGTCGACGGTCAGGACGAGAGGGGCGTCACCAGGAGTGTCGGCGGCCAACCACGGCGTAACCGATCAGGCCCAGGTGAACGCCTCAGGACGCTGCGCCTCGGCGTAGAGCTGGTCGTACGTCGGGCCCTTGGACCCGCTGCGGGATCGCCCGCCACCGCGCTTGGACGACGACGCGTCCTGTACGGACGACTTGCCGGCCGTCCTCGACTCACCGGAGCGGGCGCGTTCCTTGTTCACCGTTCGCGCCGCGATTTTCTTCGCGCGCTTCGTGCTTTCGCCACGCTCTTCGGCGCTCTCCTTGATGTGGTTGTACTGACGTTCTCGCTTCGGGATCGAGCCGCTGGGTATGCCGCCTCCTTTTCGCGGAACTTTCTTGCTGCTTTTTCAAGCTGTTGTCGCGAGGGGTGATGGATCGTCAGGCCGTCGGGTTTGCCTGATCATGTCAGCGCATATCAACGCGTAGAACTCGCGGGCCACATAGCGTTTCAGGCAGCGCATCACCTCGCGCTTTCCGCGCCTCTCGGCGGTGCGTCGTTCCCGGTATGCGCGGGTGCGCTCGTCCTGGTGCATGCGGGTGACCACGATGCGGCGCAGCGCGGCGTTAGCCTGCCGGTCCCCGAGGACTTCTCTTGGTCGAAAACCCATCTACCAGGGGATTCATTCATCTGTCAGGCCAACTGCCCAGCTGGCGCGGGAGGTTGGAAAGGGCTCACTCATGCCGACTTCCGACAGATGAGGACACCGGCCACACATCCCGCTCTGTCGACTACTCACCGTCGAGCATTCGGCGAACTGCACCGCGGTCCCGATCCGGCTGGCCCAGATTTCCACACAGGCCCAGAATCCCACACAGCCCCAGAATTCCGCACAGTCAGGGCAGTGGCCGCCGACGATGGGATGGATACCGCGGAATATTTTCTTCCAGGATTTCTATGCATCCGGCGGACACGGGTACTCGGCACACTATCGGCCAGTGGCAGTGGCTGTGGCCGAGGCTGATGATGGAAACAGAGGAAGAGGGTGAACGATCACGAACGACCGTGAGCGGGAAAACGACCGTGAAGAGGCACATCCCTCGTCGCGGAAGGCGAAGGCGGCCCCGGAGCGGGCGTCGGCGACCCAGGCCATGCGGGGTGCAACCCAGCAGCTGGCCGAGCTGCTGGGGCGGGCTCCAGAATCCGTTTCCGCGCTGAAACCGACCGATGACGGTTGGGAGGCCGAGGTCGAGGTCGTGGAGCTGGAGCGCGTCCCCGACACGAGCAGCGTGATGGCCAGCTACAAGGTCGTTCTGGACCCCGCGGGGCAGCTAGTGGCGTATCAGCGAACACGCCGGTACACCCGCGCGCAGGTCGACAAAAGCAGACAGGGCCGCTGACGGCGGCCCACCGTCGCGTGAGGGGAAAGAGACCGTGAGTTTGGTGCCACAGGGTGAAGGTGGCGCTCTTGCCGCGCCGGCCGGTGGCGGCACAGGCACCCTATATGACGTGCTGGAACTCGTCCTCGACCGGGGTCTGGTCATCGACGTGTTCGCACGGGTGTCCCTCGTGGGCATCGAAATCCTGAAGGTCGACGCACGCATCGTCGTCGCCAGCGTGGACTCGTATCTGCGCTTCGCCGAAGCCTGCAACCGGCTGGATCTGGAGTCGGGCCGCAAGGCCCCCGCCCAGCTGACGGACATCGTCCAGAGCGTCGAGGAGGGAGGCGCGCGAGGGAAGGCCAAAGGGGCGCTGACCGGCGCCGTAGACGCCTTCGCCGAATCGCTCCACAAGGCGCGTGATGACGCCGAGCGCAGGCGTGAGAAGGAGCATGACCACGCCGAACGCGGCTCGAGCCGCCGTTCCTCGAAGGATCGAGAGGAGTGAGCGAGCCGATGTCCGTGTACGTGTACGCGATCACCAAGTCCGGGCATCCGCTGGACCTGGACGGTGCCAAGGGCGTAGGCGAAACACCCTCCGAGTTGCACTCTGTGTGCAGTGGTGAGCTGTGCGCTGTCGTCAGTGAGACCCCGGAGGACCTTTCGGTCACACGCCGGGACCTGGACGCGCATCTCGGGGTCCAGGAGCACCTGTGGGCCGCGGGCACCATCCTGCCGTTGAGTTTCGGGTCCGTCGCTCCGGACGAGGACGCCGTACGGGCCGTGCTGGAGCAGCGCAGCCAGGAGTTCCGCCAGCGCCTCGACGAGCTCAACGGGCGGGCGGAGTTCAACGTCAAGGGCATCCAGAGCGAGGAGGTGGTCCTACGCGCCGTCCTCGAGGAGAACGAACAGGCCCGCGCGTTGAACGAGGCGACCCGCGAGGGCGGCGGGACACAGGAGGACCGGCTGGCGCTCGGCCAGCTCGTGGCACAGGAGGTGCAGAGTCGGCAGGAGGCACTCGCCGCCGACGTCGTCGCCGCCCTGCGGCCGCTGGCTGTGGCCGAACGGCTCTCCGAGCCGTCCCAGCAGTACTTCGTGAACGTGTCCTTCCTGGTGGACGGCAAACAGTCGGAGGAGTTCACCCAGGCCACTCGGGAGTTGGCACAGCGCTACGGGGAGGACATCGAACTGCGGGTACGTGGACCGCTGCCGCCGTACAGCTTCAGCTGAGCCCGTTTCGACTGACCGGTGCGGACGACAGCACGAGTCACAAGGAGGCGGAATGGCAGGACTGGTCACCGAGATCCTGGCACTTCCGTTCGCTCCCCTACGGGGCATCGGCTGGGTGCTGGACAAGGTCGCTCGTACGGCTGAGGAGGAGTTCTACGACCCTGCTCCCGTACAGGAAGAACTCGTGAGGCTGGAGCGCGCGCGGGCAGAAGGCCGTATCGACGACGAGGAGTTCGCACGGAGCGAGGAGGAACTGCTGCACCACATGGAGGACATCAGGGCCTACCGGCTGCGGCGCGGCGGGCGAAGCGGGCTGTGAGCCGTGGGCATGGAGGAAGACGGAATCATGAACAACGCCAAGATCGGCGCGGCTGTCCTCGGCGGTTATGTGCTGGGCCGGACGAAGAAGGCAAAGCTCGCCCTGAGCCTGGGTGCGATGCTGGCCGGATCACGGATCAAGCCAGGCCAGGTCGCCAAGGTCCTCCAGGAGTCTCCCTTCCTCAGCAACGTCAGTAAGCAAGTGCGCAGCGAGCTGGCGGGCGCCGGCAAGGATGCCGCCACCGCTGTGCTCTCGGCGAAGGCCGACAGCCTGGCCGACGCCCTGCACGAGCGCACCGCGGGACTGCACGAAAGGGCGCACCCGGACGGCGAGCGGGACCAGGACGAAGGGAACGAAGAAGAGAACGAAGAAGAAGAGAACGCACAAGAGGCGCGCCAGGACGAGGAATCTCAAGGAAGCCAGGGGCGCGGGAGGAGTGCGCAGCACCGCGGGTCGGCTCAGAAGGACGAGCCGCGCAGGAAGAGGACGACGGTCGGCCGGAGCCGTTCGAAGAGCGACTCGGCATGATGGAGGAGGCCGGATGATGGCTGAGGGCAAGTCGGGAGGTGCCGGCACCCTGAGCAAGGTCCGCGAGCAGGCACGGCAGGACCCCGGCGCGAACCGGCTGAAGGAAGAGCTGGAAAGCTATGTCGAGGCACGCCTTCAGTTGATGCTCGAAGGCGTGGGCCACCGCCTGGGCGAAGGGGCGCGCAAGCTGGGTGAGGCCCACCTCGGCCCCGGCTTGCTGACCAGTGCCGTCGCCAAGGGCGGCAAGAAGCTCCTCGCAGGCTCACCGTTGGGTGAGGCGTTGACCGCGACGGCCTCCCACACGAAGGACACGCTGCTGGACAAGGCCAAGGATGTCACAGGGAAGCGGCACGAGAAGCACCCCGACGGCATCGGTAAGGGTCTTTGCATCATCGAGGACATCGACGTGGGCGTGCCCGTACGCGAGGCCTACAACCAGTGGACGCAGTTCACGGAGTTCGAGCGGTTCGCCAAGGGGGTCAAGCATGTGGAGCAAGAGGACGACATCACGACCCACTGGGAAGTGCGGATCGCCAGTGCTAGCCGCCGCTGGCGGGGCATCATCACGGAACAGGTGCCCGACGAGCGGATCGCCTGGACCACCGAAGGCGACAAGGCCACGACCAAGGGCGTCGTCACCTTCCACCCGCTCACGAACAACCTCACCAAGGTGCTACTGGTCCTGGAGTACTTCCCCAAGGGCGTGGTCGAGCGAGTCGGTGGCCTGATGCGGGCACAGGGGCGGCGCACCCGGCTCGATCTCAAGCTCTACCGCACCTTTGTCATGATGCGCGGCGAGGCCACCGGCGCCTGGCGCGGGGAGATCCAGGAGGGGGAGGTGGTCCGCAGTGCGGAGGAGGCCGAGGAGGAGGAAGCGAAGGAAGAAACCGGGGGCGAGGAGCCGGAGGTACGTGGCGAGGAGTACGAAGAGGAAGAGGAGCCGGAGGAGGGCGAGGACGAGTATGAGGAGGAAGAGGAGCCCGAGGCCGAGTACGAGGAAGACGAGGAGCCCGACGAGGAGGACGAGGAAGAGCGAGCGGCCGACGACCGCTACGACGAGGGTGAGGAAGAGGCCCCCAAGACGCGTCGGCGCCGCACTTAGATCCGGGAAACGAGGTCGAGTGTGCCGTGACCGAGTTCGAGCCCCCTGCCCCCAGGTCGTCGCGGGCCTTGTACCCGTATGGTCAAGAGAGCGGCGGCTCAAACCTGGCCGACATCCTCGAACGCGTCCTGGACAAGGGCATCGTGATTGTCGGTGACATCAAGATCAACCTGCTCGACATAGAGCTGCTCACCATCAAGCTCCGGCTGTTGGTGGCGTCCGTCGACAAGGCAAGGGAGATCGGCATCGACTGGTGGGAGCGCGATCCCGCCCTGTCGTCCCGCGCCGACGGCCGGCACAGCCTCCAAGAGCAGAACCAGCAGCTGCGCGCTGAGGTGGAGGAGCTGCGCAGTCAGCTCGCCGAGTCCCCGCGGGAGCTGGCCGGAAGCCAGTCCAGCGGCCCACGAGGCTCCCGCGACGCCGAGCGGGTCCGGCGAGAACCGCAGGAGTCGCACGCCGAACCACGCCGTAAGCCCCGCAGGGTTCGGAACGTCGAGGAGGCCCGGGGCAACGAAGACCGGAGCTGAGGCCGGTGGACGAGCAGCTGTGCTACGCGTACGCGGTGTTGGGATCGTCATCCGCCGCACTGGAGCGGACGGTTCTGGCGGACGTTCGGGGGGTGGCGGACGCGCCCGTCACCCTGGTTCATGCCGGCGCGGTGGCCGCCGGGGTCAGCGCGGTGCCTCGGGACCAGTTCTCGGAGGCGGCCCTGAAGGTGAACCTGGAGGACCTGCGGTGGCTGGAGGCGACGGCCCGGGCGCACCACCTGGTCATCGAAACCCTGACCGAGCACACCACGGTCCTGCCGCTGAGGCTGGCCACTGTGTATGTCGACGAGCACCGTGTGCGGGAGATGCTGAGGGAGCATGAGGTGGTTTTCACCGCGCTGCTCGACCGGTTCACCGACCATGTGGAGTGGGGCGTGAAGGTGTACGCCGAGGTGCCTGGACAGCCCCCGCCCGCGCCGTCGGCCGCCGGCGGTCCGGCGGATGAGACGAATCCCGGTCGCGCATACCTGCGCAGCCGACGGCATCAGCGGCAGGCTCGTGAGGACGTGTGGCGGCTCGCCGAGGAGGCCGTGCAGCGGACGGAGTACGAAGCCCGCGGCGTGGCGGTGCAGCACACCCGGCACCGGCCGCAGCAGGGGGGCCTGGCGCAGGTGCCGGGCGAGAACGTGGCCAATGACGCCTATCTGGTGCCCCGCCGTCTGGCGGAGGAGTTCCGCAGCCGGATGCTGCACGCTGCGGACGGTCTGCCGGGAATCCGTGTGGAGGTCACGGGCCCCTGGGCGCCGTATTCCTTCACCGCGCCGCTTGCGCCCGACGAGCAGCAGGAAGGAGCAAGGCAGCGGTGAGCGAGTACGGCGGGTACGACGATCGCCCGGTCGTTCAGCCGCAAGTCGCGCTGATCGATCTGCTGGACCGGCTGCTGAGCGGCGGTGTGGTCCTCACTGGCGATCTTGTACTGTCCATCTCGGACATCGACCTGGTGAGGATCTCGCTGCGTGCCGTGGTCGTCTCCATCCGTGAGCAGCTGGACGACCAGTGGGCGACGATGTATCCGCCGAGGAGCGGGGGGCGGTCACCGTGACAAGTCCGGGTGATGGCCCGCCCGTTGACCGGCAGCGGGAGGTGGCCGAGGCCGCGACCAGGGCGTTCTCGCTGCTGCCCGCTCGGCCTGACGAGGTCTCCGCGCCGAGGTCCAGCGGGGGACAGACCGCCGCACGGCGACTGCGCGCCGATCCGGACACGGTGGAACGGGACTTGGTCAAACTGGTCCTGACCATCGTCGAGTTGCTGCGCCAGCTGATGGAGCGACAGGCCCTGCACCGGGTCGACGAGGGTGGCCTCACCGAGGAGCAGGAAGAACGGCTCGGTCTGACCTTGATGCTGCTCCACGACCGGATGTCCGAACTGTGCGACCACTACGGCCTTACCCTGGCAGACCTCAACATCGACCTGGGACCACTGGGGACGCTGCTCCCCCCGTGAGGGGGCAGCCGGCAGTGCGGGCGCCGATTCCCGCAGGTGTCGCGGCGTCTCTCCCGGGGCCGGTCGGTGGGGTACGGAGGTGTGACGGGCCGTTGGTGCCAGACGACTCCGGGGCACGGACAGAAGGGCAGCATCAGGTGCGCACCGTAGGAGTGGAGGAGGAACTCCTTCTGGTCGACCCCGACAGCGGGGAGCCGAAGGCGCTGTCAGCCGCCCTCCTCGCCCGTGCCGCACTGGGCGATCCCGGCCAGCAC
The DNA here is from genome assembly GCF_053592455.1 of Streptomyces sp. NPDC002676. Lineage (NCBI taxonomy): Bacteria > Bacillati > Actinomycetota > Actinomycetes > Kitasatosporales > Streptomycetaceae > Streptomyces > Streptomyces sp. NPDC002676. Next base: position 96,728 of record NZ_JBSFVT010000002.1, on the reverse strand, counting down.
GTCTTCGAGAAGGAGCTGTTCGGGCAGATGCTGGAGTTCGCCACGCACCCGCAGTCGAACATGGCGGCCCTCGGCGCCGAGATCGTGCGCTGCCGCAAGGAGGCCGCACGACACGCAGGCGAAATCGGGTGCTCGGTCGCGGCGCTCGCAACTTCCCCAGTGCCGGCCAGCCCGTCGATCAGCGTCAACGAGCGCTACCAGTGGCTGGCCGAGCGCTACGGGATCGCCACCCAGGAGCAGATGGTATGCGGCTGCCACGTACATGTGTCGGTGGAGTCCGACGAGGAGGGCGTGGCCGTGGTCGACCGGTTGCGTCCTTGGCTCCCGGTGCTCTGCGCGCTCAGCGCCAACTCGCCGTTCTGGCAGGGCCAGGACACCGGCTACGCCGCCTATCGCAGCCGCGTGTGGGCACGATGGCCGTCGGCGGGACCGACCGAGCTGTTCGGCTCCGCTGAGCAGTATCACCGGCGGGTGGCGGACATGATTGCCACCGGGGTCATCCTGGACGAGGCGATGGCGTACTTCGACGCGCGCCCGTCCGCGCGTTATCCGACGGTGGAGATCCGCGTGGCGGATGTGTGCCTGCGCGCGAACACCGCCGTCCTCGTCGCCGCACTGGCCCGGGCCCTGGTGGACACGGCGGCCCGCGGCTGGCGGTCGGGCAGGCCACCGCTCGACCACAGTGTCAGCTTGCTGCGGCTGGCCGCCTGGCAGGCCGCCCGGTGGGGCCTGGACCAGGATCTGCTCGACCCCGCGACCATGCGGCCCCGGCCCGCCAGGTACGTGGTGCGCTCGTTGCTGGAGCACGCCGGGGACGCACTGATCGACAGCGGTGACGCGGACCTCGCCGAAGAGACCGTTGCCGAGCTGATGAACCGGGGCAACGGCGCCCGCGAACAGCGGAGGGCCATGGAACGCACGGGCAGCCTGCGGGACCTAGTCGCCGAGTGCGTACGGCACACCCAGGGTGAGTGACCAGGTCAGGGGAGCAGAACGAAGGCGGTGTTGAGCTTCGGGGAGTCGAAGCGAGTGCGTCGGCGAACGTGCCCCGTGACCATCGCATGGCTCATTCCGCGGCGGGGATGCGGATTCCTTCCCAGACCAGCCGGCGTTCCCGCTGCGGGTCCACCTCGATGCGCGACGGATGGTCGATGATGCGAGTGTTCCGTTGCGCCACCGTGTATTGCGGCCAGGAGGCGAGCGGCCGGCCGGTACGGGTGAAGGCCAACCAGTTGTCCTGGATCTCGCCCTGCACGGCGCGAAATCCCTGCCGCCCGCCGACCAGCGTCAACAGCCGTGCCGGCACGCTGTCGACGCCACCGAACACCGGCAGCAGTTCGATCCCGTGAATGGCCCCCAACCCGGCAAGGCGCAACGCGCGCGGTGCGAAGTCGAAGCGGTAGCAGAACGTGGGGGCCCGGCCGCTGTGCCCTTCGAGCACCGCCTGCATCGGCCCCCACAGCACGAAGTCCGTGCTGACCTGGATCGCGGCCGCCCGCTTCGGATAGCCGGGGTAGGCGGCGACCACTCGCTCGTAGTCGGCGCCGCAGCGCTCCAGCGCGGCGCGCAGCACGGGCGCGGTGGTCGGCACAGTCGCGTCGAACTGGGACAGGGTGCATTCATCGCGATTGGTGCCGACGATCAGCGGCACCGCCTGAGCGCTGCTCGCGGTGATGGCGTCCAACGGGTCCAGTGGCAGAAAGCCGCCGTCGACCACCGGTGCGATCGGGTAGCTGCCGGGAAAGGCACGCACCACATCCCGCAGCGCCCGCTCGGCGGCCTGGCAGAGGTCCTTCGCAGCCGCCGTGGTCAATGCCCGCGCCGCGGCGTCCGGGGCGACGCCGAGGCGGCCGAGGAGCCGACGGGTGAACCTCCGGGCTTCCTCGACATCCACAGCCGCCCGGTCCGCGGCCGGGCTCTGCGCGATCGCGCGGTGGAACAGCCCGGCCGCGGTCGGCATCACCATCAGCGTCAGCACCGCGTCCGCGCCCGACGACTCGCCGAAGATGGTGACATTGTCCGGATCGCCACCGAAAGCGGCGATATTGCGACGTACCCACCGCAACGCCGCCACCTGGTCCCGCAAACCGAGATTCGACTCGAAGGGCCGATCGGCGGTGGAGAACTCGGTGAAGTCGAAATAGCCGAGCGCGCCAAGCCGGTAGTTGAGCGTCACCACCACCACATCGCCAAGCGCCGCCAGCGAGTCACCCGGATATCGAGCCGCGGTGTCGAAGACGTAACCACCACCGTGGATGAAGACCAGCACGGGCCGCGACCGCGCCGAAGGATCCGGGGGCGCGGTCACGTTCAGGGTCAGGCAGTCCTCGCCGGTCCGGCGCAAGCCCACCATCGGGTTGCGGCGCTGTACGGCCGCGTACCCGAACCGAGTGGCGTCGCGTACGCCCACCCACGGCTGCACCGGTTGCGGTGCCCGCAACCGCAACTCCCCGACGGGTGGGGCCGCGTAGGGAATCGACCGCCACTGTAATGCGCGCGGAGCCCGGCGACCGCGGACGACGCCGTCCGCGGTCTCGACATCAGTTGCGAGCATCGTGCCTCTCTTCTTCCGGGATACCGAGGGATCCCGCGTTCGTTGATGACGCGTTGACAAGTTCGGCCAATCCGGCCGGCCCCGCGCGCAGGTCATGCTGGAACTCATCGGCGAAGTCGGCCGTGACCTCCGCGGGGAACCGGCCGCGGCTGCGGCCGGCGAACACCCGCAGGTGGACGAGTCGTTCGTGTTCAACGTGCCCCTCGCGGGAAGTGGCAAGAGAAGTTGCCTGGGCGAGCTGTGCTTTGGGCATGGCGGATATGGAGTCGCGCGAGTTCACACGGTTGTCGTTCGGCCGTGGTCCGGGTTAATCCGGAACGGCGGTTTCTCCGCGCGCGGCGTCTGCGGCGTGCCGATTCGGGCGGCCGTAGTCGAGCCAGGCGCGTTCCCATCGGCGGGTCAGCGCCGGGTAGACGATGAGGTATCGGAACGGAAGGATGCCGGCCATGTAGAGCCGTCCGAACATTCCGTTGGGTTTGACCAGCGCCGCCATGCGCAGTTCGTATCCGTCGTCGTCGGTCTGCACCCAGCCCAGGTGCATGATGGTGTGGACGGTTTTGTTGCCCAGTTCGCGGGCCGCTTCATTGTCGAGCTGGTACACCTCGGAGAACGGATCGGTGCAGGGGACGGCGTCGTTCACGGACTGGGCGAGGTCGAGTGGGAGGCGGTCGCACAGCGAGGTGACCCGCCCACCCAGGCCCGCCCGGGGGGTGTCCCAGCCGAGCAGGGCACCGAGCTTCCAGCGCACCGCGAACAGGAACCGGACCGCGGCGGGATCCTTTCGGGTGTCGTAAGCCGTCTTCAGCGCTTTGACCATCACAGGGAAGTCGTCGGGCCCGGCATCGGCCGCGCGGAAGGACCACACGTCCTCGATCCGGAAGTCGTGGGTGAACTCGTGGATCCGCCACGGCTGTGCGGTGTGGTCGGCTTTCGGGATTCGCATCGGTCATTCCTTCCGAGCCGGTGTGCCCTGTCGGTTGGGCCGGGACCCGGCGATGACGTCGCAGGAGCTCCGCGCATCGATGGTCGCGGCGGAGTCCGGCGCCGTCGGCGTAGCCACGCCATCAACATCAACGCGGACGGCGCGCCAGGTTGCGACTGCACCTGAGGGCACGTAACAGCTAGTTATGGAACTGTTGGTTTCGATACTACTGGTTCCGTATAATGCCCCCATGTCTGCTCGAAAGCAAGCTCGCAACCAGGGGGGCCGCCCCCGAGACAGCCGCGTCGACGACGCCATCGCCTCCGCCGTTCGAGAACTGCTGACCGAGGTGGGATACACGCAGCTCACGATGGCCGAGGTGGCCACGCGAGCCGGCGTGGGCAAGGCGGCGATCTACCGGCGCCACGCCACCAAACAAGAGATGATCTTCGACGTTCTTCTGCCGGATCGGTTCCTGGCCGTGGCACCCGACTGCGGATCGCTCCGCGCCGACCTGGCCGCCGTGCTCGCCGAAATCGCGGACAGCATGGCCTCTCCGCCGCAGGGGACGGTCCCCGGGCTGCTGGCCGATATCCACGCTGACCCCGCACTACGTGACCGGTTCGACGAGAAATACCTGGGAGTCCAGCGCCAGACCCTCACGGAGATCCTGGACCGTGCTGCCGCACGCGGCGAGCTCACCGCCCGCCCCGACCCAGCCACCCTCAACGCCCTACTCGTCGGCCCCGTCTTCGCCTGGCTGTTCCTGCTGTCCGAATCCCCGGACCAACTCCCTGCCCTGTCCTCCGCACTGCTCGACGCGGCACTCGCCCTCACCAGCGCCGGACCTCCCGGCGCCGCAGACGCCTCGGCTGTGAGATCGTGACTCGTCCAGGTCCTCGAACATGAGCGATAGGGGCGACCGAAGCCCCTGATCTTTGCGGGAGCCTCGCTCACCCACGAGTGAACACGCACCGGCCGACAACGGCGCTCAGCCGGGCCGACTCAACCGCTCACGGGCCATCTGAAGAACCCCGTCTCAGCACCACAGCTCGGCGCCGTCCGCGTCGGCGGTCTCGGGTTCCTCGTGCTGTTGGTCATGCTCGTCGGTCCAGGTGCCGAACGGTCCGGGCAGGCCGGGCACCTCAGCGCGGAACTGGAGGACCCCGCCGTTGAGGCGGTGTGGGCCCAGGCTCGCCGGGCGCCGCCGTCGAGCTGGGCCGGGATGCGACTGGCGCGGAGATCCCGGAGGGCTTCCAGGTGAGCCATGCCGAGCCTCGGGGACGCCGCCACACACGATGCTGCAACCCGGACCACCTGGAGGCCGTCACGAAGGAGGAGGCTCTTCGACGCCGGGATTGGGAGAAGGCGCGCGCCCGGAGAACCCACTGTCGACACGGTCACGAGTACACGCCGGAGAATACCTACCTGGACCTGGGTACCACACGGCACATGTCGTAGAAACCGTCTTCGGGCGTCCACGTCAGTCCAGGGCGGGCGCGTAACAGCAGGTCAGGCATCGCGGTCCGGGGGAGTCGACGTAGTTGGTGACCGACGTGTGAGAGCGCCGGTGAGAGCTGCGTTCGCCGGCAAGCTCCTACAGGCGCGGCCGGCGGGGGCTTCCGGGCGGGTGTGCTGCAGCTCCGGCGTCGGCTCCGCTGCCCTCGGGTTCTCCTCCCTGCGCCCTCGCGTCGAGTGCTCGGCAAATCCGGCCGGGGCCCTTGGCGACCCACAGTCATAGCCTTCGCCCCTGCAAAGTCGAACGCTCCGGGAGGCGTCTGAGGCGATGCCTGCCCCCGCAGAGGGGCGCACGGGCTTCTCGTCCGCAGGCTGTTCATGGTCGCGGAAGCTGCGACCTGTTCCGCCTGATGGACGCTGCCGACCGACATCGTCCGTCCCCTGCAGGCCCGCGAGGTACGGGTGGACCGCGAGACGCTCGCCCTCGGGTACGCGGGCGTGTACTCCGGTTTCCTCCGGCACGCCGTTGCCGCGGCGCGCCGTCACGGCCTGGACACCCGGGCGATCTTTATCGAAGCCGGCCGGCGCAGGATGGTCGGCGGCCAGGCGGGCATGATCACGGACATTGCGCTCGACCTCGCGGCGGCCGGTTGCGTCGACTGTCACGAGTGATCGGCGCGGTGGCTGTGGCGACCCGGCGGGGCCGGTGCCACCGCTGTCCACGTCAGAGGACGGACGGCGATATCAGCGGCTCGTGTCGGCGTCACCTTCGTCATTCGGAGGGTCTCCCTGTCTCCTGCCGCCCGGAGGGGAGCCGTCCCCGTGCTCTTCCAGCAGCTCGAGGAGCGCGGCATCCGCTCTTTTCTGGTCTTCCTTCGTCAGCTCGACCGGTGCGTTGTTGTAAACGGTGTAGCGATCTGGATCGATGATGTTGGCGGCCCTCAAGCTGAACGTCAGCAGGGGCCGCCACCCCTTGCGGTGGCCGACCCGCACCTGTATCTGGGCCTTGTAGTCACGGGCCTCCGGGAGGAATCCGGAAAACGGTGCCTCGAACTCGAGGAAGAGCTGTTGCGCTTCTCTGCCGGGCACGACGAATCCGGCCGGCAGCTTCGCCTCCTCGTCCGGCTCCGGTTGGAGCCGGGACGGCGAGGACACCCACAGGAGGGGCAGATGAGAGGCGGGCTCATCAGGGAAGGTCAGGATGAGGTCCTGCACGACGATCGGCTTGGGACCGGTGTTGTGCAGGACGAGAGGCAGTCGTAGGCGTGCCGTGGAACCGTGGACGATCGCCGCGAAGGAATGAGGTTCCCACGCCTGCAGGCGTCCCTGTCGGGCGTTGAGCCACCAGAACGACGCGACGGTGAAGAGCAGTGCGCAGACTGATACCACACTGGCGCCGGTAAGCGATGAGGACGCGATCTGATCCGCCGCGACCATCAGCGGAACCACAGAGTCAGTCTGCCAGCCCCGCCGTGGGCTCGCTAACAGGACGAGTGGCCGCCGACAGCCCCCCGGAACGGCTCAGAGGCCGGCGAGGAGTACGAGATACCAGGCGACCAGGGCCGCGCATGTCACCGCGGGGAGGAGCTTGGTCAGCCCGTCGCCCTTGCGTACGTGCGTGGTCACGGCACCGGCGAGCAGCATCAGTAGTCCCATGCCGGCCAGGCCGCCGCACAGCGGTACGACCGGGCCGAGGGCCACGCCGATGGCGCCCGCCAGCTCCAGCCCGCCGATGACCCGGTAGGCCGCAGTGGTGAAGCCGGCGTGGGCGGCCAGCTCGGGCATCGGACCCAGGGCCAGAATCTTGGCCGCGCCCAGCAGGGCGAAGATCAACGCGATGAGACAGGTCAGCGAGGCGGAGAGGATCACGAGACGTCCTCGGGGGTGTGCGGACGACGGGCCTGGCGGCGTTCGGCTCCCAGGCCGGTGAAGTAGGCGATCAGGTCGGGGTTGTCGACCGCGGAGGGGTTGAGGACCTGCTCGGTGCGGGCGCCCTGAAGGAGGCGCTTGACCGGGACCTCGAGCTTCTTGCCGGTCTTCGTGTGCGGGATGGCCGGCACGGCGAGGATCTCGTCGGGGACATGGCGGGGTGAGGCGCCGGTGCGGATCGCGTCGCGGATCTTCTCGCGCAGGGACTCGTCCAGACCGACTCCGTCGGCGAGGACCACGAAGAGTGGCATCCAGTAGCCGCCGTCGGGTTCCTCCGCACCGATGACGAGGGCCTCGGTGATCTCGGGGAGACGTTCGACGATGTCGTGGATGTCGGCGCTGCCCAGGCGTACGCCGTTGCGGTTGAGCGTGGCGTCGGAGCGTCCGTGCACGATCACCGAGCCGTGGGAGGTGAGGGTGATCCAGTCACCGTGCCGCCACACGCCCGGATAGGCGGTGAAGTAGGCGTCGCGGTAGCGGCTGCCGTCAGGGTCGTTCCAGAAGTACAACGGCATCGACGGCATGGGGCGGGTGACGACCAGTTCGCCGACCTGGTCGACGACCGGCCGTCCCGCGCCGTCGTACGCCGCGAGCGCCACGCCGAGGTTGGGGGCCGACAGTTCACCCGCCCAGACCGGGGTGGTGGTGGCGCTGCCGGCGAAGGCGGAGACGACGTCGGTGCCGCCGCTGGTGGAGGCCAGCTGGATGCCTGCGCCGACGTGGTCGCGGACCCAGGGGTAGGCGGAGGCGGGCAGGGTAGAGCCGGTGCTGCCGATGGCGCGGATCGCCGACAGGTCGTGCACGGCGGGTTCGATGCCCAGTTTGGCCATGGCCAGCAGGTACTGAGGGCTGGTTCCGAAGACGGTGACCCTGTGGCGGGCCGCCAGCTCCCACAGGACGTCCGGGCGCGCCACCGGCGCCGGGCTGCCGTCGTAAGTGCAGGTGGTGGCGCCGGTCAGCAGGGTTGAGACGACCAGGTTCCACATCATCCAGTGGGTGGTGGTGTACCACAGCAGGCGGTCGCCGATGCCCAGGTCGCAGTGCAGGCCGAGGGTCTTGAGGTGCTCCAGCAGGACGCCTCCGTGGCCGTGCACGATGCCCTTGGGCAGGCCGGTGGTGCCGGAGGAGAAGACGATCCACAGCGGGTGGTCGAACGGCACCGGAGTGATCCCGAGGTACTCGGTGCGGCCGGCCGTGTCCTCCCAGGGAACCGTCAGTCCCGCGGCCCGGGTCTCGGACCACGCAAGGCCCAGGTGATCCACGAGAACCGTGGCCTTGAGCGTGGGAAGGGCGGCGGCCAGCTCGAGGGAGGCGGCGCGGCGGTCGTGCGTGGTGCCGTTGAAGAGGTAGCCGTCCGCCGTGATGAGCACCGTGGGTTCGAGCTGGGCGTAGCGGTCGGCGGCGGCCTTGGGCGCGTAGTCCTGGCCGCACACCGACCACACCGCGCCTAGGCTGGCCGTGGCGAGGAAGGCGATGACGGCGTGGGGGGTGTTGGGCAGGTAGCCGACCACCCGGTCGCCCTGTCCCACGCCCAGGTCGCGCAGGGTGGCTGCGACGGAGGCGACCTGGGCGCGGAGCTGCCGGCCCGTGATCTCGTAGGCGGCTCCGGTCTCGTCCAGTGCGGTGATCGCGGGTGCGTCCGGGTGCAGGTTGCGCAGTGCGTGGTGGGCGTAGTTGAGGGTGGCGCCGGGGAACCAGCGGGCGTCGGGCATGGTCTCCGCGGCCAGCACCCGCTCGTACGGTGTGGTCGCCTCGATGTCGAAGTACTCCCACACCGCCGCCCAGAACGCCTCCAGGTCGGTGACGGACCAGTGGTGCAGGGCCTGGTAGTCGGTGGGGTCCTGGATGCTGTCGGTGCCCTGGTGGCGGGCGGCCCAGCGGGCGAAGTCCGCAATGCGGCTGCCAGCGGCCGCTTGGGGGTCGGGCGGAAGGAAGGGCTCCGGACAAGGCGTGGAGTGCTGGGTGGTCATGGTGTGGTGTTCCTCGTCAGGGTGCGGGCGGGGCTTCGGCGGGGCGGCGGGCCGTGTGCAGCAGGGGAGCCCAGGCGGCGGCGTCGGTGAAGTCGCCGGTGCCGGTGGGGACGGTGTCCAGTACGACGCGGTCGGGGCGCAGCAGGGCGGCGTCGGCCCGGCCGTGTGCCAGCCAGGCGGCCAGGGTGCCGTCGTCGTCCAGGTCGTCGACATGGATCACGGATGCGCCCAGGGCCGTGGCCACGCCCGTCATGCGCGGGGTGGGCGGCACAGCGGTCAGTACGGCGAAGGAGTCCCCGAGGATGTCGTCGAGGTGCTCTCGCGTGCCGCCGTACAGCACCCAGGGTTGTGGGCAGAAGGTGCCGGCCAGTGAACGGCCGGTCAGCCGGGGGCGGCGCCGTACGAGCGGGCCGGCGGTCAGCGCGGGGCTGAGGTCGCGGCTCACCGCCGCGGTCACGCCGGGGATGCGGCATGCCGCGCCCACCACGGCCCGTCGGAGGGCCGCACCGCGGTCCTGTCCCCCGGTCATGGCCCAGCCGACGGCGACCGCTACACGGATCACGTGGCGGGCGTGCGGCTTGCGCTCCTGCTGGTAGGTGTCCAGCAGTCGGTCGTCCGCGCCCTGCTGAAGGACGCGGGCGAGTTTCCAGGTGAGGTTGCGGGCGTCGCGCAGGCCCGCGCACAGGCCCTGCCCGATGAAGGGCGGGGTGAGGTGGGCGGCGTCGCCCAGCAGGAAGACGCGTCCCCGGCGCCACCGGTCGGCGAGACGGGCCCGGAAGGTGTACTGCGCCTGCCGGATCACCTCGAAGTCGTCGCCCCCGTGGGCAGCGGACGGCAGGTCGACCCAGGGGGCGACCAGTTCGTGCAGCTGCTCCAGCCCTTCCGGGTTGTCCAAGGACTCGCCCTCGGCCAGCCGGAACTCCCAGCGGTAGCGGTCTTCGCCGACTCGCATGAAGGTGGCCGGCCGGGTGGGGCAGCAGATCTGCTCGGCGCCTTCCCAGGTGCGCACCGGGAGGCTGGTGCGCACGTCGATGACCCGCCAGCTCTCCTCGAAGTGCAGGTCCTCCCATACGGCGCCGACGGCGTCGCGGGTGAGGCTGCCGGCGCCGTCGCAGCCGAGGACGGCATCGGCCCACACATGCTCGTCCTCGTCGCTGCCGTCGCGGCGGAAGGCCACCCGCACCGGACCCGTGGCAGCGGGCGATCCGTCGCTGGCCTGGGTGACGGACATGACCTCCACCCCGCCCCACAGCTCGCACTCGGGGCGGCGGGCTAGGGCGTCGCGCAGAAGCCGTTCCAGCTCTGGCTGGTCGAACATGCTGGTCTGCGGGAAGCCGTGGTGTCCGTGCAGGGACCGCGGGAACTCGGCGATCACGCGGCGCCGGGCGTCCAGCAGCCGCAACCCGGGCGCCGGACGGGCGAGGGCGGCGAACTCCTCGTGGACACCGACGCTCTGCAGGATGCGGCGGACCTCGTCGTCCACGACGACGGCACGCGGCAGCGGGTAGACGTCCCGGTGACGTTCGAGGAGCAGGCTGCGCACCCCGTACCGGGCGAGCAGGAGCGCGGCCGTGACGCCCACGGGTCCGGCACCGATGATGACCACCGGCCTCCTGGCTGCGGCGCTCACCTCGCGTCCGCCACAGCGGTCCGCTGCTCGCCCAGGTCGATGCGCCCGTCGGGGGTGGCGATCGTGGCGGTGACGAGGTCACCGTTCTGTAGGTAGAGGGGGTTCTTGGCCTGGCCCTTGAAGAACGCCTTCCACTTCAGAGCGGGCGGCAGAAGGGCGGCGATCTTCTCGACCGGCTTGGGCGGGGCCTTCAGGGCGGTGCCGCCGGGCGTTCCGGTGAGCAGCAGGTCGCCCGGGTCGAGGGCCTGGAAACGGGCGAGCAAGGTGAGCGCCTGCGCCGGCCGCACGATCATGTCGGCGAGGGTGCGGTCCTGGCGCGGTACGCCGTTGACATTCAGCCGCAGCCGCAGGTTCGGCAGGTGGGCGAAGTCCTCGGGCTCCAGCAGGGCCAGGTACGGACCCGTCGGCGTGAAGGTCGGGTAGGACTTGCTCTCGTAGAACTGGGTCTTGGTCAGCTGGACGTCGCGGGCGCTGACGTCGTTGGTCAGGACGAGTCCGGCGACATACGAAGGCAGGTCCCGCTCGTCCACAACGGTGCCCACCGGCAGCGGCGCACCCATGACGAGGCCAAGTTCCACTTCGTAGTCGAGGAAGTTCACGTGCGCGGGGCGGACGATCGGCTCGTGCGGACCGCTGACCGAGCCGGACGCCTTGCGGAAGAAGGTGGGCGGTATGTCGCCCGTGAAGCCCGAGTCCTTGGCGTGGCTGCGGTAGTTGACCATCTGGGCGACCACCCGGCAGGGGGTGGTGACCGGGGGCAGGGCCACCAGGTCGGCGACGGGTGTGCCGCTGTCGTCGGAGGCGCCGGCGTCGCGGACCGCGTCCCGGTCGGCGATCAGCTCGGCGGTGGTGACCGCCTTGGTCTCGATGCGGACGGCGCGCTCGCCCCGGACGGCCCACCAGCCGTCGGGGGTGCGCAGAACGTTGGTGCTCATGAGCTCATCGCTTTCATCAGGCCCAGCAGGCGTGCGGGGTCGAGTTCGTTGTCGCCGCGCAGGGCCGTCATGACCTCGCGCAGCTTGGCCGGGGACGGGTTCGCGCCCAGGAAGTCGCGGGTGACCGGCGGCCCCCACTGCGCGAGACCGCTCGCCGACATAGGCGCCCACCCGGGTTCGAGGTCGCAGGAGAACAGGTCGCCGTCGGAGAAGTGCTCCAGCATGAAGCGGTCGGGGTCGCGCCAGTAGTCGAAGAGCTGGCTGCCTTGGATGTGCCGGCCGATACCCCAACTGCGCTTGTATCCGCGCTCGGCGAGGTACTCGCCGCCGGCCGCGATCGCGTCCAGGTCGGTCACCTGGTAGGCGGAGTGGACGTATCCGGTACCCGGCCCCAGGTGCAGGGCCAGTGTGTGGTGGTCGACCGCCAAGCTGCCCTGGTCACAGCGGATGAACGCCATGGTCGGCCCCCGCCCGCGCTGCCCATCCAGGAACAGGAAGTCGGACACGATCATCCCGAGGGTGTCCAGGTACCAGTCCAGGGTGCGAATGAACGACCTTGTCTCCAGCACCACATGGCCCAGGCGCTGGATGCGGGACGGCTCGCGGGGCGGGCGCTGGGTGGTATTCGTACGGCGGGGTGCGGTGCCGGTGTTGAGGATCAGCGGCGGCTGTTCGGGCAGCGCGGGCAGTGGCTCGGCGCAGTGCACCACCCGGACCGGGACTCCCGAGGGATCGAACAGGGCGACCGACCGACCGCCGCCGGGGACGTCGATGTCCCGGACGGTGTGTCCGACGGCGGCGGCGAGCCGGTCCACATCGGCCCGCTCGGCCGCGCGGAACGCCGGCCCGAGGAAGCGGGAGGCACGGCCGCGCCGGATGACCATGCAGGGAGAGCCCGCGAACGTGCCGCGCAGCCACAGCTCGTGATCGGTGCGGGCGGCGATCGCGAATCCGAAGTCACGGGCGAACACCTCGGCCCGGTCCAGGTCCGGCTTCTCGAACTCAAGCCAGGCCAGATCCGCCACTTTGATCACCGGATTCCGGGCTCGTCCGGGGTGTTCACCGCGTAGGGCGCCCTGCTCACTGTGGAGGTCTTGGTGGGGCGTCAGAGGACCGCCCTTGTTAACGGGGATGTGGGACATGGTGTCCTCCAAGCAACACTGCCGTAATGAGGAAATCATCAACTCTGCCGTTTCTCATCGTCAATAGGTGCAGCTCAAATAATTGAGGATCTCATCAGTAATGGCAGCTTCATCGTTGCGGCGGTTACACTGGGCCGTATGCCGACGTCAGCCCTGCCCAAGAACCGCTTCGAGCGACGCCGTGCCGAGACCCGCCAGGCGCTCGTCCGCGCGGCCCGGCAGATCCTCGCGGAAACCGGGGACACGAGCGCGAGCATCCAGGCCATCGCCGAGCGCGCCGACGTCGGCTTCGGGTCCTTCTACAACCACTTCGAGTCGAAGACGGAGCTGTTCGACGCGGCGGTGACGGACGCCCTGGAGGAGTTCGGGCAGGTCATCGACGCGCGCGTGGAAGGCATCGACGACCCGGCCGAGCTGGTCGCGGCCGGCTTCCGGCTCACCGCCCGGATGGCCGACTCCCACCCGGAACTCATGCGGATCCTGCGCGACCGCGGCCTGTCCCACATCCACTCCGACCGCGGCCTCGCCCCACGCGCCCTGCGCGACCTGGAGATCGGCATCGCCTCAGGCCGCTTCACCTGCGGCAACGCGACCACCGCCCTGTCCGCCCTGGGCGGCACCCTGCTCTCGCTGGTGGCTCTCCGGCTGGACCGCCCGGACCTCGACGGCGACGAGGCCGCCTCCGACCTGGCCGAGATGGTCCTGCGCATGCTCGGCCTCGCTGCGGACGACGCCCACGAGGTCACCCGGCGCCCGCTGCCCGGTCTCGCCCGATGACCTCCTGCACCTGAAGCGCGGCCCTTTGTGGTGCTACGCCGGCGGCGACGAGGAACGCGGTTGCCGCGGCCTCACCAGTGGGGTCCGCCCACGGGCATGCGGCGTTCTCCTCGGCGAGGGCCAGCATGAGTGCCTCCAGCGCTCGGGCGAGGACGGGTGCCGGAAGGTGGTCCGCGAAGACGCCTTCGCGCTGACCGCGCCGTAGGGTTGCGACGGCCTCAGCCCGGGCCGGTGCCAGGGTGGTGCGGATCTCGTCCTCTTCCAGATGGCGCCGTCCCAAGGTGATGAGCATGCGGTAGTGGTCGCCCACCGTCCATGCCGCCAGCACCATCCGTGTCATCGCCTCGATCGGGTCGGCATCCGCGGTGCGAGCTCTGGCGAATGCCTGCCGGAGTTCACGGCCTGCTTCCTGTGCCAGGTCGGCGATCAGCGCATGCCGGCTGGGGAAGTGCCCGTAGAGGGTGCGCCGGGCGACGCCGGCTGCCTGAGAGATGCTGTCGAGGCTCGCGTCCGGGTCCTCCCGCAGTTTCCGCCGGGCGGTCGCGAGGATGCGTCGGCGGTTGGAGTGAGCATCCCTGCGCTGCACAGTACGGCCCGGGGTGTCGGTCGTCTGCATGGTTCTTTCTCTCCACGATTGCCGGAAAGCTGTGGGCGCCGGTGCTCCCTCACGCACCGGCGCCCACTCACCCCTGCCCAGGGTGGCTTGTCGTCCTGCTGACGGGCGTCAGGGGACGAGGATGAGGCGGATCGGGTCGCCGATCTTGTTCTCCAGTCGGTGGACGGCGTCGGCGGCCTCGACGAGCGGGATGTGGTCGGTGATGGAGGGGGCCAGGTCGAGGCGGCCGGCCGCCGTCAGCTGCACCAGCTCGGAGACGGACTCGGGGAAGCCGCCGTAGTGGCCCCGCACCTGCTTCTGCAGGTAGTTGAAGGTCAGGCCCTCGGTGATGGTCAGTGGCCGGGGGGTGATGCCCACCAGGATCAGGGAGCCGCCCAGGCCGAGCACGGAGGCGGCCTGGTCGCGGACGGCGGGGACGCCGGCGCAGTCGAAGGCGAAGTCGAGGCCGCGTCCGCCGGTGGCTGCGCGGACCTGGTCGGCGAAGCCGGGGGCTGCCGGGTCGAGCGCGAGGTCCGCGCCGAAGGCCAGGGCGCGCTCGCGGGCGCTGGGCAGCGGGTCGACGGCGATGATCGGTGCGGCGCCGACCAGCCGGGCGAGGCGCACGTTGTGCGCGCCGACTCCGCCCACGCCCCAGACGCCGACGGACTGGGCGGGACGGACGCCCGCGGTGGCGACGACGGCGGCGTAGGGGGTGGAGACCGCGTCGGGGATGATCGCGGCCTGGTCGAAGGGGAGGCTGTCGGGGATGGGGATGAGGGTGTCCTCGCGGGCGATCACGTACTCGGCCCAGCCGCCGTCGTAGTCGATGCCGGCGGTGAGCATCTGGGTGCAGGGGCGGTGGCGCACGCATCCGGCGCACTTGCCGCAGGTCTTGCCGGCCTCCAGGGTGACGCGGGTGCCGACGGCCAGGCCGCGCTTGAGGTCGGGGCCGAGCGTGTGGATCACACCGGAGACCTCGTGGCCGACGGTGACCGTGTCGGAGGTGGCGAACAGCGGGACGAGGGAGCCGTCGAGCAGGTGGACGTCGGAGAGGCAGACGCCGGCGGCCTTGACCTCGATGAGGACCTCGCCCGGGCCCGGCACGGGGATCGGGACCTCTTCCACGGCGAACTTCTTGCTGTCCAGGTGGAAGCGTCCGGCGAGCATGGTGTCCATGGTGATCTGCTTTCTGTGAGCGGCACGGCCCGGTGGTTCGGGCCATGGGTGCCATGGGGTGTCTGAATGGCTGGTGGGGCCGGGAGGCGTGCGGGGGAGGCAGGACGTCCGCACGCCTCCCGGCGGCTCGGGGTCAGCGCGCCTTGACGGCGTGCGACGGTCAGGCGAAGACGTCCTGCTGGTAGCGCTCGTCCGCTTCGAGCTGGGTGAGCCACTGCTGGGCGGTCTCGTCGTCGCTGCCGGTCTTCTGGCGGTGGATGGCGGCGAGGGCCTCACGGACGGCGGGTGCCATACGGCGGCCGTCACCGCAGACGTGGATGTACGCGCCGTCCTCGATGGCCTGCCACACCGTGTCGGCGGCATGGGCGATGGCGTCCTGCACGAACCGGGCCGGGTGGCCGGTCACCGCCGAGAAGGCGGTGTGGATCTGCGCGATCCCGGCCTGCTCCCAGTCCTGCATCTCCTGCTTGTAGAAGTAGTCGTGCTCCGGGTGGCGGCAGCCGACGAACACCTGCGACACGCCCACCTGGGTGCCGTTCGCGTGCTGTGTCGCCCGCTCCTCCAGGAAGCCGCGCAGCGGCGCGATGCCGGTGCCGGGGCCGATCAGGATCAGCGGCGTGGCGGGGTCGGCGGGCGGGGCGAACGTCGGGGAGGGCACGCGGACGTACCCGTAGACGACGTCACCGGGCTCGAGGCCCGCGATGTACGAGGAGCAGGTACCGCGGTACTGGCCGTCGCCGGACAGGGCCGGGCCCTCCAGCAGGCCGACGGTCAGGCGCACATGGCGCGGGTTGGCCGACGGGGCAGAGGAGATGGAGTAGAAGCGCGGGCGGATCGGGCCCATCATCTCCAGGAACACCGCCAGCGGCAGCTCGACCGCCTCGAAGCGCTCCAGCAGGCCCAGCACCGAGATGCGCTTGCCGAGGATCTCCTTCTGGTAGCGCTCCTCGGCCTCCTCCGTTTCGGCGGTGTACGCCTGGAGCTGAGGCCGGGTCCACGGGCACTCGGTGTACTCGGCCAGCGTCTGGATCTGGGACCGGGTGGCCACGTCCTGCAGCTCCAGGAACTCGGTGAGCAGGATGCCGGCGGTGACCGGGGTGCCGACCGGCAGGTGGGTGCGGCCACCGGCCGGCTGGTCGAGCCGGAGCACCTGGTCGTACTCGACGCCGAGCCGCCTCAGCGCGCGCTCCACCAGGGCGAGTTCGTTCTTGGCGAAGACGGCCAGGTGGTTGCCGGTGTCGTAGGTGACGTCCTCGGGCAGCTCGAAGGTGATGGACTTCGCCGACGGACGCGGCGGCTCGATGCTGAAGTCCCACAGGCCGGTCGCGTCGGCCACGAGCTCCTCGTTGGCCACCACCGTGAGCGGGTACGCCTGCTCGGAGACGATGGCGGGGCGCACGTCGGACTCGGTGAGCAGCTGGACCTGATAGCGGGGGCCGCTCGCCTGGGAGGTGTCGGCGGCGTACTCCTCGGCCAGAGTGGCCCACAGGTTGTCCATCCATCGTGTGGCCATGCGGTCGAAGTCACCGGCGGCGTCCGCGATGCCGCGCTCGACGATGGGGGTGGCGCCGGCGGCCAGCAGACCTTCCTCGATCCGCTTGGGGAATGCCTGATAGGTGGCCACCCACTGGGTGTTGCCGGCGCCCAGCAGCGCGTACCGCACATTCGCCAGCGAGCCCTCGGGCAGCCCGGCGGCGAGCAGATCGTCGAAGCCCTGGGCGTTGTCGGGAGCCTTGCCGTTGTAGCTGGCGGCGACGACGACGAGCAGGCCCTCGGAGGGCAGGTTGTCACCCAGCTCGTCCAGGCTGATGAGGGTGGTGCCGAAGCCGGAGCGCTCGCCGCGGTCGGCGATGGTGCGCGCCAGGTCCTCGCACGAGCCGAGGCTGGAGCCGTAGGCGACGGTCAGGTTCACACCGACACCGCTGACCGCTGCCTGCGCCTGCGTGTCGCCGGTCTGCACGTCCGCGGCGCCGAAGACGGTGCGCTCGTGCTCCTGACGACGGCGGACGATCAGCTCGAAGTTGCCGGGCTTGCGCGTCAACGCCTCCCGCACGTCCATCTTGTAGTCGCTGGTGTCCGAGAGCTTGAACTTCTGCAGCACCAGCGCCAGGGCCAGGCGGGCCTCGGTGAGCGCGAACTGCCGGCCGATGCAGGCACGCACACCGTTGCCGAACGGCTTGTAGGCGTGCGGGTGCTGCTGGGCCCGGTTCTCCGGCAGCCACCGGTCGATGTCGAACTCCTCCGGACGCTCCCATGCCTTGGGATGGGTGTGCAGCGGGCCTTCGAGAATCATGACCTGCGTGCCCTTCTTGAGCTGGTAGTGGCCGCCGATCACGGTGTCCTCCAGCGGGGCCTTGCCGAACGCCGGGATCGGAGCCCACAGGCGCAGCGTCTCCTCCAGGATCCGCGGGATGACGTCCAGCTGCATGATCGTGTCGTAGTCCGGGACCGTGTCACCTGGCAGCAGGCGGTCCACCTCGGCGTACGCCTGGGCCAGGACGTGCGGGTTGCGCATCAGCGAGTACGTGGCGAACGACAGCAGACCACTGGTGGTCTCGTGACCGGCGATCAGGAACGTCAACACCTGGTCGCGGACGTTGTCGTCGGCCAGCAACTTGCCGGTCTCCGGGTCGGTGGCCTCCAGCATCAGACCCAGCAGGTCCTCCTCACCGGTGCCCTTCCCCTCGCGGCGCTCCTTGATCACGCTCTCGACCAAGTCCTGCATCAGCCGGATGTTGTCGCGGTACTTCCGGTCGTCCGCCTTGCGCAGCTTGGTCATCATCGGCAGCTCCTGCGAGCGCCGCAGCGACTCCACCAGCGCGCCCAGCAGCGCGTTGAGGAAGGGGTGCAGCTCCTCCTTGTCGAAGGACTTGAACCGGTAGCCGAACCCCGACAGGGCGATGGTGTCCAGCGTCAGGCGGGTGTAGTCGTCGGTGATGTTGACCGGCTGACCCTCCCGGCGTTCCCACTTGCCCGCCAGGTCCTGGGCGATCTCCAGCATCTGCCCGTAGTAACCCCTCATGGCTCGCTGGCTGAACGCCGGCAGCAGGACACGGTGTGCCATGCCCCATTCCTCTTCGTGCTGGTGGGCGGTGAACAGGCCCGCCCCCGCGAAGTCCCGGACGTGGTGCAGCGGCGTCTTGTCGATCTGCTTGAAGAACCGCGTCTCGTCGCAGACCTCGGCCACCAGGTCCGGGTCGTAGACGAAGACCTGCTCGATGCCAGCGATGTCCATGCTGTAGATGCCCTCGGGGAACTGCTTGGACAGCTCACCGAAGTACTCCACCGGATTGGTGTCGGGGATCTGCGGCGTGTTGCCGAGGAGAGAGATCCCACGCGGGGACCGGATGGGGCGAAGGTCGTTCGCGGAGTGCGTGGTCATGGCTTGCTCCTCTGCGTGGAGGGGGATGGGCAAGGGCGCGCGCTCAGGTCGATGCCGTGGCGCCGTACGGAAACATACGTCGTATGGAATTGGTACCGTACGGCGTATGGAAATGTGAAGCAAGCCCGGTTGCCCTGGTGAACGCTGTGATTCAGGTCATTTCCATACGACGTACGAAACTGATACCGTACGAGGTATGGAAAAGAAGGTGAGGCGTCCCCCGAGGGGAACCAGGAAGAGGGACGTGCCTCTGACCGAGGCCGGGATCTACGCCGCCGCCCTGCGGCTCATCGACGAGGACGGGGTCGAGGCGCTCACCATGCGCAAACTCGCCACCGAGCTCGACGCGAACCCGATGTCGCTGTACCACCACGTGCCGAACAAGGAAGCGGTGCTGCGTGGCGTGACGAGAATGGTCGGCGCCCAGTTCCGTACCGTGACGCTTGAGGACGCTCCCTGGCAGGAGCGCATCCGCCTGCTCGCAACGGACTTCCGGACCCTGGCGCATCGTCACCCCGAACTGATGGCCTACTCGTTCAGCCACCAGCCGGACTTCATCCAGCCCGACGATCCGTTCTGGACCGCGCTCACCGCGATCGTGGAGGCTGCCGGGGTTCCGCAGTCAGAGGTCTCGGAGACCGCGGCGCTGATGGTCGCCGTCGTCATCGGTGTCCTCGCCGCCGAACTCAACGGCTCGCTCCACCAGTGGTCGACCCTCAAGCCCCCCGGCTCTGGCGATGGTGAAGACGGGGACGCGGACCGTGACTCTGCGGACGTAGCCCCTGAAGGCCCTGACCAGGACCACATGTTCCGCCTCGTGATGGACACGCTGATCACGGGTCTGGAAGGCCGGCTCACCGGCGATCGTGACGGCCGGGACGCCGGCCTTTGAGCCACACCTGCTGAGGCGCTGCGCCCCAGGCACCGGCCCCTGAGCCGCGCCCGCAGTCGGGCGATCTCAGGCTGCGACATGCGGGAGCCACCCCCGTCACATCGGGGAACACCGCCCGGCGGGGTGGTTCCACAGCCTCTGTACGGCAGCCCTATGACGCCGACCCGTGAAATGACCCAGGTCGTCGGCTTGTTCCCGATCTCCCTCCCGAAGCAGGAGATCGCCGTCCTCGTCGGGCTGCATCACCCATCCGTTCACCGGAGCGACCCGCCGGAGCGTCGGAGGGCCGCTCACAGGGCTGTCGTTTCCGCGCAGCACGGAGTCGAGCAGGTCGACGGTGACGAGGTCGGCGAAATTTTCGGTGGCGAGGTCCGCCAGCTCTTGGGCGGTGCAGGCGATGTCCAGCGTGGTGCCGATGCGCATGCCCGCCTCGTTCACCATCGCAAGCCGCCACTGCAGCCGCTGGTCCCGTTCCCGCTGGTAGACCGCCACGCCCTGCTCCGACATGCGATCGACGTATCAGCTTGCGCGTCGCTGCGCTGATCAATTCGGCGGCGTCGGTCAGCCCGGGGCATCTCTTCGAGTAGCCGGTCGAGCATGACACCTTGCCCCAGCCGGAAGGACCGCAGTATCACGCTGACGGGCGTCCCGTGCCGAGCAAGTCGGCGCGCGCGGTCCGGGTCGGCGGCCGGCCTTTCGATCTGGTCCGGCTCGATGCCGTGTACCAGGCCGGCCAACGCCGCGCCGCGAGAACGTGTTCGGTGACGTTCTCTTCCGTCATGCGGGCGATGTCCGGGTCTTCCCAGACCTCGGGGACTTACGCCGCAGGCACCGCTCGACGTGCGAAGCGGACAAACGGCGGCCAGCCTTCCGCTACAGGGCGCACCACGACGACGTACTGAACGTCTTCAGGTGCGTCTCTGCGGCAGAGCCCGCCGATGAGCGGCGAGATACGGAGCGCGGGAAGGTGGGCGACGCGACGCAGGTAGCGGGTTGCCGCGTGGCGGATGGTCTCACCGGGGCGGGTCGGCCGCGGAGTCGCAGCGAACATCCTGACCGAGGCCGGCATCGACCCGGCCGCCCTCGACGCTAGACTGCGGGCATCCGCTCACCATGGCGGTGAACACCGAGGCGCAGACGTCCGTGTGCCTGCCTCAGGTCGCACCCTGACAGGACTCACTCTTCGGCGAGGAAGTGCGCCAGCAAGCGGTCGAAGTCGCTGTGGCCGAGCTCGGCCCCCCGGGGCACTACTGCCTCTGTTTCCTGCAGGAACGCCTTGAATTCCTGTGCTGGAGCCTTGAGCAAGGCCGTACCGGACGGCGGGTTGAGAAGGATGTACAAGTCGCGGCAGCCCTCCTCGCCGGTGGGCCATATGCGAACGTCTGATCACGGACAAGGACGTCGCATGCACGCCGACAAGCTTCACGGGCAGCCCCTGGATCACAGTTCTCAATGACTTCATTGGGTCTTACTCCCGACGGTGGCACTGAGGCCGCTCGCGTAGTACTGACGGGCGGAGGTGGGAGCGAAGGGCCAGTCGCTCTGGAAGACGGCGTGGCCGGGGGCGTGAAAGGTGCGAATCGGCCGCCGTTTACGGAGCTGACGGTGGGGTGTCCTTGGACCGGAACGGCACGCTGTCCGAGTCCGAGGAAACGCACATGACCACACAGCTGCCCTGCTTATGGTCGTATCGATGCCAGCAAGGGCCACCACTGGTGGGTCGCCATCGATGACGCCGGAACCACCGTCGCAGGGCCGCCGGATGCCGGCCCTTCTGGCCGCGTCACTCGTCGCAGGCCGACCGTCAGCGCAAGGGTGACTCCACGGTGGGCGTCAGCAGGGTCTCGTCGAGGCCGACGATCTGGCTGATGTCGAAACCCTCCATGTCCGCACGGAATTCAGGACTTGACAGGTACGCCTCCAGCCGCTCCTGCACGTCATCGGCGTCCCTGTAGGAAACGAGGGCGTACAGCCGGGGAGTGTCGTTTCCGGGCGCCACGGGCACTGTCCAGACGCCGTGTGTGGTGATCCGGTGCTTGGCCATACCGGGAATGTGCTTGGCCCAGATCTTCTCGTAGGTGGAGAGGGCATCGAGGTTGCGCAGGGTGTAGACACGAAGCTGGTGCTGAGACATGACAGGTTCCTTTTCTTCGGAGCTTGGATGGTCGGCGGTCAGCCTTGCGGGAGGAGGTGTGCCAGTTCGACGTCCCAGTCGACGTGTCCGGACTCAGTACCTCGTGGCACCAGAGCCTCCGTGTTCTGAAGGAAGGACATGAGGTCCATCAC
The DNA here is from genome assembly GCF_053592455.1 of Streptomyces sp. NPDC002676. Lineage (NCBI taxonomy): Bacteria > Bacillati > Actinomycetota > Actinomycetes > Kitasatosporales > Streptomycetaceae > Streptomyces > Streptomyces sp. NPDC002676. Next base: position 75,080 of record NZ_JBSFVT010000002.1, on the reverse strand, counting down.
GGGAACCTCGAGCAAGGCGGTGCCGGCGGAGGATCCGAGGGCGATGTACATCAACTGGTCGCCCCGCCCCGCGGCCGACCAGATCCGGACGTCCGCGTAGCCTGCGGAACCCTTCAGGCCATCAGCCAGAAGATCCCGCCCCAGACACCCATTCGACCGGCTCGTCACATTCGACGAAGAGAGCGGCACGGACGACGTAGGGATCAGTGGGCTCATACCGCAGACGTACGCACAGGGGCACTGAGTAGTTGTGCGAGACGACCAGTTGTACGGCGACCCGCCGCTCTACGGCCTTGAAGGACTTCTTCATTGACTTTCCGCTTCTGGGCGTGGCTCGGCGGCGCCTCATGCCCGGCCTGTGGCGAACAGGCAGCGCGGGCGGAGGCGGTACAGCAGGCCGCGGGCGCCGGACGGCACCGGCGCATCGCACGATGAATGGCGGCGGGGAATTTACTCAGCCGGTGGTCGCGGACGCCGGCCCCCGACGGCCGGGCGTGTGTCTGCCGCCGGCAGGGATCGGACCGCGAGGAACGGCCGGGTCCCACGGCCTCGACCAGTCCCGTCTCACCGGTCGTCGCGGATCAGCTCGTAGTGGTCCCTGCCCCAGCCGTCGTGCCAGAGGCGGTTCCGGTCGTGGTGGTACGACCTGTCCGACTTCCAGACGTGTCCCTCGCCTCCCCGCGGTAGAAGTGGCCATCGCGGTAGAAGAGACCGTCGCAGTCGTGCCGGGGCGAGTCGGTGTGGCGGTGGTCCTGGTGCCAGCCGCGGATCGGGTCGCAGGAGTAGCCCTGCTTGAGCAGGTAGCCGACGCCGTGGTCCCAGCTGTAATCAGCGGCCACGCCCCCTTCGGTCGGGCGCTGGACGTGTGTGGATGCGAGGGGCGCGGCCGAAGTGGTGCCTCCCGCACCGAGGACGGCAACACCGGCGATCGCGACGGAGGAGACAGCGAGGGCGATTCGCTTCGTGAGCTGCTTCATGATCTTTTCCTTCCCGGTTGGCGTGATCTGCGCCAACGGCGGTTCTGTCCGGCGATGTGCGGCGCCTGACGTGGTCCGAGCGACCAGTTTCATACGCTGTATGGAACTACCCTTCCATTGTTACCATACGGCGTATGGAAATGCCGAAGTGGCGAAGGTAACCGAGGTGACTGGTACGCATGAGTGCCAACCGACACCGCTCTCCGGGTGCGAGCTGCCTCTCGCCAGCCTTCTCGGCGCGCCGGGCTTTCCCTTGCGTTGGTCGCGACGACGTGTGTTCACCCTGCGTACTCGCGAGGACGCGGTGGGCGCCCTCCGCGGCACCCTGTCCAGGCTTGCGGGCCTCATGCGACGCAACCACAGCGAGGACCTGCGCACCGCGGGGACGGTCACCGGCCTGTCCGGGAACGGACACTCCCCGGTGCGGAGTTGTTCGACAGCAACGGCATCGAGGCGACGTGTGCGTCGTGGCGCTGGGGCACGATCCGCAACGTCGAGTGGCTGGCGGACTCCGGGCTCGCGGCGGGCCCGCGGGGAGGTCGCCCACTTGGGGCACCCTGTACTTCACGCCCGGTATCGAGGCAGCACAGCGGCTCGTCGACGCCGCCGTACGTGACGCGCGAGCCAGCGAGAGCGTGACCGTCCGGGCGCGACCACACGGCCTGCAGGCGGAGATCGTCGCCGGCGCCAGGCGCTGAGCAGCATGCGAAAGCTGCGCTCGCCCTCGCGTGGTTCGACATGGACCGCGACCGCGACCGCGACCGAGACGGCGACCCGGCGTCGACGTTCTTCACGCCCGCGCACCTGTGCGGTCAGCACCGCGCCCTCGGGCAGCAGGTGCCGCACGGCCAGGCGGGACAGGGATAGGCCCAGATGTCCGGATTCCAGCGGGCGGGGGAGAAGAAGGCATGGGTGCGGTGGCGGGGGCAGGCCCGTGTTAGTCCGCACTGGAAGCATCCCTGTCACGGTGCACCGCTGGTATGCGTGGCCAGCCCTGTGTCCAGCGCGGCGAAGATGGGGAAGGTCAGCGTGGTGACGCTACCGTCCAGCAGGTTCCAGGGCATCGCGGGCCGACGCGGTCCGCAACTGCAATGGGATCCGGACTGCAGCCGCCGGCGTAGAGCACCGCCCACAGACCTGACGCGGGGAGCGGGGAGGGAGGAGATCGACGCCGCGGCACCCGGGGCGTGGGAAGACGGACCTGCGGCAACGGCAAGGGCAGCGGCGTCAGACGTAGCCCTTGCGCTGTACGGCGCGCAGGGCCAGGGCGCCCAGCGGGACGTTCAGCCAGAAGGTGAGCAGCCTGTAGACGAGCACGGCCGAGGTGGCTGCGCCGGCTGCGACGCCGAGCGCGGTGAGACCGGCGATGAGGCCGGCTTCGAGGGCGCCCAGTCCGCCGGGGACAGGAGCCGCGTTGGCGACGAGGCGTGCCGCCATGTAGACGGCGCCGGCCTGGGCGAAGGGAAGATCGCCGCCGAAGGCGCGCACACTCAGCGCGAGTCCGACGACCTGGATGAGGGGCAGGCCGAGCGCGCCGGTGACGAGGAGAGCCAGTTTGGCGGGGTCGGAGGCGACCCCGGTCACGGTCGACCCCGCCGCGCGCAGGAACGGCGACACCTTCTCGTGCAGGAAGTGCCGGCCGGCTGGGGTGACACCGAGCAGACCTGAGGCCGCGAGGGTCAGGGCGATGGCCGGCAGCACATACCGGCCTGCGGGCAAGCGCAGGTGCACTCCGGCGTGGTGCCGTCCGGCCCAGGCGAAGAACCAGGCGGCGAGCACGGCGTTGGAGACGGCGGCGGCGAGGCTCTGCAGACCGACAGAGGCCGTGGCGGCCCCGGTCACGATCCCCGTCTTCTGCAGGTAGCGCAGGTTGAGCGCCATGCCGCCGACGTTGTTCGGGGTGATCCGGTTCAGGAACGAACTGGCGAACTGCACCTCGTACGTGGGGCCGAATGGCAACCTGGCCGCAATGGTGCCCAATTGCAGGCAGGTCGAGAACGCCTGGGAGATGAAGGTAACGGGCAGCGCGGCGAGCACCCACCACCAGTCGGCGTTGCGCAACGCGGCCACCACCGCCGGGAAGCTGGCGAACTGCGGCAGCACCAGGTGGATGACGAGGAACGCGCCGACCAGGCCAAGGATGCTCCTCCAGGTGAAGCGCGCGAGGTGCGCGAGGGGAGCCGGCTCGGCACCGGTCGCCTCCACGACCTCGGCAGAGAGGTCATGCAGCAGGCTCGGGCGGCCGCCGGGGCGCACCGCGCGCCGCTTGTCACCCGCTCCCGCCGCCCGCGCGCGGGCCTGGTCGTACCGGGCGACCTCGCGCTGTGCGGGGCCGAGCAGGGCGAGCGGCTGCAGGTAGGGCAGGGCGGTCGCCAGCAGCCGCGGGCCGAGGCCGGCCAGCGCACACTGGGTGGCGCGATGCGCCCCGACGCGCGTCGCGGTGGTGGCCAACAGCTCGGCAATGTCGCTGCCCAGCGCGTCGGGCGGGGCGCCCAGCCGGGCGCGTGCGAACGCGGTGAGCCGGGAAGCACCGTCCGGCTCGACGAGGATGTGTTCCGGGCGCAGCGCCCGGTGCGCCAGTCGGTGCTTCTGGAGGCGGGCCACGGACGTCCATACCCCGGTGAGCATCTGGTCGGTCATCTCCTCGCCCGCGAACGCGGACAGCGGACGCCCAGCGTGCTCGACCGTCACCAGCAACGCGCCGCCCCTGGCCACCGGGTACGCGATCACCGGCTCGGCCGCTCGGGCGCGGGTACGGCCTGCGAACACGAGCATGAGGAGTTCGTGCTCGACCGCGGTGAGCGGAGTACGCGCTCCCGTGTCGGCGGGGTGGCGCAGGATCGCGAGCCGGGCCAGCCGGTGGAAGAGCTCGCGGTTGCGGTCCTCGGGGCCGAGCACCTGTACCGTGAGCCGCGCACCGATGGTGGTCTCGGCGCCGTAGTGGACGCCCTCCCCGGGGCGCCGATCCGGTGACGGCGTTTCCCACAGCGCGGCGAGCGGGATCCCGCACGCGACGAGTGCGTCGGCGACCGCCTGCGGGGCCGGCCGGTCCGCCGGGCCTCCGGCCAGCAGCAGCACGGCAGAGCCGGCCACACCTCCCACGGAGAGCGCGGCGACTGCCTCCAGCGGCACTATGTCGGCGGCCACGACGCTCAGCCCTGCGCACACGACGATCAGCGTCCACCACGTCCGCCGCAGACGCGTCTCCAGCCAGGGGCCCGCCGCGACGACCGCCGCCGCGCAGGCGGCCAGGTAGGCTGCCGACGGCCAGCCGGCATGCACCAGCGCGCCCCGCCCCACCAGCACCTGCAGCCACAGGTCCGGTCTGCTGCGCGTCATGGCCAGGTGGGTGACGGACCACGAAAGCAGCGCGCCCAGCGCCGCCGCAGGCACGACCCGCAGGATCGCGTCGCCCCGCCGCCGGGCGACCAGGACGCCGAAGGCCACCACCGGCGCCACGACAGCGACCACTTGCACCGCCCCGAGGACGCCATCGCGCAAGCCCGGTGGTAGCGCGGTCGCCGCGTCGAGCAGCCCCTGCTGCGTCCTGCGGGTGCGCGCGAACGCCACGACGGCCAGCAGCACCGCCACCAGCAGCACGGCACCGGACACAAGCAGCCGCGACAGATCGGCCGCCCGGCGCACGTTGCACGGCGGCGGGGCGTCGATCACCGGGGCCGCCGCGGCCGGAGCACCTCCCGCGGCAACGGAGAGCGGGATGATGCCAGGGCGTTCACTCACAACCGGTCGTCCAGGCGGATGCTGCCTTGGTCATGTCGGCTCCTCGTCGGCGGGCCGCGACCCGGGAAGCTCTGGCGGGCACCGCCGCTTCGTCCGGCACACTCATGCGGGCATACGGGTCCGCTCTTCCGCCATTCGAGCGCGTCCGGGACCGGTCCGCAAACTCACGCCACCCAGAGCGCGCGACCGGGTGTTGAGCGGCCTTGGTCGCTCCTCCTTGGCATCGTTCTCGCCATGCTTCCCTCCTCCGTGACAGCGGCCTCGCCGTCCTGGCCGGGCGGGCACGGCGTGGGGCAGGTGCGTCACGACCTCGTTCTGCCCGAGGGCTGACGGGTAAGGAATGGATTTCGCGGTGCGGATCAAGGCGGCGCGTGACCACTGGTTGGCCGAGCGGCAGCCGGGCCGGTTCAGACTCGCCCAGGGCCCGGTCAGGCAAGGCGGGGTGTCATGGGCAGGGCCATCGACCAGTAGACCGCCGCCTCGGCGCTGGTGTTGCGGCCTTCGAAGATCTTCCGCAGCAGCGGGTTTGCGATCGTCGGAGGGCGGGACGAGCATCATCTTAGGGCGGAACGGCCGGGGCAGACCTTGATGCCGATGCCACCGGATGTGTCCGAGACCTTCGGACCGTGACGGTCACCGGGAGTAAGCGTCACCGCGAAAGCAGCACCCTGGCGAAGAAGATCGAACATGCGGCTGCTCAGCCGGTTGCGTCGGGGGCGAGGGGTGAACTCCAGCTGGGCCGGCAGATCGGAAGGAGTCTGCCCATGCGGATCGTCGTGGACCTGAATCGCTGTCAGGGATACGCACAGTGCGTGTATCTGGCGCATGAGGTCTTCACGTTGAACGGTCAGGAAGCGCTCACCTATGAGCCGAACCCCGATGACGAGCGGCGTCTGCAGGTCGAGCGAGCCGCTGCGGCGTGCCCGGTGCAGGCGATCGTGATCGACCGCCTGGACGGCGCGGAGCGGGGCGAGACGTCATGACCTTGAGGGCAACGGTCGCAGAGCTGGTGCGCGAGTTCCGGGCCAACGGCCGGATCGTCATCGTGGGTGCCTCCCTGGCCGGCCTGCGGGCGGCGGAAACCCTGCGGGAAGAGGGCTTCACCGGTTCCCTGACCATCATCGGGGACGAGCCGTACGAGCCCCATGACCGTCCCCCGCTGTCCAAGCAGGTACTCAAGGGCTGGGTTCCGGCCGACCACACGAAGCTACCCCGCTTGCGAGAGGTGGATGCGGACTGGCGGCTCGGGGTGGCCGCCATCGGCCTGGACCGGGCCACCAAGCAGGTACGTCTGGCGAATGCGGAGCAGGTCCCGTACGACCGGTTGCTGATCGCCACGGGTACCCGCGCGCGACAGTGGCCGAACCCGGCCGAGGCCGCCCTGCACGGGGTCCACACGATTCGTTCGCGTGATGATGCAGAGCAGTTGCAAAAGGCGCTGGCCGAGCCGCCGTCGCGAGTGGTGGTCATCGGCGCCGGGTTCATCGGCTCGGAAGTGGCCTCCGTCTGCCGGGAACTCGACATCCCGGTGACCGTCGTCGAGCGGGGTTCGGCGCCGCTGGTCGGCGCGCTCGGCGGGGTGATCGGGGAGATCGCCGCTCAGATGCAGCGCGATCACGGCGTGGACCTGCGCTGCGGGCTGGGCGTGTCGTCATTGGAGGGCGACTCCGGCGGGCATGTGCGGCGTGCGCATCTGTCCGACGGAACCACCGTCGACGCCGACGTGGTGGTGGCCTCCCTGGGGTCGATCCGTAACGTGGAGTGGCTGGAGGGCTCAGGACTGGCAGCCGGTTTCTGGGGCGTCGGGTGCGACGCCGGTGGTCGGGCCTTCGACATCAACGGCGTGGTCACCGACAGCATCTACGTGGCTGGTGACGTGGCGCGTGCGCCGCATGTGCTGTACGAGTACCAGTTCCTGGCGATGGAGCACTGGGACAACGCCGTTTTCGGCGCCGAGGTCGCGGCGCACAACATGGTGAACCTCGAGCCCCACTATCGTCCGCATCTGCTGCTGCCCGGCTTCTGGTCCGGTCAGTTCGGCGTGAACATCAAGTCCGTCGGGGTGCCGCCCTTCGGTGACGAGATCGTCTTCACCCAAGGGTCCGTCGCGGAGCGCCGTTTCGCCGCCGCCTACGGTCACCGGGGCCGCATCGTCGCGGCCGTCACCTTCGATCACGGCAAGTGGCTGGAGTACTACGGGAAGCTGATCGAGCAATCCGGTCCGTTCCCGCCTCCGCCGCCGGGCTGGGACCAGCCGCCCGACATGAAGCCGGTGCCGGCCGAGTTCCCGGACCCACGGGTCCCGACGGCGGTCCCCGACGTCGTCCTGACCGGACACGCCCCGAGCGAGCGGACGGCCGAGTTCCGGCCGCGGCGTCACTGACGCGCTCGCCGGGCCAAGCCTGTAGGCGGACACCATCGACAGGAAGAAGGAGGGGAGCCTCGTGGTCGAGGAAACCCCCTGGCAGCAGGCCCTCCGCTACGCCAACCGCGCCAACCCGTACCCGTTCTACGAGGAACTCCGCAAGACACCGGTGGCGCGGCAGCCGGACGGCACCTATGTCGTGAGCACCTACCGGGAGATCGTCACGCTGCTGCACGACCCCCGGGTCAGCTCGGATCCACGGAAGTGTCCCGTCCCGGCTGCGGCCCCGGCCGAGGGAGCGGCGGAGGCGGAGGCCGAGCCGATCACGGAGGCGGTCATCTCTTTGGAGCCGAACATCATCACCCAGGATCCACCCGAGCACGATCGAGATCGTCGGATGATGATGCCGCATTTTGTCGGCCCTCCCCATTCCCCTCACCTGATCTCCGACCTTGAGCCCGAGATCCATCGCATCGTGGCCGGGCTCCTGGACGACATGCGGGGCAAGACCCGGATCGACGCCGTCGACGACTTCGCCTACCCCCTGCCGGTGACGGTGATCTGCAAGGTTCTGGGCGTGCCGCTGGAGGACGAGCGACGCTTCCACCACTGGATCGAAACGGCCCTGGATGCTTTGGACTTCGGCCCCGAGGCCGCCTCTGAGGAGATGCAGAGCCGGCTGGCCGGGGGTCGGCAGGCCGTGCAGGAGTTCGGGCAGTTCGCAGCGGATCTGCTCGACCGGTACGCTCGGCAGCCCGGCCCGGGCATGCTTTCGGCCATGGTGAACGAGGACGGCCCGGAGGAACGGATGTCCCAGGGCGTGCTCGCGAGCAACGCCCTGCTCCTGATCTTCGCGGGACACGAGACCACGGTCAACCTCATCGCCCACAGCGTGCTCACCCTGCTGCGGCACCCCGACGCGCTCGAGAAGCTGCGCCGCCGACCCGAGCTGATCGTGCCGGGGGTGGAGGAGCTGCTGCGCTTCGAGTCGTCGGTGCAGTTCTGGCACACCCGCTCCGCCGTGGAGGACATCGACATCGCCGGCACCACCATCCCGAAGGGGGCGCCGATCTTCCTGGCGTACGGCTCGGCGAACCGCGACCCGGAACGGTTCACCGACCCCGACGAACTCGACCTCGAACGCCGCGACAACCAGCATCTGGGATTCAGCCAGGGCATCCACTTCTGCTTCGGCGCTCCGCTCGCGCGCCTCGAGGTCCAGATCGCCGTCGGCGAGTTCGTCCGCCGGGTGCAGAACCCCCGGCTGGTCGAGGACCCGCCGCCGTACCGGCACAACCAGATTTTCCGCGGCCCGCGTCACGTCCTCGTCGACATCGACGGCATCCGCGACTGAACCGGCGTGTGCCTGAAGGATCGCTATGCGGGCTTTTCAACTCGTCGGTTGGCGGCAACCGCCCGAGCTGCGCGAGGTGCCGGTGCCCGAGCCCGGCCCAGGACAGGTCCTGGTCAAGGTCGCAGGTGCCGGTGCCTGCCACTCCGATCTGCACATCATGCAGGCACCCGCACCGCTACCCGGCTTCACGACCCCTCCCTTCACACTCGGCCATGAGAACGCGGGATGGGTGGAACGGCTGGGACCGGGCGTCACCGGGTTCGAGCCCGGAGACCCCGTGATCGTCTACGGCTCCTGGGGCTGCGGGATGTGCGCCGATTGCCGTCAGGGCCGGGAGAACTACTGCCAGAACCTTGGTGGTCAGGGCCCGGGCCCGGGCGGCGGTCACGACGGCGGCATGGCCGAGTACCTGCTGGTCCCGGCGGCGCGCTACCTTATTCCGCTCGGCACCCTCGACCCCCGCCAGGCCGCCCCCCTCAGCGACGCCGGACTGACCAGCTATCACGCTGTGCGGCGGTCGCTGCACCTGCTGGGGCCGGGCTCGACCGCGGTCGTGATCGGGGCCGGTGGTCTGGGCCAGATGACCATTCAGATCCTGCGCGCGCTCAGCGCGGCGACCACCGTCGTCGCTGTGGACACCGACGCCGGCAAGCTGGAGACCGCCCAGCGCTTGGGCGCCGACGAGGCTCTGCTCTCGGGCGACGAGGCGATCGCGCGCATCAAGGACATGACGGGGCAACAGGGCGCTCAGCTCGTGCTGGACATGGTCGGCATCGACCCGACGCTGCGGATGGCCGCTCAGGTGGCCAGGATGCTCGGCCACCTGACCATTGTCGGCCTCGGCGGCGGAGCCCTGCCCGTCGACTTCTCCAGCCCGCCGCACGAGTGCTCGGTCACCTCGCCCTACTGGGGTTCCCTCACCGAACTGATGGATGTGATCACGCTCGCCCAGCAGGAAAAGATCAAGGTGCTGGTCGAGTCCTTCCCCCTGCAACGCGCAGGCGAGGCTTACCAGCTCCTGCACGACGGCAGGATCCAAGGACGTGCCGTCATCACCCCCCCCACACGTGAATGCCGTCGTCAACCGAACGGGACACTCGGTATGCCTCAGGGGGCACGGACCCCCAACCCTTTCCACCGAGCATCATGAGGCTGATCGGGTGACGATGGACATGTACGGACGCGACCACGCTGCTCCCCGTAGGAGGCAGGCGCCATGACATCCCCTTCCGATTCCCCCGGCCCCGTTCCGCCACGCGGCACCACCGAACCACAAGAGGGGCGCCTGACCGAAGGCATCACCGTTCTGGCGAACATGGGCTGGCAGATCCTGCTCACCATGGGCCTCGCCACCATCGCCCTGGGCGTCATCGCCCTGGTCTGGCCGGGCGAGACGCTCCGCGTCGTCGGCGTGCTCTTCGGTGTCTACCTGCTGGCTACCGGTATCTTCCAACTCGCCGCCGCATTCGGCACACACGTCCCCCGGCATCTTCGCGTCCTGCACTTCATCACCGGTGCGGCCTCCGTCCTGTTGGGACTGATCTGCTTCCGGGGCCCCCTGGAGTCGGTCTTTCTGCTGGCCCTGTGGATCGGCTTCAGCTGGCTGCTTCGGGGCACCTTGGAGACGGTCGCGGCGGCTTCCGATCAGACCATGCCGGCGCGCGGCTGGCACGTGGCGTTCGGCATCATCGGCACCATGGCCGGGATCGTGATGATCGTCATGCCGTTCGCCTCCATAGCGACACTCACGCTGGTAGTGGGCGTCATGGCCATCGTCGTCGGTCTGACCGAAGTGGTCCGCGCCATCAGGACACGTGTCGAGATCGGTCATCTGGCTGCCGGCACGGCCCCCCAGCGGCGCCCCCTGTTCCACGCACGTCCGCACGTCCAGCACTGAGCGGCGGAGCCGGACCTACCGGGCGTCGGCGAGCGGCGGCATCCCGCCACCTCCGCGGGCCGTCGGCCGGCGAGCGGTCCTTCGCGGGCATCGTAGTGGGCGCGGTCGTGAGGGCGACGCCGGCGTCGTGCGGCGCGACCAACTGGGCGGGGCGATCTGGGGCATCGGCACATTCATCAGGGCCGCACTCACGTTCCGCCCGAGCCGGGGAAGCGGAGAAGCATCGTCGACCTGAGCGAACTCCTTGTTGCGCGTGGGCTGCCGGATCCCGTTAAGCCGTTATTCGGGGGCGTCGGAACGGTCGGCGTCCTCGGGGGTGTTGTCTGTCCGTGTCGGCAGCCCCAGTGGCCGGCCGCCGCGGTGAGCCCAGATGTCACCGAGGACGACCTGGATGATGCCGGTGACGGGAATCGCCAGCAGGGCACCTAGTGACCTGAGTCAGAGGTTCATCGTTGGTTTGGTGTGAATCGTCGTGGACCGAAGATCCCGCCGTTGTCGGTAACGGATGCCCAGCGTGCTGTGCTTGAGGGGTGGGTGCGTCGCCGGTCGACGGCTCAGGCTCTGGCCCTGCGGTCCCGGATCGTGCTGGAGTGCGCCCAGGGACACTCGATCATGGAGGTGTCACGGCGGCTGAAGGTCGCTCCGGACACGGTCCGCACCTGGCGAAGGCGCTTCCTCGACCGCGGTCTGGACGGCCTGTCCGACGAGCCCAGGCCAGGTGTCCCCAGGAAGATCACGGACGCTGATGTGGAGCGGGTCATCGTCAAGACGCTGGAGGAGAAGCCGGCGAACGCCACGCACTGGTCGACCCGGTCGATGGCGGCGGCGACCTACCGGCGCCTCAACCGGGGCGGCGACCGGCAAGCGAACGCGGCCCTGCACCGGATCGTGCAGACTCGCCTGCGCGTCGACCCGCGCACCCAGGAGTACTACGAACGCCGCAGCAAGGAGGGGAAGACCCGGCCCGAGATAGTCCGCAGCCTCAAGCGCTACGCGGCCCGGGAGGTCTTCCACCTGGTCAGACCTGTGCAGTCGCAACCCCCGTCATAGGGGCAGTGTGAGAGCGCCTGATACGACGAGGCCCCGTCGGGAAGCGTCCCGGCGGGGCGCTTCTGCGCGGAGCCGGCCACGACGGGATGCAGCCCGGCGGACGGCGCCGACTGCCCCGTCTACGGCCAGGTCGAGAGCAGGGCGGTGAGTTCCGCGCGGGAACAGCCCAACTCCTCGGCCCCAGGGACGAGGAATGCTTCGGCGCCCCCAGCACCTGGACGGTCGAGGCCGGTTGGCCGGGAATACTCTCGCTGCCACGCGAAGGGAGGCCGCATCCTCACTGGGCGCCTCCGTCCCGGCGGTGACGGTCCAAGCACTGGTGTGCGTCGGACTCCGCTCCGTTCGTGCCGGCGTCGACGTGGTCCAGGACTGCCTGCTTCAGGTCGCGCTTCCTACGCCACCGGGGCAGGGTGCTCCCCCGAGCCCCGGACGATCAGTCGCGTGGGCACGGTGAGGGTGCGGGCTCGGGAGCGGTCGCCGTCGAGGCGTGCCAGGGCGGTGGCCGCGGCCGTCCTGCCGATCTCCTCGGGGTCCTGGGCGACGACGGTCAGGGCCGGTTCGAGTGCCTCGGCGAGCGGTACGTCGTCGAAGGCGACGACGGCGACGTCCTTGCGGCCGGTGCGCGAGAGTTCGGTGACGATGCCCAGGGCGACGATGTTGTTGCCGGCGAACAGGGCGGTGGGGGGATTCGGCAGGCCGAGCAGTTGGGAGGTGGCGGTGGCGGCCCCGTACTGGTCGTGGGCGTTGGCGACCAGGGAGCGGTCGTGGGCAAGGCCCGCTTCCTGGAGGGCCGAGCGGTATCCGGCCAGGCGTTCGCGGCGGGTGTAGAGGTTGGTGGGGAGGTCGGCGACGAAGCCGATGCGCCGGTGCCCGTGGGAGATCAGGTGGGCGACGCCGTCGTGGGCCCCTGCACGGTTGGAACTGACGACGCTGTCCGTGGCCAGGCCCGCTCCCGGCCGGTCGAGGAAGACCACGGGCATCCCGGCAGCGCGGTGGGATCTGAGGTAGGCGTGGTCGGCACCCACCGACGGGGTGATCATCAGGATGCTGACGCGGCGGGCGAGAAACTTGTCCGTCAGGTTGCGTTCGCGGTCGGGGTCGTCGGCGGAGGAGCCCATGAGCAGGGTCAGTCCGCGGCCTCGGACGGTGTCCTCGATGCTGCGGGCCACGGCACCGAAGAAGGGGTTGCCGAGGTCCGGGACGACCAGTCCGATGGTGGTGTCCGGTCCGCCGACGCGGATGTTGCGTGCCATCAGGTTCGGCTGGAAGCCGAGCTTGGCCACGGCGGCGAGCACCTGTTCCCTGGTCTGCGCCGAGGCGGGTCCGTCCTCGTTGAGGACGCGGGAGACTGTCTTGGCGCTGACGCCCACTTCACGTGCGACGTCGGCCAGCGTGGGGCGGCGGTTCGCTGCCATGGAGCAAACGTCTCCTGTGCTCGGCGGTTCCGGCCTCGGCCTCGGCCGGAACCTGTGAGTGCTTCGGTCGTCGGATCAGGTGGCCTGGACTCCGGCGGCCTTCACGGCCTCGGAATCCGCTACGACAGTACCTCCGGCCTCATCCACGGTCAGCGCACCGGTCATGATCGCGACGACCTCCGCCATGGAGTGGTCGGAGGGTTTGATCAGAGCGACCCGCCTGCCCAGCCGGTGGACGTGGATCCGGTCGGCGATCTCGAAGACGTGAGGCATGTTGTGGCTGATCAGAACGACCGGCATGCCCTTGTCACGGACGCGGCGGATGAGGTCCAGGACCTGGCCGGACTCCCTCACGCCGAGGGCGGCGGTTGGTTCGTCCATGATGACGACGCTGCGCGCCCAGGCGACGGAACGGGCCACCGCCACTGCCTGCCGCTGGCCGCCGGAGAGGGTCTCGACCGGCTGTGTGAGCGAACGTAGCCCGATCTTCAGATCGGCCATCTGCTCGGCGGCCTCCTGGCGCATGCGCTTCTTGTCCAGCATGCGGAAGACGCTGCCGAGGACGCCCGGCCGGCGAAGCTCGCGGCCGAGGAACATGTTCGACGCGATGTCCATGGAAGCGGCCACGGCGAGGTCCTGGTAGACCGTCTCGATGCCGTGGGCGCGCGCGCTCTGCGGACCGGAGAACTGGATGGGTTCCCCGCCCAGGCGGATCTCGCCCGCGTCGGGGACGACAGCGCCGGTGAGGGCTTTGATGAGGCTGGTCTTGCCGGCTCCGTTGTCGCCGATGACGGCGAGCACCTCGCCGGGCAGCAGGTCGAAGTCGGCGCCGTCGATGGCGGTGACATGGCCGTAGCGCTTGACCAGACCGCGGGCCTGCAGGACGGGGGTGGGGGTGACGGCGCTCATGCGGCCTTCTTCCGGGAGATCTGGTCGACGGTCACCGCGAGGATCACCAGGACGCCGGTGATCAGGGTCTGGTAGATGGAGGCGACGCCCATCAGTTGCAGGCCGTTGCGGAACACGCCGACGATGAGGACGCCGATGAAGGTGCCGAGGACCGACCCGCGTCCGCCGAAGAGGCTGGTGCCACCGAGGACCACGGCGGTGATGCTGTCGAGGTTGTCGGTCTGCCCGGCCTGGGGGTCGCCGACTCCGGTGCGGGAGATGAGCAGCAGGGCGGCGATGCCGTAGAGCAGTCCGGCCACGGTGTAGACGCCGATGGTCAGCCGGGAGGTGCGGATGCCGTTCAGCCGGGCCGCCTCCTGGCTGTTGCCCAGGGCGTAGACGTGCCGGCCCCAACCGGTGTTGCCCAGCGCGTAGGTGAGGAGGAGGAAGAGGGCGATGGTGACCAGGGAGCCGTAGGTGATGTCGGTGTGGCCGAGCGGGAAGGTCTTGCCGAGGGCCGTCAGCGGGCCGGGCAGGCTGGTGACCGTCTGCTCCTCCGAGTAGATGTGGGTCAGCGCGAACGCCACGTTGAGCATGCCGAGGGTCACGATGAACGGCGGCAGCGGGATCTTCTGCACCAGGAGCCCGTTGAGCAGGCCGAAGCCGCCGCAGACGGCCAGGCCCAGAGCAATGGCGACCAGCGGCGGCACGGAGCCCTCGGCCGCCATCTTGGCGATCACGATGCTGCCGAACGCCATCACGGCCCCGCACGACAGGTCGATGCCCGCCGTGAGGATGATCAGCGTCTGGCCGATGGCCAGTGTGCCGACCACCATGACCTGCTGCACGATCAGCGAGAAGTTCCCGCCCGTGAGGAACTGGTCGGTCGAGACGGAGAAGAAGACACAGGCCAGAAGAAGGGCGAGCAGCGGGCCGGTGGTCGGTTGCGTGAGCAGTCTGCGGGCCGTGGTCGGTGCTTTGAGCTCGGCGTACGGCGTCGATGTGGAGGGTGGCGTGGACGTGGCGGTCATGCGAAGTCCTTGTCGGAAGACAGAGGTCCTTGTGGAAGGACGAGGGAAGCGGCGAGGCGGGCGGCTCAGCCCCAGCAGTTCTCCAGGCCGTAGGCGGTGTCCTTGGAGGCGACCCCCGGCTGCGTCTTGTCGGAGATCAGCGTGGCGCCGGTGTCGGTGTAACCGGACGCCTTCTTGCCGTCCTTGGCGTACGTCACGACGGCTTTGACGCCCTCGGCGGCCATCTTCAGCGGGTACTGCTGCGACGTCGCGGCGATCTTGCCGTCCTTGACCGCCTGGGTGCCGGTGCAGCCGCCGTCGACGGACACGATCAGGACGTCCTTCTCCCGACCCTTGGCCTTGAGTGCGGTGTACGCGCCGAGGGCCGCGGGTTCGTTGATGGTGTAGACGAGGTTGATGCCGGGCGCCTTCTGCAGGCAGTTCTCCATCGCGGTCTGGCCCTTGGCCTGGTCACCGCCCGTGTCCTGGGAGCAGACGACCGCCGGGTCCTTCTCGCCGACACCGAAGCCCTTGAGGAAGCCGTTGTGCCGCTGGACTCCGACGGAGACGCCCGGCGCGAGGTCGAGGGTGGCTATCTTGGCGGTCCTGCCCTTCATGGCGGCCTTGGCGTACTCGCCGATCATCTCGCCGGCCTTGAGGTTGTCGGTGGCGAAGAGGGCGTCGACCGCGCTCTGCGGGTCGGTCGGGGTGTCCAGGGCGATGACCAGGACGCCCTTGGCGCGGGCCTTCTGGATCGCGGGCACGATCGCCTTCGAGTCGCTGGGGGTGATCAGGATGCCTTTCACACCCGAGGCGACCATGTTCTCGATGGCGGTGACCTGACCGGCGTTGTCACCGTCGAACCTGCCCGCGGCGGTGACCAGTTGGGCACCGTTCTCCTTGGCGGCCTTCTCCGCGCCCTCCTTCATCTTCACGAAGAACGGGTTGGTGTCGGTCTTGGTGACCAGACCGACCTTGACGTTGCCCGAGCCGGCGGCGCCGGAGCCCGATCCGGAGCCGGATCCGCACGCCGTCATCGTGAGGGCCGCGATGCCCGTGCACGCGGCGGCTCTGATGAGGGAGAGGGGCAGACGAAGGGTGCGAGACATGACTGACTCCTGCGGAATTGCGGGCGGTCCGGTCGGCATCGAGGTATGCCGTCGGGTGTCAACGTTGACTTATGTCATCGTTGACACTGCTTGCCGAGGATGATGGACTCCGTCTCCGGCAACGTCAATGCCTTGCACCTGTCACAAATCGGCAACGCCCCAGTCGCTAACCGAGCCCAGCTGATCAGCGGTCTGTGTCAGGACGCCCCCGTTTGCCCACACGTTCGCAGAGAAGAGCCGCCCATGAGCCCGCGTCAGATCACCGTCCTGGGTGAATGCGTCGCCGACGCGTTCGTCGAACCCGCCGGCACGTCGACCGAACTCGCCCTGCGGGTGCTGCCCGGCGGCGGACCCGCCAATACGGCCGTGGCCCTCGCCCGGCTCGGCACCCCGGCCCGCTTCCTCGCGCGGCTGTCCGGCGATGTGTTCGGCCGGCTGTTCGGGGCTCATCTGAAGGCATCCGGGGTGGACCTGTCGTACGCCGTCCCGGCCGAGGAGCCCAGCACGCTCGCGGTCGCCGAGCTGGACGCGAAGGGGCAGGCCGCGTTCTCCTTCCACGCACAGGCCACCGCCGACTGGCAGTGGACCAACGAGGAACTGGCCAGGGTGGACCTGTCCGAGACCGCCTGCGTGCACACCGGTTCGCTGGCCCTGGTCCTGGAGCCCGGGGCGACGGTGGTGGAGGAGTTCCTGGCAGCGGCCTCCTCCCGGGCCACCATCAGCATCGATCCCAACGTCCGCCCCCTGCTGGTGCGTCCCGAGGTCTACCGCGCGAGACTCCGGCACTGGTGCGGCCTCGCCGACGTGCTGCGTCTGAGCGAGGACGACCTGGAACTCCTGCTGCCCGGTACCCCGCCCGAGCAGGCGTGCGACACCTGGCATGCCGCAGGAGCGCGGCTCGTCGTGATCACGCGCGGCGCCGACGGCGCCCTGGCCTCACTCGACGGTGAACGGGTGCAGGTGCCCGCCGTGGCGACGCGGGTCGTCGACACGGTCGGAGCGGGGGACTCCTTCACCGCCGGTCTGCTGCATCACCTCGGCGCTCGCGGACTCCTCGGCGGCCGGCTGACGGACCTCCGTCTCGACGAGGTCGCGGAAGCCGCCGCGTTCGCCATCCAGGTGGCGGCCCTGACCTGCTCGGTGGCCGGCCCCAACCCGCCGTGGCAAAGCAGGCTGGGGCAGCTCGCGACGTCGGGCGGCGCATGACGAGCGCGCGGGCCGTGCCGGGGCAATCACGTCCGAACGGTTGACGGGCCGGTCGGATTGAGCCCATCATCTGGCCACTCAATGTCATCGATGACATAAGTCATCGATGACACCCCTGGTCGGCGATGTGGACGACGGTCGGCCAGGGCGTCACTTCTCGGTCCGTCCGTGCCGGGGCTGCCCGCTTCGCCGCGCGGACGGCCGCATCACAGGAGACCTCGATGAGCTCTGGACGCGTATCCCGGCCTGCCCGCATGCGGCTGATCGCGGCGGTGGCCACTGTCTGCGCCCTGTCCGCCGTCCCGTTCGTCCCCCAGGCCGTCGCCGCCGACACCCCGCCGTACTCCGAGACCTACCGCCCCCAGTTCCACTTCTCCCCGCAGAAGAACTGGATGAACGACCCCAACGGCCTTGTGTACTACATGGGCGAGTACCACCTCTTCTACCAGTACAACCCCGGCGGCAACTCGTGGGGGAACATGTCCTGGGGGCACGCGGTGAGCACGGACCTCGTGCACTGGAAGGATCTGCCGCTCGCGTTGTCGTACGACGACAAGGAGATGGTGTTCTCCGGCAGTGCGGTCGTCGACTGGAACAACACCACCGGTTTCGGCACGAAGACGAACCCGCCCATGGTGGCGATCTACACCAGCGACTTCAAGGGCACGGGCAAGCAGGCGCAGTCACTGGCCTACAGCCTCGACCGCGGCCGAACCTGGACCAAGTACCAGGGCAATCCGGTGCTCGACATCGGGTCCAAGGAGTTCCGTGACCCCAAGGTCCAGTGGTACGCGCCGACCAAGAGCTGGCTGATGACGGTGTCGCTGCCCACCGAGCACAAGGTGAGGTTCTACTCGTCGAAGAACCTCAAGGACTGGAAGCTACTCAGCGAGTTCGGGCCGGCCGGTGCCACGGGCGGTCTGTGGGAGTGCCCCGACCTGTTCCCGCTGGCGGTCGACGGGGACGAGAACCATGTCAAGTGGGTCCTGGTCGTCAACATCAACCCCGGGGGCATCAGCGGTGGTTCGGGCACCCAGTACTTCATCGGTGACTTCGACGGCACGAAGTTCACGGTCGAGGACAAGGGCACGTACACCCCGCCCGCGGGCACGGTCGTACAGGACTTCGAAGGGACCGACTTCGGTGCGTGGACGACCACCGGGACCGCGTTCGGCCAGGGACCGGCAAACGGTGCGGTCGACGGGCAGGGAACCGTCGACGGTTTCGAGGGGCAGGGCCTCGCCAACAGCTTCCACGGCGGAGACTCCGCCACCGGCACCCTCACCTCACCCTCCTTCACGGTCGACAGCCCGTACCTGAACTTCAAGGTCGGCGGGGGACGGCATCCGCACGTGGACGGAACCGTCATGGAGCGGGGAACTCCCCCCGAGGGGACGGTCCTCGCCGACTTCGAAGGCGGCACCTACGGCGACTGGACGAAGACCGGGGACGCCTTCGGAACCGCACCGGCCACGGGCACCCTCCCCGCCCAGCAAGAGGTTTCCGGATGGCTGGGCGACGGCCTGGTCAACACCTATCTGAACGGCGACTCCAGCACCGGCACGCTCACGTCCCCCGAGTTCACCATCGACAAGGACTACATCGACTTCCTCATCGGCGGCGGCCACCACCCGGCCGGCGACGCCGATCCCACCGCCGTCGAACTCCTCGTCGACGGCAAGGTGGTGCGCAGCGCCACCGGGGACGAGGCCGAAGCCCTCAACTGGGACTCCTGGGACGTGCGCGACCTCGCCGGCAAGAAGGCGCAGATCAGGATCGTCGACGACAACACCGGCGGCTGGGGCCACATCAACGCCGACCACATCGTGCTGTCCGACACCCAGGCCTGGCCGGTGTCCCGGGAGGCGTCGGTCGATCTGCTGGTCGACGGCAAGGTGGTGCGCAGCGCGACCGGTTCCGACAGTGAGGGCCTGGACTGGGCCTCCTTCGACCTGCGCCCTTACGCGGGCAAGAAGGCACAGATCCAGATCGTCGACATGAACTCCGGCGGCTGGGGCCACATCCTGGCCGATCGGTTCACCGCCGCCGACACCCCCGCCAAGTCCGTGGTGGAGCGCGCCGACTGGGCCGACTACGGCAAGGACTACTACGCGGCGGTGTCCTGGCAGAACGCCCCCGGCGACAAGCGGTACATGATCGGCTGGATGAACGACTGGGAGTACGGGGGCTCCATCCCCACCTCGCCCTGGCGCAGTGCGCAGAGTGTTCCCCGGGAGATGGCCCTGCGTACCATCGACGGCGGGATCCGGCTGATCAGCAAGCCCGTGAACAGCCTGGCTTCTCTGCGGCGGGGGGACGCGGCGACCGCGACCGGCGTCACGGTCACGAGCACCTCACAGCCGCTGATCGGGCCGGAGGCCGAGGGCAAAGCACTCGACATCGAGGCGACCTTCTCCCTCAAGGACGCCGAACGGTTCGGTCTGAAGGTGCGCACCGGCGCTGGGGGAGAGGAGACCGCCATCGGGTATGACACCACGACGCGGGAGCTGTACCTGGACCGTACCCACTCCGGAGCCGTGGACTTCAGCAGCGCCTTCCCCGGTGTCCAGCGGGCACCGCTGCAGGCCGGCAACGGCAAGGTGAAGCTGCGGATCCTCGTCGACTGGTCATCCGTCGAGGTCTTCGGCGGGAGCGGCGAGACGGTGATCACCGACCAGATCTTCCCCGATCCCGCCAGCCAGGGAGTGCAGGTCTTCGCCGAGAACGGTTCGGTGAAGCTGGAACAGGCAAGCGTCCGGCACCTCGGCTCCTACCGCGACTGAGCGATCGGTCACAACGGCCACAGCCCACGACTCAAGGACACGACACAGTGAAGAAGACCCTGCTCGCCGAGTTCACCGCCCGCGAAGGAACCGAGGACGACGTCGCCCGCCTGCTGCGGGACTATGCCCGGAAGGTGCGCGAGGAGGACGGCAACCTCGTTTTCGACGTCTACACCAAGGCATCCAGCCCACGCGCCTACCGGATCTTCGAGGTGTACTGCGACGAGGAAGCCTTCCAGACCCACCTGAACGCGTCGTACGGGGGCCCGTTCAACACTGCACTGGCGCCGTTGATCGAGGAGGACGCCTCTGTGCTCACGTTCCTCGATCCACTCGATCCAATGGCCTGACACGGCCGGGCCCGCCTCGCGGCCCGGCCATCGCCGTACGGCACGTCGGACAGTCGGCCCGCAGGACGGACAGACACAAGAGGACTCGCGCCCTGCGCTGCGGCCTGACCGGTGCCCCGGCCCTGTCCCGCTGCGTGGACACGCACGGCGAAGTTCACGTTGCCGCCGTGGTCTCCCCGCTGGGGAAGGTCCTGGGCACCGAGTCCCTTTCGGTCACGGCGGCCGGCTACCGTCGGCTGCTTGTCTGGGCCCGCAAGCTGGGGGCGGTGCGCCGGGCCGGTGTGGAGGGCACCGGCACCTTCGGTGCGGGCCTGTCTCGCTACCTGCTGGCTCAGCGCGTCCAGGTGTACGAAGTGAACCGGCCTGACCGCACGGCCCGCCGTCTGCTTGGGAAGTCGGACCCGCTCGATGCGCAGGCTGCTGCACGGGCTGTGCTCAGTGGTCGCGCCCGGGCCCAGGCCAAAACCGGCGACGGTCCGGTGCACACCGCCCGGATGTTCAAACTCGCCAAAGACTCCGCGGTCAAGGCTCGCACCCAGTCGATCAACCAGCTAAAAGCTGTCCTGGGCATAGCCGACCCGGCCCTGCGGGAACGACTGTCCAGCCTGGGCAACCGCGAGTTGTTCCGCACCTGCGCACGCCTCAGCCTGCCCGACGGGGACGACGAGGACGCCGTGGCCCAGGCCACCCACATCACCCTGAGCCTGCTGGCCCAGCGCATCTTGCAGCTCACCGGACAGATCGATGAGCTGAACCGGCGCCTGACCCGGCTCGTCGAACGCCACGCCCCGCAACTGCTCGTACCGGTGGGCATCGGCCCGGACAGCGCCGTCACTCTCCTGATCACCATGGGAGACAACCCCGAGCGGCTGAACACCGAGGCGTCCTTCGCCGCTTTGTGCGGAGTCGGTCCCACCCAGGAGGGCAAGACCCGACGTGAGATCATCCGATGCCTCAAGCGATATGCCGCCCGAGGGGTCTTCGACTTGGTCAGAACGGCATCCAGCGTCCCCCCGTCATAGGGGCGTCTGTGAGAGCGCGCGTGAGACGCAGGAGCCCCACCGGAGTGCTCCGGTGGGGCTCCTGAGTGAGGTTGGCTACGCTGGCGCGCACGGTACGGTCGGCGCCCCGTGCGCTCCGCCCTTCCTGTGATGCTTTCGGAGTGCTCTTGATCCGCGATCGCACCCTTCCTCTATGGGAACCGCGCCGCTCACGGCGCGCCCTGGCCACACGAGAATCGCCCAGGCTGCGCGGGGAGTGCTCAGTGGTTGGCTCCGGGAATCCTTCGGGGGTTGACTCCGGAGCCGGTGTTGCATCCATCGACCAGCCAGGCGATGTAGTCAAGATGGCGCCGGATCCGCTGCGGGAGTGCAGATGCCGCCGTCGCCGCCCGGCCTTCCTGATTCCGGACCGTGCGCCGCGCAGATGTCCCGTACCCGCTCCATGCGGAGGACCTCAACGCCGCTGATGGTCGGCGCCCGGCGTCGTGCACAGGGCGTCGTCGACCAGCTTGCTCACGGCCTGTTCCACGCGCAGGACGTCGTCCGCGGAGTCGGCGAGGACACCCGACAATGAGACCGTGACGCTGCGCCGGCCGTCGGCGGTGACGCCGTCGGCGCTGATCCAGCCGGCGTCGCCGCCCTCGTGGCCCCAGTACACCCCGCCGCAGGACAGCGGGCGTGAGAAGAGCCCCAGCCCGTCACGGGCGCCCGGCATGAGCTGCTCGAACTCCTTGCTGACCGGGATGGTCTGTTTCATCTGCGTCAGCTGGGCCGGCGGCAGGAGCCGGCCGCCGAGCAGGGCGCGGAAGAATCGGTTGAGATCGGCGGTGGTGGAGACGAGCCCGGCCTCTCCATTGGTGCCCGAGCCGACCTGCTCGGTGACGTCCACCAGCGGCTCGCCGGCCTTGAACTTCTGATAGGTCTCGGCATGTGGCTGGGGCAGCTTGGGTGAAGTACCCGGCCAGAAGGTGTGATCGAGGCCGAGCGGCCGGACGATCCGTTCCCTTACCTCCTCATGCCAGGGGTGCCCGGTGACCCGTTTGATGATCATGCCGAGCAGGACGTAACCGGTGTTGCCGTAACTCCAGTGCTTGCCGGGCTGGAAGTCCGGGCGGTGGCGCATCGCCCGGGCGATGGTCTGCTCGGGTGTGTAGGTGTCGTATCGGTGCTGGCGGAAGTCCTCCGCCGAGGTGTAGTCCGGGTAGTCGTCGTGGATGCCGTTGGTGTGCTGGAGCAGTTGGCGGATGGTGATCGCGCGGCCGTCATTGCCGTTTCCTGACACCACGCCGGGCAACCATCGTTCGACCGAGTCGTCCAGGGAGAGCCTGCGGTCGCCGACGAGTTGCAGGATTACGGTGGCCACGAACGTCTTGGTGACGCTGGCTATCCGGAACTGGCCATTCCGAGGGACTGGCCGCCGGGCCGTCAACTCGGCGACGCCGCTGGTGGCGGTCAGGTTCCGGCCGCCCGAGGTGACCAGGTGGGCCTGCACTCCTGTCACGCCGAGTGCGGTGATCGCATCGGCGTCGCGCCGGAGCTGGTTTCGGTCGTCGTGCTGCCGGGCGGCCGTCGCGCCAGGCACACAGGCGGAAAGGGTTGCGGTCACGACGGCGGCCAGCACCAGGTTCTGTCGGATGGACCGGCCGCGCCGCCGCGGCGAAAGATTCGGTGAACTCATCATGGGCGTTGACGCTAGGTCTGGCCGAGGTGGGCAGTCGGTATCGCTCACTGGTGAGAAAAAGGGGTAGTGGGCTGTAGTGCCAGGCTCGGTCGCCATGGCTCAGACTTGTGCGAATGAACCATCATGGGGCCAGTCGGCTTTCGGCGATGTGGCGCGGTCTGGGTTATCTGCTGGGAAGCCTGTTCACCGCTGCGGTCGCCCTGTTCGCGCTGCCCGTACTCATCGTCCCGACGATGGCTCGCGCCTATGCGTCCTGGCATCGTCGCCGCGCCGACCGGCTGCTGCTTTCTCCGCGTTCCGGTCCCGTCCGTGTCGGTAGGTGGCGTGTTCTCGGGTGGCTGTGCACATGCATCGTGACCAGTCTGGCGTTCGGGCTCGTCGTGGTGCTGTGCGCAGGTAACGCGGTGGCCACGGCCATCACGGTGCCCTTGTGGTGGGCGTTGCCCGCCGGTACCCGCGCGGGCGGCTTCGCCGCCGGTGTTCCACTGTCCGGGTGGGGCACGGCGTTGACCTTGGGGACCGCACAAATCATCGTCTTCGCGGCCCTGACCTACTGGCTGGTTCCACTGCTGGCGCGCCTACACGCCCGGATCTGTGTTGCGTTGCTGTCCCCCTCGACCGCCGAGAGGTTGGCGCAGCGTGTGGAGACGCTGACCGAGACGCGGGCCGATGCCATGAACGCGCACGGCGCGGAACTCCGCCGGATCGAACGTGACCTGCACGACGGCACCCAGGCCCGGCTGGTGGCCATCGCGGTGCGGCTGGGCGTGGCCCGTGAGTTGCTGAGCGAGGACCCCCAGACGGTGGCCAGACTTTTGGAGGAAGCGCATGAGAGTACCGAGGAGGCCATGGGGGAGCTTCGTGCGGTGATCCGGACGATCTACCCGCCGATCCTCGCCGATCGCGGCCTCGCCGGGGCGCTGGCCGCCCTGGGGACCCGATCGGCGATCGACACCACCCTCGATATCAACGACCTCGGCACGATCCCCGCCGCGGTCGAAGCCGTGGCCTACTTCACGATCTCCGAGGCACTCACCAACGCTGCCAAGCACAGCCAGGCCACCCGGACCACCGTCCGCGTCGCACGCGACGGTGACCGGCTGTCGATCGAGGTCACCGACGACGGAGTCGGCGGCGCCGACGAGACGCTGGGTACCGGCATCGCCGGAATCCGCCACCGTGTCCTGGCGCTCGACGGCACCGTCCACATCCACAGCCCCAGCGGCGGCCCGACCACGATCACTGTGAGGTTGGCGTGCGGGTCGTGATCGCCGAGGACAACGTCCTGCTGTCCAATGGGCTTGAACTCTTGCTGACCGCCAAGGGCTTTCACGTCGCCGCGATCACCCAGGACGCCCCCGGCTTCGTCGCCGCCGTCACCGAACACCGACCGGACGTCACCATCGTCGACGTACGGTTGCCGCCAACCTTCCGCGACGAGGGCATCCACGCCGCCATCCACGCCCGCCGCCAACACCCCGGCCTGCCCGTGCTCGTCCTCTCCCAATACGTCGAGCAGCAGTACGCCGGCGAGCTGATCTCCGATGGACGCGGCGGCGTCGGCTACCTTCTCAAGGACCGGGTGAGCCGGGTGAGCGAGTTCATCGACGCGCTGCGGCGGGTCGCCGCCGGCGGTACCGTCATGGACCCCGAGGTGATCGGGCAGCTCCTCACCCGCCACGCCCACGACCCGATTGCCGCCCTCACGCGACGCGAACGCGAAGTTCTCGCCCTGATGGCCGAAGGAAAGGACAACGCCACGATCGCGGCCCGGCTCGTCATCACCGAGAACGCCGTCCACAAGCACATCGGCAACATCTTCGCCAAGCTCGGCCTCTCGCCGGCCGACAGCGGCCACCGCCGCGTCCTCGCAGTACTCACCTATCTCAGCCGCCATTAACTAAGCTTGTTGGGTGTGAGTCATCAGGGATAGCCGCCTTCCTCAGTCGCGGACGGTGCGGGAGGCGGCGTGCCGTTCCCGGGGATCTCCGCGATGCCGCAGCTCCGGGTACCCGCCCCTGAAAGGCGCAATGGCACCCTCTCTGGGGTCCATCACCAGGATTCGGTTCGGCCGGACCCCGCCCGTGGCGGGGAATCGGCCGTGGCATGTGGCATATGGACGGGCGAAACCGATCTGCTTCACCGTGGTGATCCGGGCGCCCATGTTGCGCTCCACGCGCTCGTAGCGGCGGCACGGTATCCACTGGCGCCGTGGTCGCTGACGTTCACGATGACCGGGAGCGGATCGAAGTCGTGGGCGAGGGCGGGCCCGCAGAAGTACCGCGCGTCGTTGACGTGGAACCCACCGATCGCCTCGATAGCCGCGCGGGTGCGGGCGGCCTCGGCGCAGCTGGTCCGAGACCTTGAAACACCCCTCCGTAGTTCTCGAAATCACTGGGTTTCCCGGCCTTTTGTGTGCTGAATGCGTTCTGCGCAGCACTTGGTCTGCCGCCTTCAAGGGAACGACTCGGCGGTGTTCCGGGACGGCCGCCTCCAGCGCGTCGGCACGGTCGCCGGCGCGAGCAGCAGCCCGCCGATCTGCCCGAGGAAGGAGACCACCGTGAAGTGCGCCCGGGGGACGGCGGCCCGCCGGCGAAGTCGACGACGCCGTAACAGACCGCTGAGGCCAGGGACAGGAGAGCACCCATCCATCCGTAGTGCCCGGGCAGGCGGACGGTCGATGGGTTTCACCATGACGAAGCGCCCGCATCGGACGCCCTCGCCCGCTATCACGAGGCCGACGAGCTGGGACTCTCCCCGTCGGACGGGGCCCGTCCGGCCCCTGCCACGGTGGACATCCTCACCGCGCGTCCCAACCGGCCCGGCCCCTCTTCGGGGCACAGGACCACCAGGCGCCGGTCCCGGCGGGCGCCGCCGCCTGACGGTGCGCGCTGATGCCGAGTGCCCGCGCCCGGCTGCGGGTCCGCCGACGCGGTGGGCGCCGACCGGGACGAGGGCGGGGGAATCCCCCTCAGGAGTCCCTGAGGAGCCGTCCGACCCGTCTGTCTCAGCCGTGGCGGTCGGGGTGCAGGACCACCTTGGTCCAGCCCTCGTCCCGGTTGTCGAAGTGCTCGTAAGCCGACGGCGCCTCGTCGAGGCTCAGCTCGTGCGAGACGACGAAGCTCGGCTCGGCCCTGCCTCCGGCGATCAGGTCGCGCAGGGCTCGGTTGTACCTCTTCACCGGGGCCTGGCCGGTGCCCATGCGCTGGCCCTTGAACCACATCAGGCCGTAGTCGAACGGAATCCTGCCCTGGGCCTCCTGCTCGCCCTGGGCCTCGGCGCCGCCCGGGTCCTCGGGCAGGAACACGCCGACCACGCCGAGGGAGCCGGTGAATCGGACGCTGTCGATCAGCCCGTTCAGGGTGAGGGCGGCGTCCTCCTGTCCGCTCGGGTCGTGGGCCTGGTAGCCGACGCACTCGCAGCCGTTGTCGGCGCCGAGCCCGAGCGTGGCCTCCTTCACGACCTGGGCCGGGTCCTCGCTGGTCGTGTCGATCGCGATGGCCCCGATCTCCTCGGCCTTGCGCAGCCGGTCCTGCTGGTGGTCGGCGACCCACACCCGGCCGGCGCCCCTGAGGATCGCCGAGTAGGCGGCCATGAGCCCGACCGGTCCGGCGCCGTAGACGATGGTCTGGTCGCCAGGCCCGACACCGGCCATCTCGGTGGCGTGATAGCCCGTGGGGAAGATGTCGGCGAGCATCACGTAGTCCTTCTGCCGTTCGACGGCGTCCTCGCCCAGACGCAGGGCGTTGAAGTCGCCGTACGGGACGCGCAGGTACTCGGCCTGGCCGCCCTGGTACGGCCCCATCTCGGCGAACCCGTAAGCGGCTCCGGCGAGCGCGGGTTCCGGCTGCATGGTCAGGCAGTAGTTGGTCAATCCCCGCTCACACTGCTTGCAGAAGCCGCAGGCGACGTTGAAGGGGAGGACGACATAGTCGCCGACCTTCACCTTGCTGACGGCGGAGCCGACCTCCACGACCTCGCCGAGGTTCTCGTGCCCCATGCTGCGGCCCGCCTCGAAGGACGTCCGCCCCTCGTACATGTGCAGGTCCGAGCCGCAGATGTTGGTGGTGGTGATCCTGACCAGGATGTCGCAAGGGTGCTCGATCTTCGCGTCCGGCACGTCCTTGACGGTCACGGTACGCGGTCCTTCGTAAACGGCGGCCTTCACGATCGCTCCTTTCACGCCGCCCCAATCCGCGGACCGGAAGGCAGCTGAGTGGGCTGTTGCCGGTCAGTGCCGGGTCCCCGCGCACGATTCCGGCGAAACGGAAGAAAGGGGTGGGAGGTGCCGGGCCGACCCCGAACACGCCGGTGCGTGTCACCTCGACAGGACGGGAACTCGGTGGCCATGAACACCGAGCAAGGACTTCGGGGGTCGTACTGGATGGAGACCGCCCCGGGCGGCGATCCCGCTCCCCCGCCGTCCGGGGAGCTCACCGTCGAGGTCGCGGTGATCGGTGGAGGTATCGCGGGGCTCAGCACCGCCTGGGAGCTGGCCCGGCGCGGCCACGAAGTGGCCGTACTGGAGGCGGACCGGATCGCCGCCGGAGTCACCGGCCACACGACGGCCAAACTGACCGCGCTGCACACCCTGATCTACGACCACCTGCGCCGCACCCGCGGCCGCGAGGGCGCGCGGCTGTACGCCGACTCGCAGTCCGCGGCGATCCGTCGTGCCGCCGAGATCGTCGACGACCTGGGTATCGAGTGTGAGTGGGAGGAGGCGGCGGCCTGCACCTACGCTGAAGGTGCCGGGCACGTCGCCCAGCTTCGGGCGGAAGCCGAGGCGGCGCGCGAGGCGGGCCTGCCGACGGAGTTCGTCACCGGGACGGACCTGCCCTACCCGGTGGCCGGGGCGGTACGGGTGACCGGCCAGGCACAGTTCCATCCGGTGAAGTACCTGCGCGCCCTCACCGAAGAACTGCGCCGGCGCGGCGGCGCTGTGTACGAAGGGACACGCGTCACCGGTCTCACCCAAGGCGAACCCTGCGTCCTGCGGACCGACGTCGGCGTCGTGGTGCGGGCGCGCGAGGTCGTGGTCGCCACGCACTACCCGGTCTTCGACCGTGCCCTGCTCTTCACTCGCCTCTCCCCGCGGCGTGAGCTTGTCGTCGCGGGCACCCTCGACGCGGACCAGGCGCCGCGCGACATGTACATCACGCCCGAACAGAACACCCGCTCCGTGCGCAGCGCCCCCTACACGGACGACGAACGACTGCTGCTCGTCACCGGAGAACACTTCACCCCCGGCGCCCCCGGCACCGCCGACGTCGAGGAACGCTTCGACCGGTTGACCGCCTGGGCCACCGACCGCTTTCCCGGCCTGACCCCCACCCACCGCTGGGCCACCCAGGACAACGACTCCACCGACTCCGTACCCCTCGTCGGACCGTTCCACCCCGGCAGTCACCACACCTACGTGGCCACCGGATTCGGCGGCTGGGGCCTGAGCGGCGGCATCATGGCCGGCCTGCTGATCGCCGACCTCGTCGAGGGCCGAGAGGTCGAATGGGCGGGCCTGTACGACCCACGCCGACTGGCCTCCGTCGTCCGCGAAGGCGCGTCCTTCCTCAAGCACCAGGCCCACGTGGCCAAGCACTTCGTCGGGGACCGGCTGCCGCCCGTCACCGCACCCGCCCCCGAGGACCTCGCCCCCGGAGACGGAGCGGTCCTGCGCGTGGGCGGGCACCAGTGCGCCGTCCACCGGGACGACAGCGGTCGGCTCCACGCCGTCTCGGCCCGCTGCACCCACCTTGGTTGCCTCGTCGCCTTCAACCACGCGGAGCAGGCATGGGAGTGTCCGTGCCACGGCTCCCGCTTCGCCTCCGACGGTCGCATCCTCCAGGGTCCCGCAGTGCGGCCGCTGGAGAAACGAGAGGTCTGAGTGGCATGGAACGGGCAGCCCTGTTCGACGTGGACGGTACCCTCGTCGACACCAATCATCTGCACGTGGTCACCTGGTGGGAGGCGTTCCGCCAGGCCGGGCACCGGGTGCCGACACACGCCATCCACCGTGCGGTCGGGCTCGGTTCCGAGGACCTCGTCGCCCATCTGCTCGGCGCGGGCGAAGAATCAGCCCTGGCCCCCGGCGAGGCGGAGGACCTGAGCACCGCGCACAAGATCCTCTACGCCCAGTACTTCGAGCGGCTGACCGCGCTGCCGGACGCGGGCCGTCTGCTGCGGCGGCTGGCCGACGACGCCTGGACGGTCGTCCTCGCCACCTCGGCGAGCGACGACGAACTCTCCGCGCTGCGGCGGGCGATCGACGCGGACGACGCCATCAAGGCGACAGCGAGCGCCGACGACGTCTCCGAGGGCAAACCGGCTCCCGAGCCCGTCGAACGGGCGCTGGAACTGGCCGGCGTACCGGCGGAGCGTGCCGTCTTCGTCGGCGACACGGTGTGGGACATGCGGGCGGGCACCCGTGCGGGCGTGCGGTGCGTGGCGCTGCTGTGTGGCGGCATTCCCCGCGCGGAGCTGGAGGAGGCCGGCGCCGACGCCGTGTTCGCCGACCCGGCCCAGCTGCTCACCGAGCTGGCGCGCAGTCCGTTCGCCTGACGCCGTTGTCCCGTCCACTGCGCAGGGGCACCCGTGTGGCGCCGCCGGTTCATTGCCGGCCCACCACGCCCCTTGCGTCGCGTTCGGAGTAGAACTACACCGGAAGCGGGGCGCCCGGGTTACGGCGGTGGACGTCTCCTGGAGGCGCTCGCCTCGGCCTGGTGCAACGCCCTGCTGAACGGGCAGGCGGTGCGGGTACGACACAGTGACGTCCGCCATGACAGGCCGTCACTTCGATCTCGTCATCGTCAATCCGCCGTATGTGCCCGCCCTCGGCCGCAGCCCTGTGCCCGGGCCGCGCCCCGCGCCAGGGACCGGCACGGACGGCCGCCTGCTCATCGACCGCATCTGCGCGGCGGCCCCGGTGGTCCTGCGCCCGGGGCGGCTGCTGATGGTGCGCTCGTACCTGAGCGGCGTCGAGAAGACGCTGGCCGGTCTCCGGGCGGCCGGACTGCGCACGGAGGTCGTCGACCGGGCCCGGTCGCCTGCACCAGGCTCTGCGTCGGATGGACGCAGGCCCGGCCGCCGTGTCCGGGAGGTCCTCCACCTGCTCAGGCCCACACAGTCATGCCCCCCGTCATAGGGGCAGTGTGAGAGCGCGGGTGAGAGGTCGAGCCCCACCGAAGCACCCGTGGGGGCTCGGCGTTTCACGGCTCCCTCTAACGGCGTTGCAATTTGATGACTCAGACGAGGCGCCGAAAGGGGTGGAGAGGTTCCGCGCCCTGGTGACCGCAGCCTCGGCCAAGCGCGTTGAGGGGGCCAATTCGCCGTTGGTGAGGAAGATTAGGGGTACGAGACGCCCTCAAGGTGGAGCCGGCGTCCACCAGGCTCATTCTCATGTGCCCCGTATACCCAGAGTGGCCGGCGTGATGCGGCTCGTGCGCAGCGCTGTCGGCCGCCCCGCCGGGCTTCCAGCAGCCGGGCGGCGGCCAGCCGGTCCTCCAGATGGCCGACCCAGTGGCCGCGGGCGGGAACGGGGGCCTTTTCATCCCGTCTCACCGGAATCGCACACAGGGACCCGGCACAGACCGGCAACAACCGGGACGAGGGCTGGACCACGGTGGTCCTGCACCCTGGCGGCCGGCACTGAGCCGACGACATCGGGTGGGTCGGACGACTGCTTCTGGGAACTCGTCGGCGTGACTGAACCACGAACGACGTGTCCGAGGATGTCGAACCCCCAGCAGTCCGAGCCGCGGCGCAGTCGAAGACCGCCGGTAGAGCCTCGACCCGTGACCGCACGTCTGCGTCCCCGCCAGGCGGGCAGCGCTCGCACAGCGGCGCGGGGGGACCGGCCAAGGCGAAGAAGCGCGACATTGACGGCCGTCCTCGATGACCAAGAAGCAAAGCGGCAGGACGCCCTCGGGCGCTGAAAGGATGAGGCCGGTGGAGTCCGAGGTGGACCGGATCGCGCGGCCCTGGGGCGAGCGCACCCCCTACGACCGTGGTGGAGACTGGCCGGTGCGGGTCGACTCGTATCTCGAACCCGGTGTCACGGCCGACGCGGTCGAGCGATGGGTTCTGACGGCTTCGCTGCTTCATTCCAACGGGGACGCGATGGATGTCGCGGTCGCCGACGGCCGGATCGTCGGGGTGCGCGGACGGCCCGGTGATCGGGTGAATCGTGGTCGACTCGGGCCGAAGGATCTGTTCGGCTGGCAGGCCAACCATGCCAGGGACCGGCTGACCACTCCGCTGGTCCGGGACGGCGGGCGTCTGGTTCCCTGCGGCTGGGACACCGCCATGGACCGGATCGCCGCCCGGACCCGGGAACTGCTGGATGAGAGCGGTCCCGGTTCGATCGGCTTCTACACCACCGGCCAGCTGTTGCTGGAGGACTACTACACGCTGTCGGTGATCACTCGCGCGGGGATCGGCACCAACCACCTCGACGGCAACACCCGCCTGTGCACCGCCACCGCGGCCGAGGCGCTCAAGGAGACCTTCGGCTGCGATGGCCAGCCCGCTTCCTACACGGACATCGACCACGCCGACGTCATTGCCCTGTTTCGGGCGCAACATGGCCGAGACAGTCCGTGCTGTGGATGCGTGTTCTGGACCGCCTGGAGGGCCCCGATCCGCCCCGTCTCGTGTGTGTCGACCCGCGCCCCACCCTGGTGACCCGCCGCGCGGCCGTCCATCTGGCGCCCCGCGCCGGCACCAACGTGGCCCTTCTCAACTCTCTGCTGCACGAGATCATCCGGACCGGCCGGATAGACCGCGACTTCGTCGAGGCGCACACCGTGGGCTTCGAGGAACTCGTCGAGCACGTCGCCGACACGACCCCGGCCTGGGCCGCCCGCATCTGCGACGTACCGGCCCGGAAGATCGGCGAGGCAGCGGAGATCCTCGGTGGTGCCGAGCGGCTGTTGTCCACCGTGCTCCAGGGCGTCTACCAGTCCCACCAGGCCACCGCCGCCGCCTGCCAGGTCAACAACCTCCAGCTGATCCGCGGCATGCTCGGCCGCCATGTGCAGGAAAGGCAGAGAAGCCATGCCGGCCGGATCGAGTTCCAAGCGAGAGCGGCAGTACGAACACATCAAGGAGAGCGCTCAGGACCGTGGCGAGTCGACCAAGCGGGCCAAGGAGATCGCCGCGCGGACGGTGAACAAGGAGCGGGCGAGGTCGGGCGAGTCGAAGTCCGCCAGCAAGTCCTCCACCGTGATCCGAAGTCGGCGTTCCAGCGTGGTGGGCAGCGTTCGCACAGCGGCTCGGAGGGGCCCACGAAGGACCAGCTGTACGAGGAGGCGAAGAAGCGCAACATCCACGGCCGCTCGCAGATGACCAAGCGGCAGCTGGAGAACGCGCTCGGCCGCTGATAGGGGGTGAGCCGGGCTTTGCCGGCCGAGCGAGGCACGTGGCGCTTTCCCGTAGCAGGGCGTCGTCGAGGACCTGCGGGAGAGCGTCGCGCTGCAGCCTCTGAGTGATGCCTCTGCGTCCGACTGGACGGACCACGCGCAAAGCCGCGCACACCGTCAGTCCTGGGCGGGAATCACTGTCTGCTGGGCGGGACGGACCCAGCCTTGACACGACCAGCGAGAGGCGGACAGGCGATGGGGCATGGCGGAAATGTGATCGAGGAGCTGATGGCCGACCATCGGGAGGTCGAGGAGATGTTCGGCCGGATGGAGGCGATGACCAGGGGGCAGGAACTGCGTGATCTCGTGGATGAGGTCACCATCGAGCTGGTCCGTCACTCGGTCGCCGAGGAGGAGTACCTGTACCCGGCGGTGCGCGAGCACGTCGAGGGTGGTGACCGGCTCGCGGACAAGGAGATCGCGGACCACGGCCGGGTCGAGAAGCTCCTCAAGCAGCTGGAGAAGACGGACGCCGGCGATCCTCAGATGATGCTGCTGTTGCAGCAGCTCATGGACGAGGTGACCGCCCATGTCCAGGACGAGGAGAACAACCTCTTCCCGATGCTGCGCCAGGCGTGTTCTTCCGAGGCGCTCGATGAGCTTGGGGACAAGGTCCGCCGGGCCAAGGCCATGGCGCCGACCCGTCCGCACCCCTCCGCTCCTCAGACCCCGCCCGCGAACAAGCTCCTCGCCCCGGGGGCCGGCCTGGTGGACCGGGCCCGCGACTTCGTCACCGGCCGCGGCAGGTCCTGAACCCCCGAGGGTAACGCGCGGCGAAACGAGCCAGCTCCGGGGCTGGACCGCTCATGTTTGGTCCAGCCCCGGCCCGCTACACGCGCACCCTGTGATGCAGACCATTCCGTCATCCAGATCGGTTGCCTACGCTGTAGGGCCACGAGCGGGGCAGAGCAGCTCCGCGAAAATCGCTCGCAGAACCGATCAGCCGGACACAGGCGAGCACGCTCCCAAGGGACCGACCGCCGTGCCCAACGATCTGACATCTGTCATAGCGGCCTCCGCTCGCTGGCTCCTGTCCGCCTACCCCGCGCCCGCGGGCGCGCTAAGCCGGGCGCTGGCCGAGGCCCAGGCACGGCAGGCCGCCGCACTCGCCGCCGCCCTGCGTTACCCCACCACCCTCGACGTACAGCTGCTTCACCTGCTCGCACCCAGTGGATCTCACCGCCTGGACTGGCTCGCCGGAGGCGATCCGCACCCAGACGACACCGCCTGGCGGACGTGGGTCGACGAGACCGTCGTCAGCTGGGCAGCCTGCCTCCTGGCCGATACCGCCCTGGCCACGCGTGCCCATCAAGCCCTCAAGGAAACCGAGCATCATGGCGAGGCTGGTTGCCTGCAGCGGCTGACCGACCCCGGCGACCGGGATTCCGAAGCCGCCGTCCTGCTCCGCCATCCTGACCTGCTCGAAACCGTCGCCGGCCTGCACCGGCCCCAGCTCATGGATCTGCTCAGTGTCGACGGCGCCGAACTGCCGTGATCCCTTCGACGTGGGAAGAAGCGGAATCTGAGGACCCTCTCAGCCGGAGCCGCCCGGCGTAGGTTTCCGAGCACCTCGGATTGGACCGTCAGTCCTTAACGCTCAGCCGCGGACGGGTTCCGCTCCACTCCTGGCCCCGGCCATCTGCTGACGCGCGACAGACAACGCCGCGTCCAGTTGGCGGGTGCCGGTGATGACACACAGGGTGTAGGTCGCGTCCTCAAGCCGACGAGCGTCCTCGGTGCTGGCGCCGACGGCCACGTGCCACCTGAGCGTTTCACATCGTTCGACCAGCTCCCGCAAGAGCGAAGGGTCCGCCATGATCATGGCCGCCTCGATTCCGATGCATTCCCTGGGAACCACGCCTCACCCATACGGTGGCAGCCGCAGACAGCAGCCGCATCCCCGCCATGCGGTGGCGGGCCTGCTGCGGCGGCACACGGCCGGTTCAGGGGCCATCCCACGGGCCGCCACCACCGCCGCGATGGCCACCAGCGTGCTGCCCGACCTCGCCCGATGACAGGCTGGGGCGACCGGGCAGCACATCAGCGGCGGCCCCGGCCAGGGCGCGGTGGTTGAGGGCCGCCCAAAGCCCCGCCGTCCCGTCGAAGCAGGGCCGTACGACCGCTCGCCCACGGCCACACTGGCTGAAGCCGGAGCCCTGAACGACGAAGGTGATGAAGCGGCGGGCGGGCCAGCCCCGACGTGACGTGCTGGTTCAGTCGGCAAGGCGGCTTCGCAGCAGCTCTTTGCCCGTTCCGGCGCCCTTGCGGCTGTCGGCCTGAGCCTTGCGGAAGAATCCTTGGTCGTCGATCGTGACGCGAGGCGGTGGGCCCTTGGACACAAGTGGTCGAGCCGGGCCTCCAGGATCCGCACGATCGCCCTGCGATCGACGTGCTCGCCAGCATCCAGAGAGCCAACCGCTGCTCCGGGCTCCCAATCGGCGAGCGGTGGCGAGCGGCGACCGGCAGCTCACCGTCTTGTCGTGTCACTGTCCTCACCCCCGCCACGGCACGGGAGGCAGAGTCCGAGTTCCCGGTCGCCCCGGATCAGCCCGGGCAGCACCCGCGCCCTGGTGTACCTGATCAGCGGTTTTGCTGGCGCCCTTCGCCTCACCCGACCTGGCCCATGGCTACTGACGTGGCCGGGTGGGCGGGGTCGTCAGCCTTCGACTCCGGTGGAGGTGTGTGCGGCACCCACGGGCTTGGACTCGGGGGATCCGCGTTGGCGCAGGTAGACCGAGAGGATGGCCATCGAGGCAACGGCCAGGAGTTCTGACTGCCAGTTCTGCAGGGTGCGGTTCCAGAAGTCGGCGGAGCCCAGGTACTGCGGCCAGGAGACGGGTGCTTGGAGCTGGCGCAGGTGTTGCTCGTTGTAGGCGGCCGTACCGGTGATGGACTGGGCCAGCCATGACCACGCGAAGATGGCGCACATGACGAGGCCCAGGGAGCGGGAGTACAGCGTTTGCCGCCATCCCCTGTCGGCTGCCCAGCGGGGTGAGGTCGGGCCGGCGTGGTCGCCGACCTTCTGTTCGCGGTCGCTTTCCACGCCGGCCTTGTCCAGTTTCTTGGACTCGGGCGAGCCGCGCTGGAGGAGCCAGACGGTGCCGAAGATGTAGAGGAAGAACTGGAGGTACTCCGACTGCCAGTTCTCGGTGACGTCCACGGCGAAGTCGGAGGTCGCGAGGTAGGGGAGGAAGCCGATCGGCTGCAGACCGTCGGTGACGAGCTGGTTGTTGAAGTCGGCGTGGCCGGAGACGGCTTGGCCGGCGAGGGTGAGCAGGAAGCCGATGCCGAAGGCCAGGGTCAGGCCGTTGTGCTTCACGAACCGGGTCAGGCGGCTCATCGGTGCATCAGCCCCACGGCGGTGAAATAGCTGAGACCGGCGCCGACTGTCAGCAGCAGAAGTGTGAAAAGGGTCCGCATCCTTCACTCACCCCCCTTTGATCTTGCACTGGTACGGCTGCTGCGGGCGCGGCATGCAGCCTGCCGCGGTGACCTTCCAGCCGGCGGGGAAGACCGACAGGAACAGGGTGTCGGTGCTGAGGACCACCTGTGCTTGCCGTCCGTACACCTGCACCTCGCGCACCGAGCCCCCGTAGGACAGCTGCTCTTCGAGTAGGGCCTGGGCACACGGGGCCTTGGCGGACTGCTCGAGTTCCTGCCGGGTTTCCGGGGCCAGAGCCGCGCAGGCGCGTGTCCCGTTGGCGCGCTGGATGTTCTCCTCGAAACGCAGGGCTGCTCGGGACGCGGCCGCTTCCCGTTCGCCGAGGGTGCTGCAGGCGGCCAGGCAGACAGCGCAGGCGACCGCCAACAGGCCCGTGCTCCTCCAGCGCAAAGGGAAGCCTCCACTTGTGACGTCAGGGCTGTCTGACCATGCTGATGCGCTGATGCGGTCGTGGGACGGCAGCCGCGCCGTGCGCCAGGAGGACGTAGAACCATCGGGCTACCGGATCGCAGTCACGGGCTCACTCGGCCGGGAGTGGGCCGGTGCCCGGCGCGGTAGCAGACCGCTCTGACGGTGGGCGCCCAGGTGGGCAGTTCAGCCAGGCGCTGTTCGTCCGGTTGCAGACGACTCGCCCGCCGCCGCACGTCGGTCTCACACATGCACGAGCACCGCCATGACTCCTGGCAACCTGGGCCGGTCAAGCCCGCCTTGGCGGGATCTGTCCGATGGAAGCAGCGGGGTGGGTCAGGGGGCGACGGCGAGGACGATCTTGCCGGTGGTGCGGCCGGTCTCACCCAATGTGTGGGCCCGCGCCGCTTCTTCGAGGGGGAAGATCTCGTCGACGACAACACGCAGGCGTCCGTCCTCGACCAGGGAAGCGATCTCGCGCAACCCCGCATGGCCGGGCTCGACAAGCATGAACACCGCCCGCACTCCGGCCGCTTCGGCCTCCTTGGCGGGGAAGGTGTCGTCCAGCGGCAGGATCGAGACCAGCGTGCCGCCCGGCCGCAGTGTTCGAAGGGACCGGGCCCAGTTGGGGCCGCCGAGGGAATCCAAGGCGACATCGACGTCGCGGAGGCTCTCGGCATAGTCCTGAGTGCGGTAGTCGATCAGCTCGTCGGCGCCGAGCGAGCGCAGCAGTTCGTGCTTGGAGGCGGTGGCCGTGCCGATGACGTACGCGCCGCGGGCCTTGGCGATCTGCACGGCCAGATGACCGACTCCTCCGGCGGCCGCGTGGATCAGGACGCGCTGGCCGGGCAGCACGTTCGCGGTGTCCACCAGGGCCTGCCAGGCGGTCAGCGAGGCCAGCGGCAGGGCGGCGGCCTGGATGTGGGTCAGGCCCTGGGGACGCGGGGCGAAGTGTCGGGCCGGGGCCGCGACATACTCGGCATAGGCACCGGCCGGATGCGGGAAGCGCGGCATCCCGAACACCTCGTCGCCGGCCTGGAACAGTGTCACCCCGTCGCCGACCGCCTCGACCACCCCAGCGACGTCGAAGCCGAGCGTGAACGGCGGCATGGCGCCGTTGGCGAACACCCCCCGCTCACGAGTCTTCCAGTCAGCCGGGTTCACGCCCGCCGCGTGCACTCGGACCAGGATCTCGCCCCGGGCTGGGACCGGCCGTTGCGTATCGACGATCTTGAGGACGTCCGGTGCCCCGGCGATGTTCTGGGAGATGGCGCGCATTGTCGTGGAAGTAGTGGCCTGGTCCATATGACGTGCTCTTTTCAGGCAGTGGGTTTCATGAGGCGTGTGCCGGTTCTCCCGGGCACGCCTTCAGACTCCCGCGGTCGACAGCCTCCCAGTAGTGGCCTGATGGTCGCGGAATGAAAGGATCAGGCCATGCACCACGTCGGCGTTCTGGCCCTGGATGGCGTCGTCCCCTTCGAGCTCGGCATCCCCGCGCGGATCTTCGGCGCCGCCCGCGACGCCACGGGCAACCGGCTCTACTCCGTGACCACATGCAGCTTGGACGGCCGCCCCGTCCGAACCGAAGCCGACTACCAGCTGACCGTCTCCCACGATGCCTCCCTGCTGGCCACCGTCGCCACCGTCGTCATCCCGCCCACTCACGCGCTGGGCCCCATCCGCGAGGAGGGCCGCCTGCCCGGCACTCTGCGCGAGGCCCTGGCTGCTATCCGGCCCGGGACCCGGCTCGTGGCGATCTGTACCGGCACGTATGTGCTGGCCGCTGCCGGACTGCTCGACGGCCGCCCCGCCACCACGCACTGGCGCGAGGCCGACCGCCTGCAGCGCATGTTCACCTCCGCGCGTATCGACCCCGGCGTCCTCTTCATCGACGACGGTGAAATCCTCACCTCCGCCGGGGTAGCCGCCGGTATCGACCTGTGCCTGCACATCGTCCGCCGCGACCACGGCAGCGACATCGCCAATGAGGTCGCCCGCTCCTGCGTCGTACCGCCCTGGCGCGACGGCGGCCAGGCCCAGTACATCCAGAGCCCCGTCCCTGACCCCTCTGCCCGCGGCACCGCCGCCACACAGGTCTGGGTCATGGAGCGTCTCGCTGAACCCATCACGCTGGCTGACATGGCCGCCCACGCCAACGTCAGTGTGCGTACCTTCACCCGCCGCTTTCGCGACGAGGTCGGCACCAGCCCCGGCCAGTGGCTCATCCGCCAGCGCGTCGACCTGGCCCGGCACCTGCTGGAGACCACTGATTGGCCCATCGACCTGATCGCCAACCGCGCCGGATTCGGCACCGGTGTCTCCCTGCGCCATCACCTTCATGGCGCCATCGGAGTCACACCGCAGGCATACCGCCGCACCTTCCGCCCCACACCCGCTGGCGGTTCAGCGCAGTAGCCGCGAGCAACTCGCCGAACGGCCTGCCTCGGGCACGTTTCCGGCGTAATGCAGTGGTGCCCTCTTTGGAGACCTGGTGGAGTGCGTGCAGGCTGCAGTCGATGCGGTGCATGCGGTCGCCCTTCTCAGGTGTGGGCGTGTGGGGTTTCAGCCGGTCAGGATCGCGTGCGTTGCTCGCCCGGCCGCGGCGAGGGCGCCTTCCACGTGTCCAGCGAAGTCCGGCGCCGTCTCGGTGAAGCCCAGTGCAGGCGTCCGTCCAGGGCGGGCTGCTGGTAGAGGTCATGGCCGAACAGCTGGTAGGTGGTCAGGCGGTGTACATCCTCGGGGGAGGTCCATTCCTTCTGGCCCCAGTCCTGAACGAGCAGCGAGGACGGTGCGCCGGCCTCTGGGCCGTACATGGCTGCGAGTTGCGCGCGGACCTTGTCCTCGAAGCCGGGAGGGCCGGCGAGCCGGGTCGGGGCGAAGCCGAACAGCACGGTGGGTGTGCCGTCGGGCCCGGAGATGTCGTGCACTTCCTGCAGCGGGCCGACGCGGCTCACGCCCGCGCCCGCGAGCCCCGCCTCGTGCCAGAAGGGGCGCGGGTAGCGGGCGAGGACCTTGACGACGGCACCCATCCACACGGGGGTGAAGCGGGCCAACTCGGCCAGATCCGTTGGGAGTTGGCCGTCGAAGTCGATCCGGGCGACGGCCAGCGCCGGGGGTACGGAGAGCACCACGTGGTCGGCGCGCAGGACCGAGTCCGCGGTGTGCACCTCAAGGCCCCGCCCGTCGGCGGCGCGGCGGATCGCGGTCGCCGGGGTGTTCAGGTGCAGCGCCCGGTCGGGGAGGCGGGCTGCCATGCCGTGGGTGAGGCAGGCCATGCCGTTCACGAAGCGGCGGGACGGACCTTCGACCAGGTTGCCCGAGTAGCGCTGAACTCCTTCGGCGGTCTGCAGCATCGTGTCGCCTTCGAGGCGGTGGGCGAAGGACTCGACGCCGAGCTCCTTCGAGAGCTGTGCGAACAGCCGCTCGTTGTCCCAGAACCAGCTTGCCCCCAGGTCCATCGAGCCGCCTTCGGCGGAGATGCTCAGCACGCGGCCGCCTACCCGGTCGCGGGCCTCGAGGACCACGGTCTCGTGTCCTGCGGCGGTCAGCGCTGTGGCGGCGGCGAGACCACTGATCCCGGCGCCGACCACGACGACGTCGCGGGTTTCCTGCCGAGACATCGTCCGTCCCTTTCTCTCTGTGTACGTCATGCGCAAAGACGCCGGTGGTGAGTACCGTTCGGAATCGGGCGCGTCCTTCGCGCACCGTGTCGACGGCCTGCTGCACCTTCTCCAGCGGGACGGTCTGCACCCAGGGGCGGACGCCGCTCGCGACGGCGAAGCGCATGGCCTGCTCGGTGTCGGCGGGACTGCCGGTCAGGTGGCCGGTGATGCTCTGGGCGTTCATGACGAGTTGGCCCAGCGGCAGCTGGAGCGGGGCGCCGTCGATGCCGATAAGGATGAGCCGGCCGTGCGCGGCGAGGCCGTCGACCAGCTCCGCCAGGGCTGCGCTGCTGGCAGCGGTGGAGAGGATGAGCCGGGCGCTGCCCATCCGCGCAGTGCCTCGCCTGGTGCCTGCTGCGTGGAGTCGATGTAGCGGTGCGCCCCCAGCTTGCGGGCGATGTCCCGCTTCGCCTCGCCCCGCGCGATCGCCACGGTCTCAAAGCCCATGGCCGCCGCGAACTGCACGGCCAGGTGCCCGAGCCCGCCGATACCCAGGACGGCGACCCGGTCGCCGGGCTCGGCGCCCGAGTGGCGCAGCGCGTTGAACGTCGTCACCCCCGCGCATTCGAAGGGCGCGGCCTCGGCGAAGGGCAGTGGCTCGGGGAGCCGTACGAGCGCTGTGGCCGGCACGGTGATCGTGGTGGACCAGCCGCCCGGGTAGGACAGGCCGGGGATCTGCCGCTGGGGGCAGCGGACGACGTCCCCGCAGCGGCAGGCCGTGCAGTGCCCGCAGCTGCCCCCGAACCAGCCGACGGCCACCCGCTCACCGACAGCTCAGCCCTCCACGCCCGCCCCCAACTCGGCGATCCGGCCCGCCACTTCATGTCCCGGCGTGATCGGGAATCCGCCGCCGGGACGGGCGGCACGGACAGTGCCGAGGTCCGCACCACAGATCCCGGCCGCCGCCACATCCACCCGTACCGCCCCCCTCCCGGGCTGTCGTGCGTCCACCGCGACGACCCGCACCGGCGCCTTGGCCTCGGCCACCTGCGCGGCCAGGTGGCTGTGAGCGGCGGCTCCTCCAGAAGGGGTGTACAAGCAGTACGCTCCAGGTCAGTTGCGGTCGGCCATGACGCCGCCGTCGACGTCCCAGATGGCCCCGGTGACCCAGTCGGCCTTGTCGGACAGCAGGAAGGCGACCGTGTCGGCGATGTCCTCCGGGGTGCCGGTGCGGCCCAGCGGATGGAAGCCGTTGAAGCCGTCGAGCGCCGAGTCCATCTCCGCCTTCGGGATGAACTCCTCGTAGATCGGCGTCCGCACGACCGCGGGGGCGACGGCGTTGACGCGGATGCCGTGCGCGGCGGGCTCGAGGGCCGGGTTCTTGGTCAGCGCGTGCAGGCAGCCCTTGGCCACGGAGTACGCCGACGACGGGGTCGCGGCGATCGCCTGGTGCGCCTACTCCAAAACCTGCCCCCAGGGCAGCCCTCCCTGGGACTCGGGACGTGAGGGCCGGAGTTGTTCCTTGCCGTGTGCTATTCGCGGATGCCCGCGGCCTCGATCGCCCGGCGGCGGGTCGCACGCCAGGCCGCGCCGGACGCGGTTGCGACGGCGACGAGGGCGCAGATCGCGACGGTCCCCCAGATCTGGGTCCACGGGATCACTGTCGGCGCTCCGGTCACGAGCTTGCTCAGCGAGGCGTGCTGGGTCACCGCGGCGAGCGCGGTTGCCACGGCGGCGAGCACGGCGCCCACGATCACTGCCACGGCCGACTCGGCCGCGCAGACCCTCACGATCTGCCCGCGCACGGTACCGGCGAGCCCGAGCAGGGCGAACTCCCGCCGCCGTCCGGCCATCGCCATGATCAGCGTGTTGGCGACCGCGATCAGCGCGTAGGCCAGCGCGGTCCCCAGGATCACCACCGCCGCGTTGTTCGTCTGTCGCGCGGCGTGCGAACGCTCCGCCCCGAGGTAGGCGTCGTACGTCATGATGTGCGCCCCCGAGCCGGCCAGTGCCCGGTTCACCGCGGCCGTCTGCGCGGTGTCGAGTTTCCTGCCGGTGCCGGTGCCGGTGCCGGTGCCGGTGCCGGTGCCGGTCGCGGAGTCGAGGTAGACCTGACTCGTCGTCAGTGCGCCGGTCAGCGCGGAGGATATATAGGTGTCGTCGCCGTGCAGGCCGCGGGCGACGACGGCCGCGATGACCGTCGGGACCCGGCGGCCGGTCGGCAGCAGGGCGACCACGTGGTCCCCCACCGAGAGGTCGTCGGACTCGGCCGCGTGCTGGTCGATGACCAGGAAGTTCTCGGGCAGCGAGGCGAGGGATCCGGAGAGCACGGGCGGCTTGACCGTGTCGCCCAGCGCCTTCGCGGGCACCGCGTTCGTCGTCAGCGAGTCGATCTGTTCACCTCTGGCGGTGCCGATCCGGACGTTCATCATGGCGACCGGGGTGACGCGGACGCCGGGCACGGCCTCCAGGCGGGCGAGTGTCGTGGCGCCGATCCCCAGGCTCCCGCCGGGCAGGGCCACGGCCGCCGCGTGGATCTCCTGCCGCTGCCGGGCGAGCACCGCGGCGTCACCGGATTTCTGCATGGTCAGCAGCGTGCCGACCAAGCCGACGGCCACCACGATCGGCGCCACGGTGGCGGCCGTGCGGCGCCGGGAGGTGAGGATGTTCTCGCGCACCAGCAGCGGGCCGGCCTTGGCGGAGCCGCGCAGCGGACCGATCAGCAGCCTGGTGACCGGACGCAACAGGATCGGGGACAGCAGAGTGACCGCGCCGACGTAGAGAACCGGCACCGCCTCGTACTTGCGTACGGTGGCCGCGAGGTACGGCGTGGTCCGGGAGATCCCGATCCCCACGATGACCGCCGCGGCCAGCATCCCGATCCCCAGCAGCCAGCGGACCGGCCCCATCCCGCGGCGCTCCACCGCGCTCTCGCGCAGTACCTCGACCGGCCGGATGAGGGACACGCGCAGCAGGGTCGCGGCCGAGCCGGCCAGTGCCGCGAACACGCCGATGACGAAGGAGATCAGCAACGGCACGACATGGAACGGGATGGTGAACCACGACGGGGCGACGTCGTGGTCGAGCATCCAGGAGCGCAGCGGTACGGTCCCGAGCGGCGCGAGCACGCATCCGGTGATCGCAGCGGCCAGGCCGATCAGCAGGGCCTCGCCGAGCACCATGCGCCGCACCTGCCCGGGCGCGGCGCCGACCAGCCGCAGCAGCGCCAGTTCGCGGCGGCGCTGCTCGGTGGCGAAGGCGAAGGTCGCGATGACGACGAAGACCGCGACGCACACGGCCAGTCCGGTCGTACTGCCCGCCATGGCCTGGGCGTTGGCCAGTTCCGCGGACCCGCCGGTGTCATCGGGATCGATCCGGGTCAGGTCGTCGCCGGTGAGGACCACGGCGCGGGCGCCCACGAGCGAGGACAGCCTGCTCTGGTCCTGGCTGGTCACGAGGGCGTTGACACCGGGGGACAGGCGCGCCGCCTCCGCGTCGCTGAAGAAGACCGCGTTCTCGAACCACAGTGCGCCGGTGAAGCCCACCACCTGGTAGCGGCGGACGCCGTCGCCCGTGGACACCTCGGTCTGCCGGCCGATCAGCGCCGTGGAGCCGCCGCTCACGACGATCTCGTCCGCCGCGCGCGGTGCGTGCCCGGCCACCAGGCGGTAGCCCGCGTAGGCGGCCGAGGACCAGGGGTGGCCAGTGGTGTCCGAGGAGCGGGTGGCGAGATGGACGGGGAAGCTGCGGTCGGGCGTGGCATGCCCCGCCGCGGTCACCTTCGCGATCACATCCGCCGGGAGGACGGCGGGCGCGTTCATCGGGTCTCCGTCGAAGCCCAGCGGCGCGACCACGGCCGAGGCGTCCTTGAACCGTTGCGGACCCGGGTGCGGCGTGCCGAAGGTGGCCGCGAGGGTCAGCGTCATCATGCCGATCATGGTCGTACCGAGCGCGAGAGCGACGAAGGCGCCCACGAACCCCATCAGACGGTGGCGCAGGGTGGCTGCGGCGATCTTCAGCACGGCTGCGTCCCGATCCCGCCGGGCTCCAGCGCGGCCATCCGCAGGGCAACGGACTCCGCCGTCGGCTCGGCCAGTTCACCTGACACCTGACCGTCGGCGAGGAAGACCACGCGCTGCGCGTACGAGGCGGCCACCG
This sequence comes from Streptomyces sp. NPDC002676, assembly GCF_053592455.1. NCBI lineage: Bacteria > Bacillati > Actinomycetota > Actinomycetes > Kitasatosporales > Streptomycetaceae > Streptomyces > Streptomyces sp. NPDC002676. The sequence continues at coordinate 31,227 of NZ_JBSFVT010000002.1, read as the reverse complement.
GGTCGTGCGTCACCATGACCACCGTCTGCCCGTGCTCCTCCACGACACCGCGCAGCAGCGCCAGGACATCGCGCGCACTGCGTGAGTCCAGCGCGCCGGTCGGCTCGTCCGCGAAGATCACCTTCGGCCGGGTCACCAGGGCACGTGCGATGGCGACCCGCTGCTGCTGGCCGCCGGAGAGTTCGGCGGGCCGGTGCCCGCCACGCTCACCGAGGCCGACCTCGGCAAGCCCCCGGTCGATCACGGCCGCGTCGATCTCGCGCCCGGACAGCCGCAGCGGCAGCTCCACGTTCTGCCGTGCGGTCAGCGCCGGGATGAGGTTGAAGGACTGGAAGATGAAGCCCATCTGGTCGCGGCGCAGCTCGGTCAGGGCGCGCTCGGAGAGCTTGTGCAGCAGTACGCCGTCGAGGAGGACCTGGCCCGAGTCGACCCGGTCGAGACCCGCCGCGCACTGCAGCAGCGTCGACTTGCCCGAGCCCGACGGGCCCATGATGGCGGTGAAGGTGCCGGTGAGGAAGGACAGACTGACCCTGGCCAGAGCAGTGATGCGATTGTCGCTACTGCCGTACGTCTTTTGCACGCCGGACAGACGGATGACCTCGCGATTGCTCGCCGCACCGAGGGAGGCCAGGCTCGAAGCCGGGACCTGCCCGGGAGAAGCTGACGTAGCTGAACTCTTGTTCCGGAACACTCTTTCGCCTTCCCCCGGGGGCTCGGTCCGGGGCGATCGGGCCCCACTGCACCGACGCTAGAGCCGTATGCGATTCAGGCACCTCCGGGCTGCCCCTGATATCGCCCCTGAGGAATCCCTGACCGGACAGGGCAGCGGCCATCGGCTCAGTGGCATGCACGCTTTGACGACACGGCCCAGTCCAGGATTCTTCTCCTCCGCCGGTCACCGCGACATCGCGATCCCGACCGCGGCGCCGAGGAACGCCGTCATGCAGGCCATGAGCATGAGGACGGGGATGGCGCGGTAGCGCGTGGTGAACACCCGGACAGCCCTGGGGTCCTCGGACAGGTAGACCACCGGGACCCGGCTGCCGACCGGCAGGTGGAGGCCGACCGGGCTCGGCCTCGGTCCTGTCCCTGACCTCGGTCCGTAGACGGTGCCGCAGGTGCGCAGTCCGTGGCGGCGCAGCCGCGCCGGCACGCGACGCTCGTGGACGGCGGCCCACAGACACACCGCCGCCTCCGCGCAGAGAGCAATACCCGCCGCCGCGCGGGTTCCCGGCATCACGTCACCTGCCATGAGTGGAAGGCCAGTTGGGACACCGTTACACCAGCTCCGCCGCCGTCGGCGGGTCGGCGCCGGGCCGCGTGCACGTCAATGCGGCGACGTGGGTGGCGAGTTGGAGCGCGTCCGCGACGGCGCCTGGCAGCCGTGCGCAGCCCGTCGCGCGGGACAGCGCGGCGCGGGCGTCCCTCGCCGCCTCGGGCCCGCCGCCCACCGCGCCCAGCAGCCCCGCCCGCAGTAGCCCGCTGAGCAGCCCCGCCATGAACGCGTCCCCCGCCCCGACGGTGTCCACCACGTCGACGGGGCGCCCGGGCACCTCCGCGCGGCCGTGCCGCCAGCACGCCAGCGCACCGTCGGGGCCGAGCGTGAGGACGACCAGCGCGGGGCCGTCCCCGGCCCAGTCGGCGGCCACGTCGCGCGGGTCACGGCCGGGGTGGAGCCACTCCAGGTCCTCGGCGCTGGCCTTCACCACGTCGCTCAGCGCCACCAGCCGCTCCACGCGCGGACGTTCCCGCTCCGGGGTGCCGAGCAGCGGGGGCCGCAGGTTCGGGTCGTACGAGACGGTCGCCGCCGTGCGCGCCCTGGTGACGGCGTCGAGGACGAGGTCGGCGCCGGGGGCCAGGGCCGCGGCCAGGGACCCGGTGTGGAGATGCGCCGGTGGGCCGGTGCCGTCGGACCGCAGCGCCCGGGGTCGCGGGCTCCAGGTGATGTCGAAGTCGTACGTCGGCAGGCCCCGCGCCCCGAGCCGGGCGACGGCACGCGAGGTGCGCGGGCCGCCGACCGACCCGGGGGTCAACTCGACCCCCGCGCGCCCGAGATGGTCCCGGATCCGTCTGCCCGCGGCGTCGTCGCCGATCCGGGTGGCGAGTCGCACCCGGTGGCCGAGGCGTGCGAGTCCCAGGGCGGTGTTGGCGGGGCCGCCGCCGGGGCGGTCCCGGCGGGCTCCGTCACCGGTGACCAGGACGTCGGTGAGGGCCTCGCCGACGACGAGCACGGCGTCCCGCCCCGTCACGGCGTGACCAGGATCTTGCGGCCCTTGCCGGTCTTGAACCGTTCGAGGGCGGCGGCGTACTCGGACAGCGGCAGGCGGTCGCTGACGAAGACCTCGGGGTCGAGCACGCCCGCCGCGAAGAGCTCGGCCGCGCGCTCGTAGCTGTGCAGCACGGCCATCGAGCCGGTGATGGTGATCTCCTGGTTGTAGATGCGGTACGGCTCGATGGTGGCCCGCGCCGCGTAGTCGGCCACGCCGAACTGGAGGTAGGTGCCGCCTCTGGCCACCCTGCCGATGGCGTCCTGGATGGCGCGTTCGTTGCCGGTGGCGTCGATGACGACGTCCCAGCCGCGCGGTCGCTCCACCTCGTCGGCCGACGCGACCGCGTTCGTGCAGCCCAACTCCCGTGCGGTCAGCAACCGTTCGGGGTTGATGTCGATCACGTCGACCGTCGCCGCCCCGGTGCGCTTGGCGAGCTCCAGCATCATCAGGCCCATCGTGCCGGAGCCGTAGATCAGCACGTGGCTGGCCATGGGGGCGCTGAGCACGTCGTAGCCGCGCACCGCGCACGACAGCGGTTCGATGAGGGCGGCGTCCTCGGTGCGGACGTGCTCGGGCAGCTTCACGCAGTTCGCGGCGGGCGCCACGACGTACTCGGCGGCGGCGCCCGAGGTGGTGACACCGATGGCCGCGTACCGCTCGCACAGGTTGTTCCGGCCGATGCGGCAGTAGTGGCACTCGTTGCAGTACAGGGACGGGTCGACGGCCACCCGGTCGTCGACGGACAGCTCGCGCACCTCGGAGCCGAGGGCCACGACCTCGCCTGCGAACTCGTGGCCCGGCACGACGGGCAGGCGGGGAGCGAACTCGCCCTGGAGGATGTGGAGATCGGTGCCGCACAGGCCGCACGCGGCGACCTGGACCACCACCTCCCGGGGGCCGGGCGCGGGGTCCTCGACGGTCTCGACGGACACGGCGCCGGGCGCACTGATGACGGCTGCTTTCACGTGATCACTCCGAGGTTCACTGGACTGTTTCGGGGCGACGGACCGCTACGGGGTTCACTTGACCGCCCCGAGGGACAGGCCCTGAACGAGCTTGTCCTGGGCGGCGAATCCGGCGACGAGCACCGGCAGGGACACACAGACGGCGGCCGCGCACACCTTCGCCAGGAACAGGCCCTGGCTGGTGACGAAGCCGGTGAGGAAGACGGGCGCGGTGCCGGCCACGACGCCGGTGAGGACCCGTGCGAACAGCAGCTCGTTCCAGCTGAAGATGAACGAGATGAGGGCGGTGGCCGCGATGCCGGGAGCCGCCACGGGCGCCACGATGCGCACCAGCACGGTCGGCAGGCCCGCCCCGTCGAGCGAGGCGGCCTCCAGGATCTCGACGGGGACCTCGGCGAGGAACGAGCGCATCATCCACACCGCGATCGGCAGGTTCATGGAGGTGTAGAGGATGACCAGGAGCCAGATGTTGTCGAGCATCCCCGTGTTCTTGGCGATCAGGTAGACGGGCAGCAGGCCCGCGACGGCGGGCAGCATCTTCGTCGAGAGGAAGAAGAACAGGACGTCGGTCCATTTGCGTACGGGCTTGATGGACAGCGCGTACGCGGCGGGGGTGGACAGGGCGAGGACGAGGAGCGTCGACATGGCACTCGCCGTGAGGGAGTTGATGAGGGGTGGCCAGGGGGAGAGCCCGGTGCTCGCGCCGAAGAACTCGCGGTAGCCCTGCAGCGTGAGCGGGGCGGCGACGCTCGGCGGGTTGGTCGCCGCGTCGGACTCGCCGTGCAGGGAGGTGAGCAGCATCCAGGCGAACGGCAGAAAGAAGAACAGGCCGCAGAACCAGGCCAAAAGGCCCCACACGCCCTGGCGTAGACGGACGTTCACCGCATCTCCTCCTTGAACAGGGACGAGACCGTGCGCAGCGCGAAGGTGGCGATGATCATCGTGCAGGCCACGACGAGGACGCCCTCGGCGGACGCCTGGCCGTAGTCGTGGGCCTGGTAGAAGGTCTCGTACACGGTGTACGGCAGATTGGCGGTGCCGAGGCCGCCGGAGGTCAGGGTGAAGACGGCGTCGAAGTTCTGCACGACGTAGATGGAGCCGAGCAGGGCGGCGAGTTCCAGGTAGCGGCGCAGGTGCGGGAAGGTGAGGTGGCGGAAGATCTGCCAGGGGCTCGCGCCGTCGACGCGTGCGGCCTCTACGACGTCCGGCGACCGGCTTTGAAGCCCGGCCAGCAGGATGAGCATCATGAACGGCGTCCACTGCCAGATCAGCGACACCTCCACGGCGGTCAGCGGCAGCGCGGACATCCAATCGGGCTGCGGTGCGCCGTCGCTGCCGAACAAGTGCCACAGCCAGGTCAGGGAGCCGTTGATGAACCCGTACGCGGCGTTGTAGAGGGCGTGCTTCCACAGCAGCGCCGAGGCCACGGGAACAACCAGGAACGGGGCGATGAGCAGGGTCCGCACGACACCGCGGCCCGGGAAGCGGCGGTCCAGGAGCAGCGCGAGACCGAGGCCCAGCAGGAGGCTGACCAGGACCACGACGGCCGTGAGGACGACGGTGGTCGCGAGCGCCGAGCGCAGGTCCGGGTCGGTGACGGCCGCCTTGTAGTTGGTGAGGCCGCCGAAGCCCCGGTGGCCCGGATCGAGCGCGTTCCAGCGCATGAAGGAGATCACCAGTGTGCCCACGAAGGGGAGTTGGGTGACGGCGATCAGGAAGACGAGGGCCGGGAGCAGGGGCGCGCGGCGGGCCCAGGCTCCGCGCGGGCGGCGCGCGGCACGGGCCTCCTGCAGCGTTACGCCGCGCGCCGTGCGGGCGAGGGGCGGGGCGGTCATGTCACTGCCCCCTGTGCTTGGCGGCGACCGCCTCGGCGCGCCGCTGGCCGTCCTTCAGGGCACTCGCGACGCTGGTCTTCCCGGCGATGGCGGCGCTGATGTCCTGGGAGACCTTGGTGCCGAGATCGGTGAACTCGGGGATGCCGACGAACTGGATGCCCGGGGCGGGCCTCGGCTGCACGCCGGGGTGCAGCGGGTCGGCGGAGGTCAGCGCGTCCTTGGTGGCCGCCGCGAACGCGCCCGCCGCAGCTGTGTACTTGGGGTTCGTGTATGTCGAGGTCCGCTTGCCCGCCGGTACCCTGGACCAGCCGAGCCGCGCGCCCACGAGGTTCTCGTACCCCTTGCCGGAGGCCCACGAGATGAACTTCCAGGCGTCGTCCTGGTGGCTGCTGGCCTTCTGCACTCCCCAGGCCCACGTGTACAGCCAGCCCGAGCTCTTGGTGCGCTCGACCGGGGCGGGTGCGTAGCCGATCTTGCCCGCGACGGGCGAGCCCTTGGCCTCCAGCGCTCCGGCGGCCGAGGTGGCGTCGTACCACATGGCGACCTTGCTCTGGGTCATGTCGTTGAGGCACTCGGTGAAGCCGGCCTGCGGGGCGCCCGCCTCGCCATGGGCGCGCACGAGGTTCACGTAGAAGGTGGTGGCCCGGGTGAACTCGGGGTTGTCGACCCGCGCCGTCCAGTCCTTGTCGAACCAGGTGCCGCCCATGGTGTTCACGACCGTGGTCAGCGGCGCCATGACTTCGCCCCAACCCGGCTGTCCGCGCAGGCAGATGCCCTTCATGCCGGGCCGCGCCCCGTCAGCCTTGGCGGCCAGGCCGGCGACCTGCCGCCAGGTGGGGTGGGCGGGCATGGTGAGGTGCCGGGCGGCGAGGACGTCCTTGCGGTACATGAGGAAGGACGACTCGCCGTAGAAGGGCTCGGCGTAGATCTGTCCGTCGGCGGTGAGGGACTGGCGTATCGCGGGCAGGACGTCGCCCTGGTCGAAGGCGGCGTCGGCGTTCGCCTTCCGGGTGAGCGGGGCGAGCCAGCCGTTCTTGGAGTAGATCGGCACCTCGTAGTTGCTGATGGTGGCCACGTCGTACTGGTTCGCCTGGCTCGCGAAGTCCTGGCTGATCTTGTCGCGGACATCGTTCTCGGGCAGCACGGTGAAGTTGACTTTGATGCCGGTGGACTTGGTGAAGTGCTCGGCGGTCAGCTTCTGGAGGTCCGTCATCTGCGGATTGTTGACCATGAGCACGTTGATGGAGTGGGATCCCGAGCCGCCTGCTCCGCCACCCGCGCCGGAGCAGGCGGCGAGCAGGGCGGTGCACAGTGCGGCCGCTCCCGCGGTCACGGTGCGCCTGGTTGTCATCATGGCGGATCAGCCCTTCCGGTTGTTGCGGCCATGTCAGTACGTGCGGGTGGGGGCTTCCGGCGCGGTCGGCGAGGCGGTCGGCGCTTCCGGGGCCAGGGGCTCTTGCGCGTCACGGCCCCTGGACGGGTGGCGCCGGGCCGCGTCAGACCCTGATGACCTGGGGACCGAGCAGCCCGTAGCGATGGGCCTCGGCGGCGGACAGGCCAGTGTCGGTGATGATCGTTTCGAAGTCGGAGACCTCGGCGAAGCGACAGAAGCTGCTGGCGCCGAACTTCCCGTGGTGCCCCATGAAGATGCGGCGGCGCGACACCTCCAGGGCCTTGGCCTTCACGTCGGCGACGGCCGGGTCGGGCGTGGTGAGCCCGTACTCCCTCGAGATCCCGTTCGACCCGAGGTAGGCGAGGTCGATGACGAAGCCCGAGAGCATGGCGCAGGCCCAGGAGCCCACGCTCGCCAGCGTGCGGGCGCGCACCCGGCCGCCGAGCAGCAGCACCGTCAGGTTGGCGGACTCCGCGACCGCCGCGGCCGTCGACAGGGACGCGGTCACCACCGTCAGCGGGCGGTCGGCCGGCAGCAGCGCGGCGAGCAGCTGCGGCGTGTAGCCCTCGTCCACGAACACGGTCTCCGCGCCGCCGAGCAGCTTCGCACCCTCTGCGGCGATCCGGCGCTTGTTCTCCACGTGCAAGGTGACCCGCTGGGCCAGGTTGGTCTCGAACCCCGCGCTCTCCACCGGGTAGGCGCCGCCGTGCGTGCGGCGTACGAGTCCGCGGCGCTCCAGCTCGCTCAGGTCACGCCTGATGGTCTCCGGTGCGACCCCGAAGTTCGCCGCGACGTCGGCGACTTCGACCCTTCCCTTCTGGCGCGCCAGGGTCAGCAGTCGGTGGTGCCGTTCTTCTGACCGCATACCAACTCCCAGGTTCCGCGCCTTGCCCGTTCGGGCACCGGACGCCCGAATGGGCCCGCCAGAGCGTTTATACCGCTGTGGCGTCGCCCGTCACCTGCCCGTTCCTTGCCGCACTTCGCCCGTCTGTGCCCGTTTCGCGGGCGCCCGGGAACCGGGAAGCCGTAGGCCGACGGTGAGCTCCCGCGCGGGGGCACCCGGGCGGTGCCCGTCGCCGCCGCACGGCGCGCCGAACCGGGCGGGCCGCGGGCGGTGTGAACCAGTTCCCGGGCCGCTCCGTAAGCCGGCGAGGAGACATCCGCCCCACTCGCACCCTGGAGAGGTCATGAACCAGCGGCAGACCGTCAGATGGTCCCTGATCGCCGTGCTCGCCGTCGCCCTCGCCGTCGTCGTCGTGAACATCGATGGCGGCAGCACCCCGACCGACGCGTGACGTGTTCTGTGTCGTGTTGGCGAGCCTGGCGTGCCTGTGGGGCGGTGTGCGGAGGCGCGGCTGCCAGCGCGGCTGCGTCGGTACGGCGTCCACGCCGAGGGGGTGGTGGTGGACCAGTATCTGGCGTCGGCGGACGATAATTTGACGCCCGTCATCGAGTTCACCAATCGGCAGGGCCGACCCGTCAGGTTCACGCCCGTGGCGACGGGGACGGGGCTGGGGCCGGACCTTGGAACCCATGTCCCGGTCGTCTATCTGCCCGAACACCCCGAGACTGCCAGGGTGTTCACCCGGAGGCACCTCCGGCCCATGTACATCAGCATGCTTGCCGGAAGCGGGACTTTCCTCGGCGTCGCGGTGTGGATCGTGCTCAAAAGCTGAGCTCGTTCTCCTTCCTCGTTGTCACGAACGGACCCACGGCCGGATCGCGGCGACGCTGACCGTGACGTGAAAGACGAACGCTCTCTTGTCGTACCGGGTCGCCACAGCTCGGAAGCCCTTGAGTGCGTTGATGGTCCGCTCAACTTCGTTCCTGCGGATATGGAGCGCCCGGTCAAAACCAGCAGGGCGACCGCCTCGGCTTCCGCGCCGCCGACGGTTGGCCTTCGCGACGGGCGTACGTCCTGCGACGGCGCGGTCGTTCCTGAGCCAGACGCCGATCTTGTGGCCCCTGTGGGTGGCGTCGGTGGGGGAGAGCAGGTGCCCGTTCTGGGCGGCCCAACCTCACGAGGCCGCCAGGCCCCCATGAGCACGCCGGGACACTGTGTCCCTGGTCTACCAGTGCCGCCTGCCGCTGTCCACGCACACCCTGCACTACCTCACTGACCTGCTGCGACGCCATCTCAAAGCGATACGGTCGAGGTGGCGGGCGCTGCCGTCCGGGAGGATCGCGGTGATTGTCTTGGTCGTGCTGCGGCACGATCAGCGCCTGGCCGACATGGCCGGCGGCAACGACATCTCCGCCACCACCATCCGGCGCCGGCACGACGAGCTGACTCACCTGCTGGCCGCGAAGACCCCTCGCTTGGACCGCGCCCTGAAGAAGATCGCCCGACGGGCCGGCGAGGTCGTCCTGATCGACGGCACCCCCATCCCCACCCAGCGCCGTACCGCCCGAACTACTCCGGCATCGCCACCACGGCCTGCACGTCCTCGCGCTGACCGACGAGCGAGGCCGTCTGGTGTGGATATCGGCCGCCCGGCCCGGCCGCACCCACGACACCACCGCCCCGCCCGCCACGACCTCATCCTGGCCCACCTGCGTGCTGCCGGCCTCGGCGCCCTGGCCGACCTGGGCTTCCTCGGCCGGGACGATGACGGGGACGATCCCGTGGTCGTCACCGGCTTCAAGGCCACCCGCGTCCGCAGGCTCGCATCCGCCGAGAAGGAGGCCAGCCGGGTCCTGGCCGCCGGACGCGTCCCCGTCGAACGCGGCTTTGCCCACCGGAAGAACTGGCGGATCCTCACCAAGCTCCGTACTGACCCCGCCCGCGCCACCCACCTGTTTGGCGCGTTGCTCGTCCTGACGAACATCGAGGCCACTACCGGAAATTGGTCTCTACCGCAGGTAGCCCACGATCAGCACATGCCCACGGAACAGCGTCACCGGGCCGGGATCGGCTGAGTGAGGTTCACCGGGTTGCCGTCGGGGTCCTGGATGTGGGCGACGCGCTGTCCCCACGGCATGTCGTTGGGGCCGCTGCGGACCGAGCCGCCCAGCGCGACCACCCGGCCGAGCGTCTCGTCGACGTCGTCGACTCCGATGCTGAGCAGGATCCGCGACGCCGCCCCAGTCCCCGGGTTCGCCTTGGCTACCAGCCCGAGGTCGGTGTCGCCGATGCGCAAGCCGAGGTAGAAGGCCGGGCCTTCCGCCGGTATCCGGAAGATCTCCTCAGCGCCGAACAAGTTCCTGTAGAAGCCGAGCAGAACGTCCAGGTCGGCAGTCACGATCACTGGCTGGATGGTGGACATGGCACTCCTGTCGAGAACGGTCGTGTCGCTGGGTAGACCGTTCGAGGACGGTGAACTCATCGGCAAAACCGCCCCGCGGGACGATCTACAACGCAGACTGCCGCCCACGACCAGCACCAGCACCCCGAATCGAGGTCACGCCACCCCGCGGACCAGCCACTTCAAGATGGCGGAGCTTCAATGTGGTGATCGAAGCGGACGGGGCGGTGTTGTGATCACGGATCTCTGCGCGACGAGCCGGGACTGGTTGGAGAGCTGCCCGGTGCGGCTGGCCCGGTGGCCGAGGTCGTCCGTGTAGGTGTCCGCGACGGTCAGGCGTTCATTCTGGGAGGACCCGGTTCAGCCTCCGAGCCGGTGTGCAAGGTGGAGCAGATCGGCCAGGTGCAGCACCCGTCCGTTGAAGCCTGGGAGGGAGACATGCAGCGGCTGGGTCCAGTGGGCGGGGATTGCATCCAGCCCGTAGTACGCCCCCGCGAGGCCTCCGGTCACCGCGGCGACGGTGTCCGTGTCACCGCCGAGGTCGATCGCCGCGCGTATCGCGTCCTCGAAGCTGGTGGTGGTGCGCAGGGCCCAGACGGCGGAGCCCAGGCAGGGCCAGACGGCACCGTTGAACTCGGTCGCCTGATCGGGGTGCCAGTCGGGCGCGAGGACTGTGGCGTAGCGGCCGCGGTGGTCGGGGTGGACGAGAGCCAGGATGTCCGGGAGCGCGGTGAGGGGGTCGGTGTCCTCGAACGTGACGCGGATGAGTTCGTGGAAGATCGCGGTGCCTTCCCAGGCTGCGCGGTCACCATGGGTGAGGGCAGCGATGCGGCGGGCCGCGTCCATGGTGGCTTCTTGGCCGGCGGCAGCGAAGTGGACCGCGGAGGTCGATGCCCGCATCAAGGAGCCGTTTCCAGCTGCTCGTTGGTTGACCTGGAAATGGATCGCGGCGGCAAGGTCCCAGGGCATGCCGTTGGTCAGGACGTCTTCGGTCTGCAAGCCGATGTCCTTCGGTTCTGATGCTGCCCACCGCTGGAAGCGGGTGAAGATGTCCGGCAGATCCAGTCCGTGCCGCTCCAGCAGCGACTCCGCGACCAGGACGGCCATCTGTGTGTCGTCAGTGGCCTCGCCGGGGTCCCAGCCACCGCCTCCGCACATCTCGCCACCGGCACCAGGCGCGGGAAATCGCGCGGAGAACGCTCCCTGGGGGCCGAACTCGAAGGGGCCGCCCAGGGCGTCACCCACCGCTGAGCCGACGACCGCGCCAGCGGCACGCTGAATCCGCTCCATTCGCGCAGGTTATCTGTGGTGCACCGACGGCCGCGCGACCCTATTTCCTTCTTCGGCTCCCCGAACATCGGCGGCGAACGCGTCTCGTCTACGGAGGTGCGCCGTCTGAGACACCTTGGGTCTGAGACACCCGTACAGGTCACATAACCCTGTCCAGCCCGGTGTCCGCCGGCCGCTGCGAGAGTTCCACCGTCCGGATCTCGGGGAACGCTGTCATGTCCATCCCCTGCCTGGAGCGCAGCAGCACTCGGCCGCCCGAGTTCACGGCGAGCTGAGCGCGGTAGCCGTCCTACTCCAGATTTCGCCGAGCGGAACACCGTAACGCGCCGCGGGCGGCGCAGGGGCCGCACCCCGGCTCCGGTGGTGTGCTGCTGGAGCGCTTTCTCATCCGCCCGGCGATGGCGGACGACGATCCCGGCGCGATGCGCGCGCTCCTGGAGCCGGTGGGCTTCCTGGCTGGACGAAGACGTTCACCGACCCTCGTCTCTGCGCGGCTGTCGTCGACCGCATCACCTTCAACGGCACCGTCATCGAGACCGGCACCGACTCCTACCGACTCGCCAGCACCCGAGCCCGAGCGGAAGCCGAGGCCAGCTAGGGCCTGTCCGGCGGATCTCGTGACTGTGTGGGGGTCGTGTCGTTGGCACGGTCATGGGACGGGGAGATCTCACGAATGAGGAGTGGGTCCGGCTGAAGCCGCACCTGCCGAAGTCAGGCCTGCGCGGCGGCCGGTGGGCCAGACATCGCAGGGTCATCAACGGGATCCTGTACCGGCAGCGCACGGGTGTGCCCTGGCGGGATCTGCCTGCGCGTATCGGTCCGTGGAAGACCGTGTATGAGCGGCACCAGCGCTGATCGGCGGATGGCACGTGGGACAGGACCTTCTAGGGCCAACCGGGGAGGGGATACCTTCACGTCTCGGTGCGGCGGTGCTTACGGTTTGTGGGTTACCCAGAGCATTTCTGCCGGCCAGCGGTATGCCCAGTCAGGCGGGTCGGTTTGGTTGTAGCCGTTGGCTGTTCCGGGTCCGGGCCGCGGCTCGATGAGGTCGTCGATGACGAGACCTGCGCCGCGCAGGACCCTGATCCAGTCGCCGTAGGTGAGCTGATAGCTGACCGCGCCCTGGCCTTCGGCGATGGTGTCCAGCCCGAAGTAGTCCTGGTGCAGCGTCGTGGTTACGCGGCTGGCGGCTTCGTCGTAGCAGGCTTCGAACCATGGGCTGGCGACGTTGAACACCAGGCGCCCACCGCGGCGCAGGATGCGTGCGGCCTGCGGGACGGCCAGGTGCGGGGGCGCCCAGCTAAGCCCGCCGTAGTCACAGAACACCAGGTCGAAGCTGTCGGCGGCGAACGGGAGGTGTTCGGCGGCGCCTTGCACCAGCGGGTAGCGGGCCGCTCCCATCGCGCGAGCTGCCGCGGCGAGCTGGGCTTCGGACAGGTCGAGCCCGACCACGGTGGCGCCCTCAGCGGCGAGCGCCCTGGACCACTGGCCGGCGCCGCAGCCGAGTTCGAGGACGCGCTTGCCGGTGACGTCGCCCAGGGCGTGCAGGTGCGCGTCGGGGATGGCGTACGTGCCCCACAGCCGGGGCATTGCGCCGATCTGCGGGTCGTGCTCGCGCTGGTAGGCGCTGCTGATCTGGTTCCAGAACCGCCGGTTGGCAGAAATGCTGTCCACGCGCCGACTCAAGCACTGTCTGCCGGGGGCGGTCAACACGATTGTGCTGCGACCGGGAAGGTTCACCGATTCACGGGTGTCCTGTCTGGCTGCCGATGCGATCGGGTGGGATCGATCGACCCGATCCAGCGTCAGGAGGCGTGGTGACAACACGGGTTCAAGTCCGCAGGATCGCCGGCTACGAGGGGCAGAAGCTGCAGCAGATCGTCCGGCGGGGCAACACGAACAGCGTGCGCTACCGGCGGGCGATGATCCTGCTGGCCTCTGCGGGCGGCAACACCGTCCCGGTCATCGCCCGTCTCGTGGCCGCCGACGAGGACACCGTCCGCGATGTTGTCCACCGCTTCAAACGAGGCCATCCCCGCCTACTCAGCGATGACGACGGAGCCTTCGTCATCCAGACGGCCACCACCCGCCCGGTCAAGCTCGGCCCGTCGTTCACCCGCTGGTCGATCCGCAAGCTCACCGCCTACCTGCGCAAAGTCCACGGACGCGTGATCCGCGTCGGCCGCGAGGCCCTGCGGATGCTACTCAAGCGGCATGGCATCACCTTCCAGCGCACCAAGACCTGGAAGGAGTCCGCCGACCCCGACTTCGACGCCAAGCTCGACCGAATCGAGCAGGCCATCGAGCACTTCCCCGACCGCGTCTTCGCCTTCGACGAGTTCGGCCCGCTGGGCATCCGCCCTACCGTCGGCTACTGCTGGGCCAAGCAGGGAAGACCGGACCGGATACCGGTTTCCAAAGGCTCCGGGCGGCGCGGATCCCTGGCTCACCTTGTTGTGGGCCACCGGCCGCGCCAGCCCCAATCGAGGCGAGAGCGCATCGGGCCACCCGTCCCAACCGGCGACCCGGCGAACCTATGCGATGCGGTCACGGCACCAGCTCCCGCCACGACAGTCGGCCACCTCACCTGAACTCACGGGGAGCTGGCCGACGGCCCATCAGGTCGCAGCGCGGACCACACCTCGTCGAGAGCCGGGGACCCAGGAGCACGAACGGGCTGACCCACCTCGGATGACCAATTAGGGCGGAAACATCCCATGAAGTCTGTGAAGTCGTTCCGGAGATACTGAGAATCGGACGGCTTCAGCCGTATCTGCCGACGGCTGCCTGCCCACCAGATCTCGAAATCCGCAACCGTGCCCTCCGCCGGCCAGTCATCGCTTTGTTCCGGAAGCAACAGGACGTCGACGAAGCCTCCGACGCTCAGGCCGATGTCCACGAAGATCCCGATCGCACCGGGCCGGGGAACCTTCACGACGGTGCCCTCGAAAACCTGCCCGAAGCGCAGCCCCCTCCGAATCCGAGCCCACTCGGCATCTGTCACCACGAACGCATCTTCGCACCCTCGTCCCGGTCATGAGCAGCTGCACTCGGTCGGCGGAGTCCCGTCACGGACGTCGATCGCCCCGCCCGTCTGGGCGACACAGCACTGCCGTTGCTTCTCGTGAACAATCCCCGACAGGCGGACGCTCAACTGCTGCTGAAACTCATCGACAAACGCTGTCGCTGAAAGTGGACGAAGCCACGGCACCCCGGCGGGAAGCGTGTAGGCGAACACCTCGAAGTCGCAGTCCGCAGAGTCGGCCGCCGAGGCGGCAGGCAGGCCGAGAGGAAGTATGGCCGCGGTGGCTAATACTCCAGCCGTAGATGTGTATCTCCATGGGCAGGCCCTCGCCCGTACTGCTCGGGCTTGGGCTCAGGCGGCGAAGACGAGGAGAACAGCACGCTGGGTAGGCGTGCCATCACGCTGTCGTCGGGGATTCCTGGCTGTCCGTCAGGTAGCGTCGGCGGAGGCGGGTGAAGGCGGTGGGGCTGGGGCGGTGCGGAAGGAACTCCTTGATCCGCTGCGCGCATTCGCGTGGGCTTGCGGTGCCGGAGTCGCACTCCAGGTCGTAGTCGCCGTGGCCGTGGACCAGTTCGTACTGGTGCGCCGCGAGGCCCGGCGGGCGGTCGCCCCGGGCCAGCTCGCGGCGGGCCAGTTCGTCCGGCGGGCAGCGGACACCGACGAACAGTACGTCTTCGGGCCGTAGCACCGTCAGGCAGTCGAGCAGCCGCCACGGCTCGCTCAGCACATGGTCGACCACGACGTCGTTTCCGACTTCGGCCATGGCCGCGATCGAGCGGTGAAAGCCCATCCTGGTCCGCCGCAGCGCGGCGTCGAGCTCTGCGGCCCCGAGTTCCCGCTTGGTGCGCATCGCGTTGAAGCCGTCGACCGCCAGGTGGAAGTAGACACCGTCGTCCAGGATGTCCAGGAGTTCCCGGGCGATGCTCGACTTCCCTGAGCTGGAGGTGCCGTTGAGGAAGATGATCCGACCAGATGCCATATCGGCATGATCACATGTCAGCCGGCGCCACGTTCAGGGGATCTCCAGCGGATCTCGGCCGGTCAGCAGGATTCGCAGCAGATCCGAAGCTGCAGTGATCGAGCTGGCGAAGGCTGGTGCAATGACGACCGCGGCGACCGGTGATCACCGGGAGGTGTGTGGACTGACGGTGAGGCGGTGGCCGCAGGTCACAGCGTCATGCCTGCCCGCTGGCAGGCGATGTTCGCGGGTCTGATGAGCCGGATAGAGGACCGCTTCGCATGGGTCGAGCCCCGGCTTCGGGCGCGGCAGTTGGTGCTCGGGCTCCTGGCGGACCTGTCGCGCAAGAACTGCTGGACAATCGCCGAACCCATTGGGGACACCAGCCCGGACGGACTGCAGCACCTGCTCGGCCGGGGAGTGGCGTTAACGCTCCGAATCCGTTCAGGCACGGATTTCGTGAAGGCGATCACGTGGCCCCCACGTCGCAACCGAGATGCCGGGCAATCGCGGGCGTTGGGATGCGGACCACTGCCGCGAGATGCCAAGTACGGTGGCGTGAGTGACGGTTGCCGTCTCGTAGTCCGAAACTGAGGTGTCGCTCCTGGGCGAAGCGACGACGATCAGGTTCATGGTCGACTGGAGTCTGTACACCGCTTTCCTCGTCGCGGCCTTGACGTTGTGCGTCGCACCCGGGCCGGACACGATGTTCATCGTGGCCATGGGAGGCCGTGGCGGGCCTAAGGCGGGGGCACTGGCGGCGCTGGGCGTCGCCTGCGGTGCCCTCGTCCACGTCTTCGCCGCGATGCTAGGCCTTTCCGCGTTGTTCCTCTCGTTCCCGACCCTGTACTACGCAGTGCGTTGGATCGGTGCCGCCTATCTGCTCTTCCTCGCTGTCAAGGCGCTTCGCGACCGCTCGCCCCTCGGTGATGACCCGCACAGAGCGGACTCGTCGGGTGTCAGCCGCTGGCGGGCCTTCGGCCATGGCATGCTCACGAACCTTTTGAAACCCGAAGGTGATCTTGTTCAATGTGGCGTTCCTGCCGCAGTTCGTCAGCCCTGCGCTGGGACATGTGCCGCTGCAGTTCCTCACCCTGGGTCTGACCATGGTGCTCATCGGGCTCGCCGTCGACATGACCGTCGGGCTGCTCGCGGGACACCTCGCCGCCCTTCTGCGACGCAGCAACCGCGTAGCGCGGGGCCTGAACATCTGCAGCGGCACCGTCTTCACCGGGCTTGCTGTCCGGTTGATCGCCGTGCCGAAGTAGCTGGGATTCTGCTGGCGGCGATCAAGAGGAGTCGCTTTCGGAGGAGGGGTGACTTCGCTCGGCCGAACATGCCGCGCTTGAAGGCTTTGAGGTCGTCGACGCGGCCCTCGACCGGGCCGGATGACCAGTCGGTGCTCATGCCGTAGACGACGGCGTCGAGGTCGGGGTTCACACCTGCGGCGAAGCCGGCCAGGCCGCTCTGCTGGTTCGCGCAGACGTCGGCGATCCAGTGTCGCAGCTCCTCTCCTTCGCGGTTGGTCATGATGGCCGCTAAGGTGCGGACGTGGCCGGCGGCTGCCGTGAGTTCGGGTGAGCGGGCGAGCAGTGCCCTGAGCTGCTACTGGCGGTCGCATCGGGGCGTGACCTGGTGCCCTCCGCTCGAGCGGAGGTGCCTTCGGCTGCAACGCCTCCACCTTCGCCGGCACCACCTCCAGGCCGAAGCAGGCGTCCAACTCCTGATATGTCAGCGGGCCTTGACCGAGCCGTCGGCGGTCGGGGTTCTTGACCTCGAAGTCGACAGAACCCGACCGACTACGCCGATCGGCCCCGCGTTCGTGACCTGTCAGGCGTTCTTGAGGGTGCCGCCGTCGATGACGTGGTCGGCGCCGTGGATGTTGGCGGCACGGTCGGACAGCAGGAAGGCGACCAGGTCCGCCACTTCCTCGGGTTCGGTGAGGCGTCCCGAGGCGATGCCGAACTGCCCGGGCAGAGCCGCGAGCAGGTCGCTGTGGCCCACCCCGGACACGGCGGCCACCTTGCCGCCGAGACGGTCCGGGTCGGTCCACTGCGGACTGGCCGTGGGGCCCGGGGAGACGGTGTTCACACGGACACCGCGCGGCGCCAACTCCTCGCTGAGTCGCTTCCCGAACTGGGTCAGCGCGGCCTTGGCTTCCGCGTAGCCGACCGGCGCGCCAGTGGGCATGCGGGCATTGATCGAGGAGATGTTCACGATCGCGCCCTTGCGTTCCAGGATGCTCGGCAACGCCGCCTTGGTGGTCCACACCGCGCTGAACAGGTTGAGGTCGAAGATCCCCTGCCACTGCTCGTCGTCGACGTCCAGAAATCCGTCGAGGGACAGATTTTCCGGGTCGCCCGCGCCGACGTTGTTGACGAGGAAGTCGATACCGCCGACCGTGGCGAGCGCCTGGTCGACGATCGACCGCGCCCCGTCGCGGGTGCTCAGGTCGACGGACACGGCCGCGGCGGCGATCTTCTCCAACTCGGGGGTGATGGTTCGGGCGGCACCCACCACCCGGACACCCTCCGCGGCCAGGGTCTGAGCGATCGCGAGGCCGATTCCGCGACTCGCGCCGGTGACTAGAGCGGTCTTTCCACTGATGCCGAGGTCCATGATCTCTCCTTCTTGGATGACAGATTCTTGAACTGAAGGTCTAAAATCAGGGCGCAAAAAAGCGCTGTCGCCCGAGGTGCCGTGTCTCAGAGGCCTGCCAGGGCCGTGTCGATGATCCGGTACAGGACTGGCCGGTCGAACGTCTTGGTCATGACCCGCAGCCCCGCGAGGGTGGTCTGGAGCAACAGGGCCTGCGCCCTGGCGTCGACGTCCCGGTCGACATCGCCGTCCCGCTGCCCTTGCTCGATGCGGGCGGCGAATAGCTCGATCATGCGCTCCTCGATGCGGTGCACCGCGCGGGTGGCTTCCTCGTCCTGCCCGCCGAGCTCCTCGACCGTGTTCTGGGCCAGGCATCCGCGACGGACCGGCCCGTCCAGGTCCATGTCCACGAGCAGCACGAAGTACGCGTGGATGCGCTCCTTGGCGGTGCCCGGTCGGGAGAGGAACTCCTCGGTCACCCTCGAGCCGACTCGGCCGTAGAGGTCCAACGCCTTGGCGAACAACTCACGCTTGGAACCGAAGGAGTGGTACAGGCTGCCCTTTCCCACTCCGGTCGCCTTGGCGAGGTCGGCAGGGGAGGTGGCGGAGTAGCCCTTGGTCCAGAACATCTCCATCGCCTGCGCGATGACCACGTCCGGTTCGAAACTCTTAGGTCTACCCATGTCGCCTACCGTAGTGAGTATTTGACCCCCGAGTCAAATACTCACTACGGGCTGACGCCGCGGGTCAGCGAGGTCGCTCTTCGGCCACCCGATGCGCACCCGCTGCCTGGTACGCGACTTCGAACGCCCACCAGCACTGGAGCGCCTCCACCTTCGCCACACCGGCACCACCGACTTCGGCTTCGCCGCGTCCAGCGGGCGGGTCGGGCCGCACCTGCTGCTCACCGCCATCCGGCAGGTCCTGGGATGCCTCGGGGGCGGCCACGTTGTCACTGCCCAGGGCCAGCATTTCGTCGACGCGTGAGCGGGCGATGACCCACTGAGCGTTTTCCAACCTCAATCTGATCAGGTCAGGCGCAGTGCAGCACACCGCACAGTTGGAGAAACTCACCGAGTGGGCGCCTCGGCGAGCGACAGGCTGTTCCCGTCGGGGTCCAGCACGGCGACGTGGCGCACGCCGTTGCTGTAGGTCTCGACCGGTTCGTGGTCGATTCCGTGTGCGGCGAGTCGGGCCAGGATGTCGTCGAGGTCGTTCACGCCGAGCGTGATCATGGCTCCGCCTACTCGCTCAGCGCGCATGTCCCGATCGTCAACGACAACCCATGCGTTCTCACCAAGCTGCCACAGGTATTCCTCGCCGATGATCTCGTCCGCTGGGCGCCCGAAGAACGCCTCGAACCACTCCAGTGCCTTGATCCGGTCACTCACGCACATGATGCTGTACAGGTCCACTTGGATCACTCCTCGCAGTCGTTTCGGAAGTTGGACCACTCCTGTGACCAAAACTCATCGGAGGAAGGTAGCCCGGTTCTCCACAAGGAAGTTGAAGGCAGGCGCCGTTGGAGTCGCCGCACCCTCACTGAACCTTTCCAACCTGCGCGGAGTGCAGGGTGAGGAGGGCCTGGACGAGGCTCGTGAAGCGGGTGGTCGAGCAGCGCAGTTACGCAGGAGCCGCCAGGACTTGAGGGTGGCGATGGCCTGTTCGACGGGGGCCCGGATCGTGGCGTGGGAACGATTGACCGCCTGCTGGCCTGTGACCAGGGTCTCCCACCAGCCCCAGTAGGGGACACGGCCCGTGCCGCCGACTCCGCGGTATCCCGTGGCGGCCCAGCAGGGGTCGGCGATGACCTGCACGTTCATCCGGTGTTTCTTGTGCTTGCCGGGATAGTAGGGCTGGTTGGCGGGCGATCCGGTCGATCGGCAGAAGGGTGCCCTCCAGTAGGACGTACGCCTTCGTCGAGGCTGCCCAGGCCGCCTCGGCCAGGGTCGGGGTGAGTGAGGCCAGGAGCTCGACGGCTTCGGTGATGCAGCGGTAGGCGGTGGTGGTGCCGATACCGAACCCGGCCGCGAGCTGGGCGTAGGGGTGGCCGTTGCGAAGGTGGGAGAGGGCGAGCAGGGCCTGCCGGCCCGCGCTCAGGCGCCGCCAGCGGGTGCCGAGCACGTGGCGATGCTCCCGCAGGCCAACGGTGAGGAAGCGCAAAGCAGAGCTGGACAGGTCCAGTCCGGACGGGTAAACGAGCACACGAGGCCTCGGTGGAGGCGTTTCTTCTTGGTCGAAAACCCATCTACCAGGGGCCTCACCACGCTGTCATCCCAACTACCGCGTCACTCAGTCAGGTTGGAAAAGACCGGCCTACCGACTGCGCTGAGGGGAACCACTGAAACGGAGAACCGACCCGCAACTCCGCGGCCGGCCAAGCCCTCGCCGAATGCGGGCAGGGACGACGATCGCTCATGTGGTTCGGTTGCCGTCCTGTTCGGCTTCGAGTCAACCCTGCCGTGCCGCCTGGAAGCCCAACTGCATGCGATTCCGCACCTTCGCGCCGTTCATCAGGTGCCGGACCCGGCGCTGCACCGTCCGAAGGGAGCTGTTCAGTCGGCCGGCGATCGCTTTGTCGGTGAGGCCGGTCAGCGACAGGCTGAGGATGTGTGCATCCAGATCATCGATGGCGGGCGCGTTCTGCAAGGCGCCTGCAGAGGTGACACGCTGCGTCACTTTCTCCCATTCGGACTCGAACAGTGCTATCAATGCGTCGAGCAGGCCGCTCGCGTGTACGAGCAGGGCGCTCGCCCTTGCGGTATGAGCCGAACCGAGGAGGCCGGCGCGAATCCGGCCGTCGCCGTGAGGACTGCCGCCGTGGTTACGACGTGGTCGGCTATTGAGTGCGTCGGGTTTCTGAGGCTGCCGCCACTTCCCAGGGATAATGGGGACATGGAGTTGCGCGGGGACGAGGTCGTACTGCGGTCAGTGGCAGGTGGCGAGGGTGAGATCCTCGACAGGATCGTCCGAGAGCCGGAAGTCGCGGCGTGGTGGTCGCCCCCGGAAGACTACGAGGGCATGCTCGCCGTCGTTTTCGAGGGTGAAGTCATCGGAGCGGTCCAGTTCGAGGAGGAGACGGACCCCGAGTTCCGCCATGCTGGCATCGATA
Organism: Streptomyces sp. NPDC002676; assembly: GCF_053592455.1. Taxonomy (NCBI): domain Bacteria; kingdom Bacillati; phylum Actinomycetota; class Actinomycetes; order Kitasatosporales; family Streptomycetaceae; genus Streptomyces; species Streptomyces sp. NPDC002676. The sequence goes on along the minus strand of NZ_JBSFVT010000002.1, from coordinate 10,536 downwards.
TCTTCCTGACGGCGCGGCAGCATGGGAAAGGGCTCGGGACGGACGCTGTGCGTACGCTGGCCCGGTGGCTGGTGCGGGAACGCGGCCATCACCGGCTGACCATCGATCCCGCCGCGGCCAACGCCGCCGCGATCCGCAGTTACGGCAAGGTCGGGTTCAAGCCCGTAGGGATCATGCGGGCGTACTGGCGTGATCACCGGACGGGGGCCTGGCAGGACGGGCTGCTGATGGACCTGCTCGCAGATGACCTGGTCTGACGTGGTTGGCGCAGCGCGCATCCGGCGTGACGGACGGGGGCCGCAGTGCCGGAGCAAGTCTGTCAGTGTCCGAGACGAGAGGGCGATACAGCGACTGAGGCCCCGAACCGCGCTGTTGCGCCGGCCGGGGCCTCATAACGGCAGCGAGCCAGGTGTCAACCCTTGAGTTTCTGCGAGTCTGCCAGTTCCGGCTCCTCCGCCACAGCCTGGTCCTCGTCCCCAGCGTCAGAATTTCAGCAGGGCCCGTGCTGGCAGGGACAGTCCACGGTCGCTTCGGTCACTTCCGGCTCCCTCGGCCTCCTGCGCGGCTCTGTACACCCGTGGAGCGGCTCTGGGCCTGGGGATGGGCGAGTGCCTCCACCACACGGGTATCGCGCGCCATGAGGGCCTCGAGCAGCTTCGACAGTCCGTCGTAGGCGCGGCTGGTGAGCACGTTGTCGGGTGTCTTGCCGGGCCCGAGCAGGACGGGCACCACGAGTGAGGCGGTCTTGCCGTCGCCGGGTTGGATGCGTAGGGCGCGGCCGACGGCTTGGACGAGGTCGGGCATGGAGCCGCGGACGTCGGCGAAGTAGACGCTGTCGCAGTTTTTGGTGTCGACGCCCTCGCCCAGGACGCGTACGGATCCGAGGAACGCCTTCTCCACGACCGTGCCGTCCGTCGTGATCCCGTCCGCGAACTCTGTGAGCACGAGCCGGCGGTGGTCGGCGCGGTGCTCTCCGCACAGCGAATCGGCCCAGATGGCGCGCGGGTACAGCCCGGGGTCGGTCGGGTGCAGCTGCGCGGCTACGTCCGTGCCTGCGCACCCAGGAGCTCGGCGGCCTGGAGGGTCGAAGACGACTCCCTCCTCGCCACCTGGCCTTCTCGCTGATCGAGCATGGCCGGCACGCCCGACAGCATCCTGTGCGACGCCCTGACTGCCCGGGTCCCTCCACGTCCTGGGAGCCTGGCTGGCGGGAAAAGGTTCTCCGGCACCCCGAACGTTCCCCAGACATTTCGCGTCTTCAGGTGCGTAGGCGCGCACTGACCTCGCGCACCGATTCGTATTCGAGGGGAACGCGAAACTTCATGAAGAGCAAACTGACCGCCGTGGCCCTTGCGGCCGTCGTCGTCGCCGGCACCGCCGCTACCGCTATCCCGGCCTCGGCCGCCCCCGCCAAGCCCCAGCCGGCCCGCTGCCACACCGCCGACCTGAAGGCCGGCTTCGCCATGGGGGATGACGCGAAGCCGGAGATGGAGCAGTCCGAGAAGCAGACCCAGGCGTACATCTGGTTCACCAACCAGAGCAAGCGCACCTGCACCCTGTCCGGCTTCGCCGGTGTCGACATGATCGGCGCTCAGAAGACCGACGGCACCTGGTCGCTGGTGCGCTCCTCCAAGAAGCCCGCAAAGATGATCCTGGAGCATGGGGACACGGTGGACTTCAGCATCAACCTGCTCCCGGTGGCCGGGTCCACGCCGCAGAAGGAGAAGTTCGTTCCGGCGAAGTTCCTGGTCACCCCGCCGAACGAGACGGAGCACTTCACCCTGAAGTGGCCGTTCGGCGGCCAGATCCTCAAGCAGGACGGCGCCACCCACCCGGCCACCTACCTCAACCCGGTCGGACTGTAACCAACTGGACATCCTCGTCTGTGCCTGAACCGTTTCCGGAGAAGGCAAGCGCGCCATGAGCGACACAGCGGTCCCCACTGACCGACTGGCCCGCCGCCTCCCGACCGGGAGGGGGCGGGCGCATCGGGCCTCGGACCTTGCCTTCTGGCCCGACGGCAAACTCCTCGCGGTGGTGCATGCCAGCGGCTGGGTCGGCCTGTGGGACAGCAACGTCCGCCACAGCCTCGCCCGCATGCCCAGCAGCACCGTGCGATGACCACGGGTGCCAGCCTGTTCCGCGCCGATGCCCTGCACTCACCCGGCGCTACGGCCGCAACGCTCAGGTCATCTGCCTGGCCTGCCGGGCGGCCGAGGACGCGAGGGCGATCGGTCCTGCTGGCTGACCGCCGCTGTCACCCAGCTGCTGGAACAGCACCTTCCCCGAACGCAGCAACGTCCCCGGGCGCCATGTCGTCGCGGAGGGCTGGTACCACGTAGGTATTCCTCGGCGGTGGTATGCGCCCTCGCGCTGGACTATTTGAGACGGCAACCGTCGAATTGCGTCCACTCGACGTCAAAGCCCAAAAGGGCCTGTAGAGCGCTGCGGTGTGTGGCACCTGCCCACACCTCGAACCCGCCGTCTTCCCCAGCGTCGGAGACATGCATAACGAGTCCCGGGGCGACTTAGAAGCGGGTGGGAGCCCCGGCCAGAAGGGCCGCAGAGGGACCGGCTGAAGCGGAACAGTGAGCTGGTGCACCTGGTTGACGGAGAGCCCGAGGGCGAGCGCGGTGTAGTCGGCGCTCATGGCGGCCTCGTAGAGGGAGAACTGGATGAGGAAGCCGCTGAGCGGCTCCTCTTCAGCGACCGGCACGTCATCGAACTCGCGGAACCAGACGGTCGGATCGCACACCGGATCGTCGAGGGTCCACAGAAGACCCCAGAAGAAGCTTCCCTGGTTTTCGACACCGAAGACAAGCAGCTCCCCGAGAGGGTCGGTGTGCAGCTCGTGCTCCGGCATGATGTGGTTCTGGCATCCGAGCACGCCCGGCCGTTCCTCCGCCAGCCGGTACAGCTGCTGCAGGCTGCCCGGGAGAGGCCGTGACGGTGCCGGCGCGGCTGATTGGCGCTGGGGCTGACCGGTGGCCGGATACCAACCGGTGACGAACTGCTCCAGCGCCGCGGCCCGGTCCTCGTTGACGTGCTGGAGCCACCGCAGGTCCGGCAGGTCTGGGGCCGGACGCAGCGGGCGGACCCGGTCCAGGACTGACCTGCTCAGGAGCGTGTCAGGCCGCAGCAGGCAGCTCGTCAGCACATGCTCGGCACAGCCAGGCGCCAGCTCCGATCCCGCCTGACCGACGCGGCCAGTGCGCCGGCGCCGGGCCGACCAGACGGACCTCGTCGGCGTTCCATACGCAACTCCGGTCCGACGCATCGCCCGTCCCCGTGGTGATCACATTCCCCGACGGGCCCATCACGACGGTCGCACCCCCGAAGGTGAAGCGTTCTCCGGCGGCCGAACCTCCCACGAGCGCGTCGATCTGCTTGGCCTGAACAGTTGGGTCAACGCAGCTACGGTTCGAGGTGGTCAGGCTGGTCCGTAGATGGCACTGCCAGCCTTGCTGATCAGCGCCCAGTAACGGTCGCCGTAAGACCAGTGCCACCACTCGGTGGGGTAGTTGACGAAGCCGGCGTCGTTCATGGCTCGGGCCAGGGTGTCACGATTGCGACGTGCTTGGTCTGATAGCCCTGAGGCGTCCAGCGGACAGTACTTCTCGTCTCCGGTGCGGTGGCCGTTCACAGCACCGCCCATGTCCAGCTCGACGTCATCGGCATCAACGAGCGTCAGATCGAGGGCCGCGCCGGCACAGTGGGGCGCCACCTCGACCGGGGAGACGAAGGCGCTGGCCTGGCGCCGCAGATCGACGGGGTCGGTGATGCCGGAGCGGCGTAGACGGTCCTCGTAGAGGGCAAATCGCCGCGCCTGCTCGGTGCTGCTGCGATGCCCTTCTATGACGAGGAACCTGACGCCGCCGGGAAGCATCTCCGATGCCCAGCGCAAACGCTCAAGCACGCCGATACGGACCCGGCCGTATGCCCCTGCCTCGTCTCGCTCCCGGGGGTCCAACTCAATCACCGGGACCGAGGCGATCTCTGCGAGAGGTTCTCCGCAGTCCTGCACCGGGATATTGAGCACCTTGGGATCACTCAGCAAGATCATGGATCCTGAGCCTAACGACCTTGGGGGCAATTGAGTTGAGGGCAGGCGGCCCTGGGGGGGGCTGATGGGTGATTCAGCAGGCCGTCGCGCGCGCGGGCGCCAGGGCGGTGCTGGCCCGTAGCCGGGTCGGTCGGTTTGCGGAGCGGTCGGACATGAGGCCGACGATCGCTGCATGGGTTTCGGCGTAGGTGTCGCGGCGTCCGGTGGAGCGTTGGAGCAGGCGCCACTTCTTCAGCTCGGAGTTGGTGTGTTCGATACAGATCCCGGCTGAGGGCTGCCGTCGTTTCGCCTCGCGCCAGGCCCGCTTCTCGCCGGCGCAGGTGTCGTCGGCGGGCTTCTTCGGCGGGGCGGAGACTTGATCGGGGAACTCGTTCGCAAGGCCCCGGTAGCCGTCGTCGACCTCGGCCGTCACGTCGGGGTGCTGACGGACTGCTCGGCGATGTCCTCGCTGCGCACACAGGTCTGGTCGTGCATCCGGCCCGGCCGGACGGTCCCGGACAGCAAGATGCGGCCCTGCCGGTCGCTGAAGCGGACTTGGACCTCAGTCCCGTCGATCCGCAGGTCGACGCCCTCGGCTCCGGCGTAGGCGGACAGATCCTCCAGGGTACGGATCCGCAGCCCGGGCCGGCCGGGAATGGCGAACACACGCTCAGCGAGCAATGCCCGTACTCCCGCACGGCGGTGGAGACGGTGGAGCGGTCCACCGAGTACAGCTCGGCCAACGCCGCGTGGGGCAGCTGATGGCGCAGGCAGATCAGGGTGAGCAACAGCCGGTCATGAAGGCCAGTTTCGGTTTGCGCCCGGCTCCGGCCGCCTGGCGGCGTTCGCCCTTGCGGCGCTCGGCGCGGTCGGACTCCCGGGATGCCTCCGGCCTGGAAAGCAGGTCTTCAGCCATGTCGATGCCCACGGGGGCTCGCGGGCCCATCAGCGTCAGTCCAGAACAGATGCCAGGGCTGACCCGGCGGCACAGCAGGTGGATCGAGCAGTTGCGCTCGACGCTGGCCGCAGTTGGTCTCGATCGACGCGTTACCTGATCCAGAGATGCCCGCCCCGTGGGTGGTCGGTTTCGATGAGGCCTCCTGTTGTCGGGCCTCCCGTTCCGTCCGCGCGGCTTCCTGCCGCTGCCGCATCGCCTCGTGCTTGTCCTGATCGGCGATCGACATCCGCGAGGTCCACCACCGCCCGCCGCAACTCCCGCTGCTCACCGTCCACCGCGCGCTTCGAGTGGGCACTCAGTCTGCAGCGAGGATGTCGGAAAGACTCACAGCAGGGCGGCCGAGTATTGCTGTCAGCGCGCGGCGTTGGCGCTCGGTCAAAGAGGCAACGAAGATCACTGCGTCAGCGTTGGCCTGCTCGCAGGCCGCAGCTACCTCACGGATCTTTCCGTACCTCAGCAGAGTCCGCGAGGAATAGGGCAGGCCCATCTTCTGGACTCCGCCGTCCGAGACGCCCCGTCGCTGCACGATCTGCCCGACGACGTGAGCGCCGCGTGCTACCAGTTCTTCGTCTGCCGACGCCATGAGCGTTGCGAAGTCCTTCTCCTTTGCGGAGAAGTAGCCCACCAGCACTACGTCAGCCCCCACGACGTTGAGCCGCGGAGCCTGGTGCCGGGCCGACTCCGGTGGCACACGGCGAGCCAGGCGTCGGTCGCGCCTTCGGGGCTGATGCATGCACCACAGGCTAGATGCTTGGTGAGCTGCAGCGACACGTGTTTTCTCGCTGACCGAGGTTGGCGATCAAGATCAGAGCCACTCGCTAATGACGGCGATGGTGACAGTGAGCCTTTTCCAACCTGAAGTTGCTGGTCAGCGGGCTGGTGTGGGGTTTGGGTGGAATGCTCGCGCTGGTCGGGGGTGTGATCGCCAGCAGGTGATTGTCCGTCGTGTGGCCGGTTCATCGGAATTGCATCGCTGACAGGCGACCGCCTCGTACGCTCCGCGCGGGAGGAAGAGCTGATGGCGGATGTGCTGGTGTGGGTGATGCATCGGCGAGTGGTGCTGGTGGACCGTGCCGAACGCCTGCGCAAGGAACTTGCCGGCATCGATGCCTTCCCGAGCGCCCAGCGCTGAGTGACAAGGACCTCCGCTGACCGGTTGTGCCAAGCCGGAGACAACCGAGGGAGCGCTTGAGGTGCGGCCGACTCCCAGGGGCGAAGTGCCGAGCGAGCAGCGGCATCAGTCCTGCTGATGCGCAGTGAAGCAGACCGAATTGGACGTGATCGCGGCCGCGGCTTCAGGATGGCCGCATGACCGTTTCCTCTGCAATCGCCTCCTTCGCCGTAGTGGCAGGCATGATGACCATCATGCCGGGACTGGACACCGCTCTGGTGCTACGCTCCGCCATCACCCTGGGCAGGCGCCGGGCCTTCGCGACGGCGCTGGGGATCCTCTGCGGCGTGCTCGTGTGGGGCGTGGCCGCCGCGGTCGGCGCCGCGGCGGTGCTCACGGCATCCCATCTGCTGTACGACGCGCTGCGCGTGGCCGGTGCCGGGTACCTGGCGTGGCTGGGGATCGGCATGCTTCGCCGGACGCTCAAGGAGCGCGGCCGATCCGTGTCGGGGGATACGGCGGACGGAGCGGGAGCCGCGACCGCGGAGGCGACATGGGGACGGTCCTGGGCGCGCGGGCTGGGCACCAGCCTGCTGAACCCGAAGAACGGCGTCTTCTACATGGCGATGCTGCCCCAGTTCATCCCCAGCGGCCCCCCGCATCTGCTGATGGGGGTCGTCCTGGCGACCGTGCATGACCTGGAGGGGCTGGTCTGGTTCAGCGCGCTGATATTCGGCACCCAGCTCGTCCGCCGGTGGCTGAACCGCGGCTCGGTGCAGCGGGTCATCGACGCGATCACCGGCTCGGTACTCGTCGGCTTCGGCATCAAGCTGGCACTCGGGGACAACTGACCACTGAGACCGACCGGCAGGAACGGCTGACAGCTGCCGAGTGGACCGACTTTGCCCAGGGCCGGGCGATCGCCAGCAGGAGATCGTTTGACGTGCGGGTAGTTCGGCCGAATCCAGGCGCCAGGCCGCCGACGGGTGTGCCGCACGATCCGAAGGGGCAGCACAGCAGGGCCGCGACCACCACGTGCGTCGGCAACGTGGTCAGCGCCCAGACTGCCCGCTGTTGCAGGCTCGGGTCAGTGACTGCGGTGGTCACATCCTGCTCTGCGGCGATCGTGGCTCCCTTGCGTAGTCGGTGGTCGATGGTGCCGGAGACTGCCGAGACGGGCAGCTGCAGTGGCAACGAGTCACCAACCCAGGCCGCTGATCGACTCCTCCCACGTCCGGGCCGCCCGCAGGGGCCCAAAAGCGGTCCCAGCCCGGTCGACCGCGCATGGCCGGGCAGCAAGCACCACGTCATCACCGACGCCCAGGGCATCCCGCTCGCGGTGTCGCTGACCGGCGGCAACAGCAACACGTCACTCAGCTGCTGCCTCTGCTCGACAAGATTCCTTGGATTGCCGTGAGCGTACGGGACTTCGAACAGAGTTTGGGAAGACGCCGTGCGAGGCCTCGCACGCACCTGAGGGTGACGCTACCGATACGGAGCGCGATAGACTAATCAACCAAATGCAGCACTCTGGGACATAGTGCTGGTTTCCAGGACGGCGGACTTATTTTCTGTCACGAAGCACGCCTGAAATGGTCGCAATGCGAGAGCTCGCGCGCGTCAGCCACAGAGAAGGCGCCGAAAGATGACCTGGTTCCGGCACTGGTTCGGCGTAGCACAACCGCAAACGCTTAACCGTGCGATCACAAGCGACCTGCCACGCTCAGCTCCCCGCCAGCGATGAGGGTGGCCGCCAAGGGGGCGGCCGGCCAGCGGAGCCGTGCGGCTCTTCCGCCCAGTACGCCCACGTTCTCTCGGTGCCCACGGTGCCGATCCTGTCACCGTGAGCAGCCGCAGGCGCGCCGGAGATCACGCTGTGTCGAAGTCCGACCGGGGCCGGACATCCACGACGAAGTCCGCATCCTTTAGGTCGCCCGCTTCGTCGTGCCAGAGGAAGACCCGTACGTGCATCGCGTGGTGGAGGCCGGCCCGCTCCCACTCGGTCATCAGGTCGGCGACGATGCGGCCGATGGCGTGCTTGGCACCCTCGGCCGTGTCGGGGGCGGGGATCGCACCGTGCCACTGTTCGGGGTCGCTGCCGTAGGGGCGCCAGCCCTCGGACCCATGCGGCTCGAACACCCGGTACGCCCAGTCCGTATTGGTGTTCATAACACCGATCGTGTCACTGCAGGGAGCGTCATGCGCGCATCGGATGCAGCCCCGCCGTCCAGGGTGACGACAGCACCGGCCGGTAGGGCTGATCCAGCTGCTTGAAGCACAGCCCCTCCCCTCTCGCCAGGGCAGCGGCGGTGGTCGACGGGCACAGCGTCAGCGGCGCCTCCAGGCCGTGGTCGGTGAAGATAGCCTGAAGCGCCGCCCCCGCCGCTCGTACGGCCAGCCGGTCAGGTCCGCGCCCGCAGGGAAGCAGGTCGAAGATCACGTAGTGCGCCGGCCACTGGAGTGCTGCCTGGGCCGTAGCGGCCCGGCGCCGGGCGAGACGCTGCTGCAGCCGCTCGAACGCCAGCTGGTCCCACTCCCTTACCACCAGCTCGCCGTCCAGCCCGGTATCCGCCGGCAGCTGCGCGAGAGCCGCCGTCCGGATCTCAGGGAACGACGCCGTCATGTCCGTCCCCTGCCTGGAGCGCAGCAGCACCCGGCCGCCGGGTGCACGGCGAGCTGAGCACGGTAGCCATCCTTCACCAGATTCTTGGCGAGGAGGGCGGTGTAGTGGGGGTGGACGCTCTTGTAGGTGTCGCGATCCGCCCGCACCGTCCCGCCTCGTTGCTGGAGCGCGGCGTGCACCAGGTCGACCACCAGCGTCTTGACGCTGCCTGGCTGCCCGGCGACGAACACCGCCACCGGACGCGCCGGACGGCGCGGCGAACTCACGTACTCCTCCACGCACCGACTTCCTCACCGCAGGCGATGACGTCGAGGACGATGGGGCGGCTCACGGATGCGGCTGGCGGCGTCCGTCTGTTTCTTTCGATGTACGGCGACTCGTGGCGGAATCCGGCGCCTGTTGGTGGCCGGGGGATTCCGCAGCGGCAGGGTTCAGGCCGTGTTGGTCACGACGGTGACCTGCCGGCCGACGGGGACGGACAGGACGGCGGTTCCCTCGTTGTCGACGACCAGGGTGAAACCGTCGATGACGGCCCGACGGGCAGTGCCGTCGTCCTTGATCTCAACGGTTCCGCTGGTGAGCACGGCGGTGTCGAGGTATTGGATCGGCCGGGCCATGCCGCGGACGCCCCAGGGCTTGCCGGGGTTGGGGGTGCCGATCAGGTGGGCCCACTGTGCCGAGGGGACGCCGGGGAAGGTGACGCGGTTCTCGTCGTCGCGGTGGGGCGGGGCGGTGACGTCAAATGCGCTGACGACGGTGTTCTCGAAGATGCCGAGCACGGCGTCGCCGTAGTCGGCGATGGCCCTGTCACTGATGTTGTACCACTCGCCCAAGGTGGCCTGTTCTGCGGTGAGCTGGCCGCTCAGGACCTGGGGCCAGGTGGTGGGGACGTGTACGAGGATCATGTGCCAAGCTCCCCTGTGCGATGAATAGCGATTCATCGCCTATGAATCGCGGAACAAATATGGCAGGCATCTCGACTGGGCGCCACTTGGTTGCGGAGACCGGCCAGATCCGCGGTCCGAAGCAGTGCCCGATGGGCCCCGGCGATGTCTCCTACTGCGCCGCCGGCACGCGAGAACACTGGGTCGGCGGTCCTGCGGACCCGAGGCCGCACCAGTGTGAGACGGAGTTCTTCAGATGGCCCGCGAGCGGTTGATGAGCGGCATATCGTGTTCAGGCACGACATCTGAATCACGGGGGCGGACATGACAACAGGTGCGCAAGAGGCGGAGATGCGCGTTGCGGTCTATCCCGATCCAGCGTCGCCTGCGGATCTGGTGCGGCGGATCGAGCACATCGCACTGGCTCAAGGTTTCGACTTGGGCGAGGTGCGGACTCGCTCAGGATGGGACGCCGGCGCCGAGGTGAGCACCGATCGGGGATCGGTCGTTGTTTTCCCTTGCGCGGAGGATTCCTTCTGCGTACGGATCCTCCGCCACCGTGGCTTCGCGTCCTCGGAGGGGTGGACGAACGACCTCGTCGCTGCGGTGGGGGTCGCGAATCTGTGGCACCGGGGCGGCAGTCTGCGGGAGCTGCATGACCGCTTTCCGTTCATGAGCTGGAGCGAGCTGGCGGAAGCGTTCGAGGATGGTGACCCTGCTCCCGCGAAGTGGCGTGAGCTGCTTTCCAGCGAGTGGCACCTGCGTGATCGACCGTTCCTTCAGGCGGCCCACGCACACCCTCAACTGCGGAGGTTCTGGCCTGAGCTTGACGTTTAACCTCGTAGGTCACCCGACCTACTGATCTGCGGTTCTTCCCGAGACAGCGGAGACGGCCGTTCTCCACGCTTCGAGATGTCG